>NZ_JBQFSG010000004.1:0-281852 GCF_056537885.1 Ruegeria sp. BJ6 | reverse complement strand
ATAACCTCAGATGCCCCCAGTCTATCCTGAGCGTCTCCGCCGCTTCCGCCGCGTCCCAAGCGCCTCAGCAGCGCCGGTGAAGGGGGTTCTAAGGTTTACTACAAACCGCCGCAAGCACAAAATTACTCAACACCGAACTTTTTTAGTTTTCCATGTTTAACGCAACAAAATCATATACTTAAATCATATACAAGTGCGTACTTTGGCTTCAAACCGATCAATACCCCGGCCAAACCATCCCACTGGTTTTTGTGCAAACGAGACTCGAACACAACATATAGGCGTCGACGCAAGGGGGGACACAAGTGGGACCGAGTCGTTTCCCACCAGAGCGATTCACTTACGCGAATGCTCAACAGCAAACTTCGGGCTACTTTTACGATTCATCCCCTCTGAAAAAGACTCGGAACAGCCAGTTCCTCCATGCTTTCGGATATCTGTTTGAGAAACTGCTTGCCAATCGCGGAAACAGGTCGTCCCGCCGCTGTTACAATAACGACATCCAGCAGAATTCGTGGCTCGAACCGGCGCAAAACGTATCCCTTCCGGTCATCACTGGACAATGTGAACGGGTCGACAAGCGTCACCCCCAATCCCTGCTTGACCATATTCAGCGCATTTCGGAACAGGTCGGTATGACACCTGATGCGCATATGCGATCCATCCCTATGAAAGGCTTCGCGGGCGCGGCGGTTCACCATGTGGTCAGAACCCATGACGATAAACGGTACATCATCCAAACGTTTTGGTGTCAGCACGTCATGGTCAACCAATGGGCTGTCTTCAGGCACCGCACACATAATCTCAAAGAAGAACTGCGTCTGTGTAAGCCCGTCGTGGCGCACCGGAGGTTCGCAAATTCCAATCTCGAACAGGCCAGCGACCACCCACTCCTGAATCTTTGACGAATATTGGGATTGAAAGGCAATTGTCAGATTTGGCTTACCGGCGGCGAACCTTGCAATCTCACCGGGCATAAATCCAAAGGCCATCGCATGGTTGGTAGCCACCTGTAGCTGCCCTGCTTTTTGGTTCTGCAAATCCAGCACGGCCTGATTTACGTGATCAAGGCCGCGGACAACCGTATCTATCTCCTCATACAGAACCGTTGCCTCGGGCGTTGGCAGCAACCGACCACGGCTGCGCTCGAACAGAGTAAGCCGAGTGTGGCGCTCCAATTGCCCCAAAAGGTTTGAAATTGCGGGCTGAGATACACCAAGCAGCTCGGCAGCGCGCGTGACGGTGCCGCTTTCGATGGTGGCGTGAAAGGCCTGATAGTGGCGGAAATATGAGGACATGCAGAACGTATATCAGTAAAACTTATGGTTTGTGCATAAATTTATATTGGAAATGATAGATCTGACTCATCACACTACCCTCAACTATAGGGAGGACACCGTGGGCGTGTTGCAAACCATCACAGGCTTTGACCTGTGGCATTTGGAATTGCCGGTCGTTTCGGCGCGCGATCATGGCATCGGGCGGGTCGAGGGATCTTGTGAAATCGTGGTGCTGCGACTTACGGCGGAAGGCGGAGCGCAAGGATATGGCGAAGCCTCACCTTGGTCCGTATTCACCGGGACACCCGAGGCGACCTATGCGGCGCTGGACCGGTATATCCGGCCCTTGGTGATCGGGCGGCGGGTCGGAGACCGCGCTGCCATCATGGCAGAGGCGACCCGGGCGGTCGCGCATTGCACCGAAGCCAAGGCGGCATTGGAAACCGCTTTGCTGGATCTTGCCGGACGCATCACCGACCAACCCGTCTGGTCATTGCTGGGTGGCAAATGCCGCGACACGATCCCCCTCAGTTGTTCCATCGCCAATCCGGATTTCGACGCGGATATTGCCCTGCTTGAGCGGCTGCGCGAAGACAAGGTCGGCCTGATAAAGCTCAAAACCGGGTTCAAGGATCACGCCTTCGACATCATGCGGCTTGAGCGCATTGCACAGGATTTTCCCGAGTTTCGTGTGCGGGTCGACTACAATCAGGGGCTGGAGATTGAACGGGCCATTCCACAGGTTCTGGATGTCGCCGGGTTCTCCCCCGACTTTATCGAACAACCTGTCCGCTTTCACCACTTTGACATGATGGCGCAGTTACGAAGCATGACCGATGTGCCCCTGCTTGCCGACGAAAGCGTATTCGGGCCAGAAGATATGGTCAGGGCCGCGCGCGAAGGCATCTGTGATGGCGTTTCGGTCAAGATCATGAAGTCCGGCGGCCTGGCCCGTGGCCAGACTGTTGCGCGAATGGCTGCCGCAAATGGCCTGATGGCTTATGGCGGTGACATGTTCGAAGCTGGGCTGGCGCATCTTGCCGGTACCCACATGATTGCTGCAACGCCCGAAATCACACTGGGATGCGAATTCTATCAGGCCTCGTATTTCCTGAAGGAAGATATCTTGGAAACGCCTTTTGAGGTCCGCGACGGTCAGGTCGTTGTGCCGGATGGGCCGGGCCTGGGGCAGCGGCCCGATACTGACAAGCTGAATCATTACGCTGTTCGGAGGTCAGCGTGAGGCCCGTTGCCTCAAAACGCGGTGGCCGCACGCGCGGCCTGGTCGTACTGGCCCGACATCAGACGCAGCAGGCTGGAAACACGACCAAGCTGTTCGGGTTCGATTCCGCATTCCTGCATAGCCTCAAGCAAAAGGGTCTCGCGTACCTCTTTATAGCGCGCGCAGGCGGTGACACCTTCGGGCGTCGCCTCGACCGTCTTTTCCTTGCCTTGACGGCCCACCTTCACCAATCCGACCTTGCTCAGTTTCTTGACCGAATAATTGACCGTGTGCGTGTCCTCGACGTTCAGGACAAGACAAATATCGGCCAGCTTTTTCGGCTTGTCCCGGTGCCGGACAGTATGCAGCACCAGCACATCCAGCGCAGAAAAGCCGGAATAACCTGCTGCATCCATCGCCCTCACCATCCAGCGCGCGTTTGCATGGCTTACAACGATCAATCCAAATTCGAATTCGGACAGTTCCGGGAAAGGTCCGTCGGCAAGATGGGCAGAGGACACGATTGGGCCAAATGTAGATCCAGACATAGGTGGAGCCTATGAGATGCGCGCATTTTGTCAACAATTTGTTGACGTATTGTCAAAGTGTGTCACTCTGCCCGGAACGGATTCGCGAATTGGGCGCAAAATGTGCGCTCGGAGAAAGCAATGACTGAGCAACCCAAGACCATCGCCATCATCGGTGCCGGAATTGTCGGCGTATCCACGGCCATCTGGCTGCAGCGCGATGGTCATCAGGTTGTGCTGATCGACCGCAAGGGACCGGCCGAGGGGACCTCGTTCGGTAACGGCGGAATTCTGGCATCCTGCTCGATCGTTCCGGTAACGGTTCCGGGCCTACTTAAAAAAGCGCCACGGATGCTTTTTGACCCTAACCAGCCGCTGTTTCTGAAATGGGGGTATCTGCCGAAACTGGCGCCGTGGCTGATGAAGTATCTCAGCCATGCCAATGCGAACGAAGCCAGCCGGATAGCTGCCGCGCTTGCTCCCATCGTCGGCGACAGCCTTCAGGATCATCTGGCCTTGGCGGAAGGCACAGGCGCCGAAAAGTGGATCGTGCCGTCAGATTACCTGTTCATCTACGACGACAGGAACCATTTTAAGGGTGATGCCTTTGGTTGGGGATTGCGGCGGCAGCACGGATTCACCTGGGACGAGATGGAGGGGGCGGAGTTTCACGAATATGATCCGGCCTTCGCGTTGGATCTCAACTTTGCGGCGCGGCTGAAAGACCATGGAAGGATCGCGGACCCCGGTCAGTATGTAAAAGATCTGGCGGGCCACTTTCAGGAGCAGGGCGGCCAGCTGGTCAAAGCCGATGCCGAGGATGTTGTACATGAAAACGGCAAGGTCATTGCCATACGCGCGGCAGGGCAGAATATCCCGTGTGACGCGGCAGTGATCGCCACCGGGGTCTGGTCTGGCCCATTGGCAAAAAAGCTGGGCCTGAACGTTCCGCTTGAATCTGAACGCGGATACCATCTGGAGTTCTGGGACCCGTCGATCATGCCGAAGGCGCCTGTCATGGTGGCTTCCCGAAAAATCGTGGCCACCCCGATGGACGGCCGTTTGCGGCTGGCCGGTGTGGTTGAATTCGGTGGTACCGAAGCCGGCGCATCGGACGCCCCGATCGAACTGCTGCACAAAAGTGCAAAGGCGGTATTCCCAAATCTGAAAGCCTCGAATGTCACTGACTGGTTGGGCCATCGTCCGGCACCAGCCGACTCCATTCCGGTGATCGGCGAGCTGCCTCACATAAAGGGCGCGTTCACTGGCTTTGGACATCATCACATTGGGCTGACAGGCGGACCAAAAACCGGCCGTCTGCTGGCTCAACTCATCTCGGGACGGCAACCCAATGTTGACCTGAGCGTCTATTCACCGGCACGGTATACGAAGGCCGGAAACTGAAAACAGGCACTAAGAACTAACCAAACAGGGAGAAAAGCATGAAGAAGATTGCTCAACTGATGACCGCAACGGCGTTGACCGCAGCGGCAGCCGCACCGGCATTTGCCGAAAAATGGGATATGCCCATGGCCTATTCCGGTTCGAACTTTCATTCGGTGACCGGTGCGGAATTCGCCAAATGCGTCACCACCGGCACGCAAGGCGAGATCGAGATTGTCACTCACCCGTCGGGTTCGCTGTTCCCCGGCGCACAGATCAAACGCGCAATCCAGACCGGCCAGGTGCCGATTGGTGAGCGTCTGCTGTCCGGCCACCAGAACGAAAACGCCATCTTTGGTGTGGATTCGATTCCGTTCCTTGCAACCTCCTTTGACGACGCTGACAAGCTGTGGCAGGCGGCAAAACCGACACTTGAAAAAGTGCTGGCCGATCAAAACCTGACGCTGCTCTACTCGGTGCCGTGGCCGCCGCAGGGGCTGTATTTCCGGGACGAGGTGAACTCGGTCGCAGACATGGAAGGCATCAAGTTCCGTTCGTACAACAACGCCACCGCGCGTCTGGCCGAACTGACAGGGATGCTGCCGGTGACCATCGAAGCCGCCGAAATCAGCCAGGCCTTTGCCACCGGTGTAGCGGATTCAATGGTCAGTTCGGGGGCAACCGGATATGACCGCAAGGTCTGGGAGAGCCTGAACTACTTCTATGAAGTGGATGCGTGGCTGCCGCGGAACTACATTATGGTGAACTCGGAGACATGGTCGGGCGTGTCCGACAAGAACAAAGCCGTGATTCACGCCTGTGCCGAGTTGGCGGAATACGCCGGAACATGGCGCGCCGTACAATATACAGACTTCACGCTCAAAGGTCTGACGGACGGCGGTATGACCGTATCCAAAGCCAGCGATCAGATGAAGGGTGAGCTGCAGCAGATCGGCGAAACCATGACCGCCGAATGGCTGGAAGCCGCGGGCGATGATGGCAAGGCCATTGTCGAAGCGTTCCAGGCATCCAAGTCGGAATAATTCCGGACCGGGGCGGGCCACGGGTCCGCCCCCAATCCCAAATAAAACAAACAGGGGGGCATCATGACCATGGCCCAGCGGCTTCGCTCCGCCCTTGATTTTCTGTACCTCGGCGCCGGTGTTATGGCTGCACTCTGCCTGATCGCGATCCTCGCGTTGATCGTGATCCAGATGGTGGCCCGCTGGACGGGTGAGGTATTTCCCGGCGCGCCGGATTATGCAGGCTATGCGATGGCAGCAGCCTCGTTTCTGGCCTTTGCAAACGCGCTCAATCGTGGCGCCCATATCCGCGTGTCGATCCTGCTGAATGCAGTCGGCCCCAAAACGCAAAGGATCATCAATATCTGGTGCTTTGCAATCGGCACGGCAATCGCCTGGTATTTCGTCCGCTACTGCGCCAAGTTCGTCTACTGGTCGTGGAAGTTCAACGATATCAGTCAGGGACAGGACAGAACCGCGCTTTGGATACCGCAATCCATCATGCTGATCGGCGCGGTGATCCTTGCCATTGCGCTGACGGACCACCTGATCAGCCTCATCTTCAACGGCGACCACCGGATCAAGCGTGATCTCGTCGATCAGAGCTTTGGAGAGTAAATCATGGAAGATTTTTCGATCATCATCCTGTTTCTCTTCGTTCTGTTCCTTCTGCTGGGCAGCGGCGTCTGGGTTGGCCTTGCCCTGATGGGTGTCGCCTGGGTTGGGATGGAACTGTTCACCACGCGCCCTGTCGGCGACGTGATGTTGACCACAATTTGGACGTCGTCGTCCTCGTGGACCCTGACCGCCTTGCCGCTGTTCATCTGGATGGGTGAAATCCTGTATCGAACGCGATTGTCCGAAGACATGTTCAAGGGCCTCGCCCCGTGGATGGCAGGCTTGCCCGGAGGGCTGGTTCATACAAACATCGTGGGCTGCACCGTGTTCGCTGCGGTATCGGGTTCATCCGCCGCAACGCTGACCACGGTCGGCAAGATGTCGATCCCCGAATTGCGCAAGCGCGAATACCCCGAGCCGATGATCATCGGCACGCTGGCGGGCGCAGCAACGCTGGGTCTTATGATCCCGCCCTCGCTGACGCTGATCGTCTATGGCGTGACCATCAACGAGTCGATTTCCAAGCTGTTCTTTGCAGGGATTTTGCCCGGTCTCGTCCTGGCGTCGATGTTCATGGCCTATGTGGCGATCACGTCGCGGGTGTCGAAGAACTGGAACCCGGCACAGGAGCCGCCTCTGACATTTGGACAACGACTATCGAATTCGCGCTTTCTGCTGCCAGTGATCTGCCTCATCCTTGTGGTGATCGGGTCGATGTATCTGGGCTATGCAACTGCGACCGAAGCTGCCGCGTTCGGCGTCATTGGAGGCCTGATCCTCGCCGCGTCACAGGGTTCGCTCACCTGGCAGACCTTCACGGAAAGCCTGATGGGGGCCACCCGCACCAGTGCGATGATCGCACTGATTCTGGCGGGTGCGGCATTCCTGTCGCTTTCGATGGGCTTTACAGGGTTGCCACGCGGATTGGCTGATCTGATCGCACAGCTGGAGCTCAGCCGGTTCGAACTGCTGATGGTGTTGCTGGTCTTTTACATCGTCTTGGGTATGTTCCTCGATGGCATCTCATCGGTCGTTCTGACGATGGCGGTTGTTGAACCGATGGTCCGACAGGCCGGCATCGACCTGATCTGGTTTGGCATCTTCATCGTCGTCGTGGTCGAGATGGCCCAGATCACTCCGCCGATCGGGTTCAACCTGTTCGTGTTGCAGGGCATGACGAACCACGAAATGGGCTTTATCGCCCGCGCGGCCTTCCCGATGTTCCTGATCATGGTCCTGATGGTCTTTGTGCTGATCGCCTTCCCCGAGATCGCGACCTGGCTGCCCGAGAATATCAGACAGGCGCCCGGCGGGGGCTGACGCGCTGACAAACGACACACGCTGGCCCCAATGGGGCCAGCGCATTCTTAATTCATCGGCCCGGGGCCATGATCCTTTCCTGCCTTACTTTCATCGCTCGCCACGGGAAACTTGGCCTGATCGCAGGTCTGGTTGCTGGTGTTGCATTCCCGGGCATGGCGGAAACGCTGCGACACTGGATTCCAGAGCTTGTGGCGCTGCTGCTATTCCTGACTGCATTCCGCATCGGTCCGGTGGAAACTGTCGAAAACCTTGGTGCGCTAGCCCGGACCACCATAACTGCATTGGCATTGCAACTGGCGCTGCCGGTGCTTTTCCTATCCGGATTTCTTGTTTCAGGACTGCCTTTAACACCACTGGCCCTTGCGGTCGCATTAATGCTGGCCGCCCCCTCTGTCACCGGCTCGGCCAATTTTTCGATCCTCCTGAATCATGAGCCCGCCCCGGCGTTGCGCCTTCTTATCGTAGGAACCGCCATTCTGCCGCTTACCTGCATTCCAGTTTTCTGGCTGTTGCCGCAGTTCGGCGCGTTGTCTTCGGTACTACTTGCCGCCATCCGCCTACTGGCGGTGATCCTGTTGGCCGCATCCTTAGGCTTCGCTTTGCGGCACTGGGGGTTTCGATCCATGAATGTCGATCAACGCAGGGCGACCGACGGTCTGACCGTCATCGTGCTGGCAATCGTAGTCGTTGGATTAATGTCCGCCATCCGCCCCGCATTCGAGCGCGACCCCGCCGAACTTGGCTTCTGGCTGGCCGCAGCGTTTGGCGTCAATTTCGGAATGCAGATTGTGACCTATGCCGTCCTGAAGGCGAAGGGGCGATCAGACGCGGTTCCTACAGCAATTGTCGCGGGAAACCGAAACTTTGCCTTGTTCTTTGTGGCCCTGCCGCCCGCAACGACTGATCCGCTGCTGATCTTTCTTGGCTGCTACCAGTTCCCGATGTATCTGACCCCTACCCTCATGCGGAGGCTGTATGACCCACGCTGATCTCTTTCCCATGGTGCGCAATGTCGGGCTGGACGGCATGCTTGTCACCTTCGCCAACACAATGACGGAAACGTCGAACCGGGCGGCGCTGGCGTTTCGCGGCGCCTTGGAAAGCCATGCGCTGGATGGTGTGATCGAAACCTCCACCTCACTTGCTTCAGCCTACCTGCGTTTCGACGTCACACGGGTGTCGCACGATACGATCAAAACGCAGCTGGCCAAGATTCTGACCCAGCGCGACTGGTATGCGGCACCCCTGCCCACGGGGCGCAAACTGTGGCGGGTTCCTACGGTCTATGGCACGGATCTAGCCCCACAACTGGATGAAGCCGCCGAAGCCGCCGGACTTTCCAGCGACGAAGCCGTGCGCAGGCTCAGCCAGACCCGGGTTCGCGTTCTGACAATCGGTTTTGCCCCGGGCCAGCCTTACCTTGGCCCATTGGGACCTGAATTCAACATTCCCCGCCTAAAGGAGTTGAACCCGATGGTGCCTGAAGGCGCTTTGGTTCTTGCGATCTCACAATTCGTGTTGTTTTCGGGCCCGACACCGACCGGCTGGCGGCACATCGGACAGACGGCGTTCCGGTGCTTTCGACCCGAAATGGAGCAGAGCTTTGCCCTGAATCCCGGCGACGAGATGCTGTTTGAACCGGTCAGCCGGGACGAACTGGAACGCATTCGCGACGACAACGGCGATGGTTTTGGCGGCGCGACCTTTCAGGAGATTGCAGCATGAGCCTGATCGTCCACCGAGTTGGCCCAGCCTGCACCATTCAGGATCAGGGGCGACAGGGTTATCTGGATCAAGGCCTTTCACGCTCGGGTGCTGCCGATATTCTGGCGTTGCACGAAGGGGCCGCCCTGCTGGGTCAGAGCCCGACACTCGCCGCGCTGGAAATGGCTGGAATGGGCGGAGAGTTCGAGGCCACCAAAGACACACGCATCGCATTAACCGGCGCGCCGATGCAGGCCAGCATTGATGGCTCACCGGTTCTCTGGAATGCCTCGCATCTGCTGACCATGGGTCAAAGACTGACGATCGGTTCGGTGCTAAAAGGCAGCTATGGCTACCTGCATGTTGGCGGCGGAATCGCCAGTGACGTTTTTCTTGGCTCCCGCTCGGCACATCTGACTGCCAAGGTCGGACGTGCAGTTGAGGCCGGGGACCTTGTTCCAACTGGCCGGGATTCAGGCGAAACTGGCATGAAGCTTTTGCCGTCCGAACGGTTCTCGGGCGGGGTATTGCGTGTCATCCCTAGTTTCCAGACAGCAATGTTCGACGAATCGACACTTGAGCGTTTCACCCAAACCGAGTTCAGTCGCGGACCACGTGCCAACCGGATGGGAATGCAACTGGAGAATGACGGAGAAGGCTTTGCCGCTACAGGTCAACTGAACATCCTGTCCGAGGTCATCACCCCGGGTGATATTC
Source organism: Ruegeria sp. BJ6 (assembly GCF_056537885.1). Lineage (NCBI taxonomy): Bacteria > Pseudomonadati > Pseudomonadota > Alphaproteobacteria > Rhodobacterales > Roseobacteraceae > Ruegeria > Ruegeria sp. BJ6. The sequence goes on along the minus strand of NZ_JBQFSG010000004.1, from coordinate 272,056 downwards.
AGATGACGGGTACAGGTAACCCGTTCATCCTTTTGCCGGAATGTCAGACGACAGGCGGCTATCCACGAATTGCAACGGTTCTACCCTGCGACATGCCGCGCGCCGCTCAAACGCCTGCCGGAAACAGGGTCAGGTTCCAGTTCGTCACGCTGGACGAAGCAACGACGTTGCACACAGGGTTCACCAAAGACCTTGACCGGCTGGCGCGCCGCGTTGAACCTTTGGTCCGCGACCCGCATGACATCCCGGATCTTCTGTCCTACCAATTGATCGACGGAATGATCTCTGCCAACGACTGAGGAGTGTGCCGATGAGCCGCGTCGATTTGAATGCCGATATGGGGGAAAGTTTCGGCCCTTGGAAAATGGGTGACGATGCAAGCCTTCTGAAAATCATCACGTCGGCCAATATCGCCTGCGGCTTTCACGCAGGCGACCCGGACGTTATGTCGACGACGATGAAACTGGCCGCAGAAAACGGTGTCGGAATCGGTGCGCATCCCGGTTTTCCTGATCTGCAGGGGTTTGGGCGCCGCAACATGAAGGTGCCGCATGAAAGCCTGCGCAATCTGGTTCGCTATCAGTTGGGCGCGGCAAAAGGGATGGCTTCGGCAGTCGGAACCAGTGTACGACACCTGAAACTGCATGGCGCACTGGCCAATATGTGCTCGGTCGATATCGATATGGCCCGCGCCTGTTATCAGGGCGCTCTGGATGTGGACCCCGATATCATCATCATGGTTCTGGCCGTCACCAAACAGGAAGAGGCGGTTCGTGAACTGGGATGTAAATGGGTGGGCGAGATTTTTGCCGACCGCGCCTATAACGACGACGGCACTCTGGTCGACCGCAGCCTGCCCGGCGCGGTAATCCACGACCCCGAAATTGCCGGCCCGCGCATCCTGAACATGGTGCGTCAGGGCGCCATCATCACAGAAAGCGGCAAGCATCTGGAAACGTCGATCGACACCATCTGCCTGCATGGTGATGGGCCAACGGCCGTCCAGATAGCCCGTTCGGTGCGCGACTGCCTGATCGGAGGAGGCGTCGAGGTGACAAAGTTCACGCGTTGAGTTTCGGGTGTTTCACAGACGATTGGCACGACCAAACAAGAAACTGGCACCAAATCGAATGCAGGCTTCTGCATGGCGACCCAAATCTCTGGCATTGGTCAATTAATCCTGATGCCGGAGGTGCTTGATGAACCTGAATGCGGATCAAAATCTTTCCTTCCAAGACGGCCGGATGGAAATTGAAACCCTTACCTGCCAGCCTGACAAACTGCGAAGAAAACTCGCGTTGGTTCACCTGTCACGCGACCTTCAGGCCAGAGTATCCGAAGGCGACATTGTGCGTATCAAAGCCTCGCAAAAGACGGGCGCAAGCAGTTTGCCGGAGTTTTGGCAGATCGCGATGATCGAGAACAGAAAGGACCGGACATATGCCTATTGTGTTCCCGAACTCGCATTGAACTCTCGGGCGATGTTGTTGGTCTAACCCCTGCAAAAAAAGGGCTGCGAAATTTCTTTCGCAGCCAATGTTCTTCAGGAGAGAATGCCGGGTCTTATGATGGCCCGATCATGAAACAGGTGACGTTGCGGGCCTTCAGTCGGCGACAGGCCAGATCAGCCTGCTCCCGTGTCATTCCCTGGAACGTCGCATCAAAGCCACGAGAGCTTTGGTTCACTTTTCGCAGAGTGCCATCCAGTGTGGTCATTTCGGCCAGCGCTGTTCGCAGCAGAATTTTCTCGGCTTCATACCGCGTGGTGTAGCGACCGACATTCACACCCCAAAGATGGCCGCCCGATGTGGACAGGCGGGTAACGACCTCTTGTTCGGGCTCGGGCTGAGTGGCCGGATCGGTCGAAGCCAGAACCAGATTTTCCGGCCGCAGCGCCGGACGGGTGTCAGAGCTTTCGACCGGCGGTGCAGTGGGCGCGATGTCCGCAGCCGCAATTGCTGCGGCAATGCCCGCCTGAATGCGCGTGCCGTTCTTGGCGGCGGTTTCTGCAACCGTCCCAGCAATCTGAATCGGCGTACCGATGCCCGGCCGCAGAACAGGGCGAAGGCTTTTTTGTGGGGCGCCGACAAGACGCACGGCATTGCTCAGACCTTCCAGCCCGGCATTGCCCGCATAACGGGGCCGCGCAGGTTTGCGGATGGGCGCCCGCGAAGGAGCCCGGCGAAACCCGAGGTCGAGCAATTCAGCGACCTTGGCGTTACGGGACGCGCCGGATTTACCGCCAAAAACAGTTGCGATGACCCGTTCGTTCCCCCGTTTGGCTGACGCGACCAGATTAAAGCCGGCTGCACGTGTGTAACCTGTCTTGATCCCATCGGCACCTTTGTAGGCGGCCAAAAGGCGGCGGTTGGTGTTGGGAACCGTCTTGATCCCCGCGTGCGTCGATTGCCGCGAAAACAGGTTGTAGTATTGCGGATAGTCATACAGCAAATGACGACCCAAAGTGGTCATGTCACGGGCCGAGGACAGATGCCCGGCCTCGGTCAGACCATGCGCGTTCTTGAAGGTCGTTCGCGTCATGCCCATCGCCTTGGCCGTCCGTGTCATACGGCGCGCAAACGCCGCCTCGGACCCGCTGAGTGCGATACCAATTGCTGTCGCCGCATCATTGGCGGATTTCACTGCCGCGGCGCGGATCAAATACCGAAACGCAATGGTCTGGCCGCTGCGCAGACCCAGCTTAGACGGTGGCTCTGACGCGGCCTTCTGCGTAATACGAACCGGCGTATCCAACGTGATTTCACCGTTTCGCACCGCTTCAAACGCGATGTAGAGCGTCATCATCTTGGTCAGGGATGCCGGGTGAAGCCGCGCGTCAGCATTTCTGGAATGCAGCACCTCACCGGTGCGCGCGTCGATAACCATGGCCGCATATGGCGCGGCCATAACTTTCACCGGCATGATAAGAACAAGCCACGACAATACTATGAGAAATAGGCCCATTCGGGCCGGAACTGTCCGCCGAATCTGCACGATCTTTGCCTCTGTCTGCCTCGCGCCGCCAGGTTTTCCTGGTCGGCAAAATTGATTTTATTGTCTCAAGGCTATCACAGCAAAGCTGCGAAAGAAACTGTAAGCTGTGTTTTTGGGGATCAAATTATGTATTATGGACCTACGAAATCTTGTGCGTGTTACCCGGCAACACACAAAACCGGGGATGATGGCAGGATTTTGACCGAAGTCCGGTACATTTCCTGACGGATGGTACAGAACTGCAACAGGTCATGATAACGCCTTTACCAACACGGAGAGGCCTTTGAGGTCAGGCAATTGCCGATACCGTTGCTCGCCGTCCGGCACCTCGGCATGTTCGATTTCCCAAACCAACCCGTGCGGAACGTGAACAGCCCAACATCCAGCCCTAAGGGGTGCGACCACATCTGATCGCATAGAGTTTCCCACCATCATGGATGCGGCCGCGCCATGACCATGCCGCCGGAAGATGGTTTTGTACGTTTCCGGCGTTTTTTCGGAAACGATTTCAACTTCGTCGAACAACTCACCCAATCCTGACTGTGCCAGTTTTCGCTCTTGATCAATCAGATCGCCTTTGGTGATCAGAAGAACACGGTGTGTTTCCGCCACTGCTTCGACCGCCTCGCGGGCGTGGGGCAACAGTTCGATGGGATGTCTCAGCATCTCTTGCCCCGCTTCGATCAATTGTCGGATGACCGAGGCGGGAACCCGGTTGTCTGTCACGTCAATGGCGGTCTCGATCATCGAAAGCGTAAATCCTTTGACCCCATAGCCATAGTGGCGGATGTTTCGTTTTTCAGCCTCCAGCAGACGATCCATCAGATGATCCTTTTCTGCATAATCCGCCAGCAACCCGGCGAAATGAGTCTGAGTCAGCTGAAAGAACCGTTCGTTGTGCCAAAGGGTATCGTCCGCATCGAAACCCACAGTCGTGAGCTTTTGTCTCATACCGAACTCGCCTGCTTCCTCTTTTCTCTCGTTGCGCTAAGGTTATATAAGCGCTCTATCAATTCGAACCCTGAATCGGACAGTTGCAATCATGCTGCCAGAGCCTTGGAAAATGTCGGATAATCCGGACGACGATGACAATACGTCCGTCCTTGTACAGACGCGCCCCAAGACCAAGCGGCCTCCGCTTTACAAGGTGCTGCTGCTGAACGATGACTATACGCCGATGGAATTCGTGGTTCACGTGCTGGAGCGGTTCTTTGGCATGTCACATGCGCAGGCGTTCGAAATCATGTTGACGGTCCACAAAAAGGGCGTGGCGGTGGTTGGCGTCTTCAGCCACGAGATTGCCGAGACCAAGGTCGGGCAAGTCATGGATTTCGCCCGCAGGCATCAACATCCCCTGCAATGCACCATGGAAAGGGAAGACTGAGGCGGTTTTAGGGGCCGCACCGGCTCACCCCGAATGTCTTTGCGGAAATGATTATGTCCCCTCGTCTGAGTCTGGCTGTAGAACGCGGTCTGAACCTGCCCGGCCCCCTGTCGGTAATTTTGCCGACTCCGGCGCATGATCTGTCGTCCCTACCCCTCGGAGCCCAGATCGTTCAGCCGTTCAAACCCTTCCACGATCATTTCGCAGCGCAGGGTTTTGAAGTTGTACCCGAAACGGCCGAACCTTGCCGCGACGCAGTTCTATTCCTGCCGCGCGCCAAGGCACTGGCAAAGGCAATGATTTCCGATGCGTGTCGTCGGGCCTCGGGCCTTGTTGTTGTTGACGGTGGCAAGACGGACGGTGTGGACAGCCTGCTAAAGGAAATTCGCAAACGGGTTGCCGTTGAAGGTCCAATTGCCAAGGCACATGGCAAGATTTTCTGGTTTCCATCCGATGCCGACGCTTTCACAGATTGGGCCGCACCGGACACAATGTTGGCGGATGGGTTTCGGACCGCACCCGGAGTGTTTTCTGCTGATAGTCTTGATCCCGCCTCGGCCCTGTTACTGAAGGCGTTACCAAACAAACTCGGCCCCCGGATCGCCGATTTAGGGGCTGGGTGGGGGGCACTGTCGGCAGGGCTACTGCACGATGAAAGCATCACGTCCATTCATCTGGTCGAAGCTGATCACACTGCACTGAATTGCGCACAAGAAAATGTTCGGGACCCCCGCGCCCGGTTTCACTGGGCGGATGCCACAACTTGGACCGCGCCAGAACCCGTCAATACGATTGTAATGAACCCGCCTTTTCACACATCGCGGAGTGCAGATCCGTCATTGGGTCAGGGATTTATTGCAGCCGCCGCACGCAACCTGACGCGATCCGGCAACCTGTGGATGGTGGCCAACCGTCACCTGCCTTATGAAACCAATCTGACCGACGCTTTTGCACAAGTCGAGGAAGTGACCGGCGACAATCGGTTCAAGGTGCTTCACGCCTCTCGCCCCCGGCGGTGATCCCGGCTAACCTGCGCCGCAACTCAGGAGGAACTTCATGTCGTTTTCCATCGCGGGCAAAACCGCCATCGTCACTGGCGGAGCTAACGGCATCGGGCTGGCCATCGGTCGCCACTTTGCAGATGCCGGGGCGAATGTGATGTTCGCGGATATGGACGAAAAGCGCCTGACCGAGGAACTGGGCGAGCAGGCGGACGATAGCAATATCCGGTATTTTGCAGGCGATCTGCGCGAAAAGCTGACCATCGCCAATCTGCTGTCGGCCACCATCGACGCGTTCGATCAGGTAGACATTCTGGTGAACGGAGCCCGGCAAGTTATCCAGTCCGATCCGCTGGATGTAGAAGACGACTCGGTCCGAACCCTACTGAACCAGAACTTGATGCCAGCCCTGAGGCTGAGCCAACTGGTCGCCAGACGCATGATCAAGCAAGCCGGCGATGACGATGAGGAACCGGCAGGATCAATCATCAACCTGTCGTCTATTGCCGCGCGCCGCACACACCCCGACCTGATGGCCTATTCGGTTTCCACGGCGGCGCAGGATCAGATGACGCGCTCGCTTGCTGTAGCTCTGGCCCCCAACCGCATTCGCGTGAATTCCATTGCCTTGGGTTCGGTCATGAGCGCCTCTCTGCGCTCGACCTTGAAAGACAACCGGGACTTTCGCGAGGATATCGAAAAGCACACGCCCCTGTCGCGTATTGCAGCACCCACCGAGTTGGTGGAAACCGCGCAGTTCCTTGCCTCGGACGCGGCGGGTTTCATGACCGGTCAGATTCTCACAATTGACGGTGGGCGCACTCTGCTTGATCCCGTCGCAGCACCGGCACACTGATCCACGATGTTTGATACCGAAAAATCCACTGCAGCCGAGTGGTTCCGTGACCTGCGCGATGAAATCGTTTCCGCCTTTGAGGCTCTGGAGGACAGCCACGACACCGGGCCGTTCTCTGACGCCGATCCGGGCCGGTTCGAGGTCAGGGAAACCAGCCGCCAGTCCGATGACGGCTCAGATGCGGGTGGCGGCCTGATGTCGGTCATGCGGGGCGGACGGGTGTTCGAAAAGGTCGGCGTCAATGTCTCAACCGTTTTCGGTACACTCGGAGACCGGGCACAAAGCGCGATGGCGGCCCGAAAAGGTATTCCGGGCATGCAGGAAGATCCGCGTTTCTGGGCTTCGGGCATTAGCCTTGTGGCACACATGCAAAACCCGCATGTGCCCGCCGTCCACATGAACACACGCATGTTCTGGACACCGCATGCCTGGTGGTTCGGCGGAGGTTCCGATCTGAATCCATGCATCGAGTATGATGAGGACACCGCGCATTTCCATGCAACGCAAAAGGCCCATTTGGACCCTCACGGCCCGGGACATTACCCGCGCCTCAAGGACTGGGCGGACGAGTACTTCTATATTCCGCATCGAAAGCGTGCCCGGGGCGTCGGGGGCATTTTCATGGACGATTATTGCACCGACGACTGGCAGGCCGACTTTGCCCTGACGCAGGATATTGGCCGGGCCTTCCTGCCCGCATACCTACCTTTGGTTGAAAAACGCAGGGTTCAGGCGTTTTCGGATGAGGACAAGACCACCCAGCTGGTGCACCGCGGGCTATATGCCGAATACAATCTGGTTTACGATCGCGGAACCAAGTTCGGCCTGGAAACCGGCCACGACCCGGATGCAGTTCTCATGAGTCTGCCACCTTTGGCAAAGTGGGTTTGAATTCCCAATCGCCCAGAGGGTTCAAATCACCTAAAGCGTTTCGGGCCTAATTTGAGACACGAACACCGTGCCACACCCACGGCGTTCTCGGTCCATTCCTGTCGCAGAATGATTCAATTAAAAGCCGGAACGGTTTAGTTGAACCAGATTTCGTCCGCAGTGTTGTCGTAGCAATAATTCTGCGCCATCGCCGCGTTCATATTGTCGCCAATGCGTTTCACCTGCACTCCGAACCCGGGTTTGGTGTCTGAATCAGGGGGGGCCTGCAACGCGAACTGAACACCCTTTTTTCCAGGCTCGGAAACCGAAGGACCAACGGCCTTCCAAAGATACACACGCTGCGTTGCCGAAGTTCTCAAAATGCGGATCGCATAATCCCCTGCCCCGCACCAATAGTCGCGTGGCACCGACCCGTGATAGTTCACGACCTCAAAAACACCGCCATTCAGCGCATAGACCCGCGCCTTGTTCCACGCTTGAAAGGCCAGCGCCAGCCCGGGGGCAGCTATCAGAAGGGAAACCGCAATTGCCTTGACTACTCTGTTCATGATTGCCTCCGGCCAAACCACTTTCTTCAATTCCAGTATCGTAGCGTGATTTGCGGCAGGCGCCACTCACAATCGCTTGCAAAATCGGTCAACCCTTGCCGGAACAACAGTTTTTCAAAACCGGACCAGCGATGATCGAAATCGAAAGAAACATTTTTCAGATTGCATATTTAAGGCTATCGTAAACAGAAGCGTCCAAATTGGTGAGGGTGATTGAAAGGCTCCTTTCCAAAAGACTGGTTCGATCTGTCGCCCGAAACCTATGCTGATTTTGGGACCTTGTTCTATTTGGCATCTCTGACCGATACGCACAGACAGCGCAGCCTAGCACAGGTGCTGTACGCGTTCGAGACGCCTCTGCGACTTGGGCAATATCACATATTCCGGCAAAACGGCTTTCCTCGCGGCTTTGTGACCTTCGCGGGCCTGAGCCCGGAGGCCGAGTACAGATATGCCATTCAGGATCAACCTCTGACCGATGCCGATTTTACCAGCGGCCAATCTTTCTGGATCATCGACATGGTCGCGCCCTTTGGGCAATCCCGGCAAATGGTCGAAATCCTCAAGCGTGAGATACCGCATCCGCGCGTCAGGACAAACCGTATGGACAGTGACCTCAAGAACCAGCGGATCGTCGAGTGGACCCGCGATCAGGACGGAGACGTACAGATGCGGCTGATCAAAAAGAAGGTTTTTGAAAGGATGCTAAAGCAGGAGGGTCTCTGAAATGGTCTCGATCACCGGCACAACAACAGGGATCGTAACCGGAGATCCCCCCAACGTCGCGACAGGCGATCTGGACCCGAGCAGTCCCTTCACGATTAATTCAGAGGCTTGGTCAATCAGCAGCCCGCCCGCTCATGGTACGGCCAGCATCGACCCGAATACGGGAGAGTGGACGTATACGGTTGATCCCGCGTTTTTTGACTCGCTGGATTTCGGGCAGACTGTCCAAGACACCTTTACCGTGAGATTGGATGCCGTCGTTCAGACCTTATTGGGCCCATTCGCGGCCAGTGATACCGTAACCATCACGATCGACATTCAAGGTGTGTGCTTTACTGCCGGAACTTTGATTGAAACCGGTTCGGGACCGCAGTTGATCGAACACCTTGAGGTTGGCGATCTGGTCAGAACTGCGGATCACGGGTTGCAACCTATCAGGTGGATCGAAGCGCAGGAAATGACGACCAACCGATTGAAGGACAACCCGTCCCTACGTCCGGTGCGTATTTCCGCCGGAAGTTTGGGGCCGGATATTCCCAGACGGGATTTGTTTGTTTCGCAGCAACATCGCATGCTTCTGCGCGGCCCCAAGATCGAACTGTTATTCGGCACCAATGAGGTACTGGTCGCCGCCAAGCATTTGTGTTCATGGCCCGGCATTTCGATAGTGACGTCCCACCAACCCGTTGAATACATGCATATCCTGATGGACAGGCATGAGATACTGTTTGCCGAAGACGCACAGGCAGAAAGCTTGTATTTGGGTGAAGAGGCCCTACACGCCATGTCTTCCGAAGGGTTACAGGAACTGGCTGAGATTTTTTCAGGTGTGGAACACTTCAGTGGCCGGATATTCGGCCCGGCAGCCCGGATGATCCTGCGAGAGCGTGAGGCAATCGCACTGGCCTAGTTGTCGCTAGCAGCGATATGCCCGCCAACATCCTGAGGCGCGATTGCAACCGTCTTGATGACAGCATGACATTCTGCTCCTTCGGTAAGGCCTAAGGCAGCAGCGGAACGGCGTGTAACACGTGCCAGAATCGTTCCGGCGCGACACCGGACCGAGACAATCGCTCCGGGGCCTTCACCGGCACGGATAGCTGTGACGCGGCCCTCCAGTACGTTCAATGCCGACAACCCTTCGGGCTTTCCTTTAGAAAGGATGACCTCTTGCGCCGCGATCCGGACACGAAGACTTTCACCAACCCGATGAGGAACTTGCGGCAGGAACAACCGGTCACCGCCCGCATCCAGTTCCGTCAAACCATCGGTGTGGTGCGCAATTACTCTGGCCTGAAGAACCGCGCCTACCGCGCGAACACCAGCCGGGGCAACTGCGGGATCAGACAGGACTTCGGCTGCGGGTCCGTGTCTGGCCACCTTACCGTCCTGCAACGCTACGACGGATGTTGCCAGTCTGGCGACTTCGGCGGCTGAATGGGTGACATAGAGGATCGGGATCGAAACCTCGTCCCGCAACCGTTCAAAATAGGGCAAAATCTCAGCCTTGCGGGCGTCGTCGAGGGCCGCAAGGGGCTCATCCGCAAGGATCAGACGGGGCGAGGCCAGCAAGGCACGGCCAATGGCCACCCTTTGCTTTTCACCACCGGACAACAACGCGGGTCGCCGGTCCAGCAGATGACCGATACCCAGCATTTCGACCACATTGCTCTGGCTTTCCCGCCGCGCGTTTCGGGGAGCAAACCATCGGCCATAGGCAAGGTTCTGGCGCACCGTCAGATGCGGAAACAGGCGGCCTTCCTGAAAGATATAACCAAGCCTTCGACGATGTGGCGGCAGCCAAAAATCCCGCTGGATATCGAACAGAACCCAATCACCAACCGCAACCCGTCCCGCCGTCGGCTTCATAAGCCCTGCCACTGCGTTCACGACTGTCGTTTTGCCGGAACCAGACCTGCCGAACAGAACCGTCACGCCCGGGGGCGCATCAAACGTCACGTCAAGGTCAAGGTTCGGTAACTGTTGGGATACGTGAACGGATAAGCTCATGCCCCGGCTACCCTCTGCGCGGCGCGGCGACCGACGTATTCAGACAGCAAAAGTGCGCCCATGGCGATCACGATGGATATGATCACCAGCCGCGTCGCGGCAGTTTCTCCGCCCGGAACCTGCAAAAAGGCGTATACCGCCGAAGGCAGGGTTTGGGTCTGACCGGGAATGTTCGAGACGAAGGTGATAGTTGCTCCGAACTCGCCCATGGCCTTGGCGAAGGCCAGAATTGCACCGGCAACTATTCCGGGAAGGATCATCGGAAGGGTGATCGTCGCGAAGACAAATGGACGGGACGCCCCCAGTGTGGCACCCGCCTGTTCAAGTTTGGGATCAACCGCCTCAATCGACAACCGGATGGCACGCACCATCAGTGGAAAAGCCATGATGCCCGCGGCAAGCGCGGCACCGGTCCAGCGAAACGCAAAGACAATCCCGAACTGGGCCAGCATACCGCCTAACGGGCCTTGCAACCCGAATGTCAAAAGCAACAGATACCCGGTCACGACAGGCGGCAGGATCAATGGAAGATGCACCAGACCGTTCACCAACTGCCGCCCCGGAAACCGCCATCGCGCAAGTGCGTAGGCGACAAAAACACCAAAAGGCAGCGAGATGACCGTCGCCCAGAACGACACGCGAAGCGATAATGCAAGGGCATCCCATTCTGCCGGGCCAAGCCAGTTCATGGGCGTCACACCCCCGGCAGGGTGAAACCCTGCGCGGCAAATACGGCTTGGGCGGCGTCGCCTTGTAAGTAGTTCAAAAAGCCCTTTGCTGCGGCCTCATCAGATACAACTGCCGCCGGATAGACAATTGGCTGATGGGCGTCGGCGGGGAACTTCCCCACAACCCTTACCCGCCCGTCAGCCTGAGCGTCCGAGGCGTAAACCACCCCTAACGGTGCGGCGCCGGTTGCAACCAATGCCAATGCCGCGCGCACATTATCGGATTGTGCAACGCGGTCACTGACATCGTTCCACAACCCCAGATTCTCAAGCGCGGTACGCCCGTAGATTCCCGCCGGGACAGCATCCACCAAAGCCATCGCCAGATACCCTTCGCCCAGTCGGTCCTTCAGATTGAAGTCTGGCCCAAGCTCTGCTGTTTCCGTGCCTTCTGAGGTTCCTATCAGGACCAGAGTATTGCCCAGCAAGTCCACGCGCGCGGATGGATCAACCAGCTCTTGCGCCTCAAGCTCATCCATCCAATCCGTGTTGGCCGAAATAAAAACATCTGCCGGTGCACCAAGCTGAATTTGGCGGGCCAAAACCGAGGAGGCCGCGAACGACACCGTGATCTTGTTACCGCTTTGCTCTTCGTAATCCCGCGCAACCTGATCCAGCGCGTTTTTCAGACTGGCCGCCGCAAAAACAAGCACATCATCAGCCTTGGCCCGCAGCGCAGTCGCAAAAACGGTCAGGAAAACAAGCAGCGCGGCAACGCAATAACGCGCGCGGAACAGCGTCATGGATACTCCCATCGGGATCAATGTCTTTACTTGGGAATATCGGAGCCGGGCAGCAACAAGCAAGTTCATTTCTCATCGACAGGACAATGGCACGCCGCCGTGTCTCTGGCCCGTCAGAACCAAAACGTTGGCGCGGGCTTTTCTTTTGGTGTCGCAAACGGCATTGAGTATGGCAATCCTGCGGGTCAAAGCTGCTGCAAGGCCGCCGGTTCCGGTTGGCAGGAACACCGATTTCAACGACAGGACCTTGAGATGCTGCATGAAAAACCCGGCCTGATAGATGCCATTCGCGACCGCTTTGCCCATGTGGATACTTGCCCGTTTCAGGGACCCCGGATTTTCTTTGAAAATGCAGGTGGCGCGCTGACGCTGAATTCGGTTGTCGAAACATCGGCCAAGTTTGCGGCAATTCCGGACAATCAGGGTCGGGACAATACCGCCAGCCATGCGCTGGTCGATATCATCAACAAATCCAAAAGTGATCTGGCGACATTCATGAACGCCTCGTCAGGCCAGTTCTTTGTTGGTGAAAGCGGCACCGAATTGTTGTTTCGTATGATCCGAACGGCCTGTGTAAATGCCCCCAAGGGCACTAAGGTGATTGGTAGTTCGATCGAGCACCCGGCCAGCCGCAGCGCCGCGCGCCGCTGGGCAGATATCGCGGGGCTTGAGTACGTCAACGTCGAACACGACGATGAAACAGGCTCTGTAACCAAGGAAGATTACCTCGCCCAACTGACGCCGGATGTGTCAGTTGCCACGATTTTGCACGCCTCCCCGGTGACGGGCATAGGTATGGATGTCGCGGCCATTGCAAAGGCTATTCGGGAAATTGCTCCGGACTGTTTTATCATCGTAGATGGTATCCAGCACGCTGCGCACGGGCAACTGGACATCGACAGCTATGGCGTGGATGGTTACGCGATCTCTCCGTACAAGGTGTTTTCCCGCCACGGATACGGAATCGCCTGGATTTCGGACCGGCTGACAAATCTGCCCCATGATATGCTGATTGATGCCCCCGCCACGGGGTGGGAATTCGGCACCCGCGACACGGGTTCTTATGCCACCATGTCCGATGTGGTCACCTATTTCGATTGGCTGGGCGGCGAAGTATCGGATGCAACTGACCGGCGATCCCGAATCGAAGCAGCCGGGCAGGCAATACACGCTTATGAGACACATCTGACCGACGCCATGATAAACGGTACGGGAAACCTGCCCGGGCTGCGGGATATGGAGCACGTTTCGATTCTGTCTGGCGCTGATAACCCCGCGCGTGAGGGGCTGGTTTCAATCGTGGTGGACGGAATCCCTTCGGCGGATGTCGTGACCAGGCTCAACAACCATGGAATTCGTACACATACGCGAAAGGCGGACCATTACAGCGGAAACGTGCTGAATCCTCTGGGTTTGAGCGACTGTATCCGCATATCCCTTTGTCACTACAATACGGAACACGAGGTCGCACAGTTATTGGCCGTATTGAAGGACATCCGGGACTGATCGCGATTTGTAATTGGACCGGGGCCAATCCAGCGCAATATTTTGTGTCAGACCCTCTTGCGTCTGCGCGCTGGCTTGGCTACATCCCCCCTCACGGGTGATTAGCTCAGTTGGTAGAGCGCTTCGTTTACACCGAAGATGTCGGGAGTTCGAGTCTCTCATCACCCACCATCCTTTCCCCGCAATGTATCAAGGTCTTACGCGACTAGCACCTTTTGCTGTTCTGCGCATGAAACTGTGTCCGCTGCGCCTCCGCTGCACTTAAACGGAAAAGATGTCTCCAATACAGGAGATATGGGCCATGGCAACAATCGTAAAACGGCCTAGCGGAAAGTGGCAGGCGACGGTTCGGAAGGACGGGCAATCCCGATCCAAGTCCTTTCTAAAGCGTGCTGATGCGACGAAGTGGGCTCGTGAGACGGAGTTGAGCGCCGACAGGGGATTACTAACCCCAGACCTAAGTGTGAACGCATCCGAGATGACACTTGGTGAAGTGCTGAGAAAATACCGAGACGACGTCACGAGCGAGAAACGGTGCGCGGACAATGAAAGTTATGCAATCAACGGGTTCCTGCGTAAGTGCTCCAAGTTAGCCACCAAGAAGGTCGGCAAGCTGCGATCCGCTGATTTAGTCCACTATCGTGACCAGCGCATTAAATCCATGAAGGCTGCAACTGTAGTGAGGGAACTGGGTTGGTTGCAGCACGCCCTTGATGTCGCCTGTGAGGATTGGGGGCAGACCCTGCCACATGGGAACCCGGTCAAACCTGTCCGGCGGCCCAAGATCGACAACCGCCGCGAGAGACGATTGCAGCAAGGAGAATGGCAGGCTTTGTTGGAAGCCGTAAACCAAGCCCGGTCTCCGCTGATGAAACCGTTACTGACGCTGGCCTTGGCAACCGGAATGCGACGAGGAGAATTGCTGTCGATACAATGGAAGCACGTGGACCTTGAGCGTCGGACAGTTTTCTTGCCCCAAACCAAAAACGGTCGCGCCCGTACAGTTCCTCTCAGCCCAAATGCCGTTGCCGTGCTGATGGACCTGCCACGCAGTGACGACCGGTGTTTGCCCTTGTCTGGTAACTCTGTGCGATTAGCCTTTGAACGTCTCAGGCAACGGGCGGGCGTGGTTGATCTTACTTTTCATGACATTCGGCACGAGGCCGTGTCCCGCTTTGTGGAAAGTGGGTTATCGCTTGCACAAGTCCAGATGATCAGCGGGCATCGCGATTTGAGGATGTTGATGCGTTACACCCACCTGCAGACCGATGACATCGTGGCAATGTTGGCAGCCGTCGAACATGCCTAAATCGGCGTGATGCTGTGCAGGGTGGTTAAACTCTCCCCAGTGCGTCAGCACGGGCCACCCTCACCTGCGTCCAACGACAACAAGTGCCCCTTGTGTATTTTGGCTGTGCGGTTGCAGGAAGAGCAGCCCTCAAGCACTGGCACTCACGTTAGCCCTCCGTCTAATGAACATACAGGCGCTAACCCTTCCTCTAATGAACTAACAGGCGTCACCCCTCCCTCAATTGAGCAAAACCCCTCCGTCAATTGAGCAAACAGGTTGCGCTCGGTCAGCGTTGATCGGGGTACACAATCATCTTCGACTTTCCTCGCTCCAATGCGAGTGGAGCGGGCGGTCGTTAAGTATCTATAAATAATAACAAAATCACGCCGACCTGTAAGCAAAGGTACTGAATAGAGGGCTATTAATCCCTCCAATTTAGCCATTGTGTGTTCACCGGGATTTTTTCCCAGTCGCCCCAATGGGGCAAATCCATCTGCTCGGCACCCGTCAGAGCACTATCCCCAAAATAGGTCCAATGGACCAAATACAGGAGACCTTCATGTCCAATATTCGTCTTGTCGACATGCCATGTGGCTATGGCAAATCCACGCAGATCAACCGCAGCTTCAAAAAGCAGGAGAAGTACATAGCGGTTGTGCCTTACCTGAGTGAGGTGGAACGGTTCATCGAAGATGCCCGAAAAGGCTCCGATTTCATACTTACACAACCCGTTAACAAAGGTAGCAACAAAAGCGATCACTGCGAGAAGTTGATCCGGGCAGGCAAATCAATCGCTTGTACTCACGCACTTTTCTACCGACTTGGAACTCTGGCAACCCAAGACACAGGGATTGCGAGATGTACTAAGTTCGATAGCAACGGCATACCGACCATCAAAGTCGATCACCTACTTGATGGATACAACCTCATCATCGACGAGGTCATTGATCCCTTGAAGGTGGAACAGACAGTCCGAAAGGTTGACTTTGACGCAGCTTACCTCGGCCTTGGCATGGCAATAGAGGAGCCTGACGGACGTATTGTTCCAACGGGAAAGTGGGATGAGCTATACCGCATTGGGGACAAGACATTTGACCGATCACTCTATGACAAGGCCAAGTCGGGTGCACTGTATCGCATAAGCGAGAAGCTGTTCGTCCTCGCCATTCCCAAAGAACTCTTGCTCAAGCCCAAATCCGTGACGATTTACACGTACCTTTCGGAAGGATCGGTGCTGCTGCAGTACCTGCAAAAACTGCAGAAAGGCCACCCCGAATGCTTCACATTGGAGGTGGAGCGTCTGGATGCAGTAGATGAGGCAGCATGGCGAGAAGATGTTGCTAACGCGCTAACGGTTCTACCCATGCCCGAGTTAGGGAACCAAAAGTGGACGCATTGCGCACAGCTAAAAACGATCAAAACGCACCGTGAATGTTCTTCAGTTGGTCAGAAGCTACGCAAGTTCAAAGACAGAGAACTGTATGGAGTAAACCTCAAAACCGTTATGCTGACGTGTGCACGTGACCTGTGGCATGGGGCAGTAACAGGCCAAAAGCCAAAGGCAGGCAGGCTTTCAAAGCATACACGGCTGTTCGGTCGAGCGGTGAAGGAAGAAGTGTACAACAAGGACACGGAGACCTTTGACGAGGAGTGGACCACAAACGGTGTCAGCTTTGTGCCCAACACTACACGCGGGACCAATGACCATATCGGATGCACAACAGCGGTGTACCTATATGACCAAAACCCCAACCCACAACTGCTCACTTTCCTGGGCATGAAGCGCGACAGCGATGAGGCGCGTCGGTTCTCAGATGCCTATGCGTTGACCGAACTGGTGCAGTGGCTATTCCGATCCGCAATACGTGTAGGTGGGCTAAACAACACCGGACGAGCTTACTCGCCTAGGCGTCCGGTAACGCTCTACATGCCATCTCAGAGGATGCGGAACCTACTGCTGAACTGGCTGCTATCGGGTGAGGTCAATAGTGGACAGGTTTGTGCCAAGGGGCAAAGGCAGAAAGAGTTGCTTGCCCGGTTGGAGGGTCGCCAGGTGGCGGCAGCAGCATAGTGCCGTTTGACATAACAGCGGAACAGACATTCCTAACTCGTGAAGAGGCCGCCCTGCGCGGCCTTTCTCGTTTCTGGACGGGTCGTCCGTGTAAGTATGGGCACGTGTCCGAGCGGTACGTTAGCAATCGCCAGTGTGCGCAGTGTAATGCAGAGCAAACGGCGCACCGAGATCGGAGATGTCGAGCAGTCGACCCATCTTACCGGATGTACAGGTCGGTACTAAACCGGTCGGGACAAGTGCTGATGGGGCGGGCGAGCCCGTCTAATTCTGTTGGCTGCTCTCAGGAGGACTTGAAACAGCACATCGAGGTCCGGTTCTCAGACGGCATGACATGGGATCGGTATAGTCATTGGGAAGTGGACCACATTATCCCTCTCACGGCTGCCCGGTCTTTGGAGCACCTCATCGAACTTTGTCACTACAGCAATCTGCAACCTCTTTGGAAGCGGGACAACCTAGCAAAGGGCGGGGCGTAAGCCTCGCCCGTGCGGGCTAGCATCTATCTTCTTTGGATAAGATGGCTTTCCAAAGTGGGTCAGGCCACACAGATAAAGATAGCGAGTATTCAGCCAAAAAAAGGTAAAGCTGACCTTCGTCGAGTTTACGCCGAACTTCCGTTCTGCGGACAAAGCTGCCGCTCTTGACTCTGGAGGCAATGGTTGCGCTCAACTCGAAAGGGAGCCTTTATTACGCGGTTTTGCGTGTCCTAAGCGCATTGTCATCCACATAGGTAAAATGCCTGAAACGCGACTTAACCTCTCGGTTTTTTGGCGGATGAGCTACTCCGAGATCAATAGGTGAATGCTTCAACAATATGCGCCTTGAGTTTATAAATGGATTCCACGTTTGTAGCGCCGTCGTAGAAGGTAACATCGCTGATTTTGAGCTCATCTGACAGTTCACCTTCGATCCAAAATGCTTCGAAAATCGATTTAAATTCGACGCCTTTTGGGTAATCAACATGAATGATCTGGTTGGGTGGCGGCGAAGGTGTATGAACGCAAGAACCTGCAACCGGGACAAACAGGAATTCGGTTACAGTTCCTCCGTCGATTGTCAGTGGTACTATGTACCCGGGTAGCCTGATTGTCGTGCCCAGTTTTTCTAAATTTGGACCGCGCCCGATTGAGTTGTTTTGCGCAATGATTTTTCGGCGCTCTAGCATTAGCTTTTCTACGTCGACGTCATTTGCGGCCAGAACACCATTGGCCGCCTTGTATTCTTTAATTAGATCAGGATCAGAGCGCTCACTGGTACTGGATGTTCGCCAACGAACTTGCGTTCGCATAGCGTTCAACAACGGATCTGGCAGCGTTTCAAATGGGGTTTCCAGAGACTTTAGGGTTGGCTTCAAATCACGCCAACTAACCGCAACATGCTCCTGAATAGATTCATCTAACGTTTTGGAGCTAGCGGCAATAGCCAAATCAAGTAAGCGCTCAGACATGTCAAAACGCTTTGCCCCTGAAGGAGACGCTTGGGTAGCAGATTCTTGTGGGCCTTGGGCAACCTCTGCCTGAGCAGCTTGAATGTGTGCGAACGCAAAAACTGTAATTGCCAGAGCGATCAGGTTACTTGTCATTTCAGAGCTCCAGTTATTACTCCAAGTCGCGACGGGTCCAAGTTTTCGACCTAGGTCTAATATGCACGGGATCGTTCACTCTCGCGGTTTTTGTTGTTCTCAATCGCTGAAAGCCGTCTCTTAAATCATGCTTCCAAAGCGCCAATCAAAAAAAGAACGATAATCCTAGCTTGAGTTGTCTGTCTGGCCCGCCGTCAGGTTTGCGCTCCAATGTGTAATACCCAACACTTACATCCATCGCAGTACCTTTGGCCTCATTGATGATCGACGTTTTGCCAGCGGTCAAACCCAATGGAATTGCCCATGCTTCATCATTGCTGGCGGAATTCCAGTTGTACGAAACGACGTTGTTGTACCCAACGTACCAACCCTCTCCCAAACCATAGTTCAAAATAGGTTGAAGGATGGTCACGTTGAAATCGTTCTCACCCCACATATGGGCGATGACACCACCCCACGACAAGTCACCGGTTTGCCCAAACATGACAAAGGCAGGGCCAGCGCCCCAACCTGCACCTTGCAATGCGTCATTCGTGTGCGTTGGCAGGGAAACTTGAAGGCCGTAGCCGAGTGCGATTCCGCTTTCTCCCGGTGTAGGTGAATAAAACGCCTGAACAGTTGAATCGCCGATGCCCCAGGTCAGATCATCTTCTTCCGAGGGGTCGACAATTCCAGGCGGCAACACGGCTCCGGGCTGGACACCTTGAATCGGCACAATTCCCCGAAGCACCAATGTGGCGTCAGTCAGTGGAACTGAATAGACGGGCTGTAGCTGAAAATTGTAGCTGTCGTCATCATTCGTCCCGGTCCTGAAAGCGATCGTGTTGTCGGTGATCAGCGCTTTTGTGTCCGCAAGCGGGTTCGCGGCCTTCCGCGCTGCCTGACAAGCCGCGTCACAAGCTTGAGCTTCGTTGGGTTGAACACTCATCAGCCCAGCGAAGAAGACAGCACAAGTGCAAAGTCGGCTTTTCATCATTTGCTCCCGTGTTCCGCTTAGATTTTTCTGTAGACTTTTTCTGAACCTTCTTTGCCACCGCGCATTCATTTGGATGGCCCTTGCGCTGCAGCGGCAATTGGTTGGCCAATCTCTGCCCCAATGCTTCGGAACAGTTCCTGATGGTCATCCGTAAGCTGCGATAGGGTGACAATCTTCTCGAACTGCGCCAACTCAACCAACTGTGGAATGAAGGGCTCGATCAACGCTTCGTGCCGGGCGTGGGCAGCCACATCCACATAGCGTTCGTAGCCGTACACCGTCTCGCCAACTCGGGCGAACTCGTAAACTAAAAGCCCGTCATCGGTGGCAGATGCCTCAACCATGTCTCTGGCCAAAGCATCGAAATCCTGTGCGTTTTCAGCCGGAACGCTCAGTATGGCAATGAATGCGACTTCTTCTGCCTGAGCATGAGTCACCATTGAAAAACTTGCAGCCACCCAAAAAGCTGTACAACGAACCAGTTGTTTCAATTTTGGCCTCCTATCCGGAGTTTGCACGAGACGGCCAAGGGCGTTGTACGCCCCAGCCGTCAAATGCCGTCCCGATGCGTGAACCGCCCATCCATTAGCGTGCCCAACACCTTGATGTTCGAGATTTCGCGCGGTTCGACTGCAGTAATGTCCTGATCGAGAACAACAAGGTCGGCATATTTGCCCACTTCGATGGACCCTATCTTGTCCTCCATTGCCTGCTGCGCGGCAGGATAGATTGTGACCGCTTTCAAAGACTCTTCCAATGAGGCCGGTTTGCGCGACAATGGGAACGGTTTGCTGTCCGGATTTAGTGGGTCCTGCAAAGTCATCGCAATTTCAACGTTCAGGAGCGGACCGATCAGATCAATCGGCGCGGATGGCACATCCGAAGAAATCGAAACGTTGTGCCCCAATGCCATCAGCGACGAATAGCGGGCAAAAATCGCTTCGACCTTTGCGCGCCCCAACAGGTCCAAAGCGTTTACGTCCTGAGCTTCCCAATCGACATGGAAAAGCGGGGTCGTGTTCACCATGATCTCGTTTTCGATAACAGTCTCGTGGTCCTGATCAGATACCCAGAAATAGTGGTGCAAAAGGTTATTCGGAACATCGTACCCCGCGCCTCGCGCCGTCATGATCGCGTTAACCGTGTTGCGCACTGTTTGTGACCCATCGACGTGAGTGCCCACCGGAAGTCCGTTCTGATTGGCCTGCAGGTAGACCGAAGTTATCATTGGGCCTTCAATGGCAGCCGCACCGCGCGTCGCGGACCCATCAGCGTAATCGTCCAGCATCCAGGCAGTCTTTGAACTCCAGTTCCCTTCTGGATGGATTTTGATGCCCCAGATGCGCAGCATGTCACTGTCGTATTGCTCGCGTAATTCGAGTGTGTGTTCTACGATTTCGTTAGCAGTGGCGGTCGGGTCCTTGAACCCCGTCGCTACAAAGGTACGGATCGTTAGCTCACCGTTCTTTTCCAGTTCGTGTAGGTGGGCCAGCGCGAGTTTCTCGTCATCTTTCACGAGGGACAGATCGGTAACTGTCGGCATAGCCATCAGAGGCACGTGAACGGCTGTAATTCCAGTTTTGACGGCCTGATCGTAGAGGTTTTTCTGGATGTCAGGAATTTCACCTGCCGGGTCCCAAGCACCTGCATTTCTAAATGCCGCAGCCCACTGGAACTCAATGCCGATTCCTGTCTGGTTGCCTTCGGCGTCGCGCTGCCAGAACATCACACCCGGCACCTGATCCTCTTCATCAGGGCTAACTTGACCCGCTTCAAAGGCTTTGGAGTTCATCCAAACATCGTGGATTGTGAAGTCGAGGATAAAGACCGGACGGTCAGAAACCACCGAATCCAGATCTTCTTTTGTAGGCCACCCGCCATAAGCCACCTGATTGAACCCATAGCCAAGGATCAACTCCTCGTCAGGGTTTGCATCGGCATATTCCTTGACTGCGGCCAAGGCCTCCTCAAGCGTTTCAATTCCAAACAGACTTACACCGCGCGACGTCCAGCCCGATGCAACGATGTGATCGTGCCCTGACACAAAGCCCGGCAGCAGGGTATCCCCGCCCAAGTCCAGAACTTCGGTGTTATCACCGATCAGCGCCTCGGCCCCAGCAACATCACCAACGTAGCTTATCTGGTTGCCCGTGACCGCAACGGCCTGCGCGGTCGGCGCATCGTCATTCATGGTAAGCACGGATGCGTTGGTAAAGACCAGATCGGCGGCCTGCGCATAGAGAGCAGTTGAGGACACCAATAGCGCAGCAATGGAAAGTGTAAGCTTCTTCATGAGGCACTCCGAGGACATTGACAGGTTTTCTGTGTTCGAGATCGATAGTGTAACCTGAGTTTAGGACTGGCTATCCGAATCGTGCAAACTATTATGAATAATTGAATTTCATTGTGCTACTGCCAGAGCTGGTCGCAGTAAGGGTTAACTGAGGCGCTATGTTACTGTCCAAGAAAATACGTTCAGTGGATCACCTGCCTGATTACACTGGCGTCCAACTCGAAGCGCTCGCTCTCTCTCCACAGGGTCCGAAGCTGAATTGGCGCATGGCCCAACACAATGGTTTTAGCCTTTATTGCGAGGAATATTTTTCGCGTATTCGTTTCCAAGAAGTTCAACACGGCGACACAGTCTTTCTCGGTTTAGTCTTGCCCAATGGCGAACCGGTTCGATTTCAGGGAACTCTATATGAGGATCCGTTTCTTGTGTTCTGGCAAGGGCAAAAGCCAACAGAGTATGACTACGTAGCCGAAGCTGGCACTCAGATATACCTGCTGGAAGTTCCATGGCTACAGGTCGAGAAGCGTGGATGGGCAACGTTTAAAGCACCCATCCGCCTGTCCAGATCCGACGCTCTGAGTGCTTATGCCCAATGCATTGAGAAATGGCTTTGCCACAAACAAACGACCGCGGATGGGACAGATGCTTGGATGTTAAATGACATCCTTGTAAACCTCGAAAACTTGGCAGGTGAACTCCTTTACCGTACCGAACCACAAATGGGCGCCGACAAGGCGAGCTATAGTCAATGGAAGACCGTTGCGGCGGCTGAAGCGTATTTTTCAGAAAACCCGGCTGGCACGAAACTAACCGTTCAAGAACTGTGCCGCGAACTCGGGGTATCGAGGCGGTCACTCTTTTTGGCCTTTGAAAAACAACTTGGTGTTGGCCCAAGCAAGTTTCAATCGATTGTCCAGCTGCATCGACTAAGGTCGCTTCTGCTGGAAAGCACCTATGAGAAAGGTGCCATTTCCACGCTCATCGGCGAAGCCGGTTTTAGCCACCTAGGCCGGACATCAGTTGCCTACCGCCAATTCTTCGGTGAGACACCGATAGAAACGGCAACGCGACCAAAAAACGGTTCATCTAAAGGGGTTTCTTTAGACGAACGTCCGCTTCGGGACCGAACGAAAATTGACGGCACATTTTTTTGGGAGGGTATCTAACCGTACTGTGTAACCAGTTGCCCCCATACCCCCCACGGCAGGTGGCAACCGCTGCGCCTCCGCTGTAAACGCGCTGCTGCTCTTACTGGTTTACATGGTTTAGGTTGGGGCAAAGCACACTTTCAGTATTGCAGTGCTTTGTCGACTGTGAGAGTGATAAGCTACTGGCAACGCAAGACATCTTTCAATGAGGTGTTGGTGGCGGCAGTGGAAAACAGCAACTTGTTGCACGTGCGGATTGGGATAGAGCGCTTCGTTTACACCGAAGATGTCGGGAGTTCGAGTCTCTCATCACCCACCATTCTTTCTTCACAAAGCATCAAGGTCTTGTGCGACTAGCACCGCCCGTTGCGCTGCGTATGAAACTGTGTCCGCTGCACTAAAACGGAAAGGATGTCTCCAGTGCAGGTGAAATACATCCAGCACAACTGCGCAGCGATGCTTTTGAGAGGGAGAGCCCGCGGCCTGTCTTGAACGTACGCCAAGCGTTTCTGCAGCTTGGCATAGCCGCGACAACAAGTTCGAGTATCTGGCTGCTGAGGACGACAATCGTACAGGCGGCTTCGAGCCCATTGCTGCCGCTGATCACACTTTAGTCTTTTGCTCATGCAGTAAGTCGCCAACCGCGCGTTGCCACCTTTTGCGTCGGACAACGGCAATGTTCTTGCCTGCCGCACTGTCGCAGGTCCGATTTGAGCCCTAAGCGCACGTTCGTATGGATAGAGTATGCCAACCGATATGAACCGGGGGTACAGGCATCAGTGGTGACAAACGTGAGTTTTTTGAAAGCCTCAGCCCTCGGGAGTATACCAAATTGGCGAAGTGTAGGCACGTTCCTGTGTTGACGTAGGTACCTCGGATGGTAGTTCGTCACCAAACCGGACGGCGTCGTAAATTGTCCACCTTGGTGTGGGAATTTCCAAGACGCGAACATAGTAAAAAGCGGGCGTTGAAGGATCGAACTCTGGGTCTGTCCAAAGGGTGATCAATTCCGGCGACCCTATTGAATTGGTAAACGTTCCCGTTGCAACATCCACGGTGTTTCCCACCGCTGGTAGTTTGCCGTCCGCGTCAGGTTCTCGGTCTCCCGACCAAGCCACGTCAAAAACCCGCTCTTCAGTGTCGCCGTTGGCATTCAACCAACCTTTCACAATCTGAATACGGTCGAGATTGCCGGAAAACGGGTCTTTCAGGGCAGCGATGAGGAAAGTTGGGGCGTCCGCGCCCTCAGGAGCTTCTGAGAGGTCTCCACCCATCGGAACGCCTTTTTCATATCCGATTTCGGCGGGCAAACGAGATCTTGCATCAGCTTCCGTAAAATCCCATCCACCAAAGAAGCGAACCACGATGCGACTACCAGTTGTGCCATACACCTCTTTCCGTTCCATGGCGTCGAATATGGCTTCGCGTGTGTTATCTTCGGCCCAGACCGCTGCGTAGCCAGAGGCTGCCATTTCCCATCCAAGGATCCTCAACGCATCAAACTCGCCGACGACGTGCTGCCAACGACCGGGCTCTGGCTCGACGCCGGAGTGTTTGCCGAAGAAGTTGTCCTCTTCCGCCGTTGCCAACGCAGTATGACTGTCGGTCGAACCCACTACTCCGAACTTATATGGATTGGTGCCTAGCTGAGCTTCTAACTTGAGACCGTTCTTCAAGGCCTCACGGGCATACTCATATTGGAGCATCCAATCTTCTTTGGGAGTCGGGCCGAGGTTGGATTTGTCCCAGGTTTCATAGTCTGCGAACTCGTCGTTCGGGCTGAGAAACGGATGAGTTTCGCCATCACCCTTGATCTGGGTAATCTCATACATCGGCTCCCATTTCGCGCGCCGTTCAGCGTAGTCTGCTGTCAAAGGCTCACCCGTTTCCGGGTTGGTTTCGACTGGGAACATTAGACCGTTGGAGACGTTGCCGTTGTGGGCAAGGGCCAGTACACGACCGCCAGTCTCTAGTTCATATGTTTCCATCCAGTCCCATAACCGCTCCGGATTATAGGTTTCTGCGGTTGTGAAGGGCAGCATCTGACGTGCGCGAATGGCATCATCTCGGTAGATCACGTTGCGGTGGAGGTTGTTGCCAGCTTCGGTGGATGTCCACTCGTATCCGATGAACGCAGTAAATGTTCCGGGGGCGTTGTGATGATCCGCAGTTTGCGTGAATTCGTCCCATACGGTTTGTACGAACCTACGATCTGAAACAGCCTCGGGAAGAGCGTCTCCGGTGATGCCCGCAAAGGTTTCAATGACTTCCATTGTGGCGCCGAGAGCGACGTCCCCACCGGCGTTGAGGCGTTCGTTCCAGTCTCGAAGCGTTGGGTCACGCATCAGCGTGGAGTTCCCTGCAACGATTTCATTCATGGCGCCCATGGCGTCAGAGTGATCGGATACGACAAGCCAGTCGAGCGGACGCGACAACTTCACACGGAGGCCATGCGATGTGGTAACTTCCTCACCACGTGCAAACCTATAGGCATCGTCGGGGCTCAGAATGACGCCAAATCCGCGGGCATCGAGCGAATTTGACGTGTGCAGGTGGGTGTCACCCCACAGCGGGCGTGTAGGAAAGTCTCGACCTGCATAAGGTGAGAATTCAGCAGGCGCGGGTTCACGCATATCATCAACCGATATGGTCATCTCTCCAACTTGCCCACCTTGTGCGGCCTCTTGAGCATTTGAAGAGCTTGTTATGAATGCTGCGGAAACTATTGCAGTCGATGTCGTCAGAAAAAACTTCATTTGAACCTCCGAGCCGAGCTGAATGCTAGCCAATGGCAACATCTGACTTAGCTGTTCGTCAAGGAAAACAATGGTTTTTCTTAGTTGGGCAAGAGCGACCCTTAATGAGGTTTGACCAATCCCGGACCGCAGTTTCGCCCGTAACTTTGACGTTCAGCCGCTTTATAAAACTCCGCAACGCGTGGACGTTCTTGACGACTGGTGACTTGGTTCTTCAGTCTTGAGCCCGTGATCTTGATTGGAGGCGTTGTCATGAAATGGTTTTCGCGCACATTCCTATTGTCCTTTTCTCTTCTATTTTCCACCGCTGTTTCAGCACAAGACAAACCCAACATCGTATTCATATTTCTTGATAATTTTGGCTGGGGTGAACCCGGGTTCAACGGTGGCGGCATAATCCGTGGTACGGCGACTCCCGAGATGGACGCCCTCGCTGCTGAAGGACTGAGGCTCACGAACTTCAACGTGGAAAGCCAGTGCACGCCTTCCCGCGCAGCGACCATGACAGGACGGTACGGTATCCGAAGCGGCAACCATACAGTCCCACTGGGAGGCGGCGTCTACGGTCTGACCCAATGGGAAATCACGATGGCCGAGATGCTAAAGGATGCAGGATACAACACGGCCATGTACGGCAAGTGGCACCTTGGATGGACTGAAGGGCGCTATCCAACGAATCAAGGATTCGACGAGTTTTACGGAGTTGAGACCACTGACGTTACAGTCTGGCGCACGCTTCCGGGATTTGCTGAAGCCAACATGGAGGAGCCTGTTGTGATGCAGGGTGTTGCGGGCAAGCCGGCAACCATCGCACGGGACTACGATCTGGACTATCGCGGCGAGATAGATGGCAACCTGACGAAAAAGGCTATCGAATTCATCGAAACAAAAAGTGCAGAAGACGCGCCGTTTTTCATCTATCTTGCATATACGCAGACCCACTATCCAAACATCGCGTCCGAGGAGTTCGATGGCGCCACTGGAAACGGTGTCTGGGCCGACATTCTACTTCAGACAGATACGTACATAGGTCGCATACTTGACGCGCTTGAGGCTGCTGGTGTTTCCGACAACACAGTGGTGATCTTTACGGCCGACAACGGCCCCGAAGCTCTTCCAGTTGGAAACGCAAATGTCTCGCCAGTGCCAGCGGTACATGGCACCGCCGGGCCTTGGCGCGGTACTCTGTTTACTAGCCTCGAAGGAAGCATGCGCGTGCCTTTTGCGATCAAATGGCCGGGAAAGATCCCCGCGGGTTCAGAAAGCAACGATGTTGTCCACTCGATGGACCTTTATCCGACACTTGCGGCATTTGCAGGTGGCAAGGTGCCTGATGACAGGGCCTTTGATGGCATCGACCAGTCCAAGTTCTTTCTTGGTGTCCAGCCAAACTCAAACCGAGAAGGCGTGATCGTGTACATGGGAGAGCAGATATTCGGCGTAAAATGGAAAAATTGGAAAGTTCTTTTCAAAGAGAATACGACGGCTTTCGGAGCTACGGAGTCCTTCGATACACCAAGGGTCTACAATCTTCTGAATGATCCGCACGAGCGTGAAAGCGTACTTTTCCCTCATACATGGGCAGTCGAAAAGGCGCTGCCTCAATTGCAAGAGCACATTGCTACGTTCGAGGAGCACCCACCAATCCCACCGGGAACGCCTGATCCCTATGAACCACCCAAAAACTGAACGGCGGTTTTGTCCGCACAGTGCCCGTCAGTGGGCTCGAGGCTCGCAGCCAAGGCAAACACTTGAGGCGGTAGAACAGAAGTAGCCATTCAAACCAAGAGGAATCCCTTAGAGCTTTTGTGTCGTCTTGCCTCTTCATCGATGTCAAAACTCGAAAGTTGCACCCAGAGCCAATGACCTCGGAAATCTCTCTGCGTGCCAGATTATTAACCCACGCGTTCAAATCAACGAGTTGGCGGCCAACATGGGTGTTCTTCGTCAACGACTTAGATATGCGTGTGTATCCGTAATCCTTGCAGGTACGGGTGGTCCAGTGGAAGATTTTGTGAGTGTGGGTAGGCATTTTAGGTTCGTCGCGAAGCCAAAGGCGCAGAGCGCAAACAATGCCGATGGCACCAATCAAAGCAAAAACAAGCAGCGCTTCGAATGTACCGCACCCGGTCACAGCCAGCCCCGCAAAGGGTGGGCACAGAGCCGTTCTCGTGCAAATCAAATCGAGCGCGACCAATAACTGCACAGCGGGGGAAACCGAAGCTGTTGCCGCCGTAAAGGTATGAGCCGTCGGTGCAGCTTGGACGCTTCTTGTTCCAAGTGGGCGAAGCGCGCGAATGGCGGGTAAAATTTGTGTTTCCATGACTGATCCTCCGATCTGCCATGCCCTCCCACAACGACAATCCAACAGTTACCAAGCCGATGCTACAAGCTTCCATCGCGCTATATCCTGGAACAAGGTGGCGAAGAAATCGTGCTTATGAATTTTGTATTTTTAGCGTTTCTCTGTATTGCGAGGGGGACTGATCGGCCCAACGCTTAAAAGACCGGCGGAATGCCCTGTCGTCAGAGTAGCCGAGTAACTGTGCAATGGCATCGACACTGAGGTCAGGATTTGCAAGCAGGCGTTTGGCATTTGCCTCGCGCACGTCTTCAAGCATTTCCCGCAGTTCCTTGCCGTGCTGGCCGACGAGCCTTTGCAGAGACCTCAGGCTAAGGTGAAGTTTTTCTGCAAGAGCCGCTGCGGCATATTCGCCAACGGCGGCGTTCTCGCAAATTGCGTCGTGCACTTTCTGCAGGTCTTGGATACCCAGATTCGAGAGGCCGTTCTCCTCATGCGCACGCTCCAAATGCGCGCGTGCGTAATCATACAAAGGTTTGCTGGATAACCGGCTAGGTCTATCAAGCGCGTCGCTGGCAATCACCAGCGTATTCCTCGGTTGTTCGAATGTTACTTTGGTACCGAAAAACTCTTCGTACTGTTCATGTTCCAGAAAAGGTTTATGCGCGAATTGGACTTCGGCAATTGCGTCGGCAAGGTCAAACCACTCGCACATTGTCCGGTACAACAACGCGCAACCGAACTCAGCAGTGCCACCATTATCCAGACCGTCCATCGGGTGATATATCCCAAGGCGCGTTTGTGTGGGTGTCTCTTCAAGAGTGAGATGCAGTCGATCCGAAAGGACCGATCGGTACTGAACCAGCATTTCCAATGCGTCTCGGACCGTTGGAGCAAACTCGACCGCCGAACTCACATAGCCGAGGATTGAAAACGGCGTGACTTTAGCCAGATCCAGTGTAAACGGCTCGCCCGGCAAAGACGCGGCCATCTTGTTCATGATCTTTGGGAAATCGTCCTCGTTAATCCTGGCATTCGGGTTGAGCAGTTGGGCCGGGTCGATGCCCAACTCTTCAACAATTTCCGTGACCGGAACTCCGCGCGAAATGGCATAACTTACCATGTTGGCGGCGGCCGCTGCGATGGTTTTGTGATTCAAGGGATTGTCTGCGTGCGGCACTTTGAGGGTCTTTGTTTTAGGCAGCGCATACGCTGCGTCGCGTTTTTAGTGGGGAAGTGAACTGGTCGTTGCCACAATAGGCATTCGTTCGTCTAGCGACCGGTTTGTGGAATGACAATCATTTGAACTGGAATTTCGCGCCGAGTGACCCTTCGGCCAGATCGCGCGCGCTAGAACGACAGATTGGCGCAAACTGTCCGGCTGTTTGCGTGAACTGTCCTTGATCGGATGGGGCTTGCCAAGTCTTACTATGCGTCAACTCTGAAACGAGTTCACTGAAAACAATAAACTCAAGGGTTGCAGATGCGGCGCGGCTTCAAAACGAAATGCCTTTCAAGTTCCAAGCGCTGCCCGGATCAGAAATCGGCCCAGCGTGCCGAATTTGAGGCTGTTCAGTAAGCTCAAGAATCAAAAGGTCTCCTGTGAATAATAGTAAAAGTAAGCGTCACGAACCGAGGGTCGTGGCTCGTGGCGGACGTCTTGTGAAGTGGAAAGGAAGGGTCGCCAGTGTTGCGCCATCCTTGTTTCTAACATCAGCATCCTTTGGTGTTCTGGGTGCGGATCTGGTTAGCGCAGAAGAGATCTCGGCCCCGCAAACCGCACAGGCTGTATTTGCCATCGACGAAGATAATAGCGTCACTTCAACGGGCGCAGTCACGGTAACTGCAGGGACAGTGACCACGACCGGCGCAGCCGCGCCCGCCGTTACGATCGACACTGATTATTCCAGCGTATTCACCAATGACGGAACGATTTCGATTGAAGGGGGCTCTGAAGCAACCCTCTATGGCCTGTTTCTGAACGGAGCACTGGGTTCGACGGGGCAGATCGTGAACAACAGTACTATCCTGGTTGACACCGACCGGTCGCCCTTTGCTCGTGCATTTGGCTTTCGGTTTGATCAGTCGTTTGCCGGCCAATTCTCGAATACAGGGGCCGTAACGGTATCTGCAACGTCTACTACAGCATACGCGAATGCCTTTGGTGCCCAATTTGACGAAGATGTCCTGGCGTCCGGTTTCGTCGAAAACTTGGGAACGTTCGACGTAACGGCCAATGGCGAAACCCAGGCCTTGGCGTCCGGCTTCTTCTTTTACGAAGAGATGAATGCCGACTTTCAGAACTCCAACTCTATTAATGTAAGTGCCAGCTCCGTGTCTTCGCGGGCAACGGCCTATGGCGTCCGCTATCGTCGCTCCGCATCGGGCAATTGGTCGAACACGGGTAACATCAACGTACAGGCTGAAGGCGCGGCAGATGCACTTGCTTATGGAGCCTATGTGCCGGGACAAATTACCGGGGATGTTACAAACGCGGGTACGATTACAGTAACCGCGACAGATAACGTCAATGATGATGCCAGGGCATACGGCTTATTCTCCTACAACGGCGTGACCGGGAGCATTCTGAACAGCGGCATCGTCGATATCCGCGCCAATGGATATTCTTCGGCGACCGCTGTGGGCTACTACGCCCTTGGTCGGTTGACCGGTGATTTCACCAACTCTGGTACGATCAATGTTGTTGCACAGGACCAGATTGCCAAGGCCGAAGCCTACGGTCTTCAAAGTGGAAGCGGCGTAGAGGGAAACCTCATAAACAGCGGCAACGTCAATGTCCGTGGCGTCGGGGCTACAGCAGCATCCGCCATGGGGCTGTATGTTGGAAACTATGTCGGCGGGGCTGTTGAAAACAGCGGAACCATTACCGTGGCCGCGACGGGGCAATCGGGGGTAGCATCCGCTTTCGGCCTCCACATCAATGATGATTTCAGGGACACGGTGACAAACAGTGGAGCAATTCAGGTCAGGGCCGTCGGTGAAGGGATTGGGCGAGCCGTTGGGATTTACGCCGCCGACGACCTTGAGGGCGATTTCGAAAACTCCAACT
This sequence comes from Ruegeria sp. BJ6, assembly GCF_056537885.1. Lineage (NCBI taxonomy): Bacteria > Pseudomonadati > Pseudomonadota > Alphaproteobacteria > Rhodobacterales > Roseobacteraceae > Ruegeria > Ruegeria sp. BJ6. The sequence continues at coordinate 241,177 of NZ_JBQFSG010000004.1, read as the reverse complement.
CGATCAGCGTTGTCACAAGATCAAACCGTGGGCCTGCCACGGCCAATGGTCTTGAGATCGACGACGATGCAAATGGTAACATAACGAACAGTGGAATTATCGGCGCGCAGGCCGATGGCGTGGGCTTTGCATCTGCCAGCGCGGTTAAAATTTCTGACAACCTGAACGGTGATTTCAACAACTCGCGTACGATTAGTGCCATAGCGCTCGGTCAATCATCCGAAGCAGATGCGTATGGTCTGCGTGTCGACGAAAACATGACCGGAAATATCACAAACAGCGGCACCGTATTGGCCTACGCTGATGGTGGATCATCCGCTACGGCAGCCGGGTTCAGCATTCGCGGCAGTTTGGGTGGCAACGTCAACAATTCCGGCACGGTTTCAGTCGTTGCCAGAGCAGCATCCGCGGATGCCGACGCTTACGGCCTTTATGTACGACAGGGTGTGGACGGTGGTTTCACGAACAGCGGAACCTTAAGCGCAACTGCAGATGGCTTTTCATCGGCAGAGGCATATGGGCTTTTCATCGTACGGGGTCTTGATGGGAATTTCACAAATTCCGGCACGATTCAGGCGTCAGCGGTGTCTCAGGCGGACGAAGCCTACGCATATGGCGTGTACGTGAGCAGTAGTGATGGCGCGACCGGGAACATCCTGAATGAAGGGTCGATCCATGTTTTGGCCAATGGTTTTTCCGGCGTATCTGCCGCGGGCGTTTACGCACCGGGGGAGATGGTTGAAAGTTTCACAAACACCGGAACACTCGTCGTAAGAGCGTTGGATCAATCATCCAGTGTAGATGCTTACGGGCTCCAACTTGAACGAGGTATGACCGGAAACATTGAAAACAGCGGTACAATCAACATAACGGCAAACGCGGCAACGGATGCGGACGCCAGAGCCTTTCTCATCGACGAAAATCTGGATGGCAATTTTACAAACTCTGGCTCGGTAACGGTCGACGCGACGGCCAGAGACAGCGAAGCCGAAGCATTCGGCCTTTATGTCGGTGATGAAATGAATGGCAACATCGCGAATAGCGGGGTCATTTATATTCAGGCCGATGGTTATTCTTCCGCAATCGCTGCTGGTATCAGTACCTTTGACAGGCTGACTGGCGATTTCAGCAACTCGGGTACGATCACTGCGTCTGCCACGGCAGAGGACTCGGAAGCAGATGCTTATGGTCTATGGGCCGACCAAGGCATGACTGGCAATATCGTCAATCAGGGGTCCATCAGCGCTCAGGTGGACGGCTACACGTCCTCGACCGCTGCAGGGGTTTTCATTTCACGCGGTCTTGCGGGGAATTTCGACAACTCCGGCACGATTTCCGCCTCTGCGTATTCGGAGAGTTCTGAGGCCGTATCTTACGGGCTGTTTGTCTCGGACGGCATGACCGGAGATATCTCAAACAGTGGGACAATCGCGGCTCAGGGCACCGGAAGCGAGACAGCCGCCGTTCACGGTGTGTTTGTTGCAGGCGGCCTTGATGGAGCAGTGCAAAATTCCGGAACTGTGGATGTGTTCGCGCAAGGTACAAAGGGTGATGCGTTCGGAATCGGATTTGCCGTCGTTGATGGGGACGCCGCAGGAAATGTTGACAATCTCGGCGCCATTTCCGCCTCGGCACACGGCGGCGACGATGCCACGGCGGCAGGATTTTACTTTGACGACAACCTGAACGGCGATTTTGGGAATTCCGGCTTTATCGCCGTCACAGCCAATGCCGAAACAGACGACGCCGAAGCTTTTGGCGCTTATGTCGGCATCGACCTGGTTGGCAATGTGAATAATGGTGGAAGTATCACAGCCACGGCATCCGGCGATGAGGATGTCACCGCAGGTGGAATTTCTGTCGACAATGATCTTAGCGGAAGTTTCTCCAACTCGGGATCAATCGCTGCAGAGGCCGTTTCCAATGCCGACGATGCGGCAGCCAACGCGCTTTACGTCGGCAGCAATTTTGCAGGCAATATAACCAATACAGGTTCAATGATTGCTCAGGCAGCCGGGGCACAAAGTGTAGAGGCAAACACAATATACCTTCGTGGCGAAGTCGAAGGCGTTGTTTCCAACAGCGGATATGTAAGCGCGACGGCCAGTTTGAACAACGCTACAAGCAGCGCCATGGCAACTGCGGCGGCGTTCAAATTCGAGGATTTTCAAGGCGAGTTTACCAACAGTGGAACAATTGCCGCGTCCACAACCGGCGCAGGTAATGCAAATGCCTATGGGATATATATCAAAAGCCGCGACAGGTTTGCTGGGGATATTTCGAACTCTGGCTCGATTTCTGCGCAGGCAGTATCCGAAAATGGAGATGTAAGTGCCTATGCTCTGCACTTGAGCGGCGATCTTATTGGTGATTTCGAAAATGCTGGCTCGATGACGGCCGAGGCGACCGGGGTGCAAAACGTCGTGGCAAACGCGGTTCAACTTGGCGGCGAAACTACCGGTGTTGTGTCCAATGCGGGATATTTGAGTGCGCGCGTTGATTTGGACAATGCTACAAGCCGCGCCAGCGCTGCTGCCTCAGCAATCCGTATCAACAATTTGCAGGGCGAGTTTGCAAACAGCGGAACGATCGAAGCGACAGCATCCGGTGGGACCGGTGCAAGCGCCCATGGTCTCTACATCGAGAACCATGGCGGGGTGATTTCGGATGTGGGTGCAATCTCGGCAACATCAGAAAGTGGCGAAGCCTACGCTATCTATTTGGAGACGGGTTCCGGGTCAGTAAATCTGGACACCAGTGACACAGTTACAGGTACAATCCGGGTCGCCGATCACGATGTGAATCTGGATGCACAGGGTAGAAGTGCGGTGTTCTATTTTGAGGATGCGGCCCCTGAGAATGGAACGTTCACTACAACGGTTTCAGACGACCGTTCCGTTTGGTTTGTGCAGGATGAAGGTGGCACAGACCCGGTTTATGCCGCCGTCGATTCCAGTGGGCTGTTCACTTCGCGCGATGTCATTGCGACTTACGGCGAGGCCATCGGCAGCGTTCGTGACGCACTGAGCTACGACGCAGTGCCGGAAGTTGGCAGAGCCTTGTCTTTCAGTGACACAGAAACCTTCTCTAAATCCGGTCTCAAGCCCTTTGCGATGATTGACGCCCAAGGGAAACGATTTGAGGATAGCTCCGGAGACAGAACCGACCTTAGTCTGATCAATAGCAGTGCCGGAATTACGGGGCAGCTGGAGAACGGAGTATCCTTGGCGCTAGGACTGGGGGTGTTCTACGCCGATGGCGACAGTGATAACTCTACCTTTGACACGAACACTGTTTACCTGAGCGTAGCCGCCGGACGTCAATTCGGAGAATATCTGGTCGAAGCTGATCTGGGTTTTGGATTTCTTTCAACTGACAGAACCCGAACTATCTCAGGCAGCCCGGACGCGGATGGAGAGTACGACAGCACTCTGTTTACAGTTCGCGTCGGCATTGAGCGGGAAATCAATCTTGACGCCGGCGTTGATCTACTTGGGTTCGGTAATGTTCGATATACCCGGCAGGACGATGACAGCTATACCGAAACCGGTTCTGACGTGAATGCTACAGTGGGTGAAGTAACGACAGAAGTGTTGGAGGCACGGCTTGGGCTAGAAGCAAAGAAGTCGATCAACGATGCCGGTACGCTCATTGGTCAATTTGGCGGTGTGCTCCGCCGTAATCTGGGGGACTCGGCGGCAGACGTTACTGTATTCTCCGATACAAACTCGCTGACGTTTGCTGCATCGGATTTTACTGGGGGCAATCTATTGCTCGGCTACGAAAAGGAGTTTTCGTCTGGAGCCAAGTTGGAGCTGACTGCAGAGAAAGAGTTCGGTGGCGGGGCTCAAGGACCCTACGTAAAAGCAGGTTTAAACTGGCAATTCTGAGCGGCTCGGATAGCGGTTCGAAAACGCGCAGCTAAACTGATGTCAATTGTTACCAGACAGTCGAAGTAACTCGTTGAGTGTCTGGTCCGTTGCGAGAATGTGAGTTCGATCGCCCCCAGTGTTTGCACCTGCAGCGATAGAAAGGAATGCGGGCTACCGATGCATTATGCAGATGTCCAAGCGGTGGTCGGCTTAGGGCCGTCCATTGAACTTTGCCAAGCCCGGTTTCTGCACTTTGTGGGGCAGCTTTGAAAAACTGGCAGCACATTTGGTGCAATGACTAATCACATCCTCTGGCTTGTGTACGGTCGACCGGAAGCCAGAGGTTTTGATGGTTCGCTGCGAGTAGCAACAATGGTTTCTCCGTTCGCATCGGGAACAAATCTCCAATTTGAGCCATCGGAATTGGAGCGAAATTTGAGAGAACCTATCGGAAAGACCTAACCACAGTGGTCTGAGTTTTTGATCTATTCGGAATAATCTCGAAATTCATAGTTAAGAATTGAAGGGCGGCTTGTGCTGCCCCGGTGCTGTTCGAACGAGAAAGCGATCCAGCATAGAGAGAAGAGTTTCTTCTACGACTTCAGACTTTTTAGGGATATCTGGTGCTGCTGGAGAGAATTGAACTCTCGACCTCTCCCTTACCAAGGGAGTGCTCTACCTCTGAGCTACAGCAGCGCTGTGGCGGGTGATTAGACTCAAACGAAACGCGGCGCAAGGGTGTCTGGACGGTTTTTTTCCCCTCCTGTAGAGAAAGGCCATGGCAGACAAAAGTTCACCAAAAAAACACGGTAAATCCGACAATGCCCGCGAAGATCGTCTGAAGGCCGCTCTCAAGGCCAACCTTGCAAGGCGTAAGGCGCAGGCAAAGGCGCGGGCCACGCAGGACGATAAGCCGGGTCAGGACGAGGGATAAGAGCAGATGGATTCGATTCTGGTAACGGGCAACGGGCCGCTTAACGGCCAGATTCCGATTGCGGGGGCCAAAAACGCGTGCCTCACGCTGATGCCTGCGACATTGCTGAGCGAAGAACCGCTTACGCTGACCAACGCGCCGCGCCTCAGTGACATCAAGACGATGACGCTGTTGCTTCAATCATTGGGGGCCGAGGTGTCGTCGCTGCAGGACGGTCAGGTGCTGGCGATGTCCAGCCATGACCTGACCAGCCATACCGCCGACTACGAGATCGTGCGCAAGATGCGCGCGTCCAACCTTGTACTAGGCCCGCTGTTGGCGCGGTTCGGTCAGGCTGTTGTGTCCCTGCCCGGTGGATGCGCAATCGGCGCCCGACCGATGGATCTGCATGTCGAAGCGCTTGAGGCGTTGGGGGCCGAAATCGAGCTGAAGGACGGGTACCTTCACGCGCAGGCGCCGGGTGGTCTGAAAGGCGCAGTGCACGAGATGCGTTTTGCCTCGGTCGGGGCGACAGAAAACATGGTCATGGCGGCCACTCTGGCCAAGGGAACCACAGTGCTGAAAAACGCCGCGCGCGAGCCCGAGATCGTCGATCTGGTCGAGTGTCTGCGCCAGATGGGTGCGCAGATCGCAGGCGAAGGAACGTCGACCATCGAAATTCAGGGGGTCGACCGGCTGCATGGCGCAACGCATCAGGTGGTAACAGACCGGATCGAGCTGGGCACCTACATGCTGGCCCCAGCCATCTGCGGTGGCGAGGTTGAACTGCTGGGTGGACGCAAAAAGCTTGTAGGTTCCTTCGTTGAGAAACTGGAGGCAGCGGGCATCAGCGTGGAAGAAACCGAAAACGGTCTGATGGTCGCCCGCAAGAATGGCCGCGTTCGGGCGGTGGATGTCACGACCGAACCCTTCCCGGGCTTCCCGACCGACCTTCAGGCGCAGATGATGGCCCTGATGTGCACCGCCGAAGGATCCTCGGTGCTTGAGGAGCGCATCTTTGAGAACCGCTTCATGCATGCGCCCGAACTGATGCGGATGGGCGCCCATATCGAAGTTCACGGCGGCACGGCAACCGTGACAGGCGTCGAGGGGCTGAAAGGCGCACCGGTCATGGCGACTGACCTGCGCGCGTCGGTCTCACTGATTCTGGCCGGGTTGGCGGCAGAGGGTGAAACAACGGTCAGCCGGGTCTATCATCTGGATCGCGGTTATGAACATGTAGTGCGCAAGCTGGAAGGCGTGGGCGCAAAGATCGAACGGATCAAGGGACAATGACGGACGCAACCTTTGAAGATGGGCGCGAGGCCCCACTGAACCTTGGCGCGGAGGATGCGGATGACCTGCAGGTTATCTCGACCCTCACGCAGGATGCCATTTTCCCGGTGACCGAGATGTCATGGCGCCCGTCCGAGCGGCGCTTTGCCCTGCTGCTCAACCGGTTTCGGTGGGAAGACAAGGATGCCGCGTCGCGCCGGGGCCGGGCGTATGAACGTGTGCAGTCCGTGCTGGTCTTCGACAATGTTCTGTCAGTTGCCAGTCAGGGCATAGACCGCAAGGACAAGGACGTGATCCTGTCGCTGCTGTCAGTTGATTTCGAAGCAGCAGAAGATGGCGCCGGGCAGATTCTGCTGACCCTTGCGGGCGACGGCGCGGTGCGGCTAGCGGTCGAAGCCGTAGAAGCAACCCTCAGGGACGTTACCCGCCCTTACCGGGCGCCATCGGGACACGCCCCGAACCACCCGGAATAGGTGCAGAACAAGCGCGGCATATCGCAGGCGTTTTCATCAGCGCCGGAGATTGAGTTGCGAAAGGCGGCGGTCTTCGACGCCTTCGACATGAGCCGTATCCTGATCCAATCCATCACCCGCCTGTGCGCGGCGGATCATGAAGGCGATCCCGAAAAAATCGCGCGCTGGACATCGAATAAGACGCCAGTGGATATGCTGAACTGGATCAGGGGCGATCATAGGTTGTGGCTCGCCGTGTTGCGCGGGGTGCCCGCGGGCGTCGGGGCCATTTCCCCCGAAGGGGAGATTTCCGTTCTTTACGTCTCACCTGAAAGCACCGGCAAAGGGGTGGGTTCTGCTTTGCTGTCCGGACTTGAGGAAGAACTGAAGCGGTCCGGTCACGCGGTCGCGGCGCTCAACAGCACAAAAACCGCGCGGGAATTCTATCTGAACGGGGGATGGCAACCCGATGGATCGCTAGAGGCCCCTAACGAAAACAGAATGATCAAACCGCTGTAAGATCACGCCGCCCTGCGCAAATCGCTGCACCCTCGTGGTGAAGGCTTGAGGAGACACTTGTCGGGCGATATGTCCCGGACAAACGCCAGAGGACCCGATCATGCCCGTCTTTCTAGATTCCACATCCCCCGACTTCGAATCTGCGTTTTCGGCCCTGCTCGGTGCCAAGCGCGAAGACAGCCCGGATGTGGATGCCGTAGTGGCGCAGATCATCGACGACGTGCGCACACGCGGCGATGCTGCCGTCATCGAACTGACGGCCAAATTCGACCGGCTGGAACTGACATCGGATTCTCTGGCCTTCAGCGATGCGGAAATCGCTCAGGCGGTGAACTCGGTCTCCTCCGAAGACCGCGCAGCGCTGGAACTGGCCGCCGAGCGTATTCGGGCCTATCACGAACGGCAGTTGCCGCAGGATCAGGAATGGACAGACGAAACCGGGGCGACTCTGGGCTGGCGCTGGTCGGCGGTTTCGGCAGCCGGGCTTTACGTGCCGGGTGGTCTGGCCTCATATCCGTCTTCAGTGCTGATGAATGCGATCCCGGCCAAGGTGGCAGGGGTGGAGCGGTTGGCGATTGTGGTGCCGACACCGGATGGACAGGTGAACCCGCTGGTCCTGCTGGCCGCGCAATTGTCCGGCGTAGATGAGATTTACCGCATCGGCGGTGCGCAAGCCGTTGCAGCCCTGGCCTACGGCACCGAAACGATCCGACCGGTGGACAAGATCACCGGCCCCGGCAACGCCTTTGTTGCCGCAGCCAAGCGACGGGTATTCGGCAAGGTTGGCATCGACATGATCGCGGGGCCGTCGGAAATTCTGGTAATTGCCGACAAGGACAACGATCCCGATTGGATTGCATTGGACTTGCTCAGCCAGGCCGAGCACGACGAAAGCGCGCAGTCGATCCTGATCACTGATGATGCCGCCTTCGGACAGGCTGTCGCGCAAGCCGTGGACAAACGTCTGGAAACCCTCGAACGGCGCGCGATCGCGGGGCCAAGCTGGCGTGACTTCGGCGCAGTGATCACCGTTCCTGATCTGGATACAGCCGCCGCCCTGTCCAACCGCATCGCGCCCGAACATCTGGAGCTTTGCGTCGCCGACCCGGTCACGCTCAGCGCCAAAACCATTCATGCAGGCGCGATCTTTCTGGGTCAGTACACCCCTGAAGCCATCGGGGATTATGTCGGCGGACCAAACCACGTGCTGCCCACTGCCCGCTCGGCGCGCTTTTCGTCCGGCCTCAGCGTAATGGATTTCCTCAAACGCACGACGCTCAGCCGGATGACGCCCGAGGCTTTGCGCGCTATCGGCCCGTCAGCAGAGCTTTTGGCGCAATCGGAAAGCCTTGAGGCGCATGGGCTTTCCGTGCGCGCCCGGCTGGACCGCCTGAACGGTTGATTTGACGCATCAGTCCGGCAAATGTGCCGGTTCCGTGCGTTGCCGATCGAATTTCGTTGATATAGGTCTGTCCCGACCCGAAAGGACCGTGATCAAAAGATGACTCGGATATCGCATATTGAACTGGATGACCGTAACCTGCCTCCGCCAACACCGGAGATCGAGCAGGAGCGCAAGGTCGCCATCTTCGACCTGCTCGAGGAGAACTCGTTCTCCCTGCCCAGTCGCGATGACCGGGTGGTGCCGGATGGTCCCTATCACGTGCAGCTTTCCATCCGCGAAAAGCGGCTGGTTTTTGATATCGAAACCGAAGACAGCCAGAAAGCGGCCGAGTTCCATCTGTCGCTTGGTCCGTTCCGGCAGGTGGTCAAAGATTATTTTCAGATTTGCGAAAGCTATTTCAACGCCGTGAAAACGCTGCCGCCCAGTCAGATCGAAACCATCGACATGGCCCGGCGCGGCATTCACAACGAAGGCAGCCGCGTCCTGCAGGAGCGGCTTGAGGGAAAGGCCGATATCGACACCGACACCGCCCGCCGCCTTTTCACGCTGATCTGCGTGCTGCATTTCGGAGGCTAACGCGTGCAGCCGCTTCCGCACTCGGTTCTATTCTGTTGCGACCACAACTCGGTCCGCTCGCCGATGGCCGAAGGCATCATGAAAAAGTTCTACGGAACCGGAACCTATGTTCAGTCGGCGGGTGTGCACAACGATCTTGAAATCGACGGATTCTGCATCGCCGTCTGTCAGGAGATCAATGTCGAACTTTCGCGCCACCGCTCGCGTTCCTTCGACGAGATGGAACAGTGGGGCGATGACCTTAGTTCCTTCGACCTGATTATCGCGCTGTCTCCGGCAAGTCAGCGAAAGGCGTTGGAACTTACGCGGTTTTTTCACCTCGATGTCGAATATTGGCCAATAATGGACCCTACCGGACTGGGCGAGGCGCGGGAACAGAAGTTACATCACTACAGACAAACCCGCGATCAGATCATCCAGCACCTCACGGACCGCTGGGGAGAACCCAGAGAGATATCATGAACCAGACCATCCAGAACTATTTCGAAGCCTTCAATGCCGGTGACGTTGACGGAATGCTGGCCTGCCTGTCCGATGACATTGCCCATCACGTGAACGAAGGTCAGATTCGCGTCGGCAGGGAACAGTTCTCTGAATTCTGCGCCCACATGAACCGCTGCTACAAAGAGCTTCTGACCGACATGGTCATATTCGAAGCCGAGGGCGGCACCCGCGCGGCGGCGGAATTCATCGTGAACGGCACCTATCTGGAAACCGATGCGGGCTTGCCCGAAGCGAACGGCCAGACCTACCGCCTGCCAGCCGGGTCATTTTTTGACCTGAAGGATGGCAAGATCACCCGCGTGACCACGTTCTACAATCTGGCGGATTGGGTAAAGCAGGTCTCGAATGGCTAAGGTTTCCGAGGTTCGCGCCCTGACCGGACCCGCGCTGGAAAACGCGCTGGACGACGTGGCGCGCCTTCGGATCGACGTATTTCGCGCCTGGCCGTATCTCTATGATGGCGATCTGGAGTACGAACGCAGCTACCTGCAATCATACCGCGACAGCGCTGGCGCCCTTGTTGTCGGCGCCTTTGATGGCGACACACTGATCGGCGCCTCAACCGGCGCGCCCCTTGTCGATCACGCCGACGACTTCGCGGCAGCGTTCGAGGGAACCGGACTGGACCTGAGCGACATATTCTATTGCGCCGAATCCGTCCTGCTACCCGCCTATCGAGGCCAGGGCGTCGGGCATAAGTTCTTTGACCTGCGCGAGGCCCACGCCCGCAGTCTGGGTTTTCACAAATGCGCCTTCTGCGGCGTTCAACGCCCCGCCGACCACCCCATGCGCCCGGACACCTATCGCCCGCTCGATGCGTTCTGGCGTGCGCGAGGGTACGAACCGCTGCCCGGAGCTATCGCTCAGTTCTCGTGGAAGGATTTGGGCGAAGATGAGGAAACGCTGAAGCCGTTGCAGTTCTGGATACGGGATTTATAGCCCGGCTCACTGATTTTGGGCGTTCACAGCCCGAAATCTGACAAGGATGCAGGATATTATCGACGTTGCCGGAGGATTTAGTCGCGCTGCAGCGGACCTATCTCAAGGCCGAGTTCATCCCCGTAATGGAATATTGCATCGCTAGGTTTTTGGACCAGAGATTGCCGGGTCGAAGTTCTTCTGAAAGAACCTTACTTTCGGCTTCCTCGTTGCCCGCTCAACAGGCGTAAGACAGGTAAACCAGAGCACTCCCCGGAAAATTGGATTGAGGGTGGCCGGACACCACCCTCAAATACTCTTTTATCGTGCAAACTTCTTATGCTTCAACCGTTTGGGTTCCAGCGCATCCGGTCCCAGACGGCGCTTCTTGTCTTCTTCATAGTCCTCGAAGTTGCCCTCGAACCATTCCACATGCGCATCGCCCTCAAAGGCCAGAATATGCGTGCAGATACGGTCGAGGAAGAAGCGGTCGTGCGAGATGACCACGGCGCAACCGGCGAAATCGACCAGCGCATCTTCCAGCGCGCGAAGGGTTTCAACGTCCAGATCGTTGGTCGGTTCGTCGAGCAGCAGGACGTTGCCGCCCTCTTTCAGCAGGCGGGCCATGTGGACGCGGTTGCGCTCACCGCCTGACAGCAGTGAGACCTTCTTCTGCTGATCGCCGCCCTTGAAGTTGAAGGACGAGCAATAGGCGCGGGAATTGACCTGCGCGTCGCCCAGCTGGATGATCTCGGCACCGCCGGTGATCGCTTCCCATACAGTGTCGTTATCTTTCAGGTCATCGCGGGACTGGTCGACATAAGACAGTTCGACCGTGTCACCCAGCGTGATGGTGCCACTGTCAGGCTGCTCCTGACCGGTGAGCATCTTGAACAGGGTCGATTTACCGGCACCGTTGGGGCCGATGACGCCGACAATGCCGCCGGGAGGCAGGGCGAAATCCAGCCCTTCGATCAGTTGCTTGTCGCCCATGTGCTTCGACAGACCCTCGACCTCGATCACCTTGCCGCCAAGGCGCTGGCCGTTGGGGATGACGATCTGGGCGCGGGTCAGCTTTTCGCGTTCGGACTGTTCGGCCAGCTCGTTATAGGCGTTGATCCGAGCCTTGGATTTGGCCTGACGCGCCTTTTGACCTTGGCGCATCCATTCCAATTCGCGCTGCAGGGTCTTCTGCTTGGACTTGTCCTCGCGGGCTTCCTGCTCCAGCCGTTTGGCCTTTTGTTCCAGCCATGCGGAATAGTTGCCCTCGTAGGGAATGCCGCGGCCACGGTCGAGTTCGAGGATCCAGCCGGTGATGTCATCCAGGAAATAGCGGTCGTGGGTGACGATCAGGATGGTGCCTTTGTAATCGATCAGGTGCTGTTGCAGCCAGGCGATGGTCTCGGCGTCCAAATGGTTGGTCGGTTCGTCGAGCAGCAGCATGTCGGGCGCTTCCAGCAGCAGCTTGCAGAGCGCCACGCGGCGTTTCTCGCCCCCCGAGAGGTTGGCAATGTTGGCGTCGTCCGGCGGGCAGCGCAGCGCCTCCATCGAGACGTCGATCTGGCTGTCGAGGTCCCACAGGTTTTCGGCGTCGATCGCGTCCTGCAGGGTGGTCATTTCCTCCATCAGCTCGTCCGAGTAATTCTCGGCGATCTCCATTGCGATCTCGTTGAACCGATCGACCTTGGCCTTTTTCGCGGCCACGCCCAGCATGACGTTTTCGCGGACCGACAGAGATTCATCCAGCTGCGGTTCCTGCGGCAGATATCCGACCTTGGCGCCTTCGGCAGCCCAGGCCTCACCCGAGAAATCGGTGTCCAGACCGGCCATGATCTTCATCAGCGTCGATTTACCCGCACCGTTGACGCCGACGACGCCGATTTTCACACCGGGCAGAAAGCTCAGGTGGATGTTTTCAAAGCACTTCTTGCCACCGGGATAAGTCTTTGAGACACCCTGCATGTGGTAGACATATTGATAGGCGGCCATGTCGCGTCCTCTGGGTCGGGGAAATCAGGTTGGAACGCTGGATATCTGAGGCGGGCGGGCGGGGCAAGCTGGTGGTTTTGTGAATTCTGACAGGTGTAGAATTCAGTTAGATTAACTTCGTAAAGGGAAGGCGCGGTTTGTCAGAACTATCAGAGTTGATTGCCAGTTGGGCACAATCCGGAAGTATTTACTGGATCGGCCTGCGACCCGAGCGTCGGGTTAAGATGTTCGTAGTGGATGAGGCAAATATCTCAATCAGCGGACTGGATGACGACCGCAGCCGTGCGGGCAAACGCGCAGTGACTTTGATCCAGCAGGAGCATCTGGCGGCGATTGGCAGCTTTCTCGGACAGCGGCCGGTCACGCCGGACATACTGAGGCGTAATCTGGTCGTGTCAGGCATTAATCTGGCTGCACTCAAAGGGCGTGAGGTACAGGTGGGCGAAGCCATATTGCGCCTCACCGTCATCTGCGCGCCGTGCAGCCGGATGGAGGAGGCGCTGGGTAAGGGCGGCTATTCTGCCGTGCGCGGGCATGGGGGATGGTGCGCCGAGGTGGTGCGGCCCGGCCGGGTCAGGCTGGGCGATGCGGTGCAACCGATTGATTGACAAGCCCTGCCGAATTTGAACATCAGCAAAGGATGATGCGGTATTCGATCCCTTATGCGCGACCCGGGCAGGTCGTGGGGCTGTTCGGCGGGTCATTCGATCCGCCACATCAAGGCCATGTGCACGTAACGCTGGAGGCAATGAAAGCCTTTGGGCTGGATCGGGTGTGGTGGTTGGTTTCACCGGGCAACCCGCTGAAGAAGAAAGGCCCTGCACCGCTGCCGCAACGAATCGAGGCGGCGCGACAACTGATGCGACACCCGGGTGTCGAGGTGACGGGGATTGAAGCGCTGACAGGGACCCGTGCTACGGCCGATACGCTTACCGCTTTGAAAAAACTCTATCCCGGCGTGCGGTTTGTTTGGCTGATGGGGGCCGACAATCTGGCGCAGCTTCACCTTTGGCAGGACTGGCGGATGATCATGGATACGGTTCCCGTGGGTGTTGTGGCGCGTCCGGGTGATCGGATTTCGGCACGCATGTCTCCTGCGGCGCGTGCCTATGGTAGATACAGAATTGACGGTCAGGCCCGGCGCCTGCTGGGACGGGCTGCGGCACCTGCATGGTGTTTCGTGAACGTGCCGATGGTCAATCTGAGCTCGACCGAGATTCGCACGCGCGGCGACTGGAATTCCGGGTTGTTGCGGGAATAGCAACGTTGCGCGCATAATACGGGAAACGCTGTTGCATGGCGGCAGTCTCTGGGATTTTATTTACCCATGGTTGATCGGATTTCACGTCGGCTATTTCTTGCAGGTCTGGGCGCTGTTCTGACCCCGGCTGCGGGATTGGCCAATGCACCAGCAGTTTCTCTAAGACCCCAGTTGCGCGCGACCGACCTGAACGGGGTCGAACGGTTTGTCCGCTCGGCCGGACTAAAAGGCGAAGTTGTCTTTGCTGTCGCCGATGTCGGAACCGGATCGCAGCTGGAGGCGTTCGGGGGCGACGAAGGGTTGCCGCCGGCAAGCGTCGCCAAGGCCCTGACGGCGCTGTACGCTTTGGATGTATTAGGGCCAGATCATCGTTTTGAGACGCGGCTGATGGCTGACGGCGAGATCGAGAATGGCATATTGCATGGTGATCTGATCTTGGTCGGTGGGGGCGATCCGCTGTTGGATACCAACGCCCTTGCCACCATGGCCGCCAATCTGAGAGAGGCCGGTATCACCGAGGTCCGGGGGGCGTTCAAAGTCTATGACGGAGCGTTTCCCTATGTATTCAGCATAGATCCGTCACAGCCGGACCACGTTGGTTACAGCCCGGCTGTCAGCGGGATTTCGCTGAACTTCAACCGCGTGCATTTTGAATGGAAGCGCGCAACCACGGGTTATGCCGTTTCAATGGATGCCCGCAGTTCCAAGTATACGCCCGCCGTTCAGATGGCGGACATGCGGGTCGCAAAGCGCGGCTTGCCGATCTACACCTATCAGGCCAGCGCGCGGGTCGACAAATGGACGGTTGCGGACAGCGCGCTTGGCAAGGGTGGCGCGCGCTGGTTGCCAGTTCGCAAACCCGCCCTTTACGCGGGTGATGTGTTCAGGACCCTGGCGCGGGCCAACGGCGTTGTTCTGGGCCGCGTTCAGCTTATCCGTGAGGTTCCGCACGGTACCGTTCTGACGGTGCATCAAAGCGCTCCACTGAACAGCATTCTCAAGGGGATGTTGAAATATTCAACCAACCTGACCGCCGAGATGGTCGGCATGGCAGCGACGCGGGCGCGGGGTGTCATGCCTGCGGACCTGAAAGGATCGGCCGACGAGATGAACCGGTGGGCCTTCGAGAAATTCGGGGCATCCCGGATAAGGATGGTCGATCACTCGGGGCTTGGCGACGCGTCGCGCATGGCGCCCGAAGATCTGGTTCTGGCATTGGTTGCCGCCCGCAAGGACGGTATGTTGCGCCCCCTGTTGAAATCATTTTCGTTGAAGGATGCCAAGGGGCGGCCAATCAAGGGGCATCCGATCAAGGTTGCCGCCAAGACGGGGACCCTGAACTTTGTCTCGGGACTGGGCGGGTTCATCACCACGGCCGGGGGGGCGGAGCTGGCTTTTGCGATCTTCACCGCCGACATCCCGCATCGCGCCACGATCAGCCGCGAAAACCGTGAGCGACCGCAAGGCGCGCGCGCGTGGAACCGCAAATCGCGCAAGTTGCAGCAGGCCCTGATCGAACGCTGGGGTTCACAGTACGGCAGTTGAACCGGCCGATTGCAATGTCGTTTCGCCCGGCAAAATGAACATTCCGCGCGCGGCGGCGGATGAGCAAAGTTCCTCCAATATCCCGTCGTTAGCGGAACTTATGTGCTAACTTCCCTTGCTTCGTGCCCGGTGCGATGCCATATCCATGGGGCTTACGTTTTTCTATTTCGACCTACTGTCTCCGATTCCGGCGTTCAGTCTATCGATACAGACAACGACGCCAGGCTGTCACAATTCCGTGGGCAGCACCAATTCAGGAGACAACGGAATGCCCGCAGGCACCGTAAAATGGTTCAACACCACCAAAGGCTACGGCTTTATCGCACCCGAAGATGGCGGCAAGGACGTGTTCGTTCACATCTCGTCCGTCGAGCGTTCGGGCCTCACCGGTCTGGCCGACAACCAGAAAGTCACATACGAGCTGCGCTCGGGTCGTGACGGCCGCGAAAGCGCGGACAATATCGAACTGGCATAAGCCATTGCGAAGGTGGGCAAATTGCCCACCTTTCACTGCCCGACACCCTCCGCGCGCCCTGACTGGGTACGCGCTTGTGTGACGTATAAAATACATCACAAGTCAGTTACTTTTCGCCTCCCGATTGACCAAACCGGTTATCCTGCCAACACTGAATGATATTGGTTTGGCAAGCATATGAGGCCCGCATGATCACGCGCCGCAATTTTCTGGCCGTAACGGCGGCTGCAAGTCTCACCCCCGGGACATCAAGCGCCAAGAAGGCAACGGAATACGATCCGACCCCGCAATTCGTCCGGATCAAGAAACAGTTCCAGCCCGGTCAGCTGCTGGTCGTTCCAAGATCATTCTACCTGTATTACGTGACTGAGCCGCGCAAGGCCGTCAGATATGGCTGCGGTGTCGGCAAGGCAGGGCTGGAATTTACCGGCACCGCCACGATTGATGTCAAAAAGGAATGGCCCACCTGGCGTCCCACGGATGAGATGATCGAACGGGACCCCGTGGCCTATGCCAAGTTCAAGGACAACGACTATGTGCAGCCGGGTGGAGGTGACAACCCCCTGGGCGCGCGGGCGCTTTATCTGTTCCAAAACGGCGTGGATACGTATTTCCGCATTCATGGCACGACCCAGCCGCAGACCATCGGTCACGCCGTGTCGAATGGCTGTATCCGCATGCTGAATGAACATGTCATCGACTTGTATGAGCGTGTTCCGATCGGAACCGTTGTTTCAGTCGTCTGACAAGCCCTTTTTACCGCCCCATCCAGTCCACATCACTGGCTTCTTCAATCCGAAGCAACCCATTGGGCCACGGGCGAGCAAGCGACAGAGCCTGATCAGGATCACCACTCAGCCAAGTTTCGAAATCCGATTGATCCAACAGGACGCCCATCCTGTGATGGATCGGTCGCACGTCCTCATTCGGTTCACATGTAACGGTTGCAAACTGATCCACGCGCAGACCACCCGGAGCCTGCCAACAGTCGGTAATTGCGGCAAACCACAATGGTCCACCGTCTTTTGAGCTTATGCGCCACGCCGTTTTCCGGCGTTTTTCACCTGTCCATTCGTACCAGCCATCGACAGGCACGATGGCCCGACCGACATCCTTGAACGCGGTTTTGTCAAACACGGTTTCGGACCGGGCGTTGATGATCGTCTCCATGACAGGCCGTCCGCGTGCATTCACGCGCCCCACCGGGATCATGCCCCAGCGCATGGTGATCAATCCGGTATCTGTCAGGACGGTGACGTCTTCACCGGGCTTTATGTTTCGGCGCGGTCCTTCATCCGCGATCTGGTCGTCCGGCACTCCGAGTGTTTCGGCGATCTCAGAAATCGGTCGGGTTAGAAACAAACGCCCCGGCACGTGCCCCTCCCCCTATTCCCTGGCTTTGTCCACCAGTTGCAGAACCTGTGGCCCTAGATCCCGGACGATCAGCGCGACCCCTTCTGCATTCGGGTGAATGCCGTCAGGCTGCATGAATTTCCTCGCCGCGTTCGGATCGTTTTCTGCGTCGAGGCCCGCTAAAAAGTCTTCGGCATAGAGACTGTCGTATGCGCCGGACAAATCCGGATAGATTGCATCAAAGGCAGATTTATACTCGGCACCGAAGTTCCCCGGCGCCTTCATCCCGACCAGAAGAACATCGACATCCGCCTGTTGGGCCACCATCAGAATTTTTTCAATATTCGCGCGGGACACAGCGGGATCGATGCCGCGCAACAGGTCGTTGCCACCAAGTGCTACGATCATTCCGTCAACCTCGGGTGTCAGCGTCCATTCCACGCGGGCTGCACCGCCTGCGGTCGTATCACCGGACACACCCGCGTTGATCAACCGGACGTCGGCCCCTTGCGCGTCAAGCCAGCGATCCAGTTGTGGGACAAATCCATCCCGCTCGACCAACCCATACCCCTGCGTCAGCGAATCCCCCAGCGCAGCGATCACCACCGGTTCGGCTGTGGCTGTAAAACCGCACCAGACAAAAATGGCCGACATCAAGACCTTGCGCATTTTCTGATCCGCTCCATATCCCAAATGATCCAGTTCCCCAGGAAGGCCTCATGTCGAAACCTGTACTTGTCCTCAAAGATGCCGCTTTGTCGCTGAATGGCAATGCCGGAAAGGTCGACATCCTGCACGAAGTCTCACTGACCGTGAATCATGGTGAGACGCTGGGCCTGATCGGCCCATCCGGTTCGGGCAAGTCGTCGATCCTGATGCTGATGGGCGGGCTGGAACAGGCCACGGGCGGCACGGTTCATGCCCTTGGGGCCGACCTGACGACCATGGATGAGGATTCGCTGGCCCGGTTCCGCCGGGACAACATGGGCATCGTGTTTCAGAATTTTCACCTGATCCCAACCATGACGGCGCTGGAGAATGTCGCCACCCCCCTTGAACTGGCCGGTCACAAAGATGCCTTTGCCCGGGCCGAGGCCGAGCTTGATATCGTTGGACTTTCGCATCGCCGGGACCACTATCCAGCGCAATTGTCGGGCGGGGAACAGCAAAGGGTTGCGTTGGCCCGCGCTTCGGCACCGCGACCGCAGATCCTGCTGGCGGATGAACCCACAGGAAATCTTGATGAAACAAACGGCGCCGCGATCATCGATCTGCTGTTCGGGCTGCGCGACAAGCATGGTGCGACGCTGGTTCTGGTGACACACAGTCACGAACTGGCTGACAAGTGCGACCGCATCGTTCGCCTGCGGGACGGGCGACTGGCAGAAACGGTCGAGCGTGAGGCCGCAGAATGAGCCTGCGCCTGTCTGCGCGGCTGGCCTGGCGTGAATTGCGCGGGGGCATTCGCGGCTTTCGGATTTTTCTGGGTTGCCTGGCCCTTGGCGTTGCCGCCATAGCCGCAGTCGGCTCGGTCCGCGAAGCCATTGAAACCGGGCTGGTACAGGAGGGTGCCGCGCTGCTGGGCGGCGACGCCCAGATGGAGTTCACCTACAGGTTTGCGTCCGAGGACGAGCTGACCTGGATGCGTTCAAATGCGCGATCCGTATCAGAGGTCGTAGATTTCCGGTCCATGGCCGTGACGGAACACGGGGGCGAAACCCAACGCGCGCTGACGCAGATCAAGGCCGTCGATGGGGCCTATCCTCTGGTCGGCTCGGTCATTCTGGCCCCCGACATGCCACTGGAGGACGCGTTCGCCGGGCAGGACGGAACCCCCGGCGCGGTTATGGACCCGGCGCTTATCGACCGGCTGAATCTGGAGACGGGCGATCGCTTTCGGTTGGGCACGCAAGACTTTGTCCTGATGGCGTCGCTGGAGCATGAACCGGATGGGGCCGCAGACGGATTTGGCCTTGGCCCGCGCACGATGGTGCAAACCAAGGATTTGACAGCATCCGGGCTGCTTGAGCCGGGCACGCTGTTTTCGACCAAGTACCGTCTGGCCCTGCCCGAGGGGACCGATCTAGCCACGATCGCCGAAACCGCCCGGCAGGATTTCAAAAGCAACGGCATGCGCTGGACGGATGCGCGCAACGGCGCACCCGGTATTGCCGAGTTTGTCCAGCGCCTCAGCGCGTTCCTTGTGTTGGTCGGATTGTCGGGGCTTGCGGTTGGCGGGATTGGCGTTTCAGCCGCTGTTCGCGCCTATCTGGCAGAGAAAACAGATACGATCGCGACGTTGCGCACCCTAGGGGCGGATCGCGCGACCCTGTTTCAGACCTATTTCCTACAAATCGGCATTTTATCGGGCGTCGGTATCCTTCTGGGGATCGCATTGGGCGGGGTTGCGCCCATCCTGCTGGCCTCCGCGATCGAGGCCCGGCTGCCGGTTCCGGCAGTATTCACCCTCTATCCCGCACCAATGGCCGAGGCCGCGCTTTATGGTCTGCTGACGGCATTTCTTTTCACGCTGTGGCCGCTGGCGCGAACCGAGGAGGTCCGGGCGGCGACGCTGTTCCGGGATGCCCTGTCGTCGGCCCGGCCCCTGCCGCGGGCCAGATACCTTGTGACAACCCTTGTCGCGCTGATCCTTCTGATCGCGGCTGCCGCATGGTTCAGCGGCTCGTACCGGCTGACGATCTGGACAACCGGCGGCGTGATTGGTGCTCTTGTCTTGCTGGCGATGTCGGCTTTGCTGATCCGTCTTGCCGCGCGGGCTGCCGTGCCAAGATCCCGGGGCCGCCCTGCCCTTCGCTGGGCGCTGTCGGCGATATCCGGGCCACGGGAAAGCGCGGTTTCCGTGGTTTTGTCGCTGGGGCTGGGGTTGTCGGTGCTTGCAGCCGTCGGTCAGATCGACGGTAACCTGCGCAAGGCCATCACCGGAAATCTGCCGGACGTGGCCCCGTCCTATTTCTTCGTGGATATTCAAAAAGACCAGATGGAAGGCTTTTCCCAGCGCCTCGATAGCGATCCGGCGGTCAGCCGGGTGGAAAGCGCACCGATGCTGCGCGGTATCATCACCCGGATCAATGACCGCCCTGCCAGCGAAGTCGCCGGAGACCACTGGGTTCTCGAAGGGGATCGTGGCCTGACCTATTCACCCCAGCCGCCCGAAAACACGCGCCTGACAGCCGGTGAATGGTGGCCACAGGATTACAGTGGCACCCCCCAGATCAGCTTTGCAGCCGAAGAAGCGCAGGAGATGGGGCTGCAACTTGGTGACACGCTAACCGTCAATGTTCTGGGCCGCGACATCACCGCCCAGATCACATCCTTCCGCGAGGTCGATTTTTCAACTGCAGGCATGGGGTTTGTCATGTCGATGAATCCGTCGGCACTTGCCGGGGCGCCACACAGCTTCATCGCAACTGTTTATGCCGAGGAACACGCCGAAAGCGCGATATTAAAGGACCTCGCAGATCGCTTTCCCAACATTACTGCGATCCGTGTCCGCGACGCCATAGACCGGGTCTCGGGGCTTCTTGCCGGGCTTGCCACGGCGACTTCCTATGGGGCGGGCGCATCGTTGTTGACCGGATTTCTCGTGCTGATCGGAGCGGCCGCGGCCGGTGAATCTGCACGCCGGTTCGAGGCTGCGGTCCTCAAAACCCTTGGCGCAGACAGAACGCGCATATTGCTGAGCTTCGCGCTGCGGTCCGCCTTGCTGGGTGCTGCCGCCGCCTGTGTGGCACTGGTATCGGGGCTGTTAGGAAGCTGGGCCGTCGTCAGTTTCATCTTCGAAACCGGTTTTGTGATCATCTGGCCGTCCGCGCTTGGCATCGTTCTGGCGGGAACGACGGTTACGCTGGTTGCGGGGCTGTTGTTTGCATGGCGACCCCTGTCCGCCCGGCCCGCGCGCATCCTGCGTGCCAGCGACTGACCCGTTCCGTCTTCGGCAATACCGGATACGCTTTAGCGAACGCAGGCCACCGGCTGCAAAATCTTCAGCAACTGAGTATTGTCACAAACCAGGGCGTCCAGCGTGATCTCGTCCAGCGATGCATAAAACGCCTGAGCCGCATCCTGCAGTGCAAGCCGCAACCGGCAGGCATCGGTCAACGGGCAGGTGTTGTCGGCATCAGCAAAACACTCGGCAATCGGTAGGCCGCCTTCCACGTGGCGAAAAACCTCGCCAATTCTGATCTGATCGGCGGGCCGACCCAGAGACATGCCGCCATTGCGGCCGCGCTGCGTGCTCAGGTACTTGAGCTGGCTCAGCTGATTGATGACCTGCGCCAGATGGTTTTCCGAAATGTTGCAAACCTCGGCGATCTCGGATTTCGTGACCAACCGATCCTGGTGGGCGGCGCAATACATCAGAAGGCGGACAGCGATATTCGTCCTTTTGGTAATACGCATGGGTACTCTCCTCAGATTTCGAGACGAACCCATATTGCATGTGCTTCAAAAAAACGGTTTGACATACATCAATTGCTCAAAGGACGTCACATCGCATGGCAGACCCCTATTTCTTTGGCTATGGCAGCTTGGTGAACCTTGCCACTCACGACTTTCCCGATCCGCGCCCGGCCCGATTGCAAGGATGGAGGCGCGCCTGGCGGCATACCGACCTGCGAGCCGTTGCCTTTCTGACTGCCGTCCCTGACCCGGACAGTGAAATCGACGGCATGATCGCGCATGTGCCCGGAAATGACTGGGCCGCGCTGGACGAACGGGAATGGGCTTATGACCGTATCCCGACAACACGATCGGTCGCGCACCCCCTGTCGCATGAGGTCGAGATTGCGGTCTATGCCGTGCCCGAACACCGGCATCGCGACCCGTCCGAGGGGCATCCGATCCTGCTCAGCTATATCGACGTGGTCATTCAGGGCTATCTGCGCGCCTTCGGCCCGGAAGGCGCGGACCGTTTCTTTGCCACCACGGACGGCTGGGACGCTCCGATCCTGAACGACCGGGCAGAGCCCAGATACCCGCGCCATCAGCAACTCAAACCCGCTGAGACTGATTTCGTGGACGACCGCCTTCACAAAATTTCCGCCAGAATCGGACTGCCAGCTTAGAACGAAAAGGGGCAGGCGCAGCGCCCACCCCTTCACCTTGTTCAATATACGGCCGCCGGAGGCACTCCGTCAGGCGCGTCTCATCACCCCCGGGCGCGGATCACCTGCAACAACGGCATCAGCGTCGCCATCTCCGGCCCACGCTCCATGCCGGTCAGTGCCTTGCGTAGCGGCATGAACAGGCCCTTGCCCTTGCGGCCCGTCGCCTCTTTCACGGCGCTGGTCCAGGAGCCCCAGGTTTCTCCGTCAAACGGTCCATCGGGCAGCAATGTCATGGCCTGAGAAATGAATTCGCGGTCCTCATCAGCGATCAGAGGCTCGGCCCCGTCGCGACACAACTCCCACCAGCCCTTCAGATCGCCCAACGTGGTGATGTTTTCCCGGGCCATGGCCCAGAACGGCTCGGCCAGTTCTGTCGGAACGCCAGCCTCGGCCACTGCTTCGGCCACGTTTGCCAAAGGCAGCGACTGAAGGTGCTTCGCTGTCAGCGGAAACAGGTCCTGCACATCGAACTTGGTGGGCGCTGCGCCAAAACGGTTCACGTCGAACCCTTCGATAAGTTCAGCCATGTCCGCGCGCAGCTCAACCGGATCGGAAGAACCCAGCCGCGCCATCAGGCTGAGCAGCGCCATCGGCTGCACGCCCTGCTCTCGCAGATCGCGCAAGGCCAGCGTGCCCAGACGTTTCGACAGCGCCTCGCCTTGCGGGCCGGTCAGTAGCGAATGGTGCGCGAAACGTGGGCACGTCCCGCCCAGCGCTTTGATGATCTGAATTTGCGTGGCCGTGTTGGTCACGTGGTCCGAGCCACGCACAACATCGGTCACACCCATCTCGGTGTCATCAACCACCGATGCAATCGTATAGAGAACCTGACCATCGCCGCGGATCAGCACCGGGTCAGAGACCGAAGCCGCATCGATCGATATGTCGCCCAGAATGCCGTCGGTCCACTCGATCCGCTCGTGATCCAGCTTGAAGCGCCAGACACCATTGCCACGCTCGGCGCGCAACGCCTCTTTTTCGGCATCTGACAGGTTCAGCGCGGCGCGGTCATAGACCGGCGGCTTGCCCATGTTCAGTTGCTTCTTGCGCTTCAGGTCCAACTCGGTCGGTGTCTCGAATGCCTCATAGAACCGGCCCATTTCGCGCAGCCTGTCGGCAGCCTCGGCATAACGATCCAGTCGGTCCGACTGACGCTCAATCCGGTCCCAGTGAAGGCCCAGCCACTCCATGTCCTGCTTGATCGCGTCGACATATTCTTCCTTCGACCGCTCGGGGTCTGTGTCGTCGATGCGCAAAATGAACGTACCGCCCGCCTTGCGGGCGATCAGATAGTTCATCAGGGCGGTACGCAAGTTGCCCACATGGATGTAACCGGTGGGCGACGGGGCGAAACGGGTGGTTGTCATGGGTGTCTCCTGTTGGCGCGGCTCTTGTCACAGGATTGGCCAATTGTCCAGCCGAACACCCTTCGGCACCATGGGGTTGGAGCACCATCCGAACTGACGTTCAGGTCGGTTCGACGGACCAGAGCCGGTCAAGATCGTCCAGCCCGGCGCGGATCAGTT
Source organism: Ruegeria sp. BJ6 (assembly GCF_056537885.1). Lineage (NCBI taxonomy): Bacteria > Pseudomonadati > Pseudomonadota > Alphaproteobacteria > Rhodobacterales > Roseobacteraceae > Ruegeria > Ruegeria sp. BJ6. Next base: position 217,447 of record NZ_JBQFSG010000004.1, on the reverse strand, counting down.
CCGACAGAACATCCAGATCGATATCGGCAAGTTTGTTCACATACAGACAGGATTTGCCCAGCTTGTGCTTTCCCAGACGGGACAGGATATCCCCGAAATCGGCATATCCTGGCATGATATAGATTGAGTGCGCCGCTTTGCGCGGGGAAAAACCGGTCGCCAGAAAGTCCCCCTCGCGGCCCGTTTTGTAGCGATAGTGATACTTGCCATACCCGACCATCGACGGCCCCCACATCAGGGGCGTGAAACCGGTCACCTTACGAAACAGCTGATCAAGCCTGCGCGCATCATCTGCTTTGCTTTGGGGCAGCACGCCCGCCAGAAACGCTTCGACGCTCTGATCGGTGGGCACTGTTTTGTTACTGCTGTTTGCCATAAAGCGACGGTACCATGTGAATACAAGGAGCACAGCCCCGGACAGGCTGGAAGAGCATTCCACGCGTTCTATGTATCAGTCATCAGATCAGACAGGGAGTTCATTACATGGCCATCAAACTTACCCGTCGCTCGGCACTGGGGGCTGCAGTTGCCCTTCCACTGGCAGCAGGCGTGACACCCGCGCGCGCCGCCGGTTCAGAGCCCAAATCCGCGACCCCGAATACCCGATCCTTCAAGCTGGGCGACTTTACGGTCACCACCCTGCTCGACGGCAGCTTTCCACGGGACGGCGCAAAGGAGATATTCGGCGGCGGTGCCTCGGATGAGGAATTCGCCAGTGTTTCTGCGGAAAACTTCATTCCTGCTGATCAGGCCCAGTTCTTTTTCACCCCGACGCTTGTCGACACCGGGTCCGAGCTTGTGTTGTTTGACACCGGCCTTGGTCAGGGTGGCATTCAAGCAGCCCTGAGCGAGGCCGGTGTTGCCCCGGATGCCATCGATGTCGTGGTTCTGACGCATATGCATCCTGACCATATTGGCGGCATGACAACCGACGGCGCACCGACCTTTCCGAATGCACGTTATGTCACCGCAGCGGCCGAGTATGATTTCTGGGCGGCGCAGGACGCGGGAAATCGGGTCGGCGATCTGGTTGCCGAAAAGGTAACGCCGTTGGCCGAGAAAATGACCTTTATCGAGGACGGCGGCGACGTTGTGTCCGGGGTCACCGCCAAGGCGGCATTTGGGCATACGCCCGGTCATATGGTTTATCACCTGGAAAACAACGGGCAGCGACTGATCCTGACAGCCGATCTGGCCAACCACTATGTTTGGTCATTCGCGCATCCGGACTGGGAGGTCAAATTCGATATGGACAAGGCTGCGGCCACCGCCGCGCGGCGAGATGTGTTGGGTCTTCTGGCCGCCGACCGGGTGCCGATGATCGGCTATCACATGCCCTTCCCGGCAGCTGGTTATGTTGAGAAACGAGGCGACGGCTTCCGCTTTGTCCCGGTCAGTTATCAGTTGATGGGCTGAACCGCATCGGCGCTAATCCGGTCACACGGGCGATACGACTTGTGTCGTTGTCGCCCAGCTGTGGCCGGGTTCCGCTGGTGAGGAGTATCTCTGAAATTGCAGCCCGATTAAAACTCAGGCCGCAAACGCAGCCCATTTCCGTTTCACTGCATCCAAAACGGACAAATCACTGTTCGGTTCAGGGTCATCACAAGGGGCCAACGGAGGGAATTCCGGGCGGGTCCGGGTTGCCGACGAAGGAGTCTGTGCCCGGGCTTCGCTGCGCATCAAATCCGCGATTGCGGCATCTGTGCCCGCTTCGTCCAGTTCACGTGCCGGCGATTCCATGGTTTTCCATTTGATAGGCCCGTGAAGGGATTTTTCGTAATCGTTAAACATATTCGCACCAACTATCTTCAACTGACACACACCTGTCGGGCTATGCCCAAAGCGCGTCCACACCACCTAAGAATGACCGATGCCGCAACTTCTCTGGCTGCATTGCGTCACATTTGCCCCACTTGAGGCAACTTTGGTTCTTAATTGTGGCTAAAATGTGGCAAAGCTCCTATCGCGCCTTCAATTTTCGGCGTGTACTTCAAACTTTTCAATAAGTTAAAGGGCATCAGCCCCTTGACGCTGACTGCCATCATGCGGCCACATTCGAAACAATGTCGACTGACCAGCCAGATTGAAGAATTGAGGTTAACGACTCTCAGAGCAGCCGCTATCGATCTGCTGCGTTACTGCCCGCTGTCACGCCACCTGTTGACGATCGGATAGCGCCGGTCCAGCCAGAATGCACGGCGCGTCAGGCGCGTGCCGGGGGCCGACTGAAAGCGTTTGTATTCGCTGATATAAATCAGATGCTCGACCTTTTTGGCGATGTTTTCTTCGAAACCGGCGGCAACACAATCGGCAATCGAACCATCCTGATCGACAAGAATGTCCAGCAGGGCATCAAGCACCGGATAGTCTGGCAGGCTATCGCTGTCCTTCTGATCTTCGCGTAACTCGGCGCTTGGCGGCTTGTCGATGACCGATGACCGGATCACTTCGCCCGCAGGACCCATCATCCAGTCCCGGTGATTGTCATTGCGCCAGCGGCAGGTCTGGAACACGCGGGTTTTGTACAGGTCCTTGATCGGATTGTACCCGCCATTCATATCTCCGTAGATAGTGGCGTAACCGACGGCAATTTCCGATTTGTTGCCGGTTGTAAGCAACATCTCTCCGAACTTGTTCGAGATCGCCATCAGCAGCAGGCCGCGCAGGCGGGATTGCACGTTTTCCTCGGTCAGGTCAGCTTCGTGCCCTTCAAACAAAGGCGCAAGCGTCGATGACACAGCGGACCGGCTGTCAGAAATCGGAACGTAATCGTAGTGGACTCCCAGAGCCTTGGCGACGGCCTCGGCATCGTCGAGAGAACCCTGGCTGGTATATTCAGACGGCAGCATAACGCAGCGGACATTTTCGGCACCGATGGCATCCACCACGATTGCCGCAACCAGCGCCGAATCGACGCCGCCCGAAAGACCAAGAACTGCCTTTTTGAAGCCGGTCTTGCCCATATAGTCGCGCAGGGACTGAACCATGGCGCGATAGTCCTGTTCCCACTCATCCGGTTGCGGAGCAAATTCGCCCGGCGTAATGCGCCAGCCATCGTCGCCACGTTCAAGATCAACATGGGTGACGGCCTCGTCGAATACGGGCATGCGCAGAGCCAGTTCACCTCCGGGGTTCAGCGCAAATGTGCCGCCGTCAAAAACCTGATCGTCCTGTCCCCCGACCATGTTCAGATAAATCAGCGGCAGCCCGGTCTCGACCACGCGTGCCACCATGTGATTGATCCGCACGTCGTATTTGTTTCTGAAATAGGGGGACCCGTTCGGCACCAGCAGGAACTCGGCCCCGGTCTCAGCCAGCGTTTCGGCCACATCTTCGTGCCAGCTGTCCTCGCAGATCGGGCTGCCGATGCGGGTATTTCCAACCGAATAGGGGCCGCCCAGAGGACCGGCGTCATACAGGCGCACTTCGTCGAAAACGGTTTCGTTCGGCAGGTGATGTTTGAGGGTCTTGCTGGCGATTTTGCCGCCTTTCAGGATCAGATAGGCATTGTAGAGTTGGTCGCCTTCGGTCCAGGGACTGCCGATCGCCAGCGCAGGGCCATCCTTGCAGCGTTCCGCCAGATCGGTGACCGCAGCGATGGCAGCCTGATGAAAGGCCGGTTTCATGATGAGGTCCTGCGTATTGTAGCCGGTCACGAACATTTCCGGCAGCGCAACCAGATCGGCACCGGCTTCGCGCCCCTGTTCCCAGGCGGCAAGGGCCTTGGCCACGTTGCCTTCGATATCGCCCACCGTTGGGTTGAGCTGTGCCAGAGTAATGCGGAAACGGTCGGCCATATTGCCCTCATGCCCTCGTCAGTCCCAAAGCCATTTATCAGATCACGCCGCAAGTGGAAGGCAAATGCGGCAAAAGACATTGCCCGGCGTCCGCAGGTACCTTAGTTTTGCGCAAACGATCGGGAAACAGCTTAAAACCGGGCAGGCAGGAAAGACCATGAAGATGATCCGTTTGACACTGGCAACTGCAATGTCAGGAGCCATGGCCTTTGGTGCACTTGCCCAGGACGGGCAGATCGTGACCAAGGACGACGAGGTTGGCGGTGTGTACGAGGGTACCTTTGAAAAGGGCCTGCGCCACGGAACCGGCACCTATAAACTGCCGAACGGCTTTGAATATTCAGGTGAATGGGTCGAGGGAGAGATTCGCGGAAAGGGTACGGCGCGCTATCCCAACGGGTCGGTCTACGAAGGTGATTTCGTAAACGGCAAGCCCGAGGGCAAGGGCAAAATCATCTATGCCGACGGCGGCACCTATGAAGGAGACTGGTCGGACGGCGCGATCAACGGCACCGGCGTGGCCGAATATGCAAACGGTGTGCGCTACGAAGGTGGTTTCAAGGACGCCCGGCATCACGGCCAAGGGATGATGAAAGACCCCGGCGGATATGTCTATGAAGGCGACTGGGTCGACGGCCTGAAACAGGGCAAGGGCAAGATCACCTATCCCGATGGAGCCATCTACGAAGGCGACGTGATGGCGGATCAGCGCCATGGTCAGGGCAGTCTGACATTACCGGACGGGATGATCTATACCGGCGACTGGGCAGAGGGGCAGATTACAGGCTCCGGCCACCTGACGCAGGCAAACGGGGATGTCTATGAAGGCCAGCTTGTGGCCGGGCGGCGCGAAGGGACCGGCAAGGTCACTTACGCAAATGGCGACGTTTACGAAGGCCAGTTCTCGGACGATCAGCGCCACGGCGACGGTACGTTCACCGGAACGGATGGATATAAATACAGCGGCAGTTGGTCCGGCGGTCAGATCGAAGGGCTGGGAGAGGTCACTTATCCCGACGGGTCCGTATACGTCGGTGACTTCAAAGCCGATCTGGCGGATGGCAAAGGGCGGATCACCTATCCCGATGGATCGAGCTATGACGGCGACTGGGTTGCAGGCGTGATCGAAGGAACCGGCACCGCGGCTTATGCCGACGGCATTGTGTATAAGGGCCAGTTCCGGAATGCCCGCAATCACGGCAAGGGCGTCATGACATATACGAACGGGTACCGGTACGACGGCGACTGGGTCGATGGCGCTCGGCAGGGTCAGGGCAAGGCAACATACCCGGACGGCTCGGTCTATACCGGCGGATACGACCAGGGTCGGCGTCATGGGCAGGGCGAGATCGTCATGGCCGACGGCTTTAAGTATGCCGGCGGGTGGACCGATGGAAAAATCAGCGGATTTGGCGTTGCGACCTATGCCAATGGCGATGTCTATGAAGGGAATTTCCTGGACGGAAAACGTCAGGGCGAAGGCACAATGCGCTATTCCGATGGTCAGGAAGAAACCGGCGTCTGGGAAAATGGCGCCCTGACAGAACAGAAAGACACGGATTCCGGAACTCAGGCGCCCGAAGCGAGTCCGGCTCAGGACGGATCAGAAGCGTCAGACGGATAAATCCGTTCAGAAAGACAAGCCCACGGGCCGGTTTGCGGTATTTTCTTTCTTTTCATTCCGAATTGGCGCTGTATAACTCGATTCCATGATCAACCACGCCGATATCCCATTTTCCGGTTCCGCGCTGCGCGGTACCGATCTGCGTGGCCTACTGATCCTAATCCGCCTCTGAGCGTGCCATCCGGCGCGCCCGCTCAGAGGAGGACGCCCGCGCGCCAAATGGCTTTAGGACAGAACAGAAAGACACCGACATGACCAACGTGACCGACCAAGACCGCGTCTTGATCTTTGACACTACTTTGCGCGACGGCGAACAAAGCCCCGGCGCGACGATGACGCATACTGAAAAGCTGGAAATCGCCGAGCTGTTGGACGACATGGGCGTCGATATCATCGAAGCCGGGTTCCCTATCGCCTCTGAGGGTGATTTCAAGGCTGTGGCGGAAATCGCAGAGCGCTCGAAGAACAGCCGTATATGCGGCCTGGCCCGCGCCAATATCACCGATATCGACCGCTGCTGGGAGGCGATAAAGCACGCCGAGAAAAGCCGGATTCACACCTTTATCGGTACTTCGCCGCTGCACCGTGCCATTCCGAACCTGACTAAGGACGAAATGGCCGATAAGATCCACGCCACCGTCAGCCATGCGCGCAACCTGTGTGAAAACGTGCAGTGGTCGCCGATGGATGCGACCCGGACCGAGTGGGATTACCTGTGCCGCGTGATCGAGATCGCCATCAAGGCGGGGGCAACCACGATCAACATTCCGGATACTGTGGGTTACACCGCGCCGCTGGAATCGGCTGACCTGATCAAGCGTCTGATCGAAACCGTTCCGGGTGCGGACGAGGTTGTCTTTGCAACGCATTGCCACAACGATCTGGGCATGGCGACGGCGAACTCGCTTGCTGCCGTTATCGGCGGCGCGCGCCAGATCGAATGCACGATCAACGGTCTGGGTGAACGTGCCGGCAACACCGCGCTGGAAGAGGTCGTGATGGCGATGCGCACACGCAACGACATCATGCCGTATCACACCGGCATCGACACCACCAAGATCATGCACATCTCGCGGCGGGTCGCCACCGTGTCGGGATTCAACGTGCAGTTCAATAAAGCCATCGTTGGCAAGAACGCCTTTGCTCATGAAAGCGGCATCCATCAGGACGGGATGCTCAAGAACCGAGACAATTTCGAGATCATGCGCCCCGAGGATGTGGGACTGTCCGGCACCTCCCTGCCATTGGGCAAGCATTCCGGCCGCGCGGCGTTGCGGGACAAGCTGAACACCCTTGGCTATGAGGTGGGCGACAACCAACTCAAGGATATCTTCGTACGGTTCAAGGATCTGGCGGATCGCAAGAAAGAGGTGTTCGACGACGACATCATCGCGCTGATGACGCTGGACGACGATGATGGCGATGACCGCCTGCAGCTTGTTTCGATGAAAGTGACCTGCGGTACCGGCGGTCAGGCTGAAGCAACGGTCGAGATGGAGGTGAACGGACAGGATGTCACCGCCACCGAGCATGGCGATGGTCCGGTGGACGCCACATTCCGGGCAATTCGCATCATCCATCCCAACACGGCACATCTGCAGCTTTATCAGGTCCATGCGGTGACCGAAGGAACCGACGCACAGGCAACTGTGTCGGTCCGGCTGGAAGAGGATGGCATGATCGCAACCGGTCAGTCGGCCAATACCGATACCGTTGTGGCATCCGCCAAAGCCTATATCCACGCACTCAACCGCCTGATCGTGCGACGTGAAAAAACCGGTCCGGGCGCGGATGCGCGCGAGATCAGCTATAAGGATCTGACGTGACGGGCTGTGCGGCCTGTCGAATGTCCTGAAACATCAAGGCCGGATTGCGTATTACGCCAGTCCGGCCTTTTTTGCCCCGTCCAGAAAATGCTTAAGATCCTCGTCTCGCCCATAGTGCAGGGTGGCGGCCAGATCATCCAGTTTGAAACCGGAATCGGCTGAACGGATCGCATCGGCATGACGTCTGGCTCCGGCCTCATTCCCCAGCCAGCCGTGACATGCGGCGACAAAGGCGTTCTGCGTGATGTCCAAAGCGGGCAGATGCGAGAAATCGTCGATTGCCTGTTCGTAATGGCGGCCACAGAACCGGGCCCGGCCAAGATGGCTCCAGAACCGGGCCGGGTAATGGGGGTTCAGCCGCATTGCCTTGAGTATCCATTCGGCCCCTTCGTCGGGGTCCCCTGACCAGGTCAGCAACTCTCCCATCTGCACGACGACAAGGTCGTAGTTCGGATTCAGCGACAGCGCCTTGTCCTGATGATAGCGGGCGCGGTCCAGATTGTTGCGCAGAATCTCGACCGCCGCCATCAGCCGGTGAACATCGGCGTCGTTGTCATCCAGCGAAGCCGCCTTGAGGATCGCAGCCTCGCAAAGCGCCAGCATTTCGTCACGATCGTCACACCACCCGTATCCCCAAGCCTGACCGCGAATGCAGCCGCTCCAGGCGTGGGCATGGGCATAGTCGGGGTCCAGTTCGATGGCGCGATCGATCAGTCTGGTCGCCTCGATATTATCTTCACGGGTGCTGCGGTGATGCAGTACTTTGGCCGCCAGAACGCACTCGTAGGCGGCAAAGCTCGACGGCTTCTTGCGGGCCAGCCCCTCTTGTTGCGACGCCTCGATGCGCCCGGGCAGCGTTGCCACGACCGCCGCTGTCACCTCGTCCTGAATGGCAAAGATGTCGTCGAGGTCGCGATCGTATTTTTCGGCCCAGATATGGGCATCGGTCTGGCTGTCGATCAATTGCACGGTCACCCGCAGCCGGTTGCCCGCCTTTCTTACGCTGCCTTCGACAATGTACTGCGCGCCCAATTTTTCGGCCACGTCGCGGACGTTTACTGCCTGCCCCTTATAAACAAAACTGGAATTGCGCGAGATCACGAACAACTCGTGCCTGCGGCTGAGTTCCGTCAGGAGGTCCTCGGTCAGGCCATCGACAAAAAACTCCTGCTCGGGATCGCCGCTCATGTTTTCCAGCGGCAGCACCGCGATCGATGGTTTGACAACCCTGGTTGCCTCTTCCTGCGGCGCGGTCAGGTCCTGATCGGCAGGCCGGTCCAGTTCGATACGAAAGGTATGCACCGGCTGCGACAAGTTCTTGAGGCTGAGATTGCCAAGATCCTGAAACTGCAGGTCCATCCGCCCCGAAACCTGTTCGTGCACAGCGCCCGAGATCAGCACATCACCGGCCTCCGCCGATTGCTCTAACCGTGCGGCGACGTTCACGCCGCCGCCGAAGATATCGCCATCCTCGAAAATAATATCGCCCAGATTGACACCAATGCGGAACTGAATGCGCTGTTCCCCGGGCACGTCCGTGTTTCTGCGTGACATCCTGCTCTGGACTTCGACGGCGCAGGCAACCGCATCACAGGCGCTGGAAAACTCGACCAACATTCCATCCCCTGTGGTTTTGATAACGGTTCCGCGGTTTTTCTGAATCGCGGGGTCGATCAGTTCGATCCGATGGGCCCGGAGGCGGGCCAGTGTGCCCTGCTCATCGGCTTCCATCAACCGGCTATAACCCACCATGTCGGCAGCAAGAATGGCAGCAAGTCGGCGCTCCATGGCCCCCCCTTTCTGCAATTCTAGCGCCGCGCGGCCCTGTCAAACAAGAATTTTTGAATGTTCACCCATAGCGTGCGTACGTTGCCGAGTGATCCTGCGCAAACGGCGTCAAGCAGTACCCAGACTGTCGAACAGTTGGTCCAGCGCGGCAGCCTCTTCGGAAAAACCAAATGGTGCGTTGATCACGAACATGCCGGATCCCACCATCCGATGCCCCTCGCGCACTGCCGGGAAACGGACCTCGTGGCAGACGGCCCCGGGCAGGTTTTGCTGTTTCAGCGCCGCGACCATGGTCTTTTGACGCCCGTCCGTCAGGATCGGGTACCACAGGGCAATCACCCCGACATTCCATTTACGGTGCATCTTTGCGATCAGGCCGGGCAACCGGTCATATTCCGATTTCACCTCATAGCTGGGATCAATCAACATCAATCCGCGCCGTGGCGTGGGGGGCAGCAACGATTGCGCAAGCTCATAGCCGTCCCGGCGATAAACTTTGGCCTTTTGCGCAGCCATGACTCCGTTGAGGGCCGCGTATTCCTGCGGGTGAAGTTCTGCGAAATGCAGGCTGTCCTGCGCCCGCAAAAGACTGGCGGCAATTAGTGGCGATCCGGGGTAGGCCGCTGCGCCGTGCCGGTCTTGTACGGCACTCAACGCGCGTGACAGAGGATGTTCGGGGCCGAACCACGTTTCGCGCTGCGCGCGCTCGATGCCCGCCGCCGCCTCACCCGTCTTGCGTGCCTCGGCGGCGTCCAGCTGGTACAGCCCGCGGCCCGCATGCGTTTCAACGTAGCTCAGCGGCTTTTCCTTTTGGGTCAGATAGGCCAACATCCACGCCAGCAACGCGTGCTTTTGTACATCGGCCAGATTACCTGCGTGGTAAATGTGTTGATAAGAGAGCATGTTGCCTTCTAATGTCCTTGCAAATGAGGCGGAATAGCGCTGATTTACGCGGAATCAGCCCTTTTACCGGGCGAGATGGCACCCTATAAGACATGCGTCCCGGAACCGTCGAGTCGCGGGCAGTAGAAATTCTGACTAACGGGATCAGGAAAAACATGGGCATCTTTGGCAATCTGGGCGGCCTGTTCACAGCGGACATGGCAATTGACCTTGGTACGGCAAACACGCTGGTTTATGTCAAAGGGCGCGGAGTGATCCTGTCGGAACCGTCGGTTGTGGCCTATCACGTCAAGGACGGCGTGAAAAAGGTTCTGGCCGTAGGTGAGGACGCCAAGCTGATGCTGGGCCGGACGCCCGGTTCCATCGAAGCAATCCGCCCGATGCGCGAAGGTGTGATCGCGGACTTCGATACCGCCGAAGAGATGATCAAGCATTTCATCCGCAAGGTGCACAAACGCTCGACCTTTTCGAAACCCAAGATCATTGTCTGCGTTCCCCATGGGGCCACCCCTGTTGAAAAACGCGCCATTCGTCAGTCGGTTCTGTCCGCAGGCGCCCGTCGAGCGGGCCTGATTGCGGAACCCATCGCTGCGGCCATTGGGGCGGGCATGCCAATCACCGATCCGACCGGTAACATGGTTGTCGATATCGGTGGCGGTACAACCGAAGTAGCCGTTCTGTCGCTGGGCGATATTGTTTATGCGCGCTCAGTCCGCGTAGGTGGTGACCGGATGGATGAGGCCATCATCTCGTATCTGCGCCGTCAGCAGAACCTGCTGGTTGGTGAGTCCACCGCCGAGCGGATCAAGACCACCATCGGTACCGCGCGTATGCCCGATGATGGGCGTGGGCAATCCATGCATATTCGCGGCCGCGACCTGTTGAATGGCGTGCCCAAAGAAATCGAGATCAGCCAGGCTCAAGTCGCCGAGGCTCTGTCCGAACCTGTCCAGCAGATTTGCGAAGCCGTAATGACCGCGCTGGAAACCACCCCGCCCGATCTGGCGGCGGATATCGTGGACCGGGGCGTGATGCTGACCGGCGGCGGCGCTTTGCTGGGCGATCTGGATCTTGCGCTGCGCGAGCAGACCGGTCTAGCCGTCTCAATTGCGGACGAAAGTCTGAATTGTGTGGCGCTTGGCACCGGAAAAGCGCTGGAATACGAAAAACAACTGCGCCACGCGATTGACTACGAAAGCTGAGGCGCGCACCCTCTGACCAGAGGGTCCAAAACACGGCGCGAGCAGCACCGGAAGGAGTCCTGTGGCAAAGGACCGTTCACAGCGCGAGGACTATACCGCCCCCCTGCGCCGGTTGCTTCTGGGGATTGTCCTGCTGTGCCTTGTCGGGATTTTCCTTGTCTGGCGGATCGACAGCCCGCGGGTCGAACGCTTTCGCGCTCAGGTCGTCGACAAGGTGGTGCCGTCGATGGAATGGGCCATGGTTCCGGTCACGGCAGGTGTAAATCTGGTCAGGGATTTCCAAAGCTACCAGCGTCTGAGCGAACAGAACCGCGAACTGCGCAGCGAATTGCGGCAGATGCGGGCCTGGAAAGAAGCGGCGTTGCAGCTGGAACAGGAAAACGCGCGGCTTCTGGATCTGAACAATGTGCGCCTAGATCCGCGCCTGACCTATGTGACCGGCGTGGTAATGGCCGACAGCGGCTCGCCGTTCCGGCAATCCGTTGTGCTGAATGTCGGCAGCCGCGACGGCATCGTCGATGGCTGGGCCGCAATGGACGGTATCGGGCTGGTGGGTCGAATTTCCGGTGTTGGTCCGGACACGTCACGCGTGATCCTTCTGACCGATGCCTCAAGCGCGATACCCGCGACCATTCAGCCGTCCGGCCAGACGTCACTTGTCACCGGGGATAACACGCCTTCACCCGCCATCGAATTTCTCGAAAACCGCGAACTCGTTCGTCCCGGTGACCGGGTGATTACGTCGGGCGACGGTGGCGTTTTTCCTGCCGGGCTGCTGATCGGTCAGGTCGCGATGGACCCAGGGGGCAGACTGCGCGTTCGCCTTTCGGCTGATTTCGAGCGGTTGGAGTTCTTACGCGTGCTGCGTTACCATTCCGCCGAACCGATCCGGGATCCGGGCGGGATCGTCGGACCGGTTCGTCCCGAGGCCACTCTGACGTCAGAGGATGCCGCAGATGGATAAACATCAGACGCATCTCTGGTTTATGCGCGGATTGTACGTCTGTCTGGCGATGCTGGTCCTGTTTTTTCATCTGCTGCCGCTTGATACGCAGCCGGATCGATGGCCGTTTCCCGATTTTCTGATCGCCTTGACGATGGCTTGGGTGTTGCGCCGTCCCGATTACGTGCCGACACTCAGTATCGCCGCGGTCATGCTGATGGCCGATCTGCTGTTGCAACGACCGCCCGGCCTAATGGCTGCGCTGGTGGTCGGGGGATCGGCTTACTTGCGATCCGCCGCGCCCGGTATGCGCGACGGGGGTTTCGCGGCGGAATGGAGCTCCGTCAGCGTTGTGCTTGTGGCCATATTCGCTGCAAACCGCGTAATCCTTGCACTGTTGTCGGTTGAACAAGCCGCCCTTTGGCCAACAGTTGTGCAGCTTGCGATGACAATCGCGGTCTATCCGATTGCGATCCTGGTCACTCAGAACGTTCTTGGGGTGCGCAGACTGTCGGCATCCGCTTCCGAGGCACTGGGAGGTCGGGCATGAAACGGAATCCCAAGGAAGCAGGTCGGGTTTACAAGCGCTTCTCGCGCCGGGCGCTGGTTCTTGGGGGCGTTCAGGCCGGGTTTATTGGCGCGCTGGCCATGCGGATGCGGTACATGCAGGTCGATCAGGCGGATCAGTACCGCCTGCTGGCCGAGGAAAACCGGGTCAACATACGCCTTATCCCGCCAACACGCGGGCGGATTTATGACCGCAACGGTCAGATCATTGGCCAGAATTCTCCATCTTACCGCATCATTATCGTCCGCGAGGATGCCGGGGACGTAAATCAGGTAATCGCCAACCTGTCCCGCCTCATCCCGCTGAACGAAGATGAAATCGAGCGCGCCCGGAACGAGATGCGCCGCTCGGCCCCCTTTCTGCCTGTGACGCTGGCCGATCAGGTGACTTGGGAAGACATCTCAAAAGTGGCCGTCAACGCCCCGGCGCTACCGGGCATTACACCCGAGGTTGGTCAGACCCGCCAGTACCCCCGCTACGAGGATTTTGCCCATGTCGTCGGATATGTGGGCCCGGTCAGCGATTACGACCTGAGCCAGATGACCGACCCCGAACCGGTTCTGCGTATCCCCCGGTTCCAGATCGGCAAGGTCGGGCTGGAGGCGAAACAGGAAGACAATCTGCGCGGAAAGACTGGCGCCAAAAGGGTTGAAGTTAATGCAACCGGTCGGGTCATGCGGGAACTGGACCGGCGCGAAGGTCAGCCCGGTGCAGATTTGCAGCTGTCGGTCGATGCCGATCTTCAGCAATATGCGCAGGCCCGGCTGAGCGGCGAAAGTGCTGCGGTCGTGGTGATGGACTGCGAAACCGGAGACATCCGCGCCATCAGCTCGTCGCCCAGTTTTGATCCTAACCTGTTCGTGCGCGGTATTTCAGTCGCCGACTACAGCGCGCTGACGCAGGATAAATACCGCCCTCTGGCCAACAAGACGGTGCAGGGCACCTACCCGCCCGGCTCAACCTTTAAGATGATCACCGCATTGGCGGCGCTGGAGGCCGGAGTGGTCAGCCCCGGCAATACCGTTTACTGCCCCGGTTACCTCAAGGTCGGCAGCCGGCGTTTCCACTGCTGGAAACGGGGTGGCCATGGCATGGTCGATCTGCTGACCTCTCTCAAGCGCAGTTGTGACGTGTATTACTACGACGTCGCATTGCGTGTCGGTATCGACAAGATATCGGAGATGGCGCGTAAATTCGGGCTGGGTATCCGGCATGACATCCCGATGTCCGCTGTGGCCGAGGGGCTGGCACCAAATCAGGAATGGAAATCGCGCGTTCACGGTCAGGACTGGCTGGTGGGCGACACTGCTAACGCCTCCATCGGACAGGGCTTTATGCTGGCATCTCCGCTGCAACTGGCAGTGATGAGCGCCCGTATCGCGACGGGGCGCGCGGTGACACCTCGACTGGTGCGATCGGTCAACGGTATCGAACAGCCTTCGGGTGCGGGTGAGCCGCTGGACATCAACCCCTATAACCTTCAGCAGGTGCAACAGGCGATGTATGCGGTGTCGAACGACCGTCGCGGCACCGCGTATCGCAGCCGGATCATCGCCGATGAATTCCGCATGGCAGGCAAGACCGGCACCAGCCAGGTCCGCAACATCACCGCCGCCGAGCGCGCCGCCGGTGTGATCCGCAACGAAGACCTGCCGTGGGAGCGTCGTGACCACGCCCTGTTTGTCTGCTTTGCACCGTTCGACAAACCAAAATATGCAATATCGGTCGTGGTCGAACACGGCGGAGGCGGATCCAAGGCTGCGGCTCCGGTAGCTCGGGATGTGATGCTGCAAGCCCTTTATGGCGGTACACCGCCGCTTGAGGCTTATCCGGCGGGCGACCGTGAACGCATAAAAGAACAGCAAAAGAAACTGGAAGGCGACCGGCGCCCCAAAGCGCGTCCTGACGAAAAGGACCGCGCATGAGCTATCTTGAATACGCTGTCAAATCCACGCCGTCGGGGTTCCGCAAGATTCTGTACATGAACTGGCCGCTTACGCTGTTGCTGATCAGTGTGGCAAGCGCCGGTTTTCTGATGCTCTATTCGGTCGCCGGAGGATCATGGACACCGTGGGCCGAGCCCCAGATTGAGCGGTTTGGTATCGGGCTGGCCGCGATGTTCATCGTTGCCATGGTGCCGATCTGGTTCTGGCGGAACATGTCTGTTCTGGCCTATCTGGTTTCCATCGGTCTGCTTGTCCTAGTCGATCTTGTCGGCACCGTCGGGATGGGCGCCCAGCGCTGGATCGATCTGGGCTTCATGCGTCTGCAGCCATCTGAGCTGATGAAGGTGACGCTGGTGATGCTGCTTGCGGCCTATTACGACTGGCTTCCAGAACATAAGACCTCGCGCCCGCTCTGGGTGTTGATCCCCGTTTGTCTGATCATCCTTCCCACGCTGCTGGTATTGCGCCAACCGGACCTTGGCACATCCATTCTGCTGCTTGCCGCAGGGGGTGGCCTCATGTTCCTTGCGGGCGTGCACTGGGCCTATTTTGCTGCGGTCATTGCTGCTGTGGGCGGGCTGATCACCGCCGTATTCAAAAGCCGCGGCACTGACTGGCAATTGCTCAAGGACTATCAGTTCAGGCGTATCGACACCTTCCTTGATCCATCGACCGATCCGCTGGGTGCGGGCTATCACATCACGCAGTCCAAAATCGCGCTGGGATCGGGCGGTTGGAACGGGCGTGGGTTCATGCAGGGAACCCAGTCCCGCCTGAATTTCCTGCCGGAAAAGCACACAGACTTCATTTTCACCACCCTTGCCGAAGAGTTCGGTTTTGTCGGGGGTATTTCGCTGCTCGTCCTTTATGCTCTGATCCTGATTTTCTGCCTGTTCACGGCAATGGCCGCAAAAGACAGGTTCTCGTCGCTGGTGACACTCGGCATATCTCTGAATTTCTTCCTGTTCTTTGCCGTGAACATGTCGATGGTCATGGGGCTTGCACCGGTTGTGGGCGTCCCACTGCCCATGGTCAGCTATGGCGGGTCGGCCATGCTGGTCCTCATGGCCGCCTTCGGCATCGTACAAAGCGCAAACGTCCATCGCCCACGCTGATGAAAAGGTCAGGCCAATGCCCATCAACATCCTGTTTTCCGCGCGCCCTGCCCTTTGGCCGGTCTATCAGCCTCTGCTGACGCGTGGCCTGACCGATGCTGGTCTGGATTTCACGCTGGGAACTGAATTCCCGCCCGAAGACGTCGACTATGTGGTCTATGCACCAAATGGCGGGCTAAGCGATTTCAGGCCCTTCACGCGCCTCAAGGCGGTGCTGAGCCTGTGGGCCGGGGTCGAGAGCATTGCCGATAACGAAACCCTGACCGTTCCACTCTCGCGGATGGTTGATCACGGCCTGACGCAGGGAATGACCGAATGGGTCGTGGGCCATGTCCTGCGCCATCACCTGGGCATGGACGCTCATATCCACGGGCTGAACGGCGAATGGCGTCAGGACGTTCCCCCGCTTGCAACGGACCGCACCGTCTGCGTGCTGGGGCTCGGCGCGTTGGGCGAGGCATCGGCCCGGGCCCTGTCTGCCCTGAACTTCCGCGTTACCGGTTGGAGCCGAACGCCTAAAAACATCCCCGGCGTCGAGTGCTTGCACGGTCCGGACGGTCTGCGTCAGGCGTTGGGCCAGGCCGAGATCGCCGTTTTGCTTTTGCCCAACACGTCTTCTACCGAAAATACTCTAAACGCGGAAACCTTGCACTGGCTTCCGCGTGGCGCAACGATCATCAACCCGGGCCGCGGTCCCCTGATAGATGACGACGCGCTATTGTCAGCACTAAATGACGGCCAGATCGGCCATGCCACGCTTGACGTCTTCCGAACAGAACCGCTGCCGCGCGACCACCCCTACTGGGCACATCCAAACCTGACTGTCACTCCGCATATCGCGTCGGAAACACGCCCCGCCACCGCCGCGCAGGTAATCTGCGAGAACATCCGCAGGCACGAGACAGGCGCCCCTCTTCTGCATCTGGTAGACAGGAATCTGGGCTATTGATCACATGCCGGAAGGGGCGCGCGCGCCCCTTCCTCCTGCTAAAAATACCCCGCCGCAGGCGCCAACCCTTCAGGCCTCAATCAGCCCGCGCCCCTTCAGCAATGCTTCGACACCGGGCAACCGACCCCTGAAGGCAAGATACAGATCCTCTGCTTCCTTCGACCCACCGGTTGACAGAATATTCTCCTCTAGCGCCCGCGCCTGTTCGGCATCGAATGCACCGCCCGCCTCTTCAAAGGCAGCAAAGGCATCGGCATCCATGACTTCGGACCACATGTAGCTGTAGTAACCGGAACTATAGCCGTCGCCTGCGAACACATGAGCAAAATGCGGGGTCGCATGCCGCATTCCAATGGCGTGGGGCATTTCGATTTCGGCCAGAACCTCGGCCTGTTTTGCCATCGGTTCAGCTGGGGCCGGACCATCGTGAAAGGCCAGATCGACCAGAGCCGAGGCCACATATTCGACCGTCTGGAACCCCTGATCGAAATTTGCCGCCTTCAAAACCTTCTGCAACATATCCTGCGGCATTGGCTGGCCCGTTTCTACATGGGTTGCAAACTCACCCAAAACCTCGGGAACCTCCAGCCAGTGTTCATAAAGCTGGCTGGGAAGTTCCACGAAATCACGGGCCACACTTGTGCCCGAGATGCTCTCATATGTGACATTGGACAGCATCTGATGCAGCGCATGACCGAACTCATGAAACAGCGTGCGTGCATCGTCATAGGACAGCAGCGCAGGATCGCCCTTGGCAAAATTACAGACGTTGATAACGACGGGCGCCTGTACCTTCGGGAATTTGGCCTGGCTGCGCATCGCGCTGCACCACGCGCCTGATCGTTTGGAACCACGGGCAAAGTAGTCGCCTATGAAAACCGCTATGTGCTGTCCGTTTCGGGTTACTTCCCATGCCCGGCAATCCGGATGATAAAGCGGCACATCCAGTGGCGCAAACTCCAGCCCGAACAAACGGTTGGCACAGGCAAAAGCAGCCTCGATCATCCGATCCAGTTGCAGGTATGGCTTTAATGCAGCCTCATCCAAGTCATGTTCAGCCTTGCGCCGCTTTTCCGCGTAGTACCGCCAGTCCCAGGCCTCCAGAGGGCCGTTGACACCATCGGCCTGCATCATCTGCGTCAGAACTTGGGCATCCGCCTCGGCACGCTGTTTCGCGGGCTGCCAAACCTGCATCAGAAGCGCGCGCACCTTGTCCGGTGTTCGGGCCATTTCCGTTTCAAGCTTGAACCCGGCAAAGTTTTGATAACCCAGCAGTTTGGCCCGTTCCTCGCGAAGCGACAGGGTTTCGGCCGCGATGTCGCGATTGTCCGTCTCACCACCATTCGCCCCGCGCGCCACCCAGGCGCGATACGCCACCTCACGCAGATCACGGCGGGGCGAAAATTGTAGGAACGGCACGATCAGCGATCTGGACAGGGTTATGATCGGCCCATCGGCACCTTTTTCCTGCCCGGCAGCGCGGGCGGAATTGATGACGAAGTCTGGCAAACCATCCAGATCATCCTCGGTCAGTTCCATGAACCAATCCCGTTCATCCGCCAGCAGGTTCTGGGTGAAGGACGTACCCAGAGACGCCAGCCGGGACATGATCTGCTTCATGCGCTCATCGTCTGCCCCCTGCAACGCCGCACCAGAGCGCACGAAACTCCGGTGTGTCAGCATCAAAACCCGGTCCTGCTCGGCCGTCAGACCAAGGTCCTCTCGCCGGTTCCAAAGGTCTGCCACCCGGTGAAACAGCGGCTTGTTGGACGAAATCGCCGCGAAATGTGCAGCCAGCTTGGGTGAGAAATCGCGCTGCAATTCCTCGCGTCGGGGATTGCTGTCCGCCCCGGCAACCGTGAAGAACACGGACAGGACCTTATCCAGCTCTTCACCGGCAGATTCCAGTGCTTCGATCGTGTTGGCGAAAGTCGGAGGTTCATCAGTTTGAGCAATCGCGTCGATCTGAGCGTTATGCGCCTTCAGCGCCTGATCCAGCGCGGGCGCAAAATCTTCATCCGAAATTTCGACAAACGGTGCGAGTTCAAACGGGGTATCCCAGTTGGACAGGATCGGGTTGGTCATGGGGTTCTCCTTTGCCCGTCAAGCTAGGAAGGCAATGGGAAATGGTCCAGAGCCCAAGGGGGTGAACCGACAAATTCTGTCGTTGTACGGCTTGCATCTGCCCCCAGCGGCAAGCAGGCTCGGCGGAAATGAGGAGACAGGACATGAGCAAGCCCAATCGCCCCGCCGGGATCATGACAACCGCAATTCATGCAGGTGATCCACCGGATCCTTCGACCAATGCGTCGGCCCCGCCGATCCACATGAGTTCGACATATATTTCCGAAGACGTGGCCGGGTTTTCCGCGCATGATCTGACCCCGGACAGCCCTTATGTCTATTCCCGCTGGGCCAACCCGACGGTGACGGGGCTGGAAACAAAGATCGCGGCCCTGCAGGGCACCGAAGCCTGTCTTGCCACCGCATCGGGCATGGCAGCGGCGGCGGCGATCTTTTTCACCTTTCTGTCCGCCGGGGATCATCTGATCATTTCGGATGTCTCATATGCCGGTGTTGCCGAACTGGCCCGGGAAACACTGCCGCGCATGGGGATCGAGGTCACCGCAGTCAACATGTCAGACCAGAACGCGGTTGCCGCCGCGCTTCGTCCCAATACGCGCCTGATCCACACGGAAACGCCCGTGAACCCGATCGGGCGCCTGACCGATCTGGCCGCGATTTCCGAACTCGCGCGGCAGGCGGGCGCGCTGTTGAGTTGCGATGCAACTTTTGCGTCTCCGATCGGAATGGACACCGTGGCGCTGGGTGTGGATCTGACCATGCATTCGACCACAAAATACATCGGCGGTCATGGCGACGCGGTGGGTGGAGCGGTGGCGGGACCGGTGGAACTGATCGCGAGAATGCGGGCCGAAGCCGGAATTCATCACGGCGGTGTTCTATCACCGTTCAACGCGTGGCTTATCGCGCGCGGCGCAGCCACCCTGCCCTTACGTATGAAAGCGCACCAATTCGGGGCGCAGGCCGTCGCAGAATGGCTGGAATCCGACCCGCGCGTGACACAGGTGATCTATCCCGGGCTGGCCTCACACCCGCAGTCGGAACTGGCGGCGCGGCAGATGTCGAATACATCGGGCATGATCTCGTTTCAGGTCGGTGATGCCGCAACCGGGGAACGCATTGCACAGCAGATGATCGAGCGGTTGCAGGTCATTCACTATGCAGTATCTCTGGGCCATCACCGCAGTCTGATTTTCTGGATGGGAACCGAGGGCCTGATGGACACGTCCTTTCAGTTGCAGGGCGCGCAACGAGAGGATTATCGCGCCTATGCAGGCGACGGGATTTTCCGGCTGTCGGTCGGGCTGGAGGATGCCGAAGATCTGATTGCCGATCTGGACCGGGCGCTCGGGTAAACCGGGTGCTCCCGCCCCCGTGGCCGCATCAAAGATGCGTCTTGGCGGGGTTGGGCGTGGCCGCGCGCTAGGGCGCGCGGCGGTACCGTCTAGCCTTTGACCTGACCACAGACCGGGCAATCGGCGCGGCTGGACAGCGAGATTTTGCGGCTTTCGCCATAGAGCGCATCATATATCAGCATCTCGCCTGAAAGCGCCTGCCCCGCGCCGGTGATTAGCTTGATCGCCTCGACCGCCATCATCGAACCGACGACACCGGGAAGTGGTGCAATCACCCCGGCCTCGGCGCAGGATGGAGACAGCCCTGCAGCTGGGGCTTCGGGGAAAATGCACTGATAGCACGGGCTGCCACCTGCGGGGTGAAAAACACTCAGTTGCCCCTCCCATTGAGACAAAGCGCCGGAAATCAGAGGCTTGCCAAGCGCTACGGCTGTTTTGTTGGCAAGATAGCGGGTTTCGAAGTTGTCGGTGCCGTCCAGGATCAGATCATAATCGCCAAACAATTCCGCAGCGATGTCATCGGTCAGGCGGCGGTGATAGGGACGAACGATCACGTTCGGGTTCTGCGCCACCATGGCCTGCTGCGCTGAAAACACCTTGGGCACTCCGATATCGGCATCCCTGTGGATCACCTGACGCTGAAGATTGGCATTTTCAACCACATCGTCGTCAATCACACCGATGGTTCCCACGCCAGCAGCGGCCAGATATTGCAGGACCGGCGCGCCCAGACCGCCTGCGCCGATCACCAGAACCTGCGCCGTCTTCAGCCGCTTCTGACCGGGGCCGCCAAGTTCGCGCAACACGATATGTCTGGCATACCGCTCCAGTTCCGTATCACTGAATTTATCCGACTGCATAGCGGGCTCCTTGATCGGGGAAGATGCCGCCCGGTTGCGCAGCGCCTTCAGCAGCCTGCTATAAAGCAGAGCCAGCAGCGCAAAACCACCCAGGATCAGCCAGATCGCCGCCGATCCCCCGGTCGCTTCGCGCAGCGGGTGCCCGTCGGGCAATATCAGCTGTGCAAGGACCACCCCCGCCAGAAGGATCGAAACTGCGGTTGCCCGCGCCGGTCTGGACACGCCTGCAATATATCCCAGCGCCCAAATCGCGGCCGCAACGACAAGAACCGCCAGCATCAGCCGCGCCCGGTCGAGCCGAAACCGCCCTGCCCCCGCGCAGTATCACCCAGACCATCGACGAGTTCGAAGGCAGCTTGCACCACCGGGGCCACCACAAGCTGGGCGATACGTTCACCATGGGCGATCTCGAACGGCTCTTGCCCGGCATTCAGGACAATTACGCCAAGCGGGCCACGATAGTCGCTGTCGATGGTGCCTGGTGTGTTCGGAAGGGTGATCCCGTGTTTCAGCGCCAGTCCGGATCGGGGACGCACCTGAACCTCGTAACCTGCCGGGATTTCTATCCGCAAGCCGGTCGGCACCAGAGTGCGATGCCCCGGATCAAGCACGACGGGCATCCGGTCCGGAAAGCTGGCCCGGACATCGGCGCCAGCCGCACCTGAAGTTTCATACGAAGGAAGGGCGACATCCGGGTCGGTCCCTTCTTCGCGGATCACGCGGATTGCAACCATTCCAGCGCCCCTTGTTCTATCTTTTCCAAAACTCACTGCCGGGCATAAACCCGCTATCCGACCAGTGCGGTCGCGATCCTTTGCGCCAGCTGTTTGGCCACCGCATCCTTGCCCATTCTCGGCCATTCCTCATGCCCGTCACCGGAAATCAGAACGACGGCATTCTCGGACCCGCCCATGATCCCGGTCGCAGGACTGACGTCATTGGCTACGATCCAGTCACAGCCCTTGCGCGCCCGCTTTGCCGTAGCATGTTCGATGACATTGTCCGTTTCGGCGGCAAAGCCAACCACCAGTGCGGGACGGCCTTTGTCCAATTGTGAAACACGCTTCAGAATGTCCGGGTTTTCGGCAAATTCCAGAACCGGCAATCCGTCCCGGCTTTTCTTCAGCTTCCGGTCAGAGGCGCTTGCCACCCGCCAATCTGCCACCGCCGCGGCAAACACCCCAGCATCAACCGGCAGACACGCATCCACGGC
The DNA here is from genome assembly GCF_056537885.1 of Ruegeria sp. BJ6. Classification (NCBI taxonomy): domain Bacteria; kingdom Pseudomonadati; phylum Pseudomonadota; class Alphaproteobacteria; order Rhodobacterales; family Roseobacteraceae; genus Ruegeria; species Ruegeria sp. BJ6. The sequence goes on along the minus strand of NZ_JBQFSG010000004.1, from coordinate 195,270 downwards.
GTCGGACATCTGTTGTGCGGACTCGACGCGGACTACCTCGACCCCATCGGGTGGCGCCACATCGGCGGGACCGGTCACAAAGATCACGTCGGCGCCCAGCGCGGCCAACGCCCGTGCAACGGCGGTGCCCTGCGCACCCGAGGATCGGTTCGCGATATAGCGCACAGGATCGATCGGCTCGTGCGTGGGGCCGGAGGTAACCAGAATACGTTTGCCCGTTAACGGACCTTCCGCCATGGCCGCTTCGATCGCCGCTACGATCTCCAGCGGTTCCGACATGCGCCCTGGACCATATTCACCACAGGCCATGTCACCTTCGTTCGGACCGACAAACCGAATTCCGTCCGCCATGAGCTGCCGGTGATTGCGCCGTGTCGCGGGATGTTCCCACATGCGGACATTCATGGCCGGCGCCAGAAGAACAGGCGTATCGGTTGCCATTAACAGCGTCGAAGCCAGATCACCGGCAAGACCACCCGCCATCTTGCCCATCAAATCCGCTGTGGCAGGCGCCGCGACGATAAGATCGGCAGACCGGGACAGTTGAATGTGCCCCATCTCGGCCTCATCCGTCAGATCGAAAAGATCACGATACACCTTTTCGCCCGCCAGCGCGGAAACAGACAGGGGCGTCACGAACTCTTCCGCCGCGCGGGTCAGAACCGGAGTGACCGAGGCGCCCCGCTCTTTCAGCCGACGGATCAGATCCAGCGACTTGTAGGCCGCAATACCGCCGCCGATGATCAGCAGAATACGTTTGGACGCAAGCATGCCCAGCCTTTCTTAAATCCGCTCGGTTCCGACATTAGGCAACGGTGCCAAATTCTTCCAGCGGATATTCCGGACCTGTCAGTCCTGTGCTTCGAACGCTTTGCAGGGGTTTTCCCGTTCGGCGGCAGGGCTGTCGATTACGGCATCGAATTCACCCTCGACCACGCCATCTTCGGACTGCCCCAGGACAAAGACTTTCAGGCCCGGTTGCAAACGCGACAGAAAGGTGGGGATACCACGGTCCTTGCGGGCATGACCGTTTCCGGTGATGACGGCAACCGGTCCGTCCGTTTCCTCGACCGCGCGCAGAACGGCGCGGGCAAGAACCGCGTCCCGCAACCTTTGAATGGCCACGAAATTAGGGAGCGTTTCGGGCGACAGTGCATTGCAATGTGCCGCCTGCTGATCCGCTTCGCGCGCGGCCTGATCTTCGGGCGACAATGGGATATTCAAACCAAATCGCGCGGCATCTGCACCAAGCGCGGTGGCCGCGCCGCGTTCCATCGCGGCCTTGGCGGCCTCGCGCGGGACCATGGCGCCATAGACAGGCGCCTGCGACGCTTTGAATACCGGCAGATACATCGAAAGCGGCGGCCATCCCAGTTCGGCCCATCTCAAAATCCGCGCCAGTTCCTCGGGGTCTGAAACTGCCTTCTGGTTCAGCCGTTCCGCGCCCTCTTCGGTCACCATTTCCCAAACAACAGCGGTGGGTGAGATGGCCTCGACCGCCTCTTCCTGCACCAGATGATGCTGGGGATTGTCATGGGTTTCGCCCAGAATCACGACATCCGCCGCCTTCATTTCCTGAAGAACGTCGTCAGGTATCAGTTCTGATGCGAGGACCGGCATGGCCGGAACGGCAGAAATACTCAGGATGGTGCAAACCAGAATCGCAAGATGTCTCATGCGAAGAACTGTTGCACCTCGCGCGATTGAGCTTCAAGGTTCTTCCGCATCTTAGTAAAGGCTGCCGCCTCAAGCTGGCGCACGCGCTCTTTCGACAGATTCAACTCCTGCCCAAGACTTTCCAGCGTCCGCGCTGGTTCGCGCAGCTTGCGTTCGCGCACAATAAAACGTTCGCGTTCGTTCAGCGCCTGCATTGCCGACAGCAACCACTCGCGCAGTTGTTTCGTGTCGTGACGGTGCTGAACGAAATCAGCCGCCTGCTCTCTTTCGTCTTCCAGTATGTCGATCCACTCGCGCCCGTCCTCTTCGGTGGACTGCACTGCGTTTAGCGAAAAGTCCGATCCCGAAAGCCGACCTTCCATCATCTCGACATCGCGCAGGGGCACACCGATTTCCGCCGCGATCATCTGATGAAGCTGATGCTTGTCCAGATCCACGCCATCTGTCGCTGCCTCGCGCTCAAGCCTGGCCTGTACACGCCGCATGTTGAAGAAGAGGGATTTCTGCGAAGATGTCGATCCAGTACGCACCATCGACCAGTTGCGCATAACATAGTCCTGAATGCTGGCCTTGATCCACCACACCGCATAGGTCGAAAAACGTACGCCCCTGTCGGGGTCGAATTTGTCAGCGGCCTTCATCAGGCCCAACCCGGCCTCCTGAATCAGGTCGTTCATAGGAGCACCATAGCGTTTGAACTTTGCCGCCATGGAAATGGCGAGACGCATATACGCGTTTATCAGGCGGTGCAGGGCCTGCTCGTCGCGCTGGTCTCTCCACGCATAGGCCAGACGCAGTTCGGTTTCCGCGTCGAGCAGTTCTGCCTTCATCGCTTGTCGCGATATTGACAGGTCTCGCGGGTTGTCCAGTGCCATGCCGTTCTCCCCCATACTACAGGCGTACCTACCGGTCTTGCCATGCGCGTCTGTGGTCGATACGCAGGTCGAAACCGGGTGGATCACTAGAAAGGTAATAAAAGTGCATCCCGATTTAATGTTAATTCTTGGTGGGGCAGCTTCGGGAAAGTCCGCATTTGCGGAGCAACTCGTTGTTTCACATGGGAAAGATCAGATTTATGTCGCTACATCACAAGTGTTTGATGATGAGATGCGATTAAAAATTGTGCAACATATTGCACAGCGCGGGCCCAATTGGACGACAATCGAGGCCCCTTTGGACCTTCGACCGGTATTATCGAAGTTGGACGATAAACAGATTTGCCTGATCGACTGCGCGACCATGTGGCTTAATAATCACCTTATGGAAGACAGCGATCTGAAACAGGCGCAGGCAGACCTGCTTGACGCGCTGGCCACGTGCCGGGCGCGGGTCGTTATCGTTTCGAACGAGGTCGGACAGGGCATCGTTCCGGACAACGCCCTTGCCCGCAGATTTCGCGAGGCTCAGGGACGGCTGAACATTGCCCTGGCGGCAAAGGCCGATCTGGTTGTGCAGGTGACTGCCGGATTGCCACTGGTTCTGAAGGGGCAATTGCCGTGACCCGTTTGCACATGGTCCGGCATGGTCCGACACATGCCAAAACCATGGTTGGATGGTCCGATCTGCCTGCCGACCTAAGCGATCATGCCGCAATTGCACGCCTGCAATCTTATCTGCCAAACAGTGCTACTGTCGTTTCCTCCGACCTTTGCCGCGCGGTCGATACCGCCACGGCAATTCTGGGAAACCGTCCGCGGCTGCCGCATAATCGTAACTTGCGGGAAATCCATTTCGGAACGTGGGAGATGCGGACCTTCAACGACATCGAGGCCGAAGACCCCGAACTTGCGCGGGCATACTGGGAATCACCGGGCGAGATCAAACCACCAGATGGCGAAAGCTGGAACGACGTTTGCACGCGGGTTGATGCGGCGATTGACGCTCTGATTAATGATCACACCGGCAAAGACCTGATCGTCGTCGCCCATTTCGGAGTCATCCTGACGCAGGTGCAGCGGGCGTTGAAACTGGATGCGTATCAGGCATTTTCGCACCGGATCGACAATCTGTCGGTCACCGACCTGACGAAATCCGACGATGGCTGGTCTGTGGGCAGGATCAATCATCGCCCGTGATGCCGGTGCCCACAAAATACCGTTTTACCGTCCGTGCAACAGCACTCATCCTTGCCCCATGACTTACGATCTGTTTATTGGCGACCGCCTGTTTTCAAGCTGGTCCCTGCGTGGGTGGCTGATGCTCGAGAAATTCGGCATCCCGTACCGCACTCATATGGTTGGATTGTATACCGGCACCATGGCCCGGGATATGGAAGCACTTGCCCCAGCTCGGCTTGTACCCGCCCTGCGCCTGCCGGATGGAGCGGTTGTCGGCGAAAGCCTTGCCATGGCCGAAACGCTGGCCGAGAGGCATCCGGATGCAGGGCTGTGGCCGGACGATCCGTCAGCCCGGGCAACGGCGCGGTGGTTGTGCGCAGAAATGGTCGGTGGATTTTCCGCGTTGCGGGCAGAATGCCCGATGCAACTGCTGCACTGCTACACGGGGTATTCGCCATCACCCGAAACCCGATCGGATCTTGAACGCGTCGAAGCCCTGTGGCGGCACGCCCGGTCCGTCTCTGGGGCACGAAAGGGTCCGTTGTTCGGGCGCTACTCGCTGGCGGATGTGTTTTACACTCCGGTGGCTGCCAGAATTGTCGGATATGGATTGCCGATCTCATCCGACGCTCTGGACTACTGCCATACCCTGCTGGCTGATCCGGCGGTCGTACAGTGGCGGGAAGAGGCACTGAAGATCACCTATGATCCGTTCCCCTATCCGGTAGATGCCGCCGTGCGACCATGGCCTGACCCGGTACCTGCCTAAGAGCTGTGTTCCGCGTTAACGCTTCTTAAACCGCGACCATGGCAGCAATCACCTGTTAACCATAAGCAGGGGAATCATGGTCGCCCGCGCCCATACAGTCGCATTTCAGGGGGTCGACGCCCGCCCAGTCGAGGTTCAGTGCGCGGTATCGCCTGGCCTGCCCGCATTTTCCATTGTCGGCCTGCCAGACAAGGCCGTCTCGGAAGCGCGTGACCGGATTCGCAGCGCATTGAGCTCAATGGCGATCGCGCTGCCTTCTAAACGCATCACCATCAATCTGTCGCCCGCCGATCTGCCAAAAGAGGGCAGCCATTTCGATCTGCCCATCGCAATGGCGCTTTTGGCTGCGTTGGAAATCATTCCTTTTGATGCGGCCGAAAGTGCTGTGGCGTTGGGGGAATTGTCGCTGGATGGCTCACTGATGCCGGTTGTCGGGGCGTTACCCGCTGCGATGACGGCGGCCACCGACTCGCGCATTCTACTATGCCCACAGGCCTCCAGTGCCGAGGCCGCCTGGGTCGATGCCACACAGGTCATAGGCGCCGGGTCGCTTGGGGATGTCGTCCGGCATTTCTCTGGCCAGTCGCCGTTGGCAGTCGCCCAACCCGGCGAAGTTGACCTGACACCCTGCCCGCGCGACCTGCGCGATGTGAAGGGGCAGGAAAGGGCCAAACGGGCGCTCGAAATCGCGGCAGCGGGGCGGCACCATCTGATCATGATCGGCACACCCGGGTCGGGTAAATCCATGCTGGCTGCGCGCATCCCCGGCATTCTGCCGCCGCTGACCCCGGTGGAGGCTTTGGAAACGTCGATGATCCAGTCTCTGTGCGGATTGCTGGACGAAGGCGGCATCAGCCGGACCCGCCCATTTCGCGAACCACATCACACGGCGTCGATGGCAGCGATTGTCGGTGGCGGAAAAGGGGCAAAACCCGGAGAGATTTCGCTGGCCCATAATGGCGTGCTGTTCATGGATGAATTCCCCGAGTTTCCAAGAACCGTTCTTGAAACACTCAGGCAACCGATTGAAACCGGCGAGGTCATGGTGGCAAGGGCGAACGCACATGTGAAATACCCCTGCCGCTTCATGCTGATCGCCGCTGCCAACCCGTGCAAATGCGGGTATCTGACCGATCCCCATCGCGCCTGTTCACGCGCGCCCGCCTGTGGAGAGGACTATCTTGGCCGGATATCAGGCCCGTTGATGGACCGCTTCGATCTGCGGCTGGAAGTGCCACCCGTCGAATTCACCGATCTGGACCTTCCTGCATCCGGCGACAGTTCGGAAACCTTCGCGCGCCGCGTTCAGAAAGCGCGGGACATTCAGGAAATGCGGTTCGAGGACAATCCGACAATCCGACAAAACGCGGATACCGAAGGCAAGGCGCTTGAGGAGATTGCGACCCCGGACGAAGAAGGCAAACAATTGCTTCTGAAAGCAGCGGACCGGTTCGGCCTGTCTGCCCGTGCGTATCACCGCATCATGCGTGTAGCCCGCACCATCGCCGATCTGGACGGAGCGCCGGATGTGCGCCGCCCACATGTTGCCGAGGCGCTGAGTTTTCGCATCAGCGCATCGGCAATAGCTTAGACTTTGGCTTCAATCGCCTGCCAGATCTTTTCGGCAACGTTGATTCCGTTGAACCGCTCCAGCTCCTGAATGCCGGTCGGCGAGGTCACGTTGATTTCAGTCAGGTAGTCGCCGATGACGTCGATCCCGACGAATATCTGCCCCTTCTCTTTCAGCAGCGGACCGATTGCGGCGCAAATCTCCAGATCGCGTTCCGACAGGCCGATTTTTTCCGGGCGACCCCCAACATGCATGTTCGAGCGTGTTTCACCTTCGGCAGGAACCCGGTTGATCGCGCCGACCGGCTCTCCGTCCACCAGGATGACGCGTTTGTCGCCGTTGCGGACATCGGGCAGGAATTTCTGAACGATCAGAGGCTCGCGCGAGAATCCGGTGAAAAGTTCGTGCAGGGAAGTCAGGTTCCGATCATTGGCATCCAGCCGGAACACCCCAGCGCCCCCGTTTCCATAAAGCGGCTTCAGGATGATATCGCCGTGTTTATCCTTGAACTGCTTTATGGTCTGCAAATCCCGCGCGATGGTTGTCGGCGGCGTCAGGTCGGGGAAATCCAGCACAAGCAGTTTTTCGGGATAGTTACGCACCCAGAACGGATCGTTCACCACCAGTGCCTGCCCCTGAAGACGGTCCAGCAGATGGGTGGAGGTGATGTAGTGCATGTCAAACGGGGGATCCTGACGCAGCCACACAACGTCAAAATCGGCCAGATCAACTTCGCGCTCGGGACCCAAAACAGCCGGGTCGCCGGGGATACGCTGCACTGTCATGTCCTGACCGCGCGCGGTGATCCGACCTTCCTGATAGGCCAGTTGGTCCGGCCCATAGAAAAATAGCGTGTGCCCACGCGCCTGCGCTTCTTCTGCCAGGCGGAACGAGCTGTCCGCGTTGATGTCCACAGCCCCAATCGGGTCCATCTGAAAGGCGATTTTCATGGCAAGTCCCTCAAATCCACGCCCGTTACATGGCGCAGGGCGGCGGAGGGTTCAATGGCGATCAGTCCAGCCCGAAGGCGTTTTCGATGATTTGTATGTTTCCGACCGCATCCACCAGCGCTGCATCAAAGCGTACATTCGTAAGCTGGCCCTGCGGTTCCTGCGCCAGATACTGCGCCGCCGCGTCGTATATACGGCTTATCTGACGCCTGGCCAGCCGGTTTGCTGCCGCCTCGAAACTGGCGCTCTTCTTGACTTCGACAAACACCAGACCTTCGGAGTTCCTGACAATCAGATCAATTTCACCAGCCGCGCCGCGCCAGCGCTGATGTGCGATCTGATAGCCCCGTCTTTCATATTCTGACGCGACGCTCAGTTCCGCAGCCTGCCCCGCGTGAAACGCCCTTGAGCCCTGAACGGATCGCTGCGCCATGTCATCCTTTTCCCAGTTTCAGGGCCTGTTGATATACGGGGCGGCGCGGCAGATCGTACATTTTTGAAACCAGATCCGCCGCGTCTCGAACTGAATGCGTTTCCAAAGCCGTTTTCAGAGCTTCTTCTATGTCCAATTCGTTAACGCTTTGCGAATGGGCGCGATCCACCAGCAGGACAACTTCGCCTTTGACATTTGCATCGCCATATAACGCGGCCAGTTCGGCAAGCGTTCCGCGCCGCGTCTCTTCGAACTTCTTGGTCAGCTCGCGGCAGAGTACCGCGTGGCGATCCCCACCCAGAGTTTCAGACATGTCCGCCAGACTGGCAGCAACGCGTTTCGGGGATTCATAGAACACAAGCGTTCCCGGTATCTGCCGCAATGCCTCAAGCCGGGACCGCCGTGCACCAGAGGCGTTTGGAAGAAAGCCCGCGAAAAAGAACGCATCCGTCGGAAGACCGGCCAGAGTCAGCGCGGCAAGAACCGCCGAAGGCCCCGGTGCGCAGGTCACAAGGTGGCCTGCCTCAGTCACCTGCCGACCCAAATCATAACCCGGATCGGCGATCAGTGGCATTCCGGCCTCGGAGGCGTAGGCGACGGATAATCCCTGAGCCAAAGCTTCAAGGATTTTACCGCGCGCTCCGGGTCCACTGTGATCGTGATAAGCCAGAATGCGACGCCCTTCCAATGGAACGCCGTGAATGTCCATCAGCTTGCGCAGGCTGCGTGTGTCTTCGGCTGCGATCTGGTCTGCGGAGGCCAGAATATCCAGCGCCCTAAGCGTAATGTCGCGCGCCGTACCGATCGGAGTGGCGACAAAATACAGCCCGGGGTCCAATCTGACCTTTTGGAAATTCAAAGCTGGACCCTCTCTGCGTGACGTTTATTATCGCGGCTCAACAAAGTGCGGCGTTGATGCCGTCGGATCAGGGAGTTTTGATTTAGATGTTTACCGTTTGCAAGCCTGCTCGCAAACTGGCGCATTCCGCCATTGCATTGATGACCGCGGCATTTCTGGCTGCCTGCGAACCGACTACAGTCGGCGGTGGCGGACCTTCGATCAACACTTCCGAACCGGTCCCTGTGGCTTTGCTGGTTCCAAGCGGGTCACCGCAGGCAGGTGACGCGGCGCTGGCCCGAAGCCTTGAAAACTCGGCAAGGCTGGCCATGGCCGATCTGCAGAACGTTCAGATCGATCTGCGCGTGTACGATACGGCGGGCAATGCTAATGCTGCCGCCGCAGCGGCACAGCAAGCCGTGAATGACGGCGCCAAGATCATTCTGGGTCCGGTATACGCACAGGCGGCAAATGCGGCAGGTCTTGCGGTGCTGAGCAAAAACGTCAACGTCCTTTCTTTCTCGAACAACACCAGTATCGCCGGCGGTAATGTTTTTGTGCTGGGACCGACCTTTGACAATACCGCCAACCGGCTGGTGGATTTTGCCGGAAAGCAGGGAAAATCCGGCATGGTCGTCGTGCACAGCAATGATGCCGCCGGGCAACTGGGGCAAACGGCCATCGCCAACGCCCTGAGCGGCAGCCGGGTGGGCAATGTGGGCACGGTCGGTTTCGACAGATCGCAGCAGGGCGTGATCGATTCCGTTCCTGCCATCAAGGCAACCGTGGATGCATCGGGCGCGGATTCGATTTTCCTGACCGCAACCACCGCAGGGGCGCTGCCGCTTTACAGCCAGCTGTTGCCCGAGGCCGGAGTTTCGCCCGCGACAACTCAGTTCATCGGCCTGACGCGCTGGGATATTCCGCAGCAAACACTGGATTTGCCGGGGGTTCAGGGCGGCTGGTTCGCGCTGCCGGACCCGGCAAAGGCGCAATCTTATCGCGCGCGGTACCAGACCACCTATGGTCAGGCGCCGCACCCAATCAGCGGCCTCGCCTATGACGGTATTGCGGCAATCGGTGCGTTGGTCGGCCAAGGGAAATCGGACGCTCTGACCGGATCTGCCCTGACGCAACGGGCAGGGTTTCAGGGTGTCGGGGGCATCTTCCGTTTGCTGCCGAACGGGACTAATGAAAGAGGCATGGCCGTGGCCACGATCCAGAACAGACAGGTGGTTGTGATTGACCCTGCCCCGCAAAGCTTCTCTGGTGCCGGTTTCTGATCCTGCGGTGCAACTGCCGTTGCCCGAGGGCGAGCTGATTTGCCCTGCCGAGGCGATTTTCGACGCAGCAGATGTTGGCGTCAAAGTCGCCAAGGCCCATGAGAACAGCAAGGATAACACCGAAGTGCGCACCGAAGTTGTGCGCATTTTGCGTGACGTGCAGAAATCGGGCCGGGATGCCATAGCGCAGGCCTTTGCCGGGCGCCCATTCGATGCCCGCGCCCTGACCCGGGCCTATACTTATCTGACGGATGGTCTGGTTTGTACGGCGCTGGACGTTGCCAGCACCTATCTGCATCCGCTGGCCAACCCGACTCAGGGCGAAAAAATCGCGGTTCTCGCCGTTGGCGGTTATGGCAGGGGTGAAATGGCCCCGTTTTCCGACGTCGACCTGCTTTTCCTGACACCCTATAAGATCACCGCCTGGGCCGAGAGCGTGATCGAATCCATGCTGTACATCCTGTGGGATCTACGGCTGAAGGTCGGGCATTCGTCGCGCACGATCCGGGACTGCATGCGTCTTGGGGCCGACGATTTCACCATCCGGACCGCAATGCTGGAGCAACGGTATCTTGCGGGTGACAAACCGCTTGCCGATGAATTGGAGGCGCGCCTCAGATCAGAGCTGTTCAAAGGAACGGAACGCGAGTTCATCGAGGCCAAGCTGCAGGAAAGGGACGAGCGCCACCACAAGCAGGGTGAGCGCTATATGGTCGAGCCCAATGTGAAAGAGGGCAAGGGCGGCCTGCGTGACCTGCAGTCGCTGTATTGGATTGCGAAGTATGTCTATGGGGTTCACGACGTCGCCGAGCTTGTGCCGCTGGGCCTGTTCACCCCCGAGGAGTTCGAGACCTTCGTTCAGGCCGAAAATTTCCTGTGGGCCGTCCGGTCACATCTGCATCTGGTCACGCGGCGCGCAACCGAACAGCTTACGTTTGATCTGCAGGTCGAAGTCGCCGACCGCATGGGATACGAGGATCGTGCTGGTCGGCGCGCGGTCGAGGTCTTTATGCAAAGATACTTCCGCGAAGCCACGCGCGTTGGTGAGCTGACCCGGATTCTTCTGACCAAGCTGGAGGCGGTGCACATGAAGGGCGCACCGCTGCTGGAGCGTATCTTCCGCCGCCGCCCAAGGGTCAAGCAGGGATATAAGGTCGTGCACGGCCGGCTGGATGTGGACGACCCCGCGAAATTCCTGGCGAACAAGATGAACCTGTTGCGCCTGTTCGAAGAAGGGCTGCGTACAGGCATGCTGATCCATCCCGATGCAATGCGGCTGGTTTCTGCAAACCTGAATCTGATCGACGATGACATGCGCAACGACAAAGAAGCGCAGCGCATTTTCCTTGATCTGATGCTGAAACACGGCAACCCGGAGCGTGCATTGCGCCGGATGAACGAACTGGGCGTGCTGTCGGCCTTTCTGCCGGAGTTTGAACACATCGTGGCGATGATGCAGTTCAACATGTATCACAGCTATACGGTGGATGAGCACACGATCCAGTGCATCATCAACCTGGCCCAGATCGAACGTGGTGAACTGATCGAAGAGCTGCCACTGGCATCGTCGATACTGGAGCGCGGGGTCAACCGGCGGGTTTTGTACGTCGCCCTGCTGTTGCACGACATCGCCAAGGGCAGGCCCGAGGATCACTCCATACTGGGGGCCAAAACCGCCCGCACCGTCGCCCCGCGGCTGGGGCTGAACAAGGCGGAATCCGAAACGGTGGAATGGCTGGTGCGCTATCATCTGCTGATGTCGGACATGGCGCAAAAGCGCGATATTTCTGACCCCCGGACGGTGCGGGATTTTGCCAAGGCGGTAAAAACGGTCAAACAATTGGACCTGCTAACGGTTCTGACGGTTTGCGATATTCGCGGCGTCGGACCGAATACATGGAACAACTGGAAAGCCACTCTGCTGCGGGCGCTACACGCCGAGACCAAGCGCGCACTGGAAACTGGGATGGAGGACCTCAACCGCGCCAACCGTGGGGCCGAGGCCAAGAAGGCGTTGCGCGAGGCGCTCGAAAACTGGTCCAAGGGCGATCTCAAGACTGAGACCGGCCGCCACTATGATCCGTACTGGCAGGGCCTGAACCTGTCCACGCATGTTGAATTCGCAGAAATGCTGCTGGCGCTGGAAGAAAGCGGCGCCCCCAGCGCGATGGAGGTCCGACTGCATCCCGACATCGACCGGGACGCAACGCGCGCCTGTTTCGCAATGGCGGATCACCCCGGCATCTTTGCCCGCATCGCCGGAGCGCTGGCGCTGGTTGGTGCAAACGTGGTGGATGCACGCAGCTATACAACCAAGGACGGATACGTGACCGATGCCTTCTGGATTCAGGATGCAGAGGGCCGCCCATATGAGGCCGCGCGCCTGCCGCGCCTGACCCAGATGATCCACAAGACCCTGAAGGGTGAAGTGGTTGCGCGCGATGCGCTGAAATCCCGTGACAAGATCAAAAAGCGGGAAAAGGCGTTCAACGTGCCGACGCATATCACCTTCGACAATGACGGGTCCGAGATTTACACGATTATCGAAGTGGACACCCGCGACCGGCCCGGTTTGCTGTATGATCTGACACGCACTTTGGCCGCCGCGAATGTCTATATCGCCAATGCCGTCATCGCGACCTATGGCGAGCAGGTTGTAGATACGTTCTACGTCAAGGATATGTTCGGTCTGAAATACCATTCCGAAGCCAAGCAGCGCGGGCTGGAGGCCAAGTTGCGTAAAGCCATTACCGAAGGTGCGGAGCGCGCGGCCTCATGAAACCCATCCGGTTGCTGTCGGGCTTTTTCACCGTGGGGTTCTGGACCCTTGCCAGCCGGATACTGGGGTTCCTTCGGGAAATTCTGCTGACCGCCTATATCGGCCCAGGCCCGGTTATGGATGCCTTTGTCGCGGCCTTCCGCCTGCCCAACATGTTTCGCCGGTTCTTTGCCGAAGGCGCATTCAACGCCGCCTTCGTGCCAATGTTTTCGAAACGGTTAGAGGGGGACGAAGACGCCGAAGGGTTCGCGCAGGATGCGTTCAATCTGCTGGCCGTTGCGGTTCTGGCCTTGGTGGGGCTGGCGATGGTTTTCATGCCCGCGCTGGTCTGGATCACTGCCGAAGGGTTCTATGGCGATGAACGTTTCGACCTGGCCGTCGACTATGGGTATGTGGTGTTCCCCTACATCCTGTTCATGGCATTGGCGGCCTTGTTTTCGGGCGTTCTGAACGCCACGGGTCGGTTCGCGGCAGCCGCCGCCGCTCCAGTGTTGCTGAACATCTTTGCGTGTACTGCCCTTATCGCCGGAGCTGTTTCGGGCGGCGAAATCATCAGGTGGCTGATCGCGGTTATCCCTGTTGCGGGCGTGGCGCAGCTGGCGCTGGTGTGGGTGGCGGCAGAACGGGCCGGTGTGCGTATTCGTCCGGGTCGACCCCGTCTGACGCCTGAAATGCGCCGCATGGTGCGGATAGCTGTGCCCGCCGCGCTGGCCATGGGGGTGACGCAGGTCAATCTTGTTGTCGGTCAACTTGTGGCCTCAAAGACCGAAAAAGCTGTCAGTTGGTTGTTTGCTGCTGACCGGCTGTATCAGTTGCCGCTGGGCGTTGTGGGTATCGCCGTCGGGATTGTTCTGCTGCCGGATCTTTCGCGAAGGCTGCGCGCGGGCGACGACACCGGGGCGCGTAACGCATTTTCGCGCGCCGGTGAATTCACCATGCTGCTTACACTGCCCTCGACCGTAGCCTTCCTGATCATTCCGCTTCCGCTGGTCTCTGTGCTGTTTCAACGCGGCCAGTTCAGCGCCGAAGATTCGGCAGCCACAGCGTTGGCGGTTGCAATCTATGGTATCGGATTGCCCGCCTTCATGTTGCAGAAACTGCTACAGCCCCTGTTCTTTGCACGCGAGAATACACGGGCCCCCTTCCGCTATGCGGTGGTTGCCATGATCATCAACGCCGTGCTTGCATTTGGTCTTTTTCCGGTGGTCGGCTGGATCGCACCGGCCATTGCTGCCTCGGCGGCAGGCTGGGCCATGGTTGCACTTTTGGCCATCGGCGCACGGCAGATGGGGGACGTTGCCCGCTTTGACGCGCGTATGAAACATCGCGCATGGCGGATTGCGGCGGCATCGCTGGGGATGGGGGTCGTCTTGTTCGCGGCCGTTCACAGTTTCGGCTGGGCTTTCGAGCTTCCCGGCTGGCGTTACCTGGCGTTGCTGGCGCTGATTGTGGTTGCGGCAGGTGCCTATTTCGCGCTTGGCCACGTGTTCGGCGCATTCAGGGCATCGGAATTCAAAAAAGCCCTGCGCCAATCCTAGTCAGAACTACGACCTCAGTCTCGTCGCATCTTGCGAAGAATCCGCGCCCAACCGCCCGGAGCCAAAAGAAACGACAGTCCGAATCCTGTGGCAAATCCACCCAGATCGGCCACCCAGTCCGATGTTCCGCCAAAGAGCAGCCCGAACAACAGCTGAATACCCATCAGAACTGCAATCAGGTTGAAGGCGCGGGCCTGATTGGCCCCCACCAGGGACAAATTGTGCCACAGCAACCAGGTGAAGGCACCGATCAGCCCGTAGACGGACGGAAACCCTCCGATCAGAGGGTAGCTCGGATCAAGAACCAGCGCATAAACCAACGCGCCGCCGATGCCGGAAATCACAAAGATCAGCAACATTGCTAAGCCGCCGAAAACTTCACCCACCATCTTGCCCATCGCAAGAACGAACACGCTGACGAACAGCGCCTGCGTAAAATTGCCCGAGACAAAGGGATAGGTCACGAAACGGATGATGTGTTCAAACGGCCAGCGGCCGGTTTCAATCATCCAATCCAGAATATCGGCGGAAAATGCATAGTTCTGGATCGCCTCAACGCGCCAGCCCACTGCACCCGGCCCACCGATCAGCCCCCTGGCACCCAGCGAAAACGCCAGTTCGATCCCCATGATGAACAGCACCAGTGCCACCACGGCGGGCGGCAGCGGGTTAACCGGCGGTGTGTAATGATCACTGCTCATGGGCTTGGCCTTTCGCGGCTGTTGACGTCCCCTGACCTCATGGGTAAGCGACGGGGGCTGATTTTTCCAGACGGGAGTTCCCTTCCATGACCGAAACCATGTTCACGCCGCGCGTGTTTTCCGGCATCCAGCCCTCGGGCGGACTGACGCTGGGCAACTACCTTGGCGCGATGAAACGCTTCGTGGATATGCAGGGTCCGGAGTTCGAGACTGTTTATTGCATGGTCGACCTCCACGCGATCACCGTCTGGCAAGACCCCGCCGCACTAGCCCACAATACGCGCGAACTGTGCGCGGGCTTCATCGCTGCGGGCATCGATCCAGAACAGTCGATCCTGTTTAACCAAAGCCAGGTGCCCGAGCATGCGCAACTGGCGTGGATCTTCAACTGTGTCGCACGCATGGGCTGGATGCAGCGCATGACCCAGTGGAAGGACAAGGCGGGCAAGAACCAGCAGAACGCCTCGCTGGGATTGTTTGCCTATCCGTCGCTGATGGCCGCCGACATCCTGATCTATCATGCGACGCATGTGCCTGTGGGTGAGGACCAGAAACAGCATCTGGAACTGACACGCGACATTGCCATCAAGTTCAACAACGATTTCGGCGTCGATTTCTTTCCAGTGACCGAACCCGTGATCGAGGGCGCGGCAACCCGTGTCATGAGCCTGCGCGACGGGTCCAAGAAAATGTCCAAATCCGACCCGTCGGACATGAGCCGGATCAACATGACCGACGATGCCGACACCATTGCTAAAAAAATCCGCAAGGCCAAGACCGACCCCGACGCCCTGCCGTCCGAGGCCGAAGGTCTGGAAGAGCGCCCCGAGGCGCGCAATCTGGTCAACATCTATGCCGCGCTAAGCGATCAGCCGGTGGATCAGGTTCTGGCCGAGGTTGGCGGCAAACAATTCGGCGAGTTCAAGCCAATGCTGGCCGATCTGGCAGTTGAACGTCTTTCGCCGATTTCTTCGGAAATGGCGCGTCTGATGGACGATCAGGCCGAAATTGACCGGATTCTGGCGCGCGGTGCTGAACGGGCGCGCGAGATTACGGTTCCGATCCTGCGCCGGACCTACGAAATCGTCGGAATGGTTGGGGCAGGCAATTCCTGAACCCAATCTTTGAGCAATTCCGGGCCGCCTTTTTGCAAGGCGGCCCTTTATTTGTTCAGGCAGCCTGCGGCTGCAGGATTTCCCGGACTATGGATTCGGCCACGTCATGAGGGCTGACCGACTGGCTGATCGCACGGATCAGAATGCGATCCATGGTCCGATCCAATGCGTCCAACTTGGCCGCGACCCATTCCTGCCGGTTTGAAATCTGCAGAATCTCGGTGGCGACATTGATGATGCCTCCACCGTTTGCAACGTAATCGGGCGCGTAGAGAATCCCGCGTTCGTGCAGGCGCAGCGCATCTTCATCGGTAGCAAGCTGATTGTTTGCGCCACCGGCCACCGCTCCGACTTTGAGCAGCGGAATGGTGGTTTCGTTCAGGATCGCACCGATGGCGCAAGGGGCAAAAATCTCTGCCTCGACGCCATAAATCTCATCCGGTGAAACCGCCGTTGCGGAGAACTCCTTGGCCACCAGGGCAACCTGCTGCGGATCAATATCCGTGACGACAAGGTTTGCCCCTGCTCCGTCGAGCAATCGGCACAGGTGATGCCCGACATGGCCGAGACCCTGTACCGAAACCGTTTTCCCACTGAGATCCTCTGACCCGAACCGGTGCCGCGCGACGGTTCGAATTGCGTTGAAGATACCCTGCGCCGTAATCGGTGAAGGGTCTCCGCTCGCGAACTCACCGTCTGAAAGGCCCGCAACGAAAGACGTCTCTGCCCCGATATGCGCCATGTCGGCGGGTGTCATCCCCATATCCTCGGCAGTCCGGTAATGCCCCTCAAGGCTGTGGACGACACGGCCAAAGGCACGCAGCAATTTCGGGGTCTTGTCCGAAGTCGGATCGCCGATGATGACCGCCTTGCCGCCGCCCAATGGAAGGTCAGCGGCCGCATTCTTGAAGGTCATCCCCCGCGACAGGCGCAGGGCATCGTGCAACGCTTCGGTGCGGTGACCATATGTTTTCATCCTGACGCCACCCGCAGCGGGTCCAAGCCGCGTCGAATGAACGGCCGCGTAGCCGAACAAACCGCTGGCGGCATCCTCGAACTGCACCACACGCTCGTGGTCCGGCGCGTCAATTTCGGTAATCTTCATGTTGCCCCTCCGAAGTACTGCAGGAATCATGCCACACCGGGCTGAGCGGTTTTCACCAAGATGCGCTGACCAACTTTGCATCTTTGGTGAAATCCCCTAATTTAGCTGCAGGATTTAGAGATTTCACTATGGACAATATCGATCGTAAAATCGTTCGGGCCCTTCAGCAGGATGGTCGCATGACCGTTACCGAGCTGGCGGAAACCGTCGGCCTTTCTGCGACGCCCTGCGCACGTCGACTGGATCGTTTGCAAAAAGACCAGATCATCACGGGATACACGGCACAGGTAGATGCCGCGAAACTTGGCTACGGGGTGTCGATCTTTGTGTCAGTCGAGCTGGAAAAACAGGACCGTTCAGCCATTGATGCTTTTGAGCGCGCCATTCGCCGGTGCGACGAGGTGATGGAGTGCTATCTGATGACAGGGTCGCGCGATATTCTCTTGCGGGTTGTTGCGTCCGATCTTTCAGCATTCGACGCGTTTCTGGAAAACCAGTTGATGCAGATA
Source organism: Ruegeria sp. BJ6 (assembly GCF_056537885.1). Lineage (NCBI taxonomy): Bacteria > Pseudomonadati > Pseudomonadota > Alphaproteobacteria > Rhodobacterales > Roseobacteraceae > Ruegeria > Ruegeria sp. BJ6. The sequence continues at coordinate 177,946 of NZ_JBQFSG010000004.1, read as the reverse complement.
CCCGGTATCCGGAACCTGCGTTCGAATTTTGCCCTGCGCACCATGGTCAAACGTGAAACGCTGCCTGTTTCGGTCTGACTATTCTCTGGACCTCTGCCCGGTGCCCCCCTAGTTTCTGCTGGAATTGAGGGAGAGCATCATGGCGGTCGGCAGCAACATTCGCACCTATTTCGAAGGTAAATGGCATGACGGGGACGCGCCGATCATGCGGGCCGGAGATCACGGCGCATGGCTGGGGACATCCGTGTTTGACGGAGCGCGCTTTTTCAATGGAATGACGCCGGATCTTGAGGCGCATTGCGCAAGAACCAACCGGTCGGCCAAGGCGCTGATGCTGACGCCGACCGTGTCAGTCGATCAGATGGTTGAAATTGTGCGCGACGGCTTGCAGGCATACGGCCCCGACAAAGCCGTATACATCCGCCCGATGTACTGGGGCATCGACGGGGACGCATCGGCAATAGTACCGCAGGAAGACAGCACCGGCTTTGCTGTCTGTCTGGAAGAGATACCTCTGGCCCCGGCAGAGGCCTCGGTCACGCTGACTACAACGCGTTTTCGCCGCCCTGTACTGGAAACGGCAGTCGTGAACGCCAAGGCGGGGTGCCTTTATCCCAACAATGCAAGGATGTTACGCGAAGCTCGCTCCAAAGGGTTCAGCAATGCCCTTGTCGCTGATGCCATGGGCCATGTCGCCGAAACCGCCACCGCCAACATCTTTATGGTGAAGGACGGTGAGGTATTCACACCCGTGGCAAACGGCACATTTCTGGCGGGTATCACCCGCGCGCGGCATATGAAGAACCTGCGCGAGGATGGCGTTACGGTGCACGAATCCATCCTGAGCTTTGAGGATTTTCACGATGCGGACGAAGTCTTTATGTCCGGCAACATGAACAAGGTGACGCCAGTGACTGCGCTGGATGACACGCAGTACCAAATCGGGCCGATTGCCCGGCGCGCACGTGAGTTGTATTGGGACTGGGCTGCGTCAAACCGTTGAGCGGGCCAACTGCGTTGTTGAGTTGCCAGCCCTCGTTTGCTCAGGCATGATCCCTGAAACGGAAAGGACATATATGCGCAAGTTCCTTGTTATTCTTGACGATAGCCGCGAATGCCTGAATGCAATGCGGTTTGCAGCTATGCGCGCGTCAAACACTGGCGGCGGCGTTATCGTCCTGTCCGTGATACCGCCCGATGAATTCAATCACTGGATCGGCGTTGCAGCGGTGATGCGTGAGGAAGCGCGCGAGAGAATTCATGCCCATTTCGAGGTGTTTGCGAAATGGATGCGGGACAAGCAGGGAGTTGAGCCGGAACTGGCGATTCGCGAAGGTGAAGCGGTTCCCGAGATCATCGAGCATGTAAATTCCGACCCTGAAATCGGGGTGCTGGTGCTGGGCGCGGGCACCGACAAAAAAGGACCCGGCCCTCTGGTGACACAGTTGACGCGCAATTCCGGCGGCCTGCCCATTCCGATCACCATAGTTCCGGGTGATCTGAGTAAAGAAAAACTGGAAGAGATTACCTGACCGGAAATTGAACCGGTTGATACAGGATCCTGTGTCGATTCGGAAAAATTCAAAAACTCTGATAATATGCGCGAGTCGATTTATTAGCTTGTGCGTATTAGTTGTGAAAAGATTATTCCATACCGTTCTGGTCGCGGTTTTTGCTATACCGCTATGCCTTTCCGCCGCGCAGGCCGAAGGGTTCGATCCCTGCCCGCGACTGCACGGCGCGGAAGACAATGAACCGCGAATCAGGTGGAACTGGTTTCTGACCGGTAACGACGAAGCAGAACCAGTGCCATACAGCGAACATGAATACTATGTAACGGTCACCCCGGGCCGTTTCGTGAACGTGCGCTGCGATGACGCTCAATTCGAAGAACAGGAAATGTACCCGATCGGTGTAGTCGTGAAGCCGATCGCCTATGTCTCGCTTCCGGATTTCGAAGCCGGTCGCGGCGACCGCGCAATCCTTGTCATAACCGAGTACGGACATCGCAAGCTTATTCGCGAACAGGACATTCAGCCGCTTTTACAAGAACAGACTTATTTCTTTAGCGACAGCCCCGCAAATTCGCTGATTTGCAGAAGCGCCGATAACTGCCCGGGAAGTGGGATGGACATCTGCGACAGACCTTCCCAGTGCCGGTACGTTGTTTCGGCGCGTTATGGGTTTGCCGTGGCTGAAGCGGATGACCCACAGGCGATGAGTACAATACAGGCCTTTCAGGCGGCCCTGAGCCAATCCTCTCGCGACGCAGATTTCTGGAGCGAAAGCGGAGACGAAATCAGTCTGGAAGACCTTGAAGAAGCGGCGTGCCAGCCGTTTCCGGTTCTGGCCTACAAGGCTGGGGGTGAGCCACATCAGAGTGGCGCAAGTTATTTGTCGTTCTGCGCCAGCCGAAAGGCCGCCGGTGCAGAATACAACGCGCTGTTTCCGCTTAAGATCGTAACGAAGTCCTATGCGGATCAGGCGTTTGCCTGGCAACTGGATGGCTCGTTCCATCGCCGGTTTGGCGTCGGGCAGGCCGGACAGGACACCAATCTGCTGGATGCAATGACAAACTACCGCATCACCTCGGTCAAGGAATGCGGAACGGAAGTCAGCGATACCTCGGGATTTGATGCATCTGTAGGCCTCAAGGCCAAGGTTTCAGCCGGGATTTTCGAAGCATCTGCGGGGGCGGAAACCGCTTTGACCGCTGAAATCACCAACACTCTGAGCGAGGACGACTATTTGCTGATGTCGACCTATTTCATCGAACCGATCAAAAACGCCCCGGCGGTCAGCGAGGAAGATGATAGTGAGCTGTGGCTGTTCCGCGTTATTTTCCGATCACGGTGCGTGGACGGAACCCCCAAATCCGCCACATCTGTCATCATCCATTATCACCGACTTTCCAGCAAGGTACTCGAGGTACGAGCTGCGGACGATCTGAAGCAAAGCTATCTCCAGAAATGGAAAGACTATGCCTATGCGGCAAATACCAGCGCGTCCGCCCTACGCGAGGGGCAGTTCTGGACTGTTCCCGATCTGGCCGGATACTTCATCTGGCGCGACACGTTGCGCAAGTTCATCGAAGTAGAAAACAACGTCACAAGCCGGTTGCTGGCACGTCATCCGCAGGAACAACGGCCCTATGTGCGCGACTTTTTCGTTTTTCTGATGTTGGCGGCCGCGTTCGATCATCGTGATCCATCTTTGAATTGAGGACAAAATGCTGCGCCTGACCTTTCTTCTCGTTCTGACTCTGTCCGTCGGCAGCCAATCGTCTGGTGGCTCGGCATGTGAAATTGCGCAAGGCACACGCTGCTGCACGCTCAGCACCGGTGTCCAATGCTGCGGCTTTTCCTCTTCGCCAACAGGTTCGATCAGCGGCTGCGACTGCCCGGATCTGAACCAGAGTTGAATGCTGATCCAGATTTGCACATTTTAGAATCGTTCCAATTCTTGACTTCTGCGGTCCGCACCCGCATATCAGGGTCAACAGAAGCGGAGCGTGACATGTTCATCCAGACCGAATCCACCCCAAACCCGGCCACGTTGAAATTCCTGCCCGGTCAAACCGTTCTGGAAATGGGCACGGCGGACTTCCCGTCGCCAGAGGCGGCTCAGAAATCGCCATTGGCGCAGCGTATCTTTGCCGTGAATGGCGTGACAGGCGTATTCTTTGGCAACGACTTCGTAACCGTGACCAAAGAAGACGGCGTCGAGTGGGATCACATCAAGCCCGCCATTCTTGGCGCGGTGATGGAACACTACCAGTCCGGCCAACCGGTGATGGGCGCGGATGCGCAAACAGCCTCGGGCCATGCCGAGCACACCGGCGAGGACGCCGAAGTTGTAGACCAGATCAAAGAGTTGCTGGACAGCCGCGTGCGCCCGGCGGTGGCGCAGGACGGTGGCGACATCACCTTCCACGGTTTCGACCGCGGCGTCGTCTATCTGCATATGCAGGGCGCCTGCGCGGGTTGCCCCTCGTCCACTTTGACCCTGAAGATGGGCATTGAAAACCTGCTGCGTCACTACATCCCCGAAGTGACCGAGGTGCGCCCGGTTGCCGTCTGAACCAACGATACTGGCATTTGATACATCGGCCGCGCATTGCGCGGCCGCTTTGTTGCGCGACGGCGAAATCCTGTTGTCGCGGGCCGAAGCCATGTCGAGGGGGCAAGCCGAACGGCTGATGCCACTACTTCAGGAACTGCTGACCGAGGCCGGATGTGACTGGAGCGATCTGGATGCAATCGGCGTCGGAATCGGTCCGGGCAACTTCACCGGCATCCGAATTTCGGTATCCGCCGCTCGCGGGCTTGCACTGGGTCTTGAGGTTCCCGCCGTTGGCGTCTCAGGGTTTGAGGCGTTGAGTTTGATCGCCCCGGCAGGCCACATCCCTGCAATCGCGGCCCCGCGGGATCAGGTTTATTTTCAGATCGGAGAGGACGCTCCGGTATTGTCAGGCCGAGAACAGGTGGAAGCCCATGCCCCCCTGTTTTTTTGCGATGAGCCCCAAAAACATGCCGAGGCGATTGCCCGGTCTGCAGCCCAGCGTTGGAACACAACCAGTGAGGCACCGGCCCCTCTTTATGTTCGACCGGCTGACGCGGCGCCTTCCAGAGACGTGCCGCCGGTACTTCTGGACGAATGAGACCGGCGGAAATGGCGGCCCTGCACGCCGCAGCTTTCAGACAGTCGCGCCCCTGGACGGAAGAAGAGTTCGCTGATCTTCTGGCCAACCAGTTCACCTATGCCATTGGCGGTACTGATTGTTTTGCGGTAATTCGCGTCATAGCGGACGAGGCGGAACTGCTGACCATCGCGACCCACCCCTCGCGCCAGCGAGCAGGATTGGCACGTAATCTGATGAACGACTGGCAGCACACGGCCATCAAGGCGGGCGCGTCCCGCGCGTTTCTGGATGTCGCTGCTGATAATCACGCGGCCATTGCACTCTATAAAAGTTGCGGTTATGCGCCCTGCGGTCTGCGCCGGGGCTACTATCGGCGCGAAAACGAGGAGAACGTGGACGCAATTGTAATGGAACGCAGCTTGCCCTGACGGCAGCCGGGCGTTTCTCAGACCATCTGGTCAAAAAGCGGTTGACCACCGCCGCCGCAAACGGCCTTAATTGCCAGCATCACAGCAGTTCTGCTCGCTTTGAGCGGAGCAACGGATTATTCGTTCGCTCCGGATCGATAAAAACCAACGGGAGTACAAAATGACCCTGATGAAATCCTTGATGGGCGCCGCTGCCGCCGTCGCATTGACGGCAGGCGCAGCCCTTGCCGAACCGGCCCTGATCTTTGATCTGGGTGGCAAGTTCGACAAGTCGTTCAACGAAGCCGCACATAACGGCGCCTCGCGCTGGGCCGAGGAAACCGGCGGAAGCTATCGCGAGATCGAGCTGCAGTCTGAAGCGCAGCGTGAGCAGGCTCTGCGCCGCTTTGCCGAAGCGGGTGCAAACCCGATCATCACCATGGGTTTCGCGATGGCCGATCCGCTGAGCACCGTTGCACCCGACTATCCCGACACCAAGTTCGTCGTGGTTGACGTGACATGGCTGGACGCGCCGAACCTGCGTCAGGTCGGCTTTGCCGAGCACGAAGGGTCGTACCTTGTGGGCATGATGGCGGCGATGGCGTCTAAATCGGGCACCGTTGGCTTTATCGGCGGCATGGACGTTCCGCTGATCCGTCACTTTGGCTGTGGCTATGCACAAGGTGCCAAGGCCGTTAACCCGGACATCAATGTCGTCGCCAACATGACCGGCACAACCCCGGCCGCTTGGAATGACCCGGTGAAGGGTTCGGAACTGACCAAAGCTCAGATCAGCCAGGGTGCTGACGTTGTTTATGCCGCCGCGGGCGGTACCGGTGTTGGCGTTCTGCAGACCGCTGCAGACGAAGGCATCCTGTCCATCGGCGTCGACAGCAACCAAAACCACCTGCATCCGGGCAAGGTTCTGACCTCGATGCTGAAACGCGTGGACGTGGCTGTTTATGAGGCCATGAAAGCGGGCGACGGGGTCGAGCCCGGTGTCTTTACCATGGGTCTGGCCGAAGAGGGCGTTGGCTATGCTCTGGATGACAACAACGCGCCTTTGGTTTCGGATGAAATGAAAGCCGCAGTCGACAAGGCACGCCAGGACATCATCGATGGCAACGTCACGGTCGTCAGCTATTACGAGAACGACAGCTGCCCGGCACTGCAGTTCTGATATCGCGCGGGACGGGGAGTGCGCTTTCCGTCCCGCATCCACTCTGCCGCCAATCGCAAGCGCGGCCCTTCGGCAATTGAGGACAAGACATGACCGTCCCCGCCATTGAGCTCAAAGGGATATCCAAAGCCTTTGGGCCGGTTCAGGCCAACAAGGACATCTCCATCAGCGTCGCCCCCGGCACGATCCATGGGATCATCGGTGAAAACGGTGCGGGCAAATCCACGCTGATGAGCATTCTCTACGGCTTTTACAAAGCCGACAAAGGCGAAATCTGGATCAACGGTACAAAGACCGACATCCCCGATAGTCAGGCGGCGATCGCTGCAGGCATCGGTATGGTTTTCCAGCATTTCAAGCTGGTCGAGAATTTCACAGTTCTGGAAAACATCGTTCTGGGCGCCGAAGAGGGTGGCCTGCTTGCGCCATCTCTGGCCAAGGCGCGCAAGGAACTGAAAGAGCTGGAAGAAGAATACGAACTGTTTGTCGATCCGGACAAACGCATCGACGAGATCGGTGTCGGGATGCAACAACGGGTCGAAATCCTCAAGGCGCTGTACCGGCGCGCGGAAATTTTGATTCTGGACGAACCCACGGGCGTGTTGACACCGGCCGAGGCGGACCAGTTGTTCCGCATTCTGCACCGCCTGCGGGAAGAGGGTAAGACGATCATCCTGATCACCCACAAGCTGCGCGAGATCATGGAAGCCACCGATACGGTTTCGGTGATGCGCCGCGGCCAGATGACGGCTACGGTCAAGACAGCGGAAACCAACCCCGAAGAACTGGCCGAACTGATGGTGGGCCGCAAGGTTCTGTTGCAAGTCGACAAGGTCCCGGCTCAACCGGGCAAGCCCATTCTGGAAATCGAGAATCTGCACGTCAGCGACGAGGCAGGTGTCGAGCGGGTCAAGGGCATCAACCTGACTGTTCGCGCGGGCGAGATCGTCGGCATCGCCGGTGTCGCCGGAAACGGCCAGTCGGAGCTACTGGAAGTTCTGGGCGGTATGCGTGCCGGAAGTGGTACGATCAAACTGAACGGCTCCCCTCTGGCGCTGAGCGGTCCGGGTTCGGATGGGCAGGCGCGCCGCGCCCAGCATATCGCACACGTGCCCGAAGACCGGCAGCGCGAGGGTCTGATCATGGACTTTCACGCCTGGGAAAACGTGGCCTTCGGGTACCATCGCGATCCGGCTTATCAGCGTGGCATCTTCATGGACAACGCCGCCCTGCGGGCCGACACCGAACGCAAGATCGAGAAGTTCGACGTGCGCCCACCCGATGGCTGGTTGGCAGCCAAGAATTTCTCGGGCGGGAACCAGCAGAAAATCGTCGTCGCACGCGAGATCGAGCGTAATCCGGACCTGCTGCTGGTCGGCCAACCCACGCGTGGCGTTGATATCGGCGCGATCGAATTCATCCACAAACAGATTGTCGCACTGCGTGACCAGGGCAAGGCCATCCTTCTGGTCTCGGTCGAACTGGAGGAAATTTTCTCGCTCTCGGACCGGATCGCGGTGATGTTTGACGGACATATCATGGGCGAACGTCTGCCAAATGAAACAGATGAAAAAGAACTGGGCCTGTTGATGGCCGGTGTTGCGGGGGAGGCCGCGTAACATGGACAAAATGCCTAAATGGGCCGACGTGGTTCTGATCCCGGTGATCAGTCTGATACTGGCAGCGATCCTATCCGCCCTTGTCATCCTTGCCATCGGTGAAAACCCGGTCGAGGCTGTGAACCTAATGGTTACCGGTGCGCTGGGGTCTACCTATGGCTGGGGCTATACGCTGTATTATGCCACCAATTTCATTTTCACCGGTCTGGCCGTAGCCGTCGCATTCCATGCGCGCCTGTTCAATATCGGTGGCGAAGGTCAGGCGATGCTTGGCGGGCTGGGCGTGGCGCTTGTTTGCTTGCACGTGCCATGGCCACACTGGTCCATCGCTTTGCTCGGGGCCTGTGCGGCATCGATGATCTTTGGAGCGGCGTGGGCGGCAATTCCGGCCTATCTGCAGGCCAAGCGCGGCAGCCATATCGTGATCACCACGATCATGTTCAATTTCATCGCTGCGGCATTCCTCAACTATATGCTGGTCAACGTCATGCGCCCGCAAGGGTCGATGGACCCGGCGACCGCCCGTTTCCCTGAGGCAACGCATCTGCCAACCTTCCAGTCGATGTTCTCGACCGCCGAAAACGTGGTGTTCCGCGGCGCGCCTGCCAACATCTCGTTCTTTGTGGCGATCCTTGCCTGCGTTGTGGTCTGGGCCCTGATCTGGCGCACCCGCCTGGGTTACGAGATCCGCGCATATGGCCATTCGGAAACCGGGGCCATCTACGCCGGTATATCGCCTGTCCGCATCACTATTGTCGCCATGCTGATTTCAGGTGCTTTGGCTGGTCTGATGGCAACCAACAACGTGATGGGCGAGGCAGAGCGGCTGGTTCTGAATTCAACCGAAGGAGCGGGCTTTATTGGTATCGCAGTTGCGCTGATGGGCCGGTCGCATCCCTTTGGCGTATTCCTCGCCGCGATCCTGTTCGGATTTCTCTATCAGGGTGGGGCAGAGCTGGCGCTGTGGACTTCAATCCCTCGCGAACTGATCGTGGTGATTCAGGCACTGGTGATCCTGTTCACCGGGGCATTGGACAATATGGTGCGGATGCCGCTTGAAAAGCTGTTCCTTGGACTGCGGAAAGGATCGGCCTGATGGATTTTCTGACACTCATACAGGTCCTCGATTCGACCGTTCGCTTGGCGACACCTTTGCTGCTGGCCTGTCTTGCGGGGCTTTACTCCGAGCGGGCGGGCATCTTTGACATCGGCCTGGAAGGCAAGATGCTGATGGCCGCGTTCTTTTCCGCCGCTGTCGCAGCTGTAACCGGTTCGGTCTGGCTGGGGCTACTGGCGGGTATCGCGTCTTCGCTGGTTCTTGCCGGGCTGCACGGTCTGGCTTCGATCACTTTCCGGGGTAATCAGCTTATCTCGGGCGTGGCGATCAATTTCCTTGCCGCCGGTATGACCGTGCTTGTCGCACAGGACTGGTTTCAACAGGGAGGACGTACTCCTTCGCTGATCGGCGAAGGGCGCTTTGAGAGCGCTGAATTCCCGTTGGCAATCGGCCCGGAAGACGCAGAGCTTGCAGGACGCCCAGTTTCGGCGCTGATGTCCGAAACGAACATTTTACACCAGATTTACTCTGAGTTGCTCTCTGGCCATTCCATTCTGGTCTATTTTGCCTTTCTGGCAGTGCCCGCAACCTGGTGGATTCTGTACCGTACCCGTTTCGGACTTCGTCTGCGTGCGGTGGGTGAAAACCCTGCGGCGGTTGACACGGCCGGGGTGTCAGTGGTGGGCCTGCGTTATGCGGCTGTGGCGATCTGTGGTGTTCTTTGCGGCATTGCGGGGGCCTATCTGGCGACAGCCCTGCAGGCTGGCTTTGTAAAGGACATGACGGCGGGGCGCGGGTTCATTGCGCTGGCGGCGCTGATTTTTGCCAAGTGGCGGCCCTGGCACGCCATGGGGGCCTGCCTTCTGTTTGGCTTGTTGCAGGCCATTGCCCTGCGGTTTCAGAACATCGATCTGGGTGGTGTCGTCATCCCGGTTCAGCTTATGGACGCCCTGCCCTATATCCTGACGGTCGTGATTCTTGCCGGGTTTGTCGGCAAGGCCATCCCGCCGCGCGCAGGCGGCGAACCCTACGTAAAAGAACGCTGATAGGGCCAGTTCAGGACCGTTCTTCGGTCCTGTTCGCTGCATAGCGGCATGCAGAGTTGATTTTGCGTGCCGCAACCGCTCTAAGGGGGTATGCATGTCTACCTCCCTATCGCCGAGGTCTCGGTGAATCCCCTATTGTTACTGGGCATCGGTGCGGCCGTCGGAGTGCTTTCCGGGATGTTCGGAGTGGGGGGCGGGTTTCTGATCACGCCTTTGCTGTTTCTTATCGGCATTCCGCCAACGGTTGCAGTCGCAACATCTGCAAATCAGGTTGTCGCATCCTCTTTCTCGGGGCTTCTGGCCCATCTCAAAAGAAGAACCGTCGATTTGAAGATGGGGCTTGTTCTGCTTATTGGCGGGCTTTTCGGTGCGGCGTTGGGGATGGTTCTTTTCAACTTTCTCAAGCAACTCGGGCAGGTCGATCTGGCCGTTCAACTTTGTTATGTGGTGTTCCTCGGCGTCATCGGCAGCCTGATGTTCGTCGAAAGCGTGAACGCAATCCGAAGGTCTAAACAAGCCGGCGGCGCGACACCTTATAAACGCCGTCAGCGAACATGGGTTCATGCGCTGCCATTCAAGATGCGATTTCGCGGCTCAAGCCTGTATATATCCGTCATTCCACCTGCATTGGTTGGGTTCGGCGTGGGCATTCTGTCGGCAATCATGGGGGTCGGCGGCGGCTTTATCATGGTGCCTGCCATGATCTACATTCTTGGGATGCCGACCAAGGTTGTGATCGGAACGTCCCTGTTTCAAATCATCTTTGTGGCCGGGTTCACGACGATGGTGCATGCTTCGACCAATTTCAGTGTCGATCTGATGCTGGCCCTTCTGTTGATTCTGGGCGGCGTCGTGGGGGCACAGTTGGGCACACAGATCGGCGCGCGCCTGAAAGCCGAGCAATTGCGAGTTCTGCTGGCCCTTCTTGTGATGTCGGTTTCGGGCAAAATCGCCTTTGAACTGCTGCTTGAACCGATCGAGCTGTATTCGGTCACCGAACAGGGTGGGATTGATCCTACCGGCAGTCAAAACTCTCCACGTGCGGTGGGAAATGACACGGAACTGTCACCCATGGGCTGCACACGATCACTTGATGCCGGTGAGTGCGTAAAACCTGCCGCATTGCACAACTTATCCAGGCTGGACTAGAAGTCACCATGCAGATCTATTTACCGATAGCCGAAGTATCAGTTAACGCGTTCCTGCTTTTGGGCCTTGGTGGTCTGGTGGGCATCCTTTCCGGAATGTTTGGAGTCGGGGGCGGGTTTCTGATGACACCGCTGCTGTTCTTTATCGGGATACCTCCAGCCGTCGCGGTTGCCACCGAAGCGAACCAAATCGTCGCATCATCATTTTCGGGCGTTCTGGCCCATTTCCGACGAAAGACCGTGGACCTCAGGATGGGGACGGTATTGCTGATAGGCGGATTAATCGGCGCGGCGCTTGGCGTTGTGGTGTTCAACTATCTCAAAAGCCTCGGTCAGGTCGATCTGCTGGTAAAGCTTTGCTACGTGGTGTTTCTGGGGGTCATCGGTGGGCTGATGTTCATCGAAAGCCTCAACGCCATTCGTAAGCTGCGCAAGGCCGACGGAGCGCCGCCACCCAAACGCCGTCAGCGCGGATGGGTTCATGCGATGCCCCTCAAGATGCGGTTTCGGACATCTGGCCTGTATATTTCGGTCCTCCCACCGCTGGTCGTCGGCCTTTGCGTTGGCGTGTTGTCCGCTATCATGGGCGTCGGCGGCGGATTCATCATGGTTCCAGCGATGATCTACATTCTGGGGATGCCAACCAAGGTCGTGGTGGGAACGTCGCTGTTCCAGATCATCTTTGTCACCGCATTCACCACGATGCTGCACGCGACCACCAACTATACGGTTGATGTGATGCTGGCCGTTCTGCTGCTGGTAGGCGGAGTGATCGGAGCCCAGATCGGTACCCAGATCGGAGCGCGCATGAAAGCCGAGCAGTTGCGTATTTTGCTTGCCCTCATGGTTCTGGCCGTCTGCGGAAAGCTGGCTTTGGAACTGCTTCTTCAGCCATCGGAGCTGTATTCACTTGGCACGGACGGAGGGCACTGAGATGTTGCGTCTGATCGCTGTTTTCTGTCTGTTGTGTTCCTCTGTTCTTGCTGACGGGGAACAGGTTGTTCTTGGCCTCAGTCAGGACCGTGTTGCCATTACCGCCAATTTCGACGGCTCCGATATCCTGATCTTTGGTGCAGTCAAACGTGAAGCCCCAATACCATCGGGCCCACCGCTGGAAGTGGTCGTTGCAGTGTCCGGCCCATCCGAACCGGTGATGGTGCGCCGCAAGGAAAAGAAATTTGGTATCTGGGTGAATGTGGACAGCGTACTGGTGGACTCGGCCCCCAGTTTTTACGCAGTCGCAACCAGTGCACCGTTCGATCAGGTGCTGACCGATACCGAAGACCTGCGGTATCGCATTTCCATCGAGCGGGCCATTCGCTCGGTTGGGGCTGCCATGCATATCCGCGAGGCACAGTCATTTGCTGATGCGGTCGTTCGCATCCGTGAAAAGGAACACCTGTATTCCATTCGCGAAGACACGGTGGCCGTGGATCAGCAGACCTTGTTTCGCACCTCAATCGAGATGCCTGCGGATCTGACCGAGGGCGAGTACGTCGCCCGGATTTTCCTGACGCGCAGGGGAGAGGTCATTTCACAGCTGGAAACCGCAATCGATGTGCGCAAGGTCGGACTGGAACGCTTTCTTTACAACCTGTCACGGCAAAACCCGATGGTTTATGGCCTGATGTCTCTGGCGATTGCCATTGCCGCAGGCTGGAGCGCGTCTACGGCATTCCGTCTGCTGCGCGAGAACTGATCGTCAGCCGCGCCCGATATACGGCATTGTTGTCGCCATCACGGTCATGAACTGTACGTTCGCCTCGGGCGGCAGCGTCGCCATGTGCATAACGGAACGGGCCGCGTCTTCGACAGCCATGGTCGGATCGGGCTGCTGCCCTTGTGTTATCGCCGCATCGACCAAGCCCTGCACCATGGGCGTTCTTGCGTTGCCGATATCGATTTGACCACACGCGATGTTCAGGTCACGACCGTCCAGAGAAAGGCTACGGGTCAGTCCGGTGATCGCGTGTTTGGTTGCCGTGTAGTGAATCGAGTTCGGGCGCGGCACATGTGCCGCGATAGAACCGTTGTTGATGATACGCCCCCCTTGCGGAGACTGCCTGCGCATGGTGCTGAAAGCTGCCCGGGCGCACAGGAACATTCCATTCAGATTAACGTTGACCGTCTGAAACCAATCCTCCAGCGCGATTTCGTCAATCTTTCCTGCTGGGGTAAACACACCGGCATTGTTGAACAGCACATCCAGCCGCCCGGCCTTTTGTGCAAATGACAGAAAGGCGGCGTCGACTGCCTGCGGGTCCGTCACGTCCGCAGTCAGCGGAACAGCGTTTTCGTATTGGTCAGCCATCTCCGACAGAACGCCACCGCTGCGCGCCAAAAGGCCCACAGTCCATCCCTGTTCCAGAAACAGCACGGCAGTGGCCCGGCCTATGCCCGAGCTTGCACCGGTCACGATGATTGAACTCATGTTTCTTCCGCCTCCAGTGTCAGGGATGCAGCCGGAACCTGCCGCAGATCATCCACACGCAGTTCGTGTGTTGGTTTGGCCAAACGATTGCGCACGACCCAGATCAGGCGTTCCTGAGCGCGGGTTATCGCGACATAGGCCAGACGTTTCCACAAGGGCTGTCCGGCCTCAGTCCGGCCCATTCTGGCGGCCGCATAGATATCCGGGGCAAAGACCTGTACCGTGTTCCATTGCGATCCCTGCGCCTTGTGAATCGTGACCGCCGCGCCGTGCAGGAATGTGGCCCCCATGCGTGCGGCGTAGGGGATGAATGGCTCTTCCTCGTCCGGCTTTTCGATTTTGACGATGGATGCGGCACTGACCTGCGGGTCCTCGGCGCCGATAACATGCAGCCGGGAAAACCCCGGTTTCCGCCCCGGCCCCAGATAGATGACCTGTGCGCCTTTGATAAGCCCGCGCGCTTCAAGGTCGAGGCGTTTTTTGCGGTGCTTCAGCGGCAGTTCAATTCCGTCGCAAATCAGCGGCTCGCCTTCCAGAAGTTCCGTTTCAGGCGCACCGTGAACATGCCGGAATGCGTTAATCAATCGTATCCGTGTTGCATTACGCCAGACCAGAACCGGGCTGCGGGCCATCAAATCGACCTCGACCCGCTGGCCCCAGATCACGCGATCATCCTTACGCGAGGTTTGTTCAATCAGGTGCTCGAATTCTTCAAACCCCATCGCCGGGTCGGCCAAAGCATGCGCAAGGTCCAAAATCGGATTGTCCGCGTCCTGTCGGTGGACGCGGTGCAGGGTCAACTTTCGGGGCTCTGCCAATCCGTCAAAGACCATCGATCCGGACTGATTGACAGGCGCCAGCTGTGCCGGATCGCCAAACATCAGAAGCGTCGGAAAAATCTCCTGCAGATCCTCGAACTGCCGGTCGTCCAGCATCGACGCCTCGTCCACAAAGCCGATGTCCAACGGTTCTTCCCTGCGTTTCCAACCGGTTATGAAATCCGACCCGCGCAAACCGGCGGCGGCCAGAGCCCCGGGGATAGACTTGTTTTTCTCGTAAAAGGCAGCCGCTCGATCCAGCGCCTCATCCGTCAGGCCCTCGATCTCGGGGCGGTCCCCGTTGCCAGCAAGCCATTCGGCAATCCGCTCGTATTCAGGGTCATATACGGGCGTATAGAGAATGCGGTGGATCGTGGTCGCCGGGACCCCGCGCAATCGCAGAACACTGGCGGCCTTGTTCGTAGGGGCCAGAATGGCAAGGCTGCGTTTGTCCTTGGACTTGCGGCTTTCGTAATCGCCGGACACAACATTCACACCCGCCTCGGCGAGTGCCTTGTAAAGCTCGGCAAGCAGCAGCGTTTTTCCGGAGCCTGCTTTACCGATTACCGCCATAACCCCGGACTTTCCGCCGCCCGGTGGCCGCAGCAGGGCGTCGTCTTCAAGGTCGATTCCAGCTGTTTTCAGCATCTCGGCGATGCTGTCATAGGCGGTCGCCTGATCGTCGGAAAAGGTCACATTCGGCAAGGACATGGCGCGACCCTACAGGGCCGCGCGACCCATCACCAGATGCGGAATAAGGAATTCGCGGGCATCAGGCCGAAAGGGCGAACCGGGGTTTGGCCATCTTCCCGAAAGCCGCGTTGAACCACATGCGTGACAGTTCCCTGGGGACACCCGCCCTTTCAGCCACACGCGCGCAATCTGCCGGGGAATACGGCCACAGACCAACAGAAATCTGATCCCGGCCTTCGCCTTCCGAACCCAGAATAACCGGAGACGATCCGATCAACCGATAAATGCGCACCATTCGTGCGTCAAATACCCCGGCGATGTGAGTCAGCCCGAAACCTTCCATGACCTCGCCCCCACTCAGCATGATTGCGCCCGCCGTTCGGGCGCTGGCCTTGCGGGACAGGCAGAACCGCGTCACCTCCCAGATCAGCGGGCTGTGAACAGGCTTGCCCCCGGTCAGGTGGCCGAACACATCATTGACCATGACCGGGCCCGTTGTCGGCAGAATTCGCATCGAACCGCCATGACTGCCATCTTCTTCTTCCCAGATCACATAAAGGGGGTTCAGGTCGTCGTATTCATCCCGCTCTTCACCCTTTTCGTTGATCTGAACGTCCCACCCCAACCGGACCTTGAACTGATCTGCGCGATCCTGAAACATCCCTTCAGCAAGTTTCGGATATTTGAATAATTCATCGGCATACACATAACGCAGCATGACTTGTTCCCCTTGTCGTCCATGTCTGGAACAAAGGGGGTACAAACCTATGGTTAATTTACCGTGTGACTACCGAACGCCCGTTAAACCACTATTAAGCCTCTGCTCATTGCCGTTGCAATGGCGTGGGTGGTGTTGAGCGCCCCAAGCTTGAAGCGCGCGCTTTCGATGTAAACCCTTAGCGTATGCTCGGAAATCGATAGTGAATGCGCGACTTGTGCACGGCTGTATCCCAGCGCAAGCAAGGTCATTGCATCGACTTCCCGCGGAGACAATGAGCAAGACGTTTCAGGTGTCCGGTCGCTTTCGAATTCAAGCGCTTTCTTGTTAAAAAAATGTGCAATCAGAATCAGGTCATGGCCATAGGTCTTCATAAAACCCTGCCAGGTTTCGTCATCACAGCTATGGTTGGCGGTGAACAGAGCAAACTGACCGTTCGGCCCTCTGATGGGAATTGAATAGCCCTGATTCCCAATCCCGTGACTCAGCGCATCCTGCAAGAACGCCTTGGCGATTTTGCCCGACCAATCCAGCGTTTTCCAGTCAACCGGCTGGAACCTTTGAAAGCACCCCAGAATTACGGGATCGATTCTGTGGTAATTTCTTTCCAGGTACCGTTCAGCCCAGGCATCCGGATAGGTGGTACACCCATATTGATCGCCGGCGCTGTCTACCCAGTGATAGATGATATGAGCAACACCAAGCCTGTCCCTGATGGAAATCGCTATTCGCTCTAAGTCTTCAAGCGAGTTGGTGTCTTCCAAATCTCCCAGGACCTGGCTCAATTCGACTTTCGTTCCCATAAACTGGCGCCCGTGCCTCATCTTGTAGGGACGCGATCTCGGTTGCGGCGATCAGCTTGGTGTCATCAAGCTGTTCGGCAAGCGTACTCATCCCATTCGCGGCGGCGAAAGTTCTGAGATCCGACAGTACGTCCAGTATCCACTCATTTTGCGCCATCAGGGTCTCTCCGAAAGAGTTAACGAAAGGTTAACACAACCATAGCATGTAAGGCACTGGTGCGAATATTCACCGGTTTCTACTCCCCAAAAATAGCGAGACGCAGAATTGTAACGGACTGAAACTCCTGAGGCTGGTTTCACAATGAAAAAGCCCGCGACTCACCGAAGCGATTCGCGGGCTTTCCAGTCGTGTTTTTTACGCGATCAGTCTTTCGCTTCGAGAACTTCTTCCAGCGTACGGAGACCAGTGCGCGGTGCCTGAACGAGAACAGACATGTTGCCGGGTTTATGTTCGTTCCGGCGCATTTTCATATGTGCCTCGGGCAGATCGGCCCAGGTGAACACTTCGGACATGCAGGGATCAAGACGCCGTTCGACCATCAGCTTGTTGGCCGCCGCCGCCTGCTTGAGGTGCGCAAAGTGTGAACCCTGCAGACGCTTCTGGTGCATCCACATGTAACGCACGTCGAAGGTCAGGTTGTAACCGGTGGTTCCGGCGCAGATCACAACCATGCCACCTTTTTTCACAACAAAGGTGGAAACCGGGAAGGTGCTTTCGCCTGGATGTTCGAACACCATGTCAACGTTCACGCCCTTGCCGGTGATGTCCCAGATGGCTTTGCCGAACTTGCGGGCCTCTTTGAACCACTCAGCATATTCCGGTGTGTTTACGGTCGGCAGCTGACCCCAGCAGTTGAAGTCCTTGCGGTTCAGAACACCCTTGGCGCCCAGCCCCATGACAAAGTCGCGCTTGCTTTCGTCCGAGATCACGCCGATCGCATTCGCACCCGCCGTATTGATCAGCTGGATCGCGTATGAGCCCAGACCGCCCGACGCGCCCCAGACCAGAACGTTCTGGCCTGGCTTCAGGTCATGCGGCTCGTGTCCGAACAGCATCCGGTAAGCGGTTGCCAGAGTCAGTGTGTAACAGGCGCTTTCTTCCCAGGTCAGATGTTTCGGGCGCGGCATCAGCTGCTGTGCCTGAACATTTGTGAACTGCGCGAACGAGCCGTCGGGAGTCTCATAACCCCAGATGCGCTGCGAATCCGAATACATCGGGTCGCCACCGTTACAATGTTCGTCGTCACCGTCATCCTGATTACAGTGGATCACGACCTCATCGCCGACTTTCCAGCGAGTGACCTTTTCACCAACAGCCCAAACGATGCCCGACGCATCCGACCCCGCGATATGATAGGGTGCCTTGTGACCATCAAACGGGCTGATCGGCGTGCCCAGTGACGCCCAAACACCGTTGTAGTTCACACCCGCCGCCATCACGAGAACCAGCACTTCGTGACTGTCGAGCTTTGGGACGTCGACCACTTCAAGCTGCATGGCCGTATTCGGCTCACCATGGCGCTCCTTGCGGATGGCCCAGGCATACATCTGTTTGGGCACATAGCCCATCGGAGGGATCTCTCCCATCTCATAGAGGTCTTTTTCGGGTGCCTCGTATGACG
This sequence comes from Ruegeria sp. BJ6, assembly GCF_056537885.1. Taxonomy (NCBI): domain Bacteria; kingdom Pseudomonadati; phylum Pseudomonadota; class Alphaproteobacteria; order Rhodobacterales; family Roseobacteraceae; genus Ruegeria; species Ruegeria sp. BJ6. The sequence goes on along the minus strand of NZ_JBQFSG010000004.1, from coordinate 159,762 downwards.
CGATACCGCTGTCCGTGTCCAAAGCCATGGTGGCCTCCTTTGTTCAATTCCGTTGCCGCGACGCAGAATCGCGAACCTCAAAGGAGGAAATATTAGCCCCAAAGAAACAATGCAATAGTTTTTGGGCATAGTTTTGTAATTTTATGACCCAGCGGATGCAGAAATCTCCTTTGCACTCGCAGCATCAGAGATATCGTCAACGACCGGGGCCGATGCGGCGTAATACTCCATCAGGTCCAGCCGCTCGATCGAAGGCAATAACAGGCCCTCTGCGCGGCAAAGGATTCTCCGCTCCACAAGCTGCTCAATGGCCGCATTTGTATCTTCAATACAGCTTTGGGGCTGGCCGCCATTTCGCGCAAGAATTTTGCAGATCCGCTCTTTCACGACCTCCTCCGGCATCGACCCGTTCTCGCGAACAAGCCGACACGCAGCAGGTGCCGGAACTGGCGGGATGGCAGCGCCAATCCTTGCCATCAGTTCGCGCGCCAAATCGGTCATCAAATCCCGCTCCCCACCCTTTCTGAAGGCGCGCAAGGAAATCGGAGTGCCATACCGTACTGAAGCCAGACCAAATCCGCGGTAGCGCCCGATCAAGCGCAACCAGATTTGCTTGAGAAACCATCGCGTGATGACCCCGATTCTTGCCCGGAAGCGCCTCTCGCTGCCCAGCGCCGCGCGGGTAAGTATGGTATCCTCGAGGACCCGGTCATAGTTCAGCGCGACAGGGACGAAAACGACGTCTTTTCCGTCGACGCTGGTGCCGTCAAGAATATACTTCAACAACCCGAGCTTCGGTCGCCCCAGGCCGCCCGTCAGACTCAGCCCGCCTTCGGGAAACATGGCTTGCGTCACACCGGCCTCGGTCGCATGCCGTACGTAACAGGCCAGAACCTGACGATAGAGCTCGCTCCCAGATTTTCTGCGAATGAAATACGCCCCCATCGCCCGGATAAGGCGGCTGAGCGGCCAGACACGCGCCCATTCCCCCACCGCATAAGACAGTGCCGAATGTTGTGCCGCCAGATAGGTGACCAGAACATAATCCATGTTGCTGCGGTGATTCATGACGAACACAACCGTTGCATCACTATCAATGTCTTTCAGCGCCTTTTCGTCCTCGTAACTCAGCCGAACGTGATAAAAGGCGTTACTCAGCCAGCGCGCGAGCCGGATGGCAAAGCTAAAATAGGTAAAGGCCGAGAACGAAGGCACGATTTCCCGCGCATACCCACGAGCCTGTTCCGACGCGACCGCCTCGGGGATACCGGTTTCGCGCGCATGTTCCTGTACCGCCTTACCGACCTGAGGATCGTATATCAGGCGCTGAATCATATCGTGACGCCGCGCCAGCTTGAACGGTTGTATCGGGCGTTGCAGCCGTTGATTCAGCCTTGCGACTGCCCGTTCCAGACGACGCCGAAAAAACCAACGAACGGACGGAAAAAGAAAATGCGAGGCAAATGTGACCGCAGCAAACACGACGATCAACACAAACAGCCAAATCGGAACTTCTACGGTCTGCCACATAGCTGCACCCTGCCACCAATCGCCAGCGGGAACAATCTGAAGAAACCTGCGGATGCCGCAACGCAGCGAATTGACATATCCCGAAAATTGCGATTTAGAACGCTACAGTGAAATATTATTGCCCACTCAAGCACGAGGCCCTTGTCATGACGCAGACGCAGAAAGATCGCCCCTGGCTCATCCGGACTTATGCGGGTCACTCCACCGCCAAAGCCTCGAACCAGCTTTACCGGTCCAATCTGGCGAAAGGTCAGACCGGCCTTTCCGTGGCCTTCGATCTGCCCACCCAGACCGGGTACGACAGCGATCACACTCTGGCGCGCGGTGAAGTGGGAAAGGTGGGCGTCCCCATCTGCCATCTGGGTGACATGCGTGTTCTGTTCGATCAGATTCCGCTTGAGCAGATGAATACCTCAATGACCATCAACGCAACGGCGCCGTGGCTTTTGGCCCTGTATATCGCCGTTGCCGAAGAACAGGGTGCGGATATCTCCAGCCTGCAGGGTACGGTTCAGAACGACCTGATCAAAGAATACCTGAGCCGCGGAACTTATGTCTGCCCGCCCAAGCCATCCCTCAAGATGATCGCTGATGTGGCCGAGTACTGTTACACCAACGTCCCCAAATGGAACCCGATGAACGTGTGTTCGTATCACCTGCAGGAAGCGGGTGCGACGCCCGAGCAGGAACTGGCCTATGCGCTGGCCACTGCGATTGCGGTTCTGGACGAATTGCGCCCACGCGTACCTGCCGACGATTTCCCGGCCCTTTGCGGGCGCATCTCATTTTTTGTGAATGCGGGCATCCGCTTTGTCACTGAAATGTGCAAAATGCGCGCCTTTGTCGACCTTTGGGACGAAATCCTTGAACAGCGTTACAACGTGACGGACCCCAAATTCCGCCGATTCCGGTATGGGGTACAGGTGAACTCGCTGGGTCTGACCGAACAGCAACCCGAAAACAACGTTTATCGCATCCTGATCGAGATGCTGGCGGTGACGCTTTCCAAAAAGGCCCGCGCACGGGCAGTGCAGTTGCCGGCCTGGAACGAAGCACTGGGTCTGCCGCGCCCATGGGATCAGCAATGGTCGATGCGGATGCAGCAGATTTTGGCCTATGAAACCGACCTACTGGAATATGGCGATCTGTTTGACGGCAATCAGGTCGTCGATGCCAAGGTTGAAGAGCTGAAGAACGGCGCGCGAGCCGAACTGGCCAATCTTGAGTCCATGGGCGGCGCGGTTGCTTCGATCGAATACATGAAATCCCGACTTGTTGATTCGAATGCCGAGCGCCTGAACCGCATCGAGCGGAACGAAACGGTTGTCGTCGGCGTGAACAAGTGGGTCGAAGGCGAAAGCTCGCCCCTTCAGACCGAGGATGGCGGCATCATGGTTGTCGATCCGGCAGTCGAGCAGGAGCAGATCAATCGCCTCAATGATTGGAAGTCCTCACGCGACAGTCTGGCGGTCGAGGCTGCGCTGGCCGCACTGCGCGACGCGGCAAAAGCCGGCACCAACATTATGGAACCATCAATCTCAGCCGCCAAAGCCGGTGTAACCACAGGCGAATGGGCCGAAGAAATGCGCAAAGCCTATGGCACCTATCGTGGCCCGACTGGTGTATCGGGATCGGTTTCCAACAAGACCGAAGGACTGGACGATCTGCGCGCCGCCGTGGATGCCGTCAGCGATCAACTGGGGCGCCGCCTGAAGTTCCTGGTCGGCAAGCCGGGGCTGGATGGCCATTCGAACGGCGCCGAACAGATCGCGTTCCGCGCGCGGGATTGCGGGATGGACATCAGCTATGAAGGCATCCGTCTGACGCCTGAGGAAATCGTCAAGGCGGCCGCAGAGGAACAAGCCCATGTGATCGGTCTTTCGATCCTGTCCGGCAGCCACCTTCCGCTGGTTGAAGACGTGATGGTGCGCCTGCGCGAAGCGGGGCTCGGGGAACTTCCAGTGGTGGTTGGCGGCATTATTCCCGATGATGATGCAGAAAGACTGCGCGAAATGGGTGTGGCCAAAATCTATACGCCGAAGAATTTCGAATTGAATTCGATAATGGGCGACATCATTACGCTGGCCGATCCCAAGGATATTGCCGCTGAATAACTCCGACGTCCTTCTCAAATAATTGAGGGATGGATAATGGCGATGTATGTAATTACGGTGGCCAAAAATTGGCCACCTAATTGGCTTTCGCCATACGGAGATAATGATGGGAATCGATCTGAGTAAAATGACCCGCAAGGAATTGACCGAATTGCGGGGCAATATCGACGATGCTTTGAAAGAGGCAGAAGTACGTGAACGCCGTGAGGCACTTGAGGCCGCCGAAAAAGCAGCAGCAGAGTATGGCTTTTCGCTAGCGGAATTGTCTGGGGATGCGCGCCGTTTGGCAAAAGGTGCAAAGGCAAAGGCCAAATACCGCAATCCAGCCAATTCCGACCAGACCTGGTCTGGGCGCGGTCGCAAACCGCAATGGGTGCATGATGCGCTGAAAGCCGGGGCCGACATATCCGATCTGGAAATCTGATCGAGGCGGCGAAGATGACCATTCACATAGGCGCAGAAAAAGGCGACATCGCAGAAACTGTATTGCTGCCGGGTGATCCATATCGGGCCAAATGGGCGGCCGAAACTTTTTTGACCGACGTCCGGAAAATTAACAACGTCCGCGGAATGTTGGGATTTACCGGAACATGGAAAGGATTTCCGGTTACCATTCAGGGCAGCGGAATGGGAATGCCGTCGCTGTCCATTTACGTGAATGAACTGATCCGCGACTTTGGCGCAAAAACCCTGATCCGGATTGGTTCATGCGGGGGAATGCAGGAAAGCATCGATGTGCGTGATGTCATTCTTGCGATGACGTCCACCACACTCAGCACGCCGTCGCGTGGCATCATGAAAGAGCTGAACTACGCCCCCTGTGCAGATTGGGGGCTGTTGCAGGCCGCCGCGAAGGCCGCACAGGCGAAAGGCACGCCAACCCATATCGGCGGTATCTATTCCTCGGATGTTTTCTATGACGAACGCCCCGACCTGAATGAACAGATGGTGCGCCACGGAATTCTCGGGGTCGAGATGGAGGCGGCTGAGCTCTATATCCTCGCCGCACGGCACAAGTGCCGGGCTCTGGCCGTTCTGACTGTTTCGGATCACCTACTGACTGGCGCGGCTTTGCCGTCATCGGAGCGCGAAAGCAGCTTTGGCGATATGGTCGAGATCGCTCTGCAGGCGGCATTTCCAGACGCTGGATGATAATTCTATCCGGGCGAAACCTTCTTTCGCCCGGCCCCCTCAAAATCGCCCTCAGCTTCCATGCGTGCGGTCGTACCCGTTACGAGCAGGGCTTATCCAATCTGACAGTGCGCTGTTTTTAGGCGCAAACACTTCCACTAGCAGCGGATAACAGGCCGCAGTATCGGATGAATGTTCCGACGAGCAATCGCCGCCCGGGCAGGCGCTGAGATTGCCAAGAAGGTCGATTTCGGCAAAGAACTCCAGATAATCGCCGGGTCGAACCGGTGAGGCTTTCATGAAATACTGCCCTGTGTCACGGGTAAACCCGGTGCACATGAAAACATTCAGAACGTCGTGAACGTGCGGTTCAGCTTCGGCTAGCGGTATGGACAAGTGGTCCGCCAGAGCCCGCGTCAGGTTGGAGTGGCAACAGTGATGGTATTGCGATTCGGAAAGCAGGTTGCCCGTATAGGGATCGCACCGGGTTCCAATCACGTCATGAACCGAACCGCCATACTGATCTATGCCATACCAGCTTAGAGTATCTTCTGTGACCGTTGCCATCGGTCGCAGATACGGAAAGCTCGACCACATACGTTCACCGGTGGATATATGGGTACCGTGCAACGCCCGGGTCTTGCCGGAATAGAAGCGTTCCAACAGATCGTCACGATTCCAGAGGTTCAGATCGCCGACCTGCGGGCCTTCTACCGAAGTTATGCGAAAGAAATGTCCGGCCGGAACCTCAAAGCATCGCGCATCACGTGGTGGAACCACCGTTTCCGAAACCTTTTTGGCTTCTACACGAGCCTTGCCATACAATTCCAGATCCGGCTTGGGCAGCGTATCATTCGGATAACAGATGACGGGGGCGATTGCGCGCCGGGCGTTGGCGTCGGATGGTGGGTGGCTCATGATTGCCCTTTCGGAAGTTTCACGCAGATTGGCGCAAACTGCCCGAATAGGAAACCCTGACACGTAAGTGGATTTAAGACCTGTTTCGCAGACATTGCGTCGGCTGAGCGTCACCTTCTGATTTGGCGCCGCAGTAGGTACAAACCCATCGGCCTTCCTTGCGGTGTTGTCGCCAGCGGCAATCCCGAGTCAGAGTTGTTGTCCGCGCGCGCCACAGGAAGTAGGCAAATACACCGGCGGCAAGTAACAAAAGAAGAATGGGCATTCTTTCGGTTTGCCCATTTCCTTCGATAAATTCAATCGACTTTAACGCACCAAGCTTCAGGCGGCGTTTGCATATTCGAAAAGCTCGGGTTCATGTTCGGACGTCGGATAAACCGGTTCAGGTGTGTAATAGGCCCATGCCTGCTCCAGCAGTTTCAGCGCCTCTGCTGCATCCGATTTTTCCGAATTACGGCTCTTGTCCATTGGGGTGACCTTTTTGGTTTTGATCACTCCTCCCCGACGATCAGCCTAGGCTGTTGGCGAAGCGGCCGCACCGCACAATTTCGCAACATCGCTTTGCACTAGCCGCAACGCGGCCAGTGCCTTTTTCATTTTTTTGCTCAGACGGTCCGTTCCACCATCATCTTCTTGATTTCGGCAATTGCCTTTGCGGGGTTCAGACCTTTGGGGCAGGTCTTGGCGCAGTTCATGATGGTGTGGCAGCGATAGAGCTTGAAGGGGTCTTCCAACTGATCCAGACGCTCACCCGTTGCCTCGTCCCGCGAGTCGATGATCCAGCGATACGCATGCAACAACGCAGCCGGGCCAAGATACCGGTCGCCGTTCCACCAATAGCTGGGGCACGAAGTCGAACAGCTGGCGCACATCACACACTCGTAAAGCCCATCCAGTTTCTTGCGATCTTCGATCGACTGCTTCCACTCTTTCGCTGGGCGGTTGGTCTTGGTTTCCAGCCACGGCATGATCGAGGCGTGCTGAGCATAGAAATGGTTCAGATCGGGGATCAGGTCCTTGACCACCGGCATATGCGGCAGGGGATAGATTTTCACATCACCCTTGATTTCATCCATGCCATAAATGCAGGCCAACGTGTTGATCCCGTCGATATTCATCGCACAGGACCCGCAAATTCCTTCACGACAGGACCGGCGGAAGGTCAGCGTCGGATCGACCTTGTTCTTGATATAGATGAGCGCGTCCAGAACCATCGGCCCACAATCGTCCATGTCGACGAAATAGGTATCCACGCGCGGGTTTTGGCCGTCATCCGGGTTCCAGCGGTAAATCTGGAATTTACGGACATTGGTCGCACCGTCAGGTTTGGGCCATGTCTTGCCGGTCGTGATGCGCGAATTCTTCGGGAGGGTCAGTTGTACCATGTGTTCCTCTCCTTAGAAGGTCCGCGCCTTGGGCGCGATTTTCTTGAGGCTGATGCCGCCTTCGTCTTCGGTGGTCAGCGGGTCAACGATGACCGGACGATAGCTGAGGTCGACCTTGTTGCCGTCGATATGGCTGATCGTGTGAACGCGCCAGTTCTCATCGTTGCGCTCGGTGAAATCCTCGTGTGCGTGGGCTCCACGGGATTCCTTACGCGCCTCGGCACCGATGATCGTGGCCAACGCGTTCGGCATCAGGTTGGTCAGCTCAAGCGTTTCCATCAGATCGCTGTTCCAGATCAGGCTGCGGTCGGAAACCTGGATGTCATCCATCTTGGCCGCAATGGCCGTCATCTTTTCAACGCCGTCGGCCATTGTTTTCGCCGTACGGAAAACAGCGGCATCCGCCTGCATGGTTTTCTGCATCTCAAGCCGCAGCTCGGCGGTCGGGATCGAACCGCTGGCGTTGCGGATGGTATCAAAACGGTCGAACGCCTGGTCGACCGAAGCCTGATTCAGCACCGGGTTCGGGGCCTCGGGGTCCACCACCCTGCCCGCCCGAATGGCAGCCGCCCGGCCAAAGACCACAAGGTCAATCAACGAGTTCGAACCCAGACGGTTTGCGCCATGAACAGATGCGCAACCCGCCTCGCCCACGGCCATCAGTCCCGGAACGATGGCGTTCGGATTGTCTGCAACCGGGTTCAGAACCTCACCCCAATAGTTCGTGGGAATGCCGCCCATATTGTAGTGCACGGTCGGCAGAACCGGGATAGGTTCCTTGGTCACATCAACACCGGCAAAGATCTTGGCCGATTCCGAAATACCCGGCAGACGCTCGTGCAGCGCTTCGGCTGGCAGGTGGCTGAGGTTCAGGTGAATGTGATCACCATCTTTACCAACCCCCCGGCCCTCGCGGATTTCCATCGTCATCGAGCGCGAAACATAGTCGCGTGGCGCCAGATCCTTGTACTGGGGCGCGTAACGCTCCATGAACCGCTCACCTTCCGAGTTGGTGAGGTAACCGCCCTCACCCCTCGCGCCTTCGGTGATCAGACAGCCCGAGCCATAAATGCCGGTTGGATGGAACTGAACGAACTCCATGTCCTGCAGGGCCAGCCCGGCACGGGCCACCATACCGCCACCGTCACCGGTGCAGGTGTGGGCCGAGGTGGCTGAGAAATAGGCGCGACCATAGCCGCCGGTCGCCAGCACCACCATCTTGGCGTTGAAGACATGCATGGTGCCGTCGTCAAGCTTCCAGCAGACGACGCCCTGACACTGACCATCGTCAGACATGATCAGGTCGATGGCAAAATACTCGATGTAGAATTCGGCGTTGTTCTTCAGCGATTGGCCATAAAGCGTATGCAGGATGGCGTGGCCGGTCCGGTCGGCGGCGGCGCAGGTGCGCTGAACGGCAGGGCCTTCGCCGAACTCGGTCGTGTGGCCACCAAAGGGACGCTGATAAATCTTGCCCTCTTCGGTGCGCGAAAAAGGAACGCCATAGTGTTCCAGTTCGTAAACAGCCTTGGGCGCGTGGCGGGCGAGGTACTCCATCGCATCGGTGTCGCCCAGCCAGTCCGATCCCTTCACGGTATCGTACATATGCCATTGCCAGTTATCCGGACCCATGTTCGACAGCGACGCCGCGATACCACCTTGCGCAGCAACGGTATGTGAACGGGTTGGGAACACCTTGGTCACACAGGCAGTACGCAATCCCTGTTCGGCCATGCCCAGCGTGGCCCGCAGACCCGCACCACCGGCGCCGACCACGACCACGTCATATTCGTGCGTTTCGTATTCGTAAGCAGCCATTTCTTTCAGCTCCGGTCTTTATAGGGCAATGCGCGCGATGGCGAACAGGCCAGTCGCAGCGGCGGCGTAGGACAAGCAGATCACCAGAATGATCAGTATCTTCTGCATGAGCCCATGCACGTAATCCTCGATCATCACCTGCGCCCCGTCAGCGAAATGTTTGAAGCCAACGATCAGGGTCAGCGCGGCCACGATAGCCGGGAATGGTCGCGAATAATAATCCAGCATCACGTCATACGGTTGGCCCAGAACGGGTCCGAACGTGAAGACAAACAAGGGCACAAGGATCAGCAAAGCCACCGAGCTGACCTTCATGGCCCAGAAATGAGCGGTCCCGGACTTGGCCGAGCCCATGCCAACAGCGCGTTTGCGGTCAGTTAAATAACGCATCGTCCGCCTCCGTTATGCGACAATCAGAAGGGTCAGGATGGTCAGGATGAACGATCCGATCACCACCGCCCAGCCCAGCTTATACGCGGTTGGGATGTCTAGCCCGATGGCATTGTCCCAGATCAGATGCCGGACACCTGCCAGCGTGTGATACCAGATACCCCAAAGCGACAGCGCCATGACCAGATCGCCCAAGACTGAAGTGATGACCCCATTGGCAAAGGCGTAAGCTTCGGGTGAAGTTGCAGCGGCAAGGAACCACCAAACGATCAGCAGAGCGGCAACGATCAGCGCGTTCCCAGTGATCCGGGTCAGGATGGAGGTGACCGAGGTCAGCTGAGGACGATAAATCGTCAGGTGTGGTGAGAGCGGGCGATTGCCCCGATTCACATCGGCCATGGTGGCTCCTTTCCGGTTGGCTACCGAACGTTTTACCGCATTTTGCGACACTGTCACGCGCTGCAAGTGCAAAAAGAAGCGAAAATTGACGCATGTCTACAGATATCGAAGTTATGTGATCACGCAAAATGATCATGTGATCACAAACCAGTGGCCAGGCTAACTATGTGAGCGATATCAACGTCGCGCACTTGTGATCACGAATCTAGAATTCAGCGCAGACCAGCGGTTTGCTGCGTGACCTCACGCAGCAATTTTTTACGGATGCGCTCAGGATAATCCCGGAAACCCGCCGCTGAAACAACAAATGCCCCTTCTCCGACTATGACATTCTCGAAGAAATACGCCGTAAGGTCCGGCTCACTTTCTTCAATTGCAATTGCATTCACCGTGATGCCGTGACTGCGCAGGGATTGGCGCAGCTTGGCGGGCTCGATCCCTTCATTTGAAATGCCGTCTCCTGAGATATCAATCAGATGCCTGTCGCATTCCTGAACCTCTTCAAACGCAGGTATCGTGGTTTCAAGGGCTTCTCCTATCGCGGTGGAGAAGTTTCGCCAGATCCTTGGGTCCTGCGCAACTTGCTGTGCGAAGGTTTCGAGCCTGTCAAAGCTGTCGATATGGGTCCAAGGAATGGTGATCTGTTGTCGCGATGCGCCGGTCCATTGCACCAGCATCAGGCGCGCGTTTGACCGAACCAAAGCCTCGGAGACAACCGGATCACGCAATCCCTCAGCCAGGCCGTCCATCTGTATTCGAAACTCATTGGAATCCACCGACCCCGACACGTCCACTGCCAATGCCAAGGCCAGATCGCAGGCCGCCGCTGGAGGCGCGAGGCATAGGGACACAGCAAGGCAACGCAGAGCTTTCATGATCGCAGACTAGCATGAAATATGGCGTCTGCGATCACATGAATGTCAGGTGGTACAATGACTGTGCCGCGGGCTAAAAAGCCCTTTATTACATGGGCATAAGCGTCCAATAATCCAGATCGAGCAGAACATCGGGACTGTATTTACCGTCATCCGAGCGCAGCACAAACGGGTCACCGCCCTTGGTTGCAACCAGTCGTAGACGGATTGCTCCGACGCCCGGCACATCCGTTTCGGCCTTGTCCAGTACTTCGCTCCAGGCCTTAATGGTGTCGCCTGCGAAACAGGGGTTTGCATGGGCGCCACCGTTAAGGCCGACGATCATCTGCGCATTTGCCAACCCGTTGAAAGATAGTGCCCGCGCCATCGAGATGACGTGGCCGCCGTAGATCAGGCGGCCATCGGGGCGGAAGGTCAGGTCGAAATGCACCTTGGCGGTGTTCTGCCATAGACGGGTCGCCAGCATGTGCTCGGCCTCTTCCACGGTCACACCATCGATGTGATCGATCGTTTCTTCCGTTTTGTAATCATCCCAGCGGTGCGACTCTCCGGATTGTACAAAGCTGTACTTCGAGAAATCGAGCCCCTGCGGCACCACCAGATCCTGCGGATCCAGCGCCTTTTTCAGTTCGGGCACAACGGTGTCCGGCGCGGGGGCGTCGAGGTTCGATTTGCGCACCATCACCCAACGGACATATTCGATCACCACCTCGTCGCGCTGGTTCAGACCCCGGGTTCGGACCCAGACAACGCCGGTCTTGCCGTTGGAATTCTGCTTGAGGCCGATCACCTCGGATTCGGACCGAAGCGTATCGCCGGGATAAACCGGTTTCAGCCAGCGCCCTTCGGCATAGCCAAGATTGGCGACCGCGTTGAGGGATATATCCGGGACCGTCTTTCCAAACACAACGTGGAATGCGGCCAGATCGTCGATGGGACTTTGCGGCAGGCCACAATTCCGGGCGAACTCGTCCGAGGAGTAGAGCGCATGGCGCGCGGGATAGAGCGCGTGGTAAAGCGCGCGCTCGCCATCGGTTACGGTGCGCGGCACCGCATGGTGCAGGACCTGCCCGACATAGTAGTCCTCGAAAAAGTGGCCCGGATTTGTTTTCGCCATTATTGCTGTCCCAGTTTCATTTCGGGTGAGTAGTCGGCCTTAACCTCTTTGGTTACCGCCTGCGCGCAGCGCATCACGTTGTTGGCCGGGTCGAATGCATACGAAGGAGAGCCGTGCAACTCCCACCCTTTTGCCAGCGCGTCCGAAACCTTGTGACAGAAGGCCGAGGTGTCTTCTTCCGTTAGCAACCGATAGAGTTTTGCCATGATGTCAGTTCCTTAACCGCCAAAGGGCCAATAACCCAGCTTCCAATGGATAAAGCCGATGATACCCATCAGCACGATTGAGGCCCCGAAGAACATGGCATCCTTGCCATATGTTCCGGGCTCTCCCGGGGTCCAGTCGGGTTCAGACCTGTTGATCACGATCACTTCGACCACGGCCCATGCCAGCAACCCGCCGAACAGGACGATCGAGGCCAGATCACCGTTCACCAGCAAATGCGCAAAAGCCCATGTTTTGAAACCCGCAAGCATCGGATGGCGCATTCCGTTCAGCAGACGCCCCTTTTGCCCGGCGGGGCTCATCAAATAAATGGCGATCAGCACCAGCAGATTGTTGATGTGAATCATAAAGGGCGGTGGCGACCAGACGTAGATGAAATCGGTCATGCGATAGCCGAAAATCATCAGCAGGATCGACGCCACCAGCGCCAGCGCGACAACGCCCTTGGCCGCGTTGCCCATTGCGGCACGCTGTTCAGGCATCACACGTTTGAAAAGATGCGCGGCCCACCAAAGTGCCACACCCAGAATTAACAGAACAAAGCCCATTGCTGGCTTACCCCGCTTGCAAAGCTACTATCGCTTCTGCTTTTGCCAGAATTTCGCGGGCAGTTACAACGTGCAGGTTTTCAACGATCTTGCCATCGACAACGGCAACCCCCTGCCCCTGCGCCTCTATCTCTTCAAAGGCAGTGATCTGACGGCGGGCCAGATCGATCTCGGCATCCGAGGGGGCATAGGCGGCGTTGGTGACCTCGACCTGGGCCGGATGGATCAGGGTTTTGCCATCAAAACCCATGTCGCGGCCCTGCGCGCATTCGGCGGCCAGCCCCTCATCATCCTTGAAGGCGTTGTAGACGCCATCGATGATAATCAGCCCCTCGGCCTTGGCGGCCAGAAGGCACAGACCAAGCGAGGCCATCATCGGCAAGCGATCAGGGCGGAAGCGGGTTTGCAGTTCCTTGGCAAGATCGTTTGTTCCCATGACAAACCCGGCCATCAGCGGATGGGCGGCAATTTCAGCCGCATTCAGCATCCCGCGCGGCGTTTCCATCATGGCCCAGATAGGCAGATCGCCGGTGATGGCCGCCAGCGCGTCTACATCCGCGGCGGAGCTGACCTTGGGCAGCAAGACGACATCGGCGTTCATATCGCGCACGGCCTCGGCATCGGCGCGACCCCATTCGGTGTCCAGCCCGTTGATTCGCACGATCCTGACACGTTCACCATATCCACCGGTCGCCAGTGCAGCCTTGAGAGTTTCCCGCGCGTTGTCCTTTTCGTCCGCTGCAACTGCATCTTCCAGATCGAAAATAATCGCATCGACCGGCAGGTTACGGGCCTTGTCCAGCGCCCGCTCTTTCGAGGCGGGGATGTAAAGAACGGAACGATAGGGGCGCTGGCGCGGGTCCATTGGCTTCTCCCAGAGAAATAAAGTTGCGCGGAATGGGGCATTTTTTGCCGGAAAGTTCAAGCGCAAAATCGCCGCGATGCAGCATTTGACGCTGCAGGCGGCGCAACGCACGCCGCCTTAACGGTATTTCGCAAGGAGTGCGGCACCCTTTTGAGCATCGGATGAAAGAAGGGGCCGCAGATGAAGAAGACAGTTTTCAAGATGACCATGGGGCTGGGGATCATGGTGTTGGCGGCGCAGCAGCTGAACGCTCAATCCCGCAATTGTGCGCCGCGCGCGGATGTGATCCAAAGGCTGGCCGAGACTTATGGCGAGACACGCCGGGGTATCGGCATGGCCCGGCAAGGTGCGGTGATGGAGGTTTTTGCATCCGAGGGGACCGGCAGCTGGACAATTGTTGTGACCTTGCCGGATGGAACATCCTGCCTGATCGCCTCGGGTCAGGGGTATGAGGCGCTTGCCGAGGGCTTGCCGCCCAACGTCTAGCTCAGCGCATCCCAGATCAGTTTGGTGCCGGTGAGTGTCAGCAGCACATAGGCGATGCCGAAAAACAGACGTTCGGACACCATCCAGTGGGCGCGAACGCCCAGCCACGCGCCCAGAACGGCAAAGGGCGCCAGCAGCAGATCGGCAAGGGCAGTGTGCCAGGTAAACATGCCCAGATAGGCATAGGGGATGAACTTGGCGATGTTGACGGCCCAGAAGACCAGAACGGTGGACGCCTGAAACTGAGTTTTCGACAGGCGTTGTGACAAGAGGTAGACAGCGGCGGGCGGGCCACCGGCATGGCTGACAAAGCTGGTAAAACCGGCAACCAGCCCGGCGAACAGGCCCGCGGCTGCTGGCAGGCGGCGCGCGGCAGGTTTCATCCAGCCGCGGGATTGTGCCAAGTGCCAGAGGACGAACCCGACGGAAATGCCGCCGATCAACAGGCGCAGCAGGTCGGCATCAGTTACACGATAGAGCCACGCGCCCAGCGCCACCCCCGGCACCGCCCCCAACATCAGCAGGCGGGCGTCGGGCCAGCTCCAGCGTTTCCAGTAAGGGCGGAGTGTGGCCAGATCGATGATCATCAGGATCGGCAGCATCAGCGCAAGCGCCTGTCCGGGTTCAAGTATCAGCGCCAGAATCGAGGCCGAGGCAAAGGCCACGCCTGAACCGAACCCGCCCTTGGAGATACCCGCAAAGATCACAGCGGGGATCGCCACAGCAAAAAACGTCAGATCCAATTCGAACATGCGGCGGCCCCGAAACCCCGGTTTCTCAGGACCTTTAGCGCAATCGGCCGGACAGGCGCAAACGGTATGCGGTCGCATGCCGCGTCGCGGAACCCTTGCGCAATGCCGTTTTAGCGACTAGCAAAATCGCGATTTCAAAACCGACCGGAGAGATTCCAAATGGCCAGACCCAAGATCGCGCTGATCGGCGCAGGTCAGATCGGCGGCACGCTCGCCCACCTCGCAGCTATGAAAGAACTTGGTGACGTTGTCCTGTTCGACATCGCCGAGGGCACCCCGGAGGGCAAGGCGCTTGATATCGCCGAATCCGGTCCGTCCGAAGGCTTTGACGCCAAGCTGAAAGGCACCCAGTCCTACGAGGATATCGCTGGTGCCGACGTCTGCATCGTGACCGCAGGTGTGCCCCGCAAACCAGGGATGAGCCGCGACGACCTGCTGGGCATCAACCTGAAAGTGATGAAATCAGTCGGCGAAGGCATCGCTGCCAACGCCCCGGATGCGTTTGTCATCTGCATCACCAACCCGCTGGACGCGATGGTCTGGGCCCTGCGTGAGTTCTCGGGCCTGCCACACAACAAGGTCTGCGGCATGGCCGGCGTTCTTGATTCGGGCCGGTTCGCACATTTCCTGTCGGAAGAGTTCAACGTGTCCATGCGCGACGTCACTGCCTTTGTTCTGGGCGGCCACGGCGACACCATGGTGCCGTCGGTACGCTATTCGACCGTTGCGGGCATCCCGCTACCGGATCTGGTCGAGATGGGCTGGACCACACAGGAAAAGCTGGACGCCATCGTGCAGCGCACCCGTGACGGCGGCGCCGAGATCGTTGGCCTGCTGAAAACTGGTTCGGCTTTCTACGCCCCCGCAACCTCGGCCATCGAAATGGCCGAAGCCTATCTGAAAGATCAGAAACGCGTTCTGCCCTGTGCCGCCTATTGTGATGGCGAACTTGGCGTCGAAGGCATGTATGTGGGCGTACCCACCGTGATCGGCGCGGGCGGCATCGAGCGTATCGTTGACATCAAGCTGAACGAAGAAGAACAGGCCGGCTTCGACAACTCGGTCAACGCCGTGAAGGGCCTGATCGAGGCCTGCAAAGGCATCGACAGCTCGCTGAGCTAAACAGGTCAACGATTTATCGTGAACCTACGCCGGTCCACGTGACAAGCATTGATATTTCGAAGCCCCGTCAGAATTTTGACGGGGCTTCTTTTTTGATAAATCAGCGCTGAACAGAAAGTCATTGGCCTTGATCCCTCGGGTCTTTGCCTTGGCCCGGCATCGGGCGACAGGAGTGGTATTTACTAGCAAGGACTAATCAAACCACCTCAGCACGTCGGCTTTTGATTTACTGCTGCTCAAACCAAATGAACGGGCAAGAAAAATATCAACTGGAACCCAAGGCATTACGTTACGTAAACATTTGTAATTTAATGCTTTTTTGCCCATCACAACTAGAATTTTGCCACAATTTCCGTAGATAGCCTCGGCGACTTTGGACAAGTCCCGAGTGATCTATTGATTTTCGCTTGAAACAAGGAACGATTGGTTTGGGAACCTTTACATACACCAATACATTTGATCCCGACGGCGACGGCGACAATCTTAACGGCGCCACGGAATACGGAACAAACGGTACCAATCTGGGGGTTCTCAACTCGCCCAATTCTGGCGATGGCGACAATGAATTTGTCTTTTATTCGGGACAGGGTGAGGAAAACCGGCTGGACCTCAACGCCAACCTCACCGGATCGGAACGGGTGAACCATTTCGACGCCAATATGACGTTGGATTTCACAACCGCGCCCGGCCCTTGGGGCGATGGCGAATCCGACGGCTTGACTTTTAACCTTGGCGACCCGGCATCGCTGAGCTCGACCGAGGAACAGGGGGTTTCAACCGGGCTTTCCATTCGCCTTGCCCCCTTTAACTGGGGAACCGCGGGCTATTCAGGCAATGTGATTGAAATCCGTTGGAACGGCGCGGTCATCGGCTCCACCTCGGTCAGTGACATGAGCTCGCCTGCTGCTGCAGATTTTTCAGTCAGCGTCGATGCCTCTGGAAACGTAACGGCCAGTTTTGGTCCCGACACCGTCAGCGGCTCCATTCCGGGTAACGAATGGATAACCACCAGCCAGGATGGCTGGGATTTCGTCATGGGCGGAAGAACCGGCGGAAACGCTGGTGAGGTTTACATCGACGATGTGGATCTGACAGCCAATACCGTTTGCTTTTCCGCAGGAACCCTGATCGAAACCCCAAGCGGGCCTGTACCTGTGGAAAATCTTGCACCCGGTGACGAAGTCCTGACCTTGGACAACGGGCCGCAAACGATACGTTGGATCAATGCCCGAACAATTCACGCAAACGAGTTGCAGGCAAGGCCCAACCTTCGCCCGATCGTCATTCATGCAGATGCGCTTGGAGAAGGGTACCCCAAAACCGATCTGCATGTTTCAAGACAGCACCGCGTCATGGCCCGGTCCCCAATAGCTGAACGTATGTTCGGCGACCGTGAAATTCTGATTCCGGCGGTGAAGCTAACCGATCTTCCCGGTGTCTGCGTCGACACAAATGCCAACTGTGTCACATACGTCCATTTCCTGTGCCAGCGCCACGAGGTCGTATTCGCGAACGGTTTGCCCAGCGAAACGTTGTTGTTGGGGGAAGAGGCGCGCAAAACGCTTGGGCAGGACGCGCTGGACGAGATTCGGGCCATTTTTCCGGATGCCGAGACGCAAGGGTTATTGACCGCAACGGCAAAAGTTGTCCCGGATCGGCGCAGGCTGAGCAAGTTCGTAGCGCGGCATCAGACCAACGAAAAACCGCTGGTGGATATGGCGCAGGCCGAAAGCTGATAATTCGGAAGTGTGATTGCATCTCTGGCGCCTGTTCTTGATGGCTTTCGCAAATCCCGGCGCCGATTGACATCGGCCATGACCGGTGGCTTGGGTCATTCAGCAAATATGCTAAGTTGCGGTCTTCGCGCTCAACGTCGGTAATGTTGGCGCAAACGTCTTTTTTGGATGCGTTTTTCCCTGCTTGCCTGCAAATTTCGAATCATTTGCGTGCAAGTTCAGTTTTGTGATCACACCCCAAAAACCCGTGATCACAAATATGAAAAATCTTCGACAAAAAACCGTTACACGTCAAAAAACCCTTTAAACTTGATCCCTAGACACGCCTATATCGGTGTAATCGTAGTCAGACGGGACAATTTCGATGAACATTCACGAATATCAGGCCAAAGCCCTTCTTCGCAGCTATGGGGCTCCGGTCTCGGATGGCCGCGTTGTTCTGCGCGCGGAAGAGGCGAAGACGGCTGCCGGTGAACTGGACGGCCCCCTTTGGGTGGTCAAGGCACAGATTCATGCGGGCGGGCGCGGCAAGGGGTCGTTCAAGGAAGCCGACGCCGGGGAAAAAGGAGGCGTGCGCCTGACCAAATCGGTCGAGGAAGCCGCCGAGGAAGCCAAAAAGATGCTGGGCCGCACGCTGGTCACCCATCAGACCGGCCCGGTCGGCAAGCAGGTCAACCGTATTTACATCGAAGCAGGTTCGGGGATTGAACGCGAACTGTATCTGGCCCTTCTGGTGGATCGTCAGACCAGCCGCATCTCGTTCGTTTGCTCGACCGAAGGCGGCATGGACATCGAAGAGGTGGCCGCAGCCACGCCCGAGAAAATCCTGTCCTTCTCGGTCGATCCCGCGACAGGTTATCAGCCCTATCACGGTCGCCGCATCGCGTTTTCGCTGGGCCTGCAAGGTGCTCAGGTCAAGCAATGCGTCAAGCTGATGAACCAGCTCTACAATGCCTTCATCGAGAAGGATATGGAGATGCTGGAAATCAACCCGCTGATCGTGTCCGACGGCGGCGACCTGAAGGTACTGGACGCCAAGGTCGGCTTTGACGGCAACGCGGTCTACCGCCACCCGGATATTGCCGAGCTGCGTGACACTACCGAGGAAGACCCCAAAGAACTGGAAGCGTCGAAATACGACCTGAACTACATCGCGCTGGATGGCGAGATCGGCTGTATGGTCAACGGCGCGGGTCTGGCGATGGCGACGATGGATATCATCAAGCTGTACGGTGCCGAGCCTGCCAACTTCCTCGACGTGGGCGGTGGCGCGACCAAAGAGAAAGTGACCGAAGCGTTCAAGATCATCACCTCGGACCCGCAGGTCAAAGGCATTCTGGTCAACATCTTCGGCGGCATCATGCGCTGTGACGTCATCGCCGAGGGCGTTGTCGCCGCGGTTAAAGAGGTCGGCCTGAAGGTGCCGCTGGTCGTGCGTCTGGAAGGCACGAATGTCGAAAAGGGCAAAGAGATCATCAACACCTCTGGCCTGGACGTGATCGCGGCGGACAACCTGAAAGACGGTGCCGAGAAGATCGTGAAGGCCGTCAAAGGCTAATCCCAATTCCGTGGGGTGGGCTTCGGCTCACCTTTCCGAAGAATTCTGGCAGGCCGCGGCCCGCCTAAAATAGGAGAACGCCAGATGGCAGTCCTCATCGACGAAAATACCAAAGTGATCTGTCAGGGCTTTACCGGCTCGCAGGGCACATTCCACAGCGAACAGGCCATCGCCTATGGCACCAAGATGGTCGGCGGCGTGACGCCTGGCAAAGGCGGGATGACCCATCTTGACCTGCCCGTGTTCAACTCGGTTCACGAAGCCAAGCATGTGACCGAAGCCAATGCCAGCGTGATCTACGTGCCGCCGCCCTTTGCGGCTGACTCGATCCTCGAAGCGATTGATGCCGAGATGGAAGTGATCGTCTGCATCACCGAAGGTATCCCGGTTCTGGACATGATGAAGGTGAAGCGTGCACTGGAAGGCAGCAAATCGCGCCTGATCGGCCCGAACTGCCCCGGTGTCATCACGCCCGACGCTTGCAAGATTGGCATCATGCCCGGTCACATCCACAAGCGTGGCTCGGTCGGCGTTGTGTCGCGTTCGGGCACCCTGACCTATGAGGCCGTCAAGCAGACCACCGATGTGGGTCTGGGCCAATCCACATGCGTGGGCATCGGCGGCGACCCGATCAAAGGCACCGAGCATATCGACGTGCTGGAATGGTTCCTGGCGGATGACGAAACCGAGTCCATCATCATGATCGGTGAGATCGGCGGCTCGGCCGAGGAAGAGGCCGCGCAGTTCCTGGCGGATGAGGCCAAGAAAGGCCGCAAGAAACCGACCGCCGGTTTCATCGCAGGCCGCACAGCCCCTCCGGGCCGCCGCATGGGCCACGCGGGCGCGATCGTCGCCGGCGGCAAGGGTGGTGCCGAGGACAAGATCGAAGCCATGCGCAGTGCCGGCATCGTCGTGGCCGAAAGCCCGGCGCAGCTGGGTGAGGCTGTTCTGGAAGCGATTGGATGAGCCGGCTGGCCGGATTACGTCTAAGCTTGGCGGCCCTGCTTTGGGTCGCCTTTTCGGCATTTGCCTTTGCGCAATCTCCCGGCCCTCTTCAGGGCAAGGTTTTTGGATCAGGGAATAAGGCTCTGGTCGTTGTGCTTCATGGGGATGTCAGCAGTGGCGGACCGGCCAACTACCATTACAACATTGCCTCGAAAGTCGCGTCAGCCAACCCGGGTGTTACTGTGCTTGCCCTGTTGCGGCCGGGATACGGGGACGGGTCCGGATTGAAGTCCAAAGGGTCCAACAACAATCGCCGCGATCACTATACAAAGCGAAACAACGGCCTGGTTGCTCAGACCATTCAGGCCATGGCGCAGCAGGTCGGAACAAGCAAAGTTGTTGCCGTCGGACATTCCGGAGGCGCGGCGCAGGTCGGCGGCGTTCTGGGGTTGGCCCCGGGATTGGTTGACAGTGCAGTACTTGTGTCCTGCCCCTGCGACATCTCGAAATGGCGCAACATGCGCGGACGATCCGCCTGGACAAAAAGCGGCAGTCAGTCGCCGCACAAACAGGTCAAAAAAATCGCCAGCGGAACGCGCATTACGCTCGTCGTAGGGACTGAAGATAACAACACGTTTCCGGTACTCAGCGAGGACTATGTGAGCAAGGCGGCATCGCGCGGTCTTAATGCGAAACTGGTGACCGTGCGCGGTGCCGGACACAACTTCAATGCACTTCAGGGCACGGTCCTGAAAGTTGTAAACGGTGAGGTTAGATAACAAGGATGGCGTGCGGTCAGTTGCATACCATATTCCGCGCATTCCGGTGCGTGGATCTTGTATTCACAGGCCAACTGAGAGGGTGCGTTCAATGACCTTCTCCGACGCCGTCCGCACCTGCTTCGCCAAGTTCTTCACCTTTTCGGGGCGCGCTGCCCGCCCAGAATACTGGTTCTTTTTCCTGTTCATCGTGATCTGGAACATCATCGCCGGGATTATCGACTGGCAGTTCTTCACACAGGTCTCGGTAGCCGAAACCGATGAGGTGAAATCCGTCACCGCCACGTCCTCGCGCCCTGTCCAAAGCATCGTGGGGCTGATCGTCTTCGTCCCGCATCTGGCCGTGGCCTTCCGCCGGATGCACGACACCGGGCGCAGTGGGATTTTTGCCTTGCTGCCGATCCTGCTGATGGTTGGTGCATTTGCGGTCCTGATATTTGGTATCGGCATCGCCAGCCAGTTCCACGGCGGCACGATGGATATCCTTCTGACCCGAGCAACGCTGCTGGTGGTTATTCCGACACTGCTGGTTCTGTTTGTGTCGCCCCTTCTGGTGCTTTGGTGGCTGACGCGACCCAGCCAGCCAGGTGCCAATCAATACGGTCCCAACCCATCCAATGAATCCCAACGGCCGAGTTCGAGTTAATGAGTAAAGTAGATGCCGATCAATCGTACATCGGGAAGGATCAGTGAAATGGTTCTCGTTTGTTATGAACACCGCTTCATATATTTGAAGACGACAAAGACGGCGGGTACTTCGGCGGAAAAGGCTTTGCAGCCTTTGTGCGAAGAGCCTGGTCTGGGTGTTTTGCAACCTGGAGAGGTCCGTACTTCCAGATATGGGATAGTGGGCGCCAGAGGAGAGGTATCGGACCGGCGGCGGCCAAAATGGCATTTCTGGCGCAACCACCCATGGCGCAATCACATGCCTGCCCAGGAGGTCAAAGAAAACCTGGGGCGCAGGACATTCGAGTCCTACACAAAGATCGCAAACGTGAGAGATCCGTTTGACCGGGCGGTTTCACAGTTTCACTTCAGGAAGCATCGGCGAAACCTTCCGTCTGAGGACGCAAGTACAGAATTCAAACAATTCAGAGCTTTCATCCTGTCAGAAAACTGGAGCAACGATTGGGAAATCGTGTCGGTCGACGACAAGTTGATCATCAATCGATTTATTCGAAAAGAACATCTGCTTTCCGACCTGAATGAAACCTATGCTGGCTTTGGGCTGGCGGAGAACAGCTTTGATCTGCCTCATGAGAAGTCAATGAGCGAACGACGAAAGGATATCCCTGTGTCCGATTACTTCGACCCGGAAACGATAGAAGTCGTGCGGCGAAAGATGGACTGGGTCTTTGAGGCTCTGGATTATCCGGACCACCCGCAAAACTGAAATCAGAAACGTAACCGCCTACCCATTCGAGGTCCCACAATGACCGAACAAACGCCCAACTCTGCCTTTCATGCCTCAAGCTTTATGCAGGGGCACAATGCCGAATATCTGGAGCAGTTGTACGCCCAGTACGCCAAGGACCCCGGCGCAGTGGATGCCGCCTGGGCCGAGTTCTTCAAGGCCATGGGGGATGCCGAACCGGATGTGCGCAAAGAGGCCGAAGGGCCGTCATGGGCACGCGCCGACTGGCCGCCGATGCCAAGCGATGACCTGACGGGCGCACTGACCGGCGAATGGGCCGAGGTCGACGCCAAGGCTGCCGGCACCAAGATCAGGGACAAGGCCGCCGCAACAGGCGTTACGGTCAGCGACGAACAGATCAAACGCGCGGTACTGGATTCGATCAGGGCGCTGATGCTGATCCGGGCCTATCGCATCCGGGGCCATCTGGTTGCCGATCTGGACCCGCTGGGCATGCGCGCGACCACACCGCACCCCGAGCTTGATCCAAAGACCTATGGCTTTACCGACGGGGACATGGATCGCCCGATCTTTATCGACAACGTGCTGGGCCTGCAGATGGCCAGCATGCGGCAGATCGTCGAGATCGTGAAACGTACCTATTGCGGCACTTTCGCAATGCAGTACATGCATATTTCCGATCCCGAACAGGCCGCCTGGCTGAAAGAACGGATCGAGGGATATGGCAAGGAAATCTCGTTCACCCGCGAGGGGCGCAAGGCCATCCTGAACAAGATGGTCGAGGCCGAAGGGTTCGAGAAGTTCCTGCATGTCAAATACATGGGCACCAAGCGGTTCGGTCTGGATGGCGGCGAGGCGCTGATCCCCGCGATGGAACAGATCATCAAGCGCGGCGGTGCGCTGGGTCTTGAGGATATCGTGATCGGGATGCCGCACCGCGGGCGTCTGAACATTCTGGCCAACGTGATGGCCAAGCCCTATCGCGCCATTTTCAACGAGTTTCAGGGCGGCAGCTTCAAACCGGAAGAGGTCGATGGATCGGGTGACGTGAAGTATCATCTGGGTGCGTCCAGCGATCGCGAGTTTGACGGCAACACCGTGCACCTGTCGCTGACGGCCAACCCGTCGCACCTCGAGGCGGTCAACCCGGTCGTACTGGGCAAGGTCCGCGCCAAGCAGGATCAGAAAAAAGACAGTGACCGCACCCGGGTCATGGGCATCCTGCTTCACGGGGATGCGGCCTTTGCCGGACAGGGTGTGGTGGCCGAAGGGTTCGGACTGTCGGGCCTGCGCGGGCACAAGACGGGCGGCACGATGCATATCGTGGTGAACAACCAGATCGGGTTCACCACCGCGCCGCATTTCAGCCGCTCCAGCCCCTACCCGACCGATATCGCGCTGATGGTCGAGGCACCAATCTTTCACGTGAACGGCGACGACCCCGAAGCGGTCGTGCACGCGGCGAAGGTGGCGACCGAGTTCCGTCAGAAGTTCCACAAGGACGTGGTTATCGACATCTTCTGCTATCGCCGGTTCGGTCATAACGAGGGCGACGAGCCCATGTTCACCAACCCGATCATGTACAAGAAGATCAAGACCCATAAGACCACGCTGAGCCTGTATACCGAGCGGCTGGTTAAGGACGGCCTGATCCCCGAGGGCGAGATCGAGGACATGAAGGCCGCGTTCCAGGCACATCTGAACGACGAGTTCGAGGCTGGAAAGGACTACAAGCCGAACAAGGCCGATTGGCTGGACGGTCGCTGGTCGCACATGGACAAGAGCAAAGAAGAATATGTGCGCGGCGAAACCGCAATCACGCCGGAGACACTTGCCGAGGTCGGGACGTCGCTGACCCGCGCACCCGAGGGGTATGCCCTGCACAAGACCGTGGGCCGTCTGCTGGATCACAAGAAGCAGATGTTCGACAGCGGTACGGGCTTTGACTGGGCCACAGGTGAGGCGCTGGCCTTTGGGTCATTGCTGACCGAGGGATATCCGGTGCGTCTGGCCGGACAGGACGCAACGCGCGGTACCTTCAGCCAGCGTCATTCCGGGTTCATCCATCAGGAAACCGAAGAACGGTATTATCCGCTGAACAACATTCGCGCGGGGCAGTCGAATTACGAGGTGATCGACTCGATGCTCAGCGAATATGCGGTGCTGGGCTTTGAATACGGATATTCGCTGGCGGAACCCAACGCGCTGGTCCTGTGGGAGGCGCAGTTCGGCGATTTCGCCAACGGAGCGCAGATCATGTTCGACCAGTTCATCAGTTCGGGCGAGAGCAAGTGGCTGCGCATGTCCGGTCTGGTCTGTCTGCTGCCGCACGGCTTTGAGGGACAAGGTCCCGAACACAGCTCGGCGCGGCTGGAACGCTATCTGCAGATGTGCGGGCAGGACAACTGGATCGTGGCGAACTGCACGACGCCTGCAAACTACTTCCACATCTTGCGCCGTCAGTTGCACCGGACCTTCCGCAAGCCGCTGATCCTGGTGACGCCCAAATCGCTGCTGCGTCACAAGCTGGCCGTCAGCACGGCCGAGGATTTCACCACCGGGTCCAGTTTCCACCGGGTGCTGTGGGATGACGCGCAGAAAGGCAACTCGGACACCAAGCTGGTCAAGGACGACAAGATCAAGCGCGTGGTGATGTGTTCCGGCAAGGTCTATTTCGACCTGCTGGAAGAACGCGACGCGCGCGGTATCGACGACGTCTATCTGATGCGGATCGAGCAGTTTTATCCTTTCCCGGCGCACTCGCTGATCAACGAGCTTGAGCGCTTCAAAGGGGCCGAGATGGTCTGGTGTCAGGAAGAACCCAAAAATCAGGGGGCCTGGACCTTTATCGAGCCCAATATCGAATGGGTGCTGACCCGCATCGGCGCCGATTACAAACGACCCCGCTACGTGGGTCGCGCAACTTCGGCCTCGCCCGCGACGGGTCTGGCCAGCCAGCACAAAGCCCAACAAGAAGCGCTCGTCAACGAAGCGCTGAGCATCGAAGGAAAGTAAGCGATGACGATTGAAGTTCGTGTTCCCACGCTTGGCGAGTCGGTAACCGAAGCCACGGTTGCGACATGGTTCAAGAAACCCGGCGACGCCGTTGCGGTTGATGAGATGCTCTGTGAGCTGGAGACCGACAAGGTAACGGTCGAGGTACCCTCGCCCGCCGCCGGTGTCATGGGTGAGATTGTCGCCGCCGAAGGCGAGACCGTGGGTGTCAACGCCCTGCTGGCCACCATAACCGCCGGAGAAGGGGCTGCACCGGCGCCTGCTGCGGCGCCTGAACCGACGGTTGCGCCAGCCCCGGCAGGTGGCAGCATCGACGTGATGGTGCCGACACTGGGTGAATCGGTCAGCGAGGCGACCGTTTCGACATGGTTCAAGAAAGTCGGCGACAGCGTGGCGCAGGACGAGATGCTGTGTGAGCTGGAAACCGACAAGGTCTCGGTCGAGGTTCCGTCCCCTTCGGCGGGTGTCCTGGCCGAGATTGTGGCCCCCGAAGGCACAACGGTGGATGCATCGGCCAAACTGGCAGTGATTTCGGGCGCCGCATCGGGCGCAAGCCCGGCTCCTGCGGCCCCCGCAGCAGCGGTTACGCCTGCGGTTGCCACTGGCGCCGCCAAGGATGTGGCCAACGCACCATCGGCGGAAAAGGCCATGGCCGAGGCCGGATTGTCTGCGGATCAGGTAACCGGAACAGGACGCGACGGACGCATCATGAAAGAAGACGTGGCAAAAGCCGTCGCAGCGGCCACGGCTCCGGCGCCTGCAGCGGCGGCACCCGCCCCTGCGGCACAGGCCCCGCGTGCACCAGTCGCCGCCGAGGATGCGGCGCGCGAAGAACGCGTGCGCATGACCCGTTTGCGCCAGACCATCGCCAAGCGTCTGAAGGACGCCCAGAACACCGCAGCCATCCTGACCACCTATAACGAGGTGGACATGACCGAGGTGATGGCCCTGCGCAATCAGTACAAGGACCAGTTCGAAAAGAAGCACGGCGTGCGTCTGGGCTTTATGTCCTTCTTCACCAAGGCCTGCTGTCATGCGCTGAAAGAGGTTCCCGAAGTCAACGCCGAGATTGACGGCACCGACATCGTCTACAAGAACTTCGTGCATATGGGCGTTGCCGCCGGGACCCCACAGGGTCTGGTGGTGCCGGTGATCCGCGATGCCGATGCGATGTCCTTTGCAGCCATCGAGAAGGCCATCGCCGAAAAAGGCAAGCGCGCCCGCGAAGGCAAGCTGAGCATGGCCGAGATGCAGGGCGGCACCTTCACCATCTCGAACGGTGGCGTCTACGGCTCGTTGATGTCTTCGCCGATCCTGAACCCGCCGCAATCCGGCATTCTGGGCATGCACAAGATTCAGGACCGCCCGATGGTCATCAACGGCGAGATCAAGATTCGCCCGATGATGTATCTGGCCCTGTCCTATGATCACCGGATCGTTGACGGCAAAGGTGCCGTGACCTTCCTTGTCCGCGTGAAAGAGGCGCTGGAAGATCCGCGCCGCCTGCTGATGGATCTGTAAAATGGCGACACATGTACTCTGGCAGGCCGATGTGGCCGATTTCGATGTCTGGCTGAAAGTGTTCCGCGAGGACAAGCCGATGCGCAAGGCCGCGGGTATCCGCGACCTGCACGTCTGGCGTGATCCCGATCAGAAGGATCACGCGATCGCCATGTTCGAGGTCACGGATCTGGACAAGGCCCGGGCCTTTTTCGGTTCCGAGGAACTGTCGATGCATCACGAACGCGGCGGTATTGCGCATATCTCGATCAAGCTGCTGGAACCTGTTTGAAGAACGACGTGCAGTGATCCGGCAAGATCGGATCCTGCAGACACCGGTCAACCCGGTCGATTTAGGAGAGTATAATGGCTAACTATGACGTCATCGTAATCGGCGCCGGGCCCGGCGGCTATGTCTGTGCGATCCGTTGCGCGCAACTGGGGTTGAAAACCGCCGTTGTCGAGGGGCGCGAGACGCTGGGCGGCACCTGCCTGAACGTCGGCTGCATCCCGTCCAAGGCGCTGCTGCATGCCAGCCACCAGTTGCATGAGGCCGAGCACAACTTTGCCAAGATGGGTCTGAAGGGGAAAACCCCTTCGGTCGACTGGAAACAGATGCTGACCTACAAGAACGAAGTGATCGAAGGCAACACCAAGGGCATCGAGTTTCTGTTCAAGAAGAACAAGATCGACTGGATCAAGGGCTGGGGATCGATCCCTGCCGCCGGCAAGGTTCAGGTGGGTGACGAAGTTCACGAAGCCAAGAATATCATCATCGCATCCGGGTCCGAAGCGGCCTCGCTGCCCGGTGTGGATGTTGACGAAAAGGTAGTCGTTACCTCGACGGGCGCGCTTGAGCTGGGCAAGATTCCGAAGAAGATGGTCGTGATCGGCGCGGGCGTGATCGGGCTGGAGCTGGGCTCGGTCTATAGTCGTCTGGGCGCCGAGGTGACGGTGATCGAATTCCTCGACGTGATTACACCCGGCATGGATGGCGAGGTGCAGAAGACCTTTCAGCGCATCCTCAAGAAGCAGGGCCTGAAGTTCATCATGGGCGCGGCGGTGCAAAAGACCGAAGCGACCAAAACCAAGGCCAAGGTGACCTACAAGCTGCGCAAGGATGACAGCGAGCATGTCATCGACGCTGATAGCGTTCTGCTGGCCACCGGTCGCCGCCCTTATTCCGAGGGTCTGGGGCTGGATGCTTTGGGTGTCGAGATGACCAAACATGGCCAGATCAAGGTCGGCGCCGACTGGCAGACCAATGTTCCCGGCATCTATGCCATCGGCGACGTGACCGAGGGGCCGATGCTGGCGCACAAGGCCGAAGACGAGGGCATGGCCGCCGCGGAACAGGTGGCGGGCAAGCATGGTCATGTAAACTATGGCGTCATTCCCGGCGTGATCTACACCGCGCCCGAAGTGGCCAATGTGGGTGAGACGGAACAGACGCTCAAGGAACAGGGGCGCGCCTACAAGGTGGGCAAGTTCATGTTCATGGGCAACGGTCGGGCCAAGGCCACGCTGGCCCCGGACGGGTTCGTTAAAATCCTCGCCGACAAGGAAACCGACCGCATTCTGGGGGCGCATATCATCGGCCCGGCAGCGGGTGAATTGATTCACGAGGTCTGTGTCGCGATGGAGTTCGGCGCATCCGCCGAGGATCTGGCCCTGACCTGCCATGCACATCCGACCTACTCCGAGGCTGTGCGCGAGGCAGCCTTGGCCTGCGGCGACGGCCCGATTCACAGCTGACGACCGCAAATAGAAACCTGAAGAGGCAGGCCAAATGGCTTGCCTTTTTGTTGACGCCAATCAGCCTCAATTTTGCTCTCCCTAGGGTTGAACTGCCAAAGTTGTAGCGACCCTGAATTGAAACTGGGATCGCCGTTTTCACAAATCAATTATTGAGGCACCAATGCGGTTTCTGATTTTATGCGCAGCAACGATTACCTTTACCATTTTCTTCGGCGACGAAGCACAGGCCCGGCGCGGCGGAGCGGTCTGGGGCACGTCCGAGCAGATGAGTTTTGTTGCGGACACGCAGATCACCGATAATTCCGGACAGCATCTGTCGTTGTGTCATCTGACCAAGAAAACTCACGTCATGTATGCAGGTGTCTGGCGCAGTTCCAAGGGGTATTCGCTGGCCGCGAACAAATGCGAGACTGACGGATATTATGCTGTTACAGCCACTGAAATGGCACAGGGAAAGGCGCTTGGCGACATTCCGAAGGACCTGCCAGATCAACCCGCGATGTCGATGAATGACATGATCTCCGGCTTTTGGGGGTTGGCGGTAATTGTGCTGTTGGTGGGGTTTGTGGGGGTCAAATGGGCAGGCCGCACTGCAAGAACAAACAAGCGTACCGCGGAAATGAAGGGCGCTGTGCCCGCTGCGGTTAAGGCCATGGATGCCATGTGCCACGCCGCAAAGGCGGACGGCAGGCTGGACGAAAATGAAATTGCCCTGATGGCCAATATCGCCATGCAAATGACCGGGGAAACCTTCGACGAAGCCCGCATCCGCCGCATGTACGATCTGGCCGAGGCCAAGCCGACCGATCTGCAATTCGCAGCATTCGGAAAGGGTTTGAGTGCGGATCAGAAACGGCTGGTCATACGGGCCGTTCTGATGGTCATCGGCGCGGATGGCGATCTGGACAAACGCGAAATGGAGTTTGTTCAGAAACTGGCCAACGGGCTGAAGATCGGCGCGGATGAGGTCAGGTCGATCTTCCAGTCCATCACCGCCGCGCCCGCTTAAACCGAGCCGACAATCCTACCACATCGTCTTTGCTGCGCGTGCACCCCATTCCTGATCATAGCGCGCGCCGCCTTCTTCTCCGTCTGTCATTTCGGCCAGTATCTCACCGACGGTTGGCAACTGCGGACTTTCATCCGCGCCCGCCCATGTTTTTGCCCGGATGAGGGCACGGGCGCATTGTGTGTAGATTTCTTCGATCTCGATCACGATCACGGTCGCAGGGCGTTTTCCGTTCTTTTCAAACCGATCGCGCAATGCCTCGTCCGCGGTCAGACGCGCCCTGCCGTTCAAACGCACCACGTTGTTCGATCCGGGCACCATGAACATCAGCGCGACGCGCGGGTCACGCACGATGTTGCGCAGGGAATCCAGCCGGTTGTTGCCGCGCCAGTCCGGCAAGGCCAGCGTGCCCGGGTCAAGCTCGAGCACCACCGGCCCATCGTCGCCGCGCGGGCTGCCATCGACGCCTTCCGGTCCGACCGTGCTGAGCACGCAAATGCGAGAGGCCATGATCCATTGCCGATAAAGCGGTGTCAGGCGGCGGGCCACCTTGCGCAGGGCCGGAGCGCCCGGGGAACCATAAAGCGCCTCAAGCGCCGCGATATCTTCAATGAACTGCATCCGGATCAAACCCCACTTCGCGCATCAGTTCGTTCGAGCGCGTCTCGACCATATCCTCGAGCCGTGCCATGAAATCGTTTTTGCGGACCCCCGGTGCGATCGGTTCGAGAAATTCCACAATCGCGTGGCCGGGTTTGCGCAGGATGCCGGTTCTGGGCCAGAAAACCCCAACATTTGTCGCCGCCGGAACACAGGGGTTTTCAAGCCCTTCGTACAGAACGGCGGTACCGACCTTATAGGGTTTCTTCACCCCCGGTGCGACCCGGGTTCCCTGCGGGTAGATCACAAGCTGGCCGGGTTCAGAGAATTCGCGGGCGACGTCCTTGACCATCTTTGCGATCGCTGCACCCTTCCTGCCTCGGTCGACGGGAATGCACCCGAGCCGCTTGGCGTAGATGCCGATGATGGGTGTCCACAAAAGCTCTCGTTTCATGATGAATTTGGCATGCGGTACGGCGTCGAAAATGATCAGAATGTCAAAGAACGACTGGTGTTTCGCCGCGATCATCACCTCACCGGTCGGGACCGGCCCGCGCACCTCGCTGCGGATGCCGACCATCCATCGCGCCAGCCAGATCGTACTGCGCGCGTACAGCTTGCATGCCTGCAGGGCGCCTCTTTTGGTGACCAGTGCATAAGGCGCAAACAGAAGCCCCAGAAACAACATCCAGACGTACATCAGGGTCGTGAAAATAAGCGACCGCACCCACTGAATTGCCAGGGCCATCACGAAAGCTCCTTTAACTTGCGGCGTGCCGCGTTCCATGTGGCGAAAAACGCCACGACTGCACCCAACAGAGGGATCAGAGCGGGCAGAACCCAGCCGATGCCCTGAAACCCAAGACCGGTCAGAAACCCGCCCGCATCTGTTGCCTCGGGCAGCAGCAGCACGCCGGTCATGCCAAACAGCGTTCCGACGGCAGAACCGAATAGGGCGCGATAGGTAAAGCGGCGCACGAAAGCGCCGGCGATGAAGCGGTCTTTTGCCCCGATCAGGCGTAACACCTCGATCACCTGCGCGTTCGCAGCCAGCGAGGCATTGGCCGCCAGCGTGATCATTGCCGCAGTGGCCCCGCCAATCAGCAGGATCGAGATCAGGCCCACACGCCTGAGCGAGATGGCGGCATCCACCAGAGGTTCGCGCCAGCGCGTATGATCGTCCAGCACGGCGCCCGGAACCTCGGCCCCAAGCCGCAGGCGCAGACCCATGGTGTCGATGCCCGGCTCACCTTCGGTAATCTCGATCAACTGGGGAACCGGCAGGGTGTCAAGCGGCAGGTCGGGGCCGAACCACGGGGCCAACAACGCGGCCTGTTCTTCGGTTGTCAGCGCCCGGGCCGAGGCAACGCCGGGGGTTTGCTGCAGAACCTTCAGCGCCGTCTCGGTCTGTGCTGCGCGCTGATCGGCGGGCGCATTGATACGCAATGTCGCGGCGCCCGCAAGCTCTGAGGCCCAGCGGTCGGCCAGACGGCCAGACGCAATCGAAAGTGCCAGCGCAAAAACGGCCAGAAAGGCCATAGCCCCCGACACAAAAAGAGTTAACTGCGCCGTGATCCCGGTTGGCGGCACCACCCGGTCGGCGCGTTTATCTGCATGCAGCAGATTGCGGATGTCGCCCTTGCTCACAGGTCTGCCCCCGCCAGTTGCAGGCGCCGCTGCGAGATACGCAGAACGCGCGCCTGAATCTGGCTTTTTGCAGCGCGGATCAGGCTCAGGTCGTGGGTTGCGATCAATACGGTCTTGCCCATCCGGTTCAGCTCGACCAGCAGGCGCAACAGCCGCTGCGACATGTCCCAGTCCACATTGCCGGTCGGCTCGTCAGCCAGCACCACATCCGGCGAAAGGATGACCGCACGGGCCAGCGCCGCGCGCTGTCGTTCACCACCGGACAGTTCAGGCGGATGCGCGTCCAGCCGGGCACCCAGCCCCACCCATTGCAGCAATTCGTTCAGGTTGTCCTGTTCGTCGGCCACTCCGCGCCCCGACACCATCAGCGGCAGCGAGACGTTTTCGGCCACCGTCATGTGATCGAGAAAGCGGCAGTCCTGATGCACCACCCCGATCCGGCGGCGCAGCACGGCCATCTGGTCCCGGTCCAGTCCGGCGACGTTTTCGTCAAAGACGCTCAGCCGCCCCGCGGTGGGCAACAATGCACCATAACAGAGCTTGAGAAGCGTGGTCTTTCCGGCCCCGGACGGGCCGGTCAGAAAATGAAACGAGCCGGGCTTTAACTGCATCGAAACGTTGCTCAGCAACTCCCCTCCGCCGTAGCTGTAGCTGACGTTTTCCAGCTCGATCACACCTGCCCCCTTTGGTTTGGCGTTCTTCTTGCCCCAGCCCCCGGACAGTTTCAATGCCGGTAGCGGGTCGAATTGGCGACACTTGCCTCACGAAACCGAAAACGCCCTTTGCTCGCAGGTATTAACGGAATATCATTCCTGAAAAAACTACTATCAGATCATAAGGCAGGCCCGGAGGCAGTATGCGTCTTACATGTCCGAAATGCAGCGCACAATACGAGGTACCGGACGAGGTTATCCCCGAGGGCGGACGGGACGTGCAGTGTTCCAATTGCGAGGAAACGTGGTTTCAGGAAAAGACACCGTCAAAACCGACGGATGTTGAGCCGGCACCATCCCAAGCCAAAGAGCCCGAGCAGGTCGCCGCAACCGAGGTCAAGGTCGAGGATACAGCCGAGGCCGAGACACCCGAGGCCGACGCGCCGAAGCCGCCAAAAACTGACAGTGACAGCAATCTGGACCCATCGGTTGCCAGCATCCTGCGCGAAGAAGCTGAGCGCGAGGCCGGATTGCGGGCGCAGGAAACCGAAAATCTAGAAAGCCAGCCGGATTTGGGGCTGGAGACGCACACCGAGCCCGAAGCCAAAGTCGCGCCGAAAAGGCCTGCAGCAACGGAAACCGCGTCTGAGGGATCGCGCCGGGACGTCCTGCCGGATGTCGAGGCGATCAGCACGACGCTGCGCAGCGATACTGCCGACGACACGCCGGAAGCCACCGAACCCCCGCGCAAATCCAGCGGCTTCATACGTGGATTCGGGCTGATCCTGACCATCGGTATCGTTCTGTATCTGGTCTACGGGAACGCGCGCCAGATCAGCGATGCGGTTCCTCAGGCCGAACCGATACTGAAACCTTATGTGTCACTGGTGGATCAGGCGCGCATCTGGCTGGAATCTCAGGCTGCGGGCTCCGCACCTCAGGAATGACCGGACCCTAGGGTCGGGTCAGAAACGTTCCAGCAGGCGTTTGAGGTATTCCAGTTCGATCCGGGGCCGATCCGATTCACCCGAGCGGCGGCGGATTTCCTCCAGCAACTCGCGAGCGCGTCGATAGACATCCTCGCGTCCCAATAGGTTTTCGTCTGTATCAAAGGCGCCCACGCTGCCCGGATTTCTTCCCAATGGGTCGCGATTGGTGGCCTGAATGTCACCGTCCTGCGTGCCCTGACCCGGCTGGGATTGCTGCGCCATATCTTCACCCAGAGACCGCATTCCTTCGCGCAGGGCCTCCATGGCTTCTGACTGGCGGTCAATGGCTTCCGCAAGGTCGTTTTCACGCAGCGCGCCCTCGGCGTTTTCCATCGCGCGCCCGGCACGTTCCAGCGCCTCTCGGGCGGCCTCACCTTCGGACGTGCCGGTACGTGGCAAGCCCTGCTCCTGACGGCGGAGTTCCTCGCGCAGGGCCTGCTGGCGATCAGCCAGACTACCTTGTCCCTGCTGGCCCTGTCCCGCCTCATCCTGGCCCTGGCCCTGGCCACCCTGGCCTTCGTGGCTTCGACCCCGGCCCTGACCACCCGAGGTGCCCTCGTTGCCCCGGCTTTCACCGGCCTGCGCGCCGGGATTGAACTGTTCCTGCAGGTCACGGAACGCCTGATCGCTGAGGCCTTGTTGTTCGCGCAGGGTTTCGGCCAGACCTTCCATTGCCTGCTGACCTTCGGATTGCCCGCCCTGACCTTGTGTGACGCGCATGTTTTCCATCATCTGCTGGAATTCCTCCAGCGCCTGCTGTGCCTCGGCCATACGGCCTTGTTCCATCAGCTCCTGAATCCGGTCCATCATGCGTTGCAGATCGTTCTGCGACATCTGCATGCTTTCACCGTTCTGGCCCGGCTGGCCCTGATCGTCGCCGTTTTCCTGTGCCTGACGTTGAAGCTGTCGCAGGTAATCATCGGTTGCATCGCGCAGTTCCTGCATCAGCCTGGCGATTTCCTGATCGCTGGCGCCGTTCTGCATCGCTTCGGACAAACGCTCCTGCGCCTGACGCATCCGTTCCAGCGCATCGGCCAGAGTTCCGTCTTCAAGCAGGATGGCC
Organism: Ruegeria sp. BJ6; assembly: GCF_056537885.1. Lineage (NCBI taxonomy): Bacteria > Pseudomonadati > Pseudomonadota > Alphaproteobacteria > Rhodobacterales > Roseobacteraceae > Ruegeria > Ruegeria sp. BJ6. Next base: position 125,460 of record NZ_JBQFSG010000004.1, on the reverse strand, counting down.
AGATCCCACAGCGCCTGGGCTATTTCGGCCTGCTGTTCGGACGTCAGCCCATATTCGGTATAAGTTTCGAGCCTGCGCAGTGTCACGCGCAGGCGCAGATAGGCCGTGTCCGAGCGGAACAGGTCCTCGGGCCGGTGCGAGACAGCGCGCAAAATCTGGGCGATGCGCGGCGCGTTGGCTCGCGCCCAAAGCAGATCGCGGCGTTGTTCGATAACGGCCGCAGCCAGCGGATCAAAGAACCGGCGCGCGGGCAGGTTTGTGGCAAGGACCTCGGATTGCGACTTCTGACCGGCTGCGTCCTCGACCGACAGAATGATCTTCACTGGCAGATGTGCCCAGGGGTGCTGGGAAAAATCTTCGATCAGATCTTCGCTGAATTCGGCCCGGTCCCCGGCGATGGGCATTGGCAGATCGATCGTGACGGCCTGCCGGATGTCCGGCTCGGTCGCCAGACCATAGCGGCGATTCACCGACGAAAGATCAAGATCGATACGGGCGGAGCCAGAAACCACCCCGTAATCGTCGCTGGCGATGAAGGGCAGCGTCATCTGGCCACCGGCACCTGTTGCGGCCGCGCCCGTCACTGCAACCTGCGGTGCTTCATCGGCCACGATACCGATCACCCATTCACGACCCATCGGGCCTTCAATTCGCATCACACCGGGGCGCGTTGCCACAAAATCCTGCTCGGGCGCAGTGGCTGCTTCGGTTCCGGTGACCGAGGTTGTTTCAGTCAGGGAATGACCACCGACTTCACCATAGAAACGCAATGTAATCCGGCTGCCTTCGGGAACGCTCAGGGCACCGTCCTCCTGATCGGCCAGATACAGCGCTGGCCGTCCGGTATGAAGCGGCGGTTCAACCCAACCCTCCCATGTCGGGCCTTGCGCTGCGACCGCCGTGCCCGGCGCGATTTCCGCGACGGTGCCGATACGCCAGAATGACCCAAACAGAAAGGCGACAACCAGTGCCAGCAGCGCCGCATACCGCAAAGCGTAAGGATCACGCGCGGCGAGCCGCAGATCGGGTTTGACCGGTTCGGCTGTGGTTGCTTTTGCAGCCATACGTGCCTGATGCGCGCGCCACATGGCGACCGAATCCGCATCCATCGACCCGATCGCCTGATCGTCGATCAACGCTTGAATTGGGCGGCCGGGCAGCGATTCGTCCAGCCGGACCAGCGCCTCGGCCCTTGTCGGGAAGTGAAAGCGCCTGATTCCGACACCCGCCGAAACCAGCAGGGCCACCAGCGCCGCCGCAAAGACGGCCCAGACGACCTCGGCCATCACCAGATCGTGCAGGCCCAGCATCAGAGCGGCCAGAATCGCCATGAAGATCGAGAAAAACGGCCAGAACGCGCGCAGAACCCGCTCGGCCAGCATCCCCGCATGCGTCAGCAGCAGCGACATCCGGGGAATCGGCAACTTTTGTCTGGCGCTCAAAGCGGGCCTCCTGTCCGGCCCGCGCGGTTATCGCGTCAAAGCCACGAAGGTATGGTATCGCGGTTTATGATTTCGTCAAAGCTTGGCCTTGGGCGAATAACCGCGAATTGATCCCCATTGACCAGAACTTCGGGGATCAGGGGGCGGGTGTTATATTCGCTGGCCATCACCGCGCCATAGGCGCCAGCGCTGCGGAATGCGATCAGATCACCGGCAGCCAGCGGCGGCATGTTGCGTTGCTTGGCAAAAGTATCGCCGGTCTCGCAGACCGGGCCGACGATGTCATAGGGCTGCGGCTCCAGCCCCGGCGCGGGTTCCCGCACGGCGATAATATCGTGATGCGCCTCGTACATGGCGGGGCGGATCAGGTCGTTCATGGCGCCATCGAGGATCAGGAAATCGCTTCCCTCGCCTGATTTCACGTAAATCACCTTGCTGATCATCAGGCCCGCATTGCCTGCAATCAGGCGTCCCGGTTCGATCTCGATCTCGCAGCCCAGATGGCCAAGGGTTTTCTTGATCAGCGCACCATATTCAACGGGCAGAGGCGGCGCGTCGTTCGAACGGGTGTACGGAATCCCCAAACCGCCACCAAGATCCAGACGGCGAATATTGTGGCCCTCGGCGCGCAGCCGTTCGGTCAGTTCAGCAACTTTCTGGTAGGCCAGCTCAAACGGCTCAAGCTCGGTCAACTGCGAACCGATGTGGACATCGATTCCGACCACCTCCAGCCCCGGCAGGCTTGCCGCGCGTGCATAAACCTCGGACGCGCGGGCGATCGGGATGCCGAACTTGTTCTCGGACTTGCCGGTCGCGATCTTGGCGTGGGTTTTGGCATCCACATCCGGGTTCACGCGAACGGTGATCGGTGCAACAACGCCCAGTTCCAGCGCGGTGGCGTTGATCACCTCCATCTCGGGTTCGGATTCGACGTTGAACTGGCGGATGCCCCCCGTCAGGGCCGTGCGGATTTCGTCGGCGGTCTTGCCCACGCCAGAAAAGACGATCCTGTCCCCCGGAACACCCGCTGCTTTGGCCCGCAGGTATTCGCCGCCCGAAACCACATCCATTCCCGCTCCGGCCTGCGCCAGCGTTTTCAGGATCGCCTGATTGCTGGCGGCCTTCATCGCGTAGCAGACAAGGTGGTCGGTGCCATCCAGCGCGTCGTCGAACAACTGGAAGTGCCGCAACAGGGTTGCCGTCGAATAGACGTAGAACGGCGTTCCCACCGCGGCGGCTATTTCGGTGATCGGTACGTCTTCGGCGAAAAGCGCGCCGTCGCGGTAGAGAAAGTGATCCATACCTGCGCGCTTAATCCGAAAGAACGATGCGGATCAATAGCCCCGACCGGGATTCACCGCCTTGATCCGTTCCGTTTGCGCTTTTTTTCGACCGGGCGTTGCAATTGCTCGGAATAGGCCTCCACCTGATCGAATACAGGTTTGAATTCCGGGTTCATCACGCCACGCTGATAGGCAAGCTGGTACAGCGTGTGCAGCGGGCTTGTATTGCCTTCCACAATGGTCGGGCCATTGTCGGTCAGCGCAACATCCCACCCCAGCACCCCAAATTCTGGGAACATGGCATGCGCGTCCAGCACGGTCTTTTTGGCGTCTTCCCAATCGGGCATCGTGATATCGGCAAATTTCACCTGCGATACCGGGTGCTCTTCGATCTCGTGCGCCTCGGTCGATTTTCCGGCCCAGCAGGTGCCGACCTGGCCAGTGTCCCTGTCCACACGCGCGATCATGCTGCCGCTTTGCCAGAAATTGTCGGACATCGCGGCTGGTGACGGTACTTTCCACAGCGAGTACAGCAACTCGGGCTGGGTCGAGCGTCTGATGGTTACCATCCGGACCGTTCCGGTGACATTGCCCACAACCGAAGCCAGATCCGGATGAGGCAGAAGGGCATCCTGCAACAGGTATCCGTCCGAGAACTTCAGAAACACCTCGGCGCAGAAGGCCGAAATCGGGATTGCCTTGCCGTTTCCAAGGATCAGCGTATCGCCTTCCAGACCGGTGATCAGGATCGATCCAACACTCATCGAAGAAAATTGCGGCTTTCCGAAGAGCGGGAATTTTGCCTGTTCCCTGAGATAGGCCTCAAGGGTTTCCGGAGACGACAGGACCGGAAGGTTGCCCAGTGACCGGATCGATGACGCATAGGCCTGCGTATGCGTCGATCGCAATCCCATCGCGTTGATGAACGTTCCGTATATCAGCTTGTGATCGACGATATGCTCCATCCCGGCCCGCGTTTTTTCCGACATCCGCAGATTCAGGGCACGGCTGGCATTTGTGCCGACATACTCTTTCTTTTCGTCAATCGATTTAGACGGATCGTACAGCCGGAAAGAATAGTATTCATCCGAGTTTAACTTGCCCGGACCAAAATGCAGCTTGCTCATCTCAGCGAACTGGCGAAACGGGCTGATGCCCGAGTCGCGCGCGACCGACACGATCAAAGATGAGGCAGGGGGAACCGGATCTGGGGGAACCTGTAAAAGAGTTGCTGCATTCTGGCCGTCAGTGGACATCATTATTCCTAATTCTGCGCAATCGTCCTAATCGGGATACGCGGACAAAATGACAGAAATTTGGCAAGATTGCTTCCAAGACACGCAATTTGCCTTCACCCGGTGAAGGCAAAGTTGCCGCGACTTTCGATCAGGTGATCAGAAACCCAGATACAGTCCCACGGGGCCTTTAAAAAAGCCGACCCCGCCACCGACATAAGTCCCGCTTCCCGAGACACCGACATTTGCATTCAGCGTCGGTTGAATGGGCTCACCATCGGCTCCGCAACCCGCCAGAGCGAACCCGGCGGCTGTCAGTACGATCACACGCAAAAGGGTCATGGCAGCATTGCCCTCCATCTGTCGATCTGGGCACGGACCTGAGTCGGGGCCGTGCCACCATAGGACTGGCGTGAGTTTACAGAATTTTCGACAGTAAGGACAGAATAGACATTATCCGTGATGTCCGCATGAACCGATTGCATATCCTCAAGCGTCAGGTCAGGCAGGTCGCAGCCCTTGGCCTCGGCCATTGCCACCAGCGATCCGGTGACGTGATGCGCATCTCGGAACGGCAGGCCCAAAACGCGCACAAGCCAGTCAGCCAGATCGGTCGCGGTCGAGAAGCCCGAACCGGCAGCAGCGGCAAGGCTTTCGCGGTTGGCGGTCATGTCCTTGACCATGCCTTCCATCGCAGCCAGCGCCAGCATCCAGTTGTCTGCAGCATCAAAGACCTGTTCCTTGTCTTCCTGCATGTCCTTGGAATAGGTCAGGGGCAGACCCTTCATAACCATCATCAGACCGGTATTGGCCCCGTAAATCCGCCCGACCTTGGCCCGGATCAGTTCTGCAGCATCGGGGTTTTTCTTTTGCGGCATGATTGACGAGCCGGTCGAGAAGCGATCCGACAGTGATACAAAACGGAACTGGGCCGAAGACCAGATCACCAGTTCCTCGGCGAAGCGTGACAGGTGCATGGCACAGATCGAAGCGGTCGACAGGAATTCCAACGCGAAGTCGCGGTCGCTGACCGCATCCAGCGAGTTGGCGGCGGGGCGGTCAAAACCCAAGGCCTCGGCCGTCATGTGGCGGTCGATGGGGAATGAGGTGCCGGCCAGCGCGGCTGCGCCAAGGGGGGATTCGTTCATCCGGGCGCGGGCATCGCGGACACGGCTGAGGTCACGACCAAACATCTCGACATAGGCCATCATGTGGTGGCCCCATGTCACGGGCTGCGCGGTTTGCAGGTGGGTGAACCCGGGCATGACCCAATCAGCCCCGGCCTCGGCCTGCGCCAAAAGCGCGCGGATCAGGGCCAGCAGGCCGGTCTCGGCCGCGTCCAGCTGATCGCGGACCCAGAGTTTGAAATCCGTCGCAACCTGATCATTGCGGCTGCGGCCTGTGTGCAAACGGCCTGCGGGCTCTCCGATCACTTCCTTCAGTCGCGCCTCGACGTTCATGTGGATGTCTTCCAGCGCGGTCGAGAACTGAAATTCTCCGCTCTGGATTTCTGACAATACGGTGAGCAGCCCTTCCCGAATTGCTTCGGCGTCACTATCAGTAATAACGCCTGTGGCCGCGAGCATGGCGGCATGGGCGCGCGAGCCTGCGATGTCCTGGGCTGCCATCCGCTGATCGAACCCGATCGAGGCATTAATCGCCTCCATGATCGCGTCTGGACCGGCGGCAAAGCGGCCGCCCCACATCTGGTTCGAGGATTGATCGGTCATGTTGGAGAACCCGGAGTTGATATGCGCCTAATTCGTCTGATCCCCCTTTATATGGCCCTTGCGCTGGGTGCAAACACCGCGCTGGCGACAGATGCCGAAACATTGGCGCCTCTGCGTGACGGCACTCTGAAGCGGTTGATCCTGCATTCAGAGCCAAAGCCCGTCGAAGTGGTCGAATTTCAGCTTGAGGATGACACCGGCACCGGGTCGCTGGCGGATTATCGCGGCAAATACGTCTTGCTGAATTTCTGGGCCACGTGGTGCGCCCCCTGCCGCAAGGAAATGCCTCAGATCGCCGAATTGCAGGACGAGTTCGGGGGCGACAAGTTCGAGGTGCTGACGCTGGCCACCGGGCGCAACTCGCCCGCGGGTATCAAGAAGTTCTTTGACGAAAACGGCATCACCAACCTGCCCCGCCATCAGGACCCGAAACAGGCTGTTGCGCGAAAAATGGGTGTGGTCGGCCTGCCGATCACCGTGATCATCGACCCCGAGGGCAACGAGATTGCCCGCCTGATCGGCGATGCCGAGTGGAATTCGGACAGCGCCAAGTCGATCATTTCAACGCTTGTTGGCGGCGAGAGCTGAGGCCAGGGCGAAAAATTATCCGAAATGTGCTATTCTCCCGATCTTTGTGATTGGGAGGATTGTTATGAAGATTGTTGCCCTATTGGCCGCAGTGGCCAGCGTTTCGTTTTTCCTCGCAGAAACCGCTGAGGCCAAGGAAATCCGCAAAAAGCAGCAATTCCTGGAGGCTGTGGCCGGTAAAAAGCTGGTCAGCGGAGAGACTTGGTTCGTCATCTCACCGGATGGAAAAATATCGGGTGTTGGCAGAAACAAAGCCAAAGTCGTCGGGGCCTGGGCCTGGAACAGACGGTACTGGTGCCGAAACGTTATTGTCGGTGACAAACAACTCCCCGAGGATTGTCAGAAAGTTTCCATAGACGGCAATCAGGTCACTTTCACCCGCGACAAGGGCAAGGGTGAGTCCGGTACCTTTACGATATCCAACTAGCGCCACGCCATCCGCTTCGTTTTTGTGCTACACTGAACACGGCCCATAACGGGCCGGTTCTGACTTGCAGCCGTGGGAAAGGAGGCGGCTATGAAACCCGTGGTTCTGTTGATCGGACGACTGCCGAATGTAATCGGCGACGTCGCGCAAAAACTGGAGCATCTGCCCATTGAGTGGCTAGGCGCCCACGATCAGGAAGAGGTGAAGCGCCAGTTGGAAACAGAACGGCGTATCGCCTGTGCCATTATCGGCGCCGGGCTGGATGACAGGGTGCGAGGTGAGCTTGTCGGCATCATCGCGTCCCGAAGGCCCGATATCTGCATTCACCTGAAGGACCGGCAATCCGGCCCTGACGGGCTGGTTCCCTTTGTTGAACGCGTCGTCCGGCATGAAGTGCTTGAGCAGATGCAGACTGGCTGACGCCACGCCACCTTTGACAGTCTCCGGCGTCCTTTGCACGGTATCGGCAGGAGGACTGAATGCCACTTGAAATCCTGTTGGTTCTGGTGATCGGAGGCCTTGCCGGGATCGCGCTGTTACTGCATCTGACCGGCAGATCGCAGCGGCGCGTGCTGACGCCCGACAACGCGCGAGCCGAGTGGCGCCGCCATTTCCCGGAAGACATGGTGATTGATGTCACCGTCGCGCATGACTGCCATTCGGCCCTGATCCGTACCGAAACCGGGGCAGGTTTGCTGTGGTCCTTTGGCGCGGATACCGTCGGGCGCCATCTGATGGATTTCGACTGGCTGGAACATCCGCAGGGTCTGGCCGTTCACTTTCACGATTTCGGTGCACCCAGTGTTGTTGTCCGCCTTGACGAAACCGAACGCCGCCATTGGCGGCATCTGATGGAGCCTGCATGACCGATCAGGTGACTTTCCCGGATGCGGTACAGTGGGCCGTACCGTTTTTCATTGCCGCCATTCTGGCCGAATTTCTTTGGATCTCCGTCAAACGGCGGGGCGGCCGGTATGAGACGCGCGACGCCGTGACCTCTCTGATCATGGGGGCGGGCAACATCGCCTCGGGTCTGTTGCTCGGCTTCATCGCCTGGGCGTTTTTCATGTGGTTGTGGGAGCTGACGCCGCTGAACCTCGGCACTTCTATCCCCGTCATTATCCTGTGCTTTGTTCTGGATGATCTGCGCTATTACTGGGTGCACCGGTTCGGGCATCGCATCCGCTGGGTCTGGGCCAGCCACGTGAACCACCACAGTTCACAGCATTACAACCTGACCACCGCCTTGCGGCAAACATGGACCTATACGTTCACCTTCATGATGGTGGTGCGCGCACCGCTGATCCTGCTGGGGTTCCACCCCGCGATGGTACTGTTCGTGGGCGGGCTGAACCTGATCTATCAGTTCTGGATACATACCGAAGCTATCGGCAAAATGCCCCGCTGGTTCGAGGCCGTGATGAACACGCCCAGCCATCACCGCGTGCATCACGGCCGCAACGCGCGCTATCTGGATTGCAACTATGCGGGTGTTTTCATCATCTGGGACAAGATGTTCGGTACCTTTGTGCCGGAACAGGAAGGCGAACGGGTTGACTATGGTCTAGTGCACAATATCGGCACCTTCAACCCGCTGCGCGTGGCGTTTCACGAATGGGTCGGCATCTTTCGCGATGTGATCCAGACCGGCCTGAGCCTGCGACAGCGGCTGGCCTATGCCTTTGCACCGCCGGGATACAGTCACGACGGCAGCCGCGACACCTCAGAGCAGATCAAGGCCCGTCATCTGGCGCGCCATCCCGAAGATCGCGGAACCCCCGGTTTCGAACAGGTCGGGACACCGCCCCCGACCCCGGCAGCGGAACGGGCCTGACGGAATACCGCCGGTTGTTTTGGCAACCGCTTGAAAAACGGCGCGGCAACTCCATATGACACGGGTGTTTCGAATGTGAACCCCCGGAGGCAGCAATGAGCCGTACAACCGCGATATACACCGCAATAGGCCTGATGGGTCTTGTTGTTGCGATGGCGGCCGCCCTGAACGAAGGTGTCCCGCCTGTGGGAATTGCCACCGGGTTTGCCATGATGGCAGTGGGAACGCTTGGGGCAGTTATTGGTGCCGCTGTAACACTAAGCCGCGCATGGCAGATGTCCCGCTGAGTCCGTCTGACCTGGGCAATACATAAATCCTTTGCGAATTAACTGCGGATTTACGGATTTTCCGTGAAACTGCTGCCGGACCTATTCCGGCAACGCACAAGGAATCACCGTGAGTAAGCGAAGCAATCCGGCGGATGTGCCCGAAGGCGCGGACACCCCCCTGAACGCGGCGGTCAGCGCGCGGGACCGTTCCGTTGTGGGCATGGCGACTGAGGCTGTGAAGCACAAACAGTGCAGGCTTGCCTTTCAGCCGGTCGTTCAGGCCAATCCACCACATGCGCTTGCGTTTTACGAAGGGTTTATCCGGGTACTGGACGAAACCGGCCGGGTCATTCCCGCCCGTGAATTCATGCCGCAGGTCGAGGACACTCCAATCGGACGAGAGCTCGACTGCGTCGCGCTTGAGCTGGGATTGCGTGCGCTGTCCAGAAATCCGCAAATCCGGCTGTCTATCAACATGTCGGCACGATCCATCGGCTATGCACGCTGGTCGCGGATTCTGAATAGGTTTCTGAACCGAAATGCCCAGTTGGGAGAGCGACTGATTCTGGAAATCTCGGAAAGGTCAGCCATGCTTGTGCCCGAGCTGGTGATCGATTTCATGGACCGTCTTCAGGCACGGGGAATTGCCTTTGCACTGGACGATTATGGCACCAGCAGCTTTAGCTTTCGCCACTTTCGCGACTTCCTGTTCGATGCCGCCAAGATCGACGGCCAGTTCGTGCGCGGCGTCAGCGGGAATGCGGATAATCAGGCGCTGGTACGGGCGCTGGTCTCGGTCGCGCGCGAATTTGACATCCTGGTCACCGCCGAATCGGTTGAAAGCGCCTCGGATGCGGATTTTCTGCTGGCAAGCGGCGTTGACTGCCTGCAGGGCTTTCTGTTTGGCGCACCATCGGTCACACCGCCCTGGAAGAAAAATAGTGACGGCCGCGCAAGCGCTTAGCCTCTGCCGTGCGTCCGCAAGAACCTGCTGATCACATTGATGAGACAAGCTGTCCGTTGCTGCGACTGCAGCATTACGTTATGGCAGGTACAGTCGGAGCGGGGGATAGTGAGGCGCTTGTGACCCGGGGATCGTTTTCCCGAAACCTGCGCCGTCAGATTTCCCAAAGGACCATGACGGTAAAGGATTGACCATATGACCAACGTAGTAATCGCATCCGCCGCACGCACCGGTGTCGGCAGCTTTGGCGGCTCGTTTGCGAACACCCCTGCACATGATCTGGGTACCGCCGTTCTGGAAGCGGTCGTCGAGCGCGCCGGAATCGATAAGGGCGAAGTGAGCGAAACCATCATGGGCCAGGTCTTGACCGCCGCTCAGGGACAGAACCCCGCGCGTCAGGCGCATATCAATGCCGGCCTGCCGCAGGAAAGCGCCGCATGGGGTATCAACCAGGTGTGCGGCTCGGGCCTGCGAGCTGTGGCACTGGGTGCCCAGCACATCCAGCTGGGCGACGCCGATATCGTGGCCGCTGGCGGGCAAGAGAACATGACCCTATCGCCCCACGCCGCCGCCCTGCGCGCCGGTCACAAGATGGGTGACATGAAATACATCGACACGATGATCCGCGACGGTCTGTGGGACGCCTTCAACGGCTATCACATGGGTCAGACCGCCGAGAACGTTGCCGAGAAATGGCAGATCAGCCGCGACATGCAGGACGAGTTTGCAGTCGCCAGCCAGAACAAGGCCGAAGCCGCGCAAAAGGCCGGCAAGTTCGCCGACGAAATCACGCCTTTCACCATCAAGACCCGCAAGGGCGACATCGTGATGGACAAGGACGAATACATCCGTCACGGCGCCACCATGGAAGCCATGGCAAAGCTGCGCCCGGCCTTCACCAAGGACGGTTCGGTCACTGCGGCCAACGCATCCGGTCTGAACGACGGCGCTGCCGCAACCCTGCTGATGTCGGCTGAAAATGCAGAAAAGCGCGGGATTGAGCCTCTGGCTCGGATCGCTTCTTATGCAACCGCCGGTCTGGACCCGTCGATCATGGGCGTTGGACCGATCTATGCCTCGCGCAAGGCACTGGAAAAAGCAGGCTGGTCGGTTGACGATCTGGATCTGGTCGAGGCCAACGAAGCCTTTGCCGCACAGGCCTGCGCCGTGAACAAGGACATGGGATGGGATCCGTCGATCGTGAACGTGAACGGCGGCGCCATCGCCATCGGCCACCCGATCGGTGCGTCAGGTTGCCGGGTCCTGAACACGCTGCTTTTCGAAATGAAGCGCCGCGACGCCAAGAAAGGTCTCGCGACCCTCTGCATCGGTGGCGGCATGGGTGTTGCCCTTTGCGTGGAGCGCGACTGATTGCGCTGATCCCAAAATCAAAAGGGCGCCAGAACGGCGCCCTTTTTTGTTACAATTCAAACTTATGGCAGTGATGCGACAAAATTGACAACGAGAGTTTGCATTTTTGCCGCGAAACAATATTGCGCATCTTAGCGCTCCAGAGTAACAGCATTACCAAGGCGATTATAATTGGAGGAATCCTGAATGGCACGTACAGCACTCGTAACCGGCGGCTCCCGCGGCATCGGCGCAGCAATTTCCAAGGCGCTCAAAGCCGAAGGATACAACGTTGCAGCCACCTATGCGGGGAATGACGAAGCCGCGGCGAAGTTCACAGAAGAGACCGGCATCGCCACCTATAAGTGGAACGTTGCCGACTATGACGAATCCAAAGCGGGCATCGAAAAAGTCGAGGCAGAGGTCGGTCCGATCGACATCGTCGTGGCAAATGCCGGTATCACCAAGGACGCTCCGTTCCACAAGATGACACCGGAACAGTGGCATCAGGTGATCGACACCAACCTGACCGGCGTGTTCAACACCGTGCACCCCGTCTGGCCCGGCATGCGTGAACGCAAGTTCGGTCGCGTGATCGTTATTAGCTCGATCAACGGTCAGAAGGGTCAGTTCGCGCAGGTGAACTATGCCGCGACCAAGGCGGGCGATCTTGGCATCGTCAAGTCGCTGGCGCAGGAAGGCGCCCGCGCGGGCATCACTGCAAACGCCATCTGCCCCGGCTATATCGCGACCGAGATGGTCATGGCCGTGCCGGAAAAGGTGCGTGATGCGATTATTGGACAGATTCCTGCGGGCCGTCTGGGTGAACCGGAAGAAATCGCGCGTTGCGTCGCCTTTCTAGCGTCCGATGATTCGCAGTTCATCAACGGATCGACCATTTCCGCAAACGGTGCACAATTCTTCGTCTGATCCAGACGACCGGAAAAACAGAACGGGCCGACCCCTTTGGGCCGGCCCTTCTTTTATCCCGTAAGAACGCGCGCGCTGCGTTCAGCGGGAACCAAACAACCAGTTCAATACCTTTTTGATCACCTTGCCGCGTTCTTCATGTGCACGTTGAAAGGCACAGCGTGCTGCGGGATTTGTCGTCATCTCGATCATGGCAATCTTCCTTTCAATTCAGGTGGACTTGACTTGCTTCAAGGATGACGCTTGATTTCAATCATGACAAACGAGAGTTTTCCCCGGATCAGTTAAACAATTCTTATCTGAAATGAGTGACCGCCTGCCCCCATTGACCGCCCTTCGCGCCTTTGATGCCGCTGCGCGTCATATGTCATTTGCAAAGGCCGCCGACGAGCTGAACGTCACCCCCGCCGCGTTGTCCTTTCAGATCAAATCGCTTGAGGAGCATCTGGGCCAGCCCCTGTTTCGCCGCCTCAACCGTGCGGTAGAACTGACAGAGGCAGGTAAGACACTAGCACCCGGTGCCGCTGACGGGTTTTCGGCCCTGCAGGCCGCTTGGGCAGCAACGCGCAGGTTGCAGGACAACACGACCCTTACCGTGACGGCTGGCCCGGCGTTGACGGCAAAGTGGCTGGCCCCGCGCCTGTACGAATTCGCGCGGTCGCATCCCGAAATCGATCTGAGGTTTTCGGCAACCCTTCGCATGATGGACCTGGAGCGGGACGACGTGGATGTCGCAATCCGATTTGGTTATGGGCAGGATGACGGGCTGTATTCCGTTCCGGTACGCAAAGAGTGGCTGACGCCTGTCATGACACCAGAGCTGGCCGAACGCTTTCCGAGCCCCGAGAGTCTGCGGGATGCGCCCCTGATTCATGACGATTCAATCAGTTTTCTGAATCCGCCGTGTGACTGGCCTGCCTGGTTTCGTGCCGTCGGTCAGGATTTTGAGCCCACGCATGGCGCGCATTTTTCAAACGCGGATCATGCCATCGATGCGGCCGTCGCCGGTGTCGGGGTTGCATTGGGCCGCCGTGCGATGATCATCAAGGACATGATCGAAGGTCGTCTGGTTGCGCCTTTCAGGACAGCCATCGAATCGCAGGCGCGGTTTCGGTTTCTGTGCCTGCAGGGGGCGGAAAAGCGGCCACAGATTGCCGCTTTCAAAGAATGGTTCGTGACAGAGATTGAAAAAACCGCCCATATCTCGGACGAGTTTGAAATCATACCGATTGAGGATGTCTACCGCCGATGACCAGATCACGCGCCACCGCCATCGGGTTCATCGCGGTACTTTTGTGGTCCTTGCTGGCGCTTTTTACCGTCGGTTCGGCCCCGACGCCGCCCCTGCTGCTGAATGCGATCTGCTTTACCATTGGTGGCATACTGGGCTTGATCTGGACTTCGCAAACAGCCGGTCTGGCGCAGCTGCGAGAGGTCAGCTGGAAAATCTATCTGATCGGCGCGATTGGTCTGTTCGGATATCACGCGCTGTATTTTTCGGCGCTGAGAATGGCACCTGCGGCCGAGGCGGGGTTGATCGCCTATCTCTGGCCCTTGTTGATCGTCCTGTTTTCCGGCCTGCTGCCCGGAGAATCCCTGCGCATCGGACATTTGTTCGGCGCATGTCTTGGATTTTCGGGGGCCGCCCTGATCATAACTGGCGGCGGCAGCGCCGGGTTTCAGGCAGCGCATCTTCCCGGATATGCGCTGGCCCTTATGTGTGCGCTGACGTGGTCCGGTTATTCGGTACTATCCCGTCGGCTGGGCAAGACACCCACCAGTTCGGTCGCGGTTTTCTGCGTGCTGACGGCTATGGCCTCGTGGGGATTGCATTTTGCGTTGGAAGAAACGGTCTGGCCTGCCTCGACACTTGGCTGGGCATCGACGATTGCCCTGGGCCTGGGGCCCGTCGGGCTGGCGTTTTACGTCTGGGATATCGGGGTCAAGCAGGGCGACATTCAGATGCTCGGCACCAGCTCATATGCGGCACCGTTGCTGTCAACCCTTGTGCTGGTACTGGCCGGGATCGCCGCGCCATCGTGGACGCTGGCGGTCGCGGCCCTGCTCATCACTGGCGGCGCGACAATTGCCGCGCGGGCCAGCCTGAAACCTTAAGTGGAAAGGCGTTCGATCTCTTCTTTCAGTTTTAGCTTTTGCTTCTTCAATTGAGCAATGTGGAGATCATCGATACCTGGCGAGCGCTGGGCTTCTTCTACTTCGACGCTGAGATTTGCGTGCTTTTTCTTCAGCTCGGTCAGATGTGCGCTCACGCTCATGGCGATCCTCCTTTTTTGTGAATGGTACCTATGAAGTTGATCACATCGTTTCCACCCTGTCACGCTGCGAGCGCACAGATTCTGTCATAAATCCGACATTTTCGGCTGTTCACCGCCTGTTTGAGCCGGGCCACGGCATGGCAGCAGCGTGACGCTGTATGGCCTCGATCTCAGAGTGATAGTGATCTTCGTCGCCGGGATGCCGATCTCCTTTATGCAAAATGACCGGAGCGTGCAGTCTGAACGCGGCTCGCCCTGCCTTTCTGGCGCGCAAAATCAGCAATTCGGCAGACCGACCTTCGCGAGGTGCCAGCGGCAGAATCTCAACCGATCCCAGACGCCCCGAACAGGCCGTTAGCATGTCGGGCAAGCGGTCGGCGCGCTGTATCATGTGAAGATAGCCGCGCGGTGCAAGACGCCGGGCTGCCACGTCAATCCAGACGGACAGAGGCGTTTGTTCCCCCAAGGCAATCCGTCGCCCTTCGTCTGGTGACTGGCTATGGGCGCCCTGCTGATAATAAGGCGGATTGGCGATGACGTGGTCGAATTGCCGCTGTTTCAGTTCAGACGGCAAGGCGGAAAGATCGGCCTGAACAACATCAAGCGCCTGGCTGTTTTCCGATGCGTTTTTGCGCGCCAGTTCCGCGTAGGCGGATTGCAGTTCGATCCCGGTCAGCGCCAGTCCCGGCACCCGGGCGGACAGGCAAAGGATCGCAGCCCCAGCGCCACATCCCAGTTCAAGCACCGATTGTCCGGCAGAGGCCGGAACAGAAGCCGCAAGATACACTGGATCAACACCCGCGCGATATCCGCTTCTGGGCTGCCACAACCTGATCCGACCACCCAGAAAGTCGTTTCGGGTCAGGTCGTTTTCGGAAAAGCCACTCATCTCCCCAAGGGAATTTCGTTGTCGCGCATCACCCGTGCGGCCCGGTCGAAATCATCAACGCGCACCATCAGGCGGCGCGGAAAGATTCCTATGCCGCCTTCTAGGACGCTCATATTTACGTCCATCTCAAAGCAGTCTATATCCTCGCCCTGAAGAAGAGCGGAAGCAAAGGCCATGATGGTCGGATCGGTGCTGCGCAGAAGTTCTTTCATGGGGATGGATGTAAGGGCAAGGTGGGGCGAAAGTCGAGCCTTGTAGCAGGAGTTTGATGAGCGTCGGCACAATCTCAAAACCGCATGAGCGTCTGGCGGAGATTCTGACCGCCGACATGGCGGACGTAAACGAACTGATCCGCACCCGGATGGCATCGGAGCACGCACCGCGAATCCCCGAGGTAACGGCGCATCTGGTCGAAGCGGGCGGCAAACGCCTGCGACCGATGCTGACGCTGGCTGCGGCACGGCTGTTCGGCTATTCCGGCGCGCATCATGTGCGGCTGGCCGCGACAGTCGAATTCATCCACACCGCCACCTTGCTGCATGACGACGTTGTCGACGAGAGCGCACAACGGCGCGGACGGCCCACGGCGAACCTGTTGTGGGACAACAAGTCTAGCGTTCTGGTGGGCGATTACCTGTTTTCACGCAGCTTCCAACTGATGGTGGAAACCGGATCACTGCGGGTTCTGGATATCCTTGCCAATGCCTCGGCCACGATTGCCGAGGGCGAGGTGTTGCAGATGACGGCAGCGACCGATCTGGGCACCGACGAGTCGGTTTATCTGAAAGTGGTTCGCGGCAAGACGGCGGCACTGTTTTCGGCGGCGACCGAAGTGGGCGGTGTGATTGCGGGCGCATCAGAGGAACAGGTCAAGGCGCTGTTTGACTTTGGCGATGCGTTGGGGATCGCGTTTCAGATTGCCGATGACCTGCTGGACTATCAGGGCGACAGCAAAGCGACCGGCAAAAATGTCGGCGACGATTTCCGCGAGCGCAAGTTGACGCTGCCAGTGATCAAGGCGGTGGCACAGGCCACCACCGAAGAGCGCGCATTCTGGCAGCGCACGATCGAAAAGGGCCGTCAGGAAGACGGCGATCTGGATCACGCTCTTGGGCTGATGAACAAGTATGGCACGTTCGATGCGACGCGCGCAGATGCATTTGGTTGGGCGGCCAAAGCCAAAGCAGCACTGGACCAGTTACCGGATCACGAAATCCGCGACCTGCTGCGCGATCTGGCCGATTACGTGGTGTCGCGGCTCAATTGAGTTGCGTCGCGCGGCACCACCAGTCGGGATGCTCAGCGCCGATCTCATAAGCCGCGAAATGCGCCGCTTTCATTGTCGGATAAAGCGCAAAACAGGTTGAACCTGACCCTGACATGCGCGCCATCAGGGCATCCCTTGTTGATCGCAGATCGTCCAACGCGCGCTCGATCTGGGGCGCCAATCCAATGGCAGGATCTTCCAGATCGTTACGTTGCTCGCGCAGCCATATGGCGCAATCCTCAGGCGTATCAAACTCTGGAATTTCGGAGGGCATCGGTGAGTTATCACGCCGCGCCAAGGCCTTGAAAACCGGGCCGGTTGGAACCGGAATGCCCGGATTGACCAGAACGGCAGGCAGGTTCGGCAGTGTGACAGATGAAACCCTGTCGCCAATACCCTGCATCCGCGCTGCTGCGGCCGTCATACAGACAGGAACATCAGCCCCCAGAGACAGCGGGAGGTGTTGTGGAACCTTTGCTCCCTGTCCGGCAAACGTGCGAAGGGCCGCCGCTGCATCCGAAGACCCACCGCCTATCCCCGCGCCGTGGGGCAGAACTTTGTTCAGATGAATTTGCCCTGTCCAGCCAACAGCCTGCGCTGCTTTCCAGACCAGATTGCGGCTGTCCTCTGGAACTCCTTCGGCATGTTCTCCGGCAACGGTAAGCGACAGATCAGCGCCGGGCGTAAAGGTCAGATGATCCCCTACATCGGCAAACACCACCAGTGAATCCAGCAGGTGATAGCCATCGTCACGCTGGCCGGTCACATGCAGGGTCAGATTGATCTTGGCGGGCGCGAATGCCTCAACCTTCATTGGCGACTTTCAAGGGGTCTGCGCCTTCTTCCTCCAGCACCGCGTCCAGACCGATTTCCAGCTTGCGGCGGATGCGGTCGGGGTCGGCCTCTCCATCCGTGTCTTCCGGATCGATAAAGGACAACGCGCGCTTCCACTGGAACTCGGCCTCACGCGCGCGGCCAACCGCCCAGTACACGTCGCCCAGGTGATCGTTCACAACCGGATCGACCGGCATCAGCTCGACCGCCCGTTCCATGTGATCCACGGCATCTTCATAACGGCCCAGACGGAACAGGACCCAGCCGAGGCTGTCCACGATGTAGCCGCTGTCGGGCCGGACGGCCACGGCGCGCTCGATCATGTCCAGCGCCTCGTCCAGCTTTTCCTGCCGTTCGACCAGCGAGTAGCCGAGATAGTTCAGTACCTGCGGCTGATCCGGGTTCAGTTCCAGAGCCTTGCGAAAATCCGCTTCGGCCTTGTCCCAATGCTTGAGCCGTTCATGGGATATCCCGCGCGCATAATACAGAAACCAGTTGCGGCCCGAAGTGTCCGCGGACAGATCAAGGGCCTTGTCGTAGGAGGCCACCGCGTCGGCATAGTTCTCCTGCTGTCTTTGCAGGTCGCCTAACGCGCTGTGAACGCCCGGCAGGGCCGGATGTTGCAGCGCCAGATTTTGCAGAACCTCGACGGCAGCGTCAGATTTGTCAGCTCGGCGCAGGGCGTCGGCGCGGCCCAGTTCAGCCGCATGGTAATCCGTGCTGTCCGGCGGCACCATGCGATAGGTCGCGACCGCCAGATCGTATTGGTTCAGCTCATCCAGCTTTTCGGCGCTGAGCAGCAAGGCGTCGATGTGATCCGGCCGCAGATATCCTGCGATGCGGGAATAGAGCAGAACATAGTCGTCAGCCGCTTCGCTGTTGAGAGCGGCACCGACAGTAAAGAACACCTCGGCAATTCCGTCCTGCGCCGTGCGAACATGCGTGAAGGGCAACGTTTCGCCTGCCTTCAGACGATCGATGACATCACTGACTGACGGATCGGTACCACCTGCGAAGACGTCCGACAGGAACGCAAGCGCGTCCTCATTGCGATCCAGTTGTGACAAAATCTCGACCCGGGCCAGCGCGGCGCGGCGTGAGATGCGCGAAACAACCCCGTCTTCGGCCGAAAAAACCGCCTCGGCCCCTTCAAAATCGCCGACAGAAGCCAGTGCCATTGCCTTGTGGTACAGCGCAAACTCGCGCAGACCATCCTGCCCGGCAACCGTGTCGAACTGTTCCAGGGCCTTCGACATTGCCCCGTTTCCGATGTGCGCCCAGGCAATCATCAAACCGTCGACAAGTGGACCGACACCCTCCGTTTCCGGATCCTGCGCCAGCAGTTCGTCATACTTGCCTTCGGAAACCAGACTGGCAGCGATGGTCATGCTGGCGGCCTGGCTGCGTAACTGCTGATCTGCCATGGCCTGGGCAATCGGCAACGCGCGTTCAACTTCACCCAATGCCAGACGGGCAAGAAGGACGCTTTCCAGCAGTTGAGTGTTCTTCGGATCGAAATTCAGCGCGCGGGCATAGTATCTGGCCGCAGCAGCATAGTCGCTTTCGTAAATCGCCTGACGCCCGGCCAGATAAGAGCCCGCGCCGGTATCTGCCAAAACCAGAACCGGAAGCGCAGAAGCGGTAGCAAACACGGCAAACGCCGCGCGACGAACCAGAGAAAACACCGAAATCCTGCCTTATTGTCGTTGTCTGACAGATAAGCTAGGGCCTGCGGAACAAAGAGGCAATGGCAGAGCTTTCACGTCCCCGCCATCACCCGATTTTTGCTTACATGTTCGGATAGTTCGGACCGTCCCCACCCTGCGGTGTGGTCCAGGTGATATTCTGGCTGGGGTCTTTGATGTCACATGTCTTGCAGTGAACACAGTTCTGGAAGTTGATCACGAATCGCGGACCGTTCTCATCTTCGACCATTTCATAGACACCCGCCGGGCAGTAACGCTGCGCGGGTTCGTCGAATTTTGGCAGGTTGACCTTAACCGGGATTTCGGGGTCCGCCAAGCGCAGGTGGCAGGGCTGGCTTTCCTCGTGGTTGGTTGCGGCGAAGGACACGTTGGTCAAACGGTCAAAAGACAGCGTGCCATCGGGTTTCGGATAGTCGATGGGCTTGTGCTTGCTGGCATCTTCGGTCGATTCCGCATCATTCTTGCCATGGCCCAACGTACCGAACAACGAGAACCCAAATGTGTTGGTCCACATATCCAGACCACCAAACACCAACGAGGCCGTCAGGCCCCACTTGGACCACATCGGCTTGACGTTGCGCACTTTCTTGAGGTCGCTGCCGATCGCGCCATTGCGGACTTCGCTCTCATAATCGGTCAGTTCATCACCCGAACGCTCGGCCTTGATGGCGTCATACGCGGCCTCGGCTGCGGCTTTGCCCGACAGCATTGCGTTGTGGTTGCCCTTGATGCGCGGGACGTTGACCATGCCCGCCGAACAACCCAGCAGCGCCACACCCGGCGCGACCAGCTTCGGCATCGACTGATAGCCGCCCTCGGTGATTGCGCGGGCACCATAAGCCACGCGCTTGCCGCCTTTCAGCAGCTCGGCCACCATCGGGTGATGCTTGAAGCGCTGGAATTCCATGTAAGGATACAAGTGCGGGTTCTTGTAGTTCAGGTGAACCACAAATCCGACATAAACCTGATTGTTCTCAAGGTGATAGATGAACGATCCACCTCCGGCATTACCGCCCAGCGGCCAGCCCATGGTGTGCGTGACCGAACCTTCCTTGTGCTTGGCCGGGTCGATCTCCCAGATCTCTTTCATCCCGACGCCGTATTTCTGCGGTTCTTTGCCAGCGGACAGGTCGTACTTGGCGATGACTTCCTTGGACAGCGAACCACGGACGCCTTCCGACAGGAACACGTATTTGCCGTGCAGTTCCATGCCCGGCTCGGTGTTCGGACCGTACGAGCCGTCTGCTTCCAGACCAAAGACGCCGGCCACAACGCCTTTGACCTCGCCGTTTTCGCCATAAACCACTTCGGAACAGGCCATGCCGGGGAAGATTTCGACGCCCAGTTCTTCTGCCTGTTCCGCCATCCAGCGGCAGACGTTGCCCATCGAGACGATGTAGTTGCCGTGATTGTTCATCAGCGGCGGCATCGGGAAGTTGGGGATGCGGATCTGACCCGCTTCGCCCAGCATATAGAAGTTGTCCTCGTTTACCGGCACGTTCAGCGGAGCGCCCTTTTCCTTCCAGTCCGGGATCAGCGCGTCCAGACCGCAGGGATCAAGAACCGCACCCGACAGGATATGCGCGCCAACTTCGGACCCTTTTTCCAGCACAACAACGTTCAGGTCGGCATCCAGCTGTTTCAGACGGATGGCCGCCGACAGGCCCGCGGGGCCTGCGCCCACGATAACCACATCGTATTCCATCGCTTCGCGTTCAATCTCGGCCATCGCGGGCTCCTTAGCTAACTTTCCGAATTGGCGCTTTCACCGCATGGTTGGCGCAATTTTGTTTCACGGGTGATTACCCGTTGTGAAAGTGTCTGGTCAATCGAAACACGGCGTAAAACTGCCGCAATGCGGCATATCAATCCTCTGGCGCGTCACCCATCAGGTATCTGGGACCGCTACCATGCGTTTTTGCACGGTCATCGGGGTTGTAGAGGGCACATTTAGGCAGGCTGAGGCACCCGCAGCCGATGCATCCATCCAGATTGTCGCGCAACCGAAGCAGAGTATCGATTCGCTGGTCCAGATGCGCACGTAGCCTGACGCTGATGTCTTTCCAGTCCTGCGGGGTGGGGGTGCGGTTGCCAGGCAGACCCGACAATACCTCTCGGATTTCGGGCAGGGTCAGGCCGAATTGCTGTGCGATCATCACAAAGCTCAGGCGCCGGATATCGGCGCGCTGATACCGCCGCTGCCCACCAGCGTTGCGCCAGGGCGCAATCAGGCCCTGCGCCTCGTAATACCGGATGGCTGAGACCGCCAGCCCCGTCCGCTGGGCCAAAGCCCCGATTGCCAGTCCTTCAGAAACAGCCATGCGACCCCCACAAATACCTTGACCTAAAGTTAGGTTTAGAAATTACGGTGAGTCGGGACAAGCCTGAAACAGAAAGGATGACCACATGATGGCGACACTTGAACACACCAATTTCACCGTGCGCGATCCAAAGGCCACGGCTGAGTGGATGCAGGATGTATTCGGTTGGAAAACCCGGTGGGAAGGCCCGGCGATTGCGGGCGGATACACCGTGCATGTGGGCAGTGCGCACACGTATCTGGCGCTTTATGCCCCGGGCGACCCGAAACCTTCGGGTGAGAGCAGCTATGACATAGTTGGTGGACTGAACCATGTGGGTGTGCTGGTCGATGACATCGACGCGACCGAGGCCAAAGTGCGGGCCGCCGGGTTTGAGCCGCACAATCACGCCGACTACGAACCGGGGCGGCGATTCTATTTCGACGACGACAATGGCATCGAATTCGAGGTTGTTGCCTATGATTAGGCTGTAATCCGCGTCAGTTATCACTGACCTCTTGCAATTTGCGCGCCATTTGGGTCAGGTATTCAGCGACCCAATCTGTCGCCCCGACGCTTTCGTGCGGCGGGGCGACACAATTTTTGCGTGGACGAAGAAAAAATGGAAAAGATCCCCATGACGCCTGCGGGCTTTGCCGCGCTTGAGGCAGAGCTGAAGACCCTCAAATCCGAAGAACGCCCGGCCATCATCAAGGCCATCGCCGAAGCACGCGAACATGGCGACCTTTCGGAAAACGCCGAATACCATTCGGCCCGCGAAAAGCAGTCCTTTATCGAAGGCCGCATCAAGGAACTTGAGGGGACCCTATCGCTGGCCGACGTGATCGACCCCAAGAAACTGTCGGGCGCGATCAAGTTCGGCGCCCGGGTCACGCTGGTCGACGAGGATACCGACGAAGAAAAAACCTGGCAGATCGTGGGTGAACACGAAGCAAACATCGAAAACGGTCTGCTGAACATCAAGTCACCGATCGCCCGCGCCCTGATCGGCAAGGATGAGGGCGACAGCGTCGAGGTACGTACACCGGGCGGTATGCGGTCTTACGAAGTTTTGAATATCCAGTACTCCTGACGGAGCAGTTATCATGTCCGGGCCCAACTCAGACCGGGAATCCGAGCGACCGACATCTCTGGGCATCTATGATCGGCCCGGCAACCCGTCCATCACGGGGATTGAGATTGCGGCCGTTGCACTCAGCCTGATCTGGCTGGTGGTTTCCGTAATTTTTCTGGTATTGCCGGGCGAAACCCGGAGCGGCGGGTTTATCGTCGCACTTCTGGCTGTCTTCATGCCGGTTGCCATGATCTGGGTTGCCGCGCTGGCGATGCGTGCCAGCCGGGTCATGCGCGAAGAAAGCGAGCGGTTGCAAACGGCTATCGACGCCATCCGGCAGGCCTATGTCATCCAACAGCAAAAAGCGGCCAGCGCCTATGAACCGGCCGTCAACCAGAAGCTGGATGAAATCGCGGAAGCTACCAAAAAGACCGAAGAAGCGCTGGTCACCTTTTCATCGAAACGGCACGAGCCCACACGGGCCACACAGCCCCCGAGTCCTGCGTCGCAGGACGACCAGACATCGCTGGAGCTTGGCACATCGGCCGAGGAGATTGCCCCGCCGCTGACATCTGAGACGTTTATCCGCGCCTTGAATTTTCCGGAAACGCCCGAAGATACCGAAGGGTTTGCCGCATTGAAGGCAGCCCTGAAGAATCGAAAGACGGCACAGCTTATTCAGGCCGCGCAGGATGTGCTGACACTGCTCAGTCAGGAAGGCATCTATATGGACGATCTGCGCCCCGACATGGCACGGCCCGAGATCTGGCGCCAGTTTGCGCATGGAGCGCGTGGGCGGGCGGTTGCCTCGCTTGGGGGTATCCGGGATCGCTCATCGTTGGCGCTGACGGCCGGCCGGATGAAACAGGACCCGATCTTTCGCGATGCGGCGCATCACTTTCTGCGCCGGTTCGATCATATGATCGTCGCGTTCGAACCAGAAGCCAGCGACGCTGAACTGACCGCGCTGGGGGAAACGCGCACGGCGCGGGCGTTCATGTTGCTGGGCCGCGTGGCGGGGACGTTTGACTGAGGTCGCTATCTGTCACCGGCCCTGCATCGACCGACCAGCTCATCCGGGTCGCTTTGCTGAAACCGAAGATGTATTTGAACAGTCCGGTCGTTTCTTCGCCTTTGGGTAAGAAACCTTCACGCTCGTACAGGGCGCGGGCGCGGGGATTGGTGTCGATCACGTCAAGCTGCACTTCGCGCATTCCTGTACGCCGGGCTTCTTCCTTGATCGCAGCCAGAAGTGCCGTGCCCACACCTTGGCCGCGGGCGGCTGCATCGACGAATATCCCATCCATCTGAAAGACATCCGGCTGAAGTTTGCGTTCCAGCACGCCCAGAATCAGACCCCGCCAAGTGGCCCCGAACCAGCCATAGACACGCGCCAGATCTGCCATACTTCCTTCGGCCAGCCCGCCTACATCGGTTTTGAACCCGGCCAGACCCAACATTCTGCCATCGGCATTTCGGGCCACGAGGGCAAAGTCCGGGTTCAGCGCCTGCTGGAAAAACTGCAGACCCTTGCTGTCCGGCCCCATGACCCGGTTCAACTTGGCCGCGAAGGCCTGCCAGAAGAGCGCCGCCGCCTGCGCGCGCTCATGATCCGAGAATCCGCGTGAGACCGAAACCGTCACAAGCCGAAGTTTCCATAGGGAATGAACCGCACGGGATCACCCGGTGTTATGTGGCACTCACCATCCCCGATCTCAACAAGACCTTCGGCCCAGCTCAGGCCGCTGATCCGTCCGGACCCTTCTGATCGGAAAACTTCGACCCGACCCTCCCTTACGCGGGCGCGCAGATATTCGCGGCGGCCCGGCTTCTTGCGCTTTTCAAACGCCGCAGGCAGGTCAAAGCCCTGCGGCACCTGCCAGCCTTCGCCAGCCATCAGCCCAAGGGCGGGGCGGGCGAATATCAGAGTGCAGACCATCGCCGCCACCGGATTTCCCGGCAACCCAAAAACCGGCGTTTGGTTCCATACGCCCAACGCCAAAGGCCGCCCCGGCTTGAGGGCGATACGCCATTCCTGCATGGCACCGGCCTCGCGCAGCAAGGCCGAAACGTGATCTTCATCTCCTGCAGACGCCCCGCCGCTGGTCAGGATGACATCGGCCTTGCCTGCCGCTTCATCCAGCTTGTCTTTCAAAACAGCCCGATCATCCGCGACCCGGCCGATATCCACCGCCTTGAAACCCAGCCTTTCGATCATCGCCAACAGCATCGGGCGATTGGCATCGTAGATCTGGCCGGGCCCAGCAGCGGCGCCGGGTTCGACCAATTCATCCCCGGTAGACAGGACGGCCACCCGCAAAGGGGTGCGTACAGGAACCTCGGCCACCCCCACAGCGGACAAAAGCGCCAGATCAGCAGGTGTGAGCCTGCGGCCCGCCGTCAGCGCGATGTCCCCTGCGGCGACATCTTCGCCCGCACGCCGCGTATTGGCCCCCTGCTTCAGCGGGCCGTGAAATGCGATGTGATTGTCCTGAACCGTCACATCCTCTTCCAGAATGACGGTATCCACCCCATCAGGCAGGGCCGCACCGGTCAGAACCCGCAGGGCGTGGCCCTTAGGGACTGTGCCGTCATAGGGTATCCCGGCAGCCGAACGCCCTTCGGTCAGCGGAAATACATGCGCGCCTTCGGGCACTGCCCCCGCAAAGCCATACCCGTCGACCGCCGTGTTCGGCTGTGGTGGGTTGGATCGCAGCGCGGTGACATCACCGGCCAGAACGCGGCCTGACGCGTGGGCCAGAGGAACCGTCTGAACCCCCGCGATCGGGCGCAATCTGTCCCGCAACAGGTCCAGAGCCTCATCAACAGGTGTCCAGTTCACACCTGCCGGTAACGCGAAACAGTCGTTTCTGAGTGGTGGGGGGGAAATATTCGGTTTGTCCTGTGTCACACCCAGTATCCAGCCTTCCTCTGACGCGCTGACATCCAATTGGATCGCCAATTCCTCAACCGTCAAGCGGGCCAGAGTCAAGGCGACCTGTTCTACCTGCCATGCATCCCTGATCCGGTTTGCGGGTTCCTTGCCAAAATTCAGCGAAGGCCAGATCTCGACAAACGCAACAGGTTTATCCAAGAGCTCGAACGGCCAGACGGCCACCTTTCCGGCGAAGCGGTTCCGCAACCGGGAAAGCACGGGCAACCCCATCATCACCTGACCGCCAACAGCCCCGGCACCCGCCATCTGCCAACACGTGAAACTACCTTTGGCCAGATGTTCAACCGCGCGACGATCTGGGAATGGATTACGATAGTCGGATTTGTTACGCGGCAAACCTGTAATGTCGCGTTGCAGGGCGTTCATCCAGAATGGCCCCTTTCCGCCAAATCCACGATTTATCTCACCGGCCAGATCGAACCGGTTGTTCCTGTCGGGCGCGTCTTCGATCCGGGCCTCGAACCATGACCACATCTCCAACGGATCGTCCGAACCCGTCAGCGCCCGCGCAAAGCCCTGTGGATAGCTGAAGGGGAAATCAAAGCCCAGAAACAGGCGGCGGCCCGCAGCCAATTCCGCCGCGATCAGCTCAGCCAGCCAGTCCTCGGCCAGTTTTCGGTTGCGCAGATATACCGGCTCTTCCGCCGCGCCATCCCGCGCTACGCAGGCCCAGATTGCATCCTTGCAGGGGCGCGGGCCTGTATCGTTTCCACCAGACCAGTCCACCATGGCAAAGGTCTGGAACGGTATCACAAACCGACCTCCCGCAGAATGAAGTCCGTGATACCTGCGGTGTCGTTCAGGTCAAAAACCGGGCGATCCAGATTCAATGGCGAGTCACTAGCCACGGCGCGGATCGTATCATCATCAGTCGCGATCAGCGGTTGTCCCGGCTCGGCCCGATGGGTTTCGATCTTGGGGTGACGCTCGCGTTTGTAGCCTTCGATCAACACCAGATCGACGGGTGAGAGACGCCCCAGCAAATCCTTCAGCGCAGGTTCTGGCGCGCCGCGCAATTCCTGCATCAGGGCAATACGGTATTGCGAGGCCAGCAAGACCTCGGCCGCCCCGGCCTGACGATGCCGATAACTGTCGCGACCCGGCTGATCGACGTCAAAGGAGTGGTGCGCGTGCTTTATGGTCGAGACGGTGAAACCACGTGCGGTGACTTCCGCCACAAGGCGCTCCATCAATCCAGTCTTGCCGGTATTCTTCCATCCGGTCACGCCATAGATTTTCATGCCTTCTCCAGCATCTTGTGCGCCAGTTCCAGATCATCGGGCGTGTTGACGTTGAAGAACGGATCAAAGGGGTCCGCCGGAAACAGCGCCTCACGCCCCTCATGTCTGTCGGTCCACAACACGACCTTGCGCAGCCCGTCGTTCAGTGCCGCCCGCAGGTCGTCCCGCAGGGCGACAGGCCAGAGACCGAAGGTCGGATGTCGGTTCACGCGCTTACCTCCACCGGATTTCAGCGCCTCATCCCCGGTGCGCGGCGTCGTGGCCAGAACCAGCGGATGGGTCTGCCCCTGCGATGCCTGCACCAGCCGTTCAACCAGATCACGCGGAAAGAACGGCGTGTCGGCAGCGGCGGTTACGATACGGTCAGCCCCCTGCCCGGCAGCCCAATCGAGCCCGGCAAGAACCCCGGCCAGAGGTCCGGCAAAACCTTCGATAGTGTCAGCAAGCACAGGCAGACCCAGATCGGCAAACCGTTCGGGATCGCCATTGGCATTCAGCGCAAGGCCATCCACTTGCGGTCCCAGACGGTTGATCACATGCGCGAGCAGGCTTTTTTGTCCAAGCTGAAGCAAACCCTTGTCACCACCGCCCATTCTGGTGGCAAGCCCGCCTGCAAGGATGACGCCAAGAGTCTGCTGCATTCTCTATCCCCAGATTCAAACCGATAACCGGTCGCCACTTCGCGACGATCCACAATCTAATCAATTCAGTTGAAATGCCGAGGGGTAAAGCTGGTGGAGGACAAACAGCCACATGATCAGTGTCCCGATTGACAGGAAGGATGTAGAGGAAACGATATGGGCTGCAAGCTTGGGTTCCTGCTCATAATGCTTGGCCAGCAGGAACACGTTCTTCGCCGTCGGAACCGCCGAGGAAACGGTTGCCGCGATCGTCCACAACGGGTCCAGCCCGATCAGATGGGCGGCCAGCAGCACCAGCCCCGGCGCGACGATCAGCTTTACCACCGTCAAAGACAGGATCATCGGCCCGGTCTGCACGATCGTGCGCACGCTGGTGGTAAACCCGATCGCAAACAGCGCAACGGCGGCCAACGCCTGGCTCAGCAATTCCAGATAGTCCGAAACCGAATCCGAGAACCCTATGCCGGTGAACGAATACGCAACACCCAGCAAAGTCGCGGCGATGATCGGATTTTTGAGAACGTTCAGGAATATCTTGTAAATCGGCGTCTTGGTGCCTGCCTTGTGCCCTGCCGAACTTTCCAGAATGGTTGTCATGACCAAAAGCAAAAGTGCAACGACCAGATTGGCCAATACCGCCGGCAGCGCACCCTTCGAGCCGAAGATCGCGTGCAGAACAGGCAGGGCGACCAGCGCGGTGTTTGAGGCGACAGCGGCAAATGCCGCCACAGTTGCAGCACCGGTCTGCAGATGCACCACGCCCCTCAAACAGAAAAACAAAACGATGAACAGGGCCAGCAACGTTCCACCGTAGGAGATGTAGAAGCCGTAGTTGATGAGGTTCTCGAATTTCTCCTGCCCGATCAGATAAAACATGATGGCTGGGATCAGGACGTAAACCGCGAATTGAACCAACGCATCGGCGGTGTTTTCGCTCAGAAGCTTTGTCCACGAAAACACGTAACCCGTCAGGATAACCGCAAATACCGGCGCAATAAGATTGATCAGTTCCATGTCTCTCTCCGGCCGGAGCCTGTTCAAATTCTGTATCTGCGCCCTCCATACTAGGGCACATCTATAAGAATTCGCATGATTTTCTTGAGACAGCTACCCTGAGAGGCAAAAATCAGGGCAAAGAGCTTTTTCTCTTATTCCGTTTTTCTTCGCTGGGAATGCTCGCCGGATCAACATCCCGAACCAGCCGATCCTCTCCTGACAGGCACACAAATCGCTGTCCGCGCATGCGGCCAATCAGGGTCAGGCCAACCTCGCGCGCGATCTCGACGCCCCATGCGGTGAAACCTGATCGGGACGCCAAGACAGGGATGCCCATCATCGCGGTCTTGATCACCATTTCAGAGGTCAGACGCCCGGTGGTGTAAAGGATCTTGTCCTCCGCCTGTTCACCTTCGGACAGCATCCAGCCAGCGATCTTATCGACCGCGTTGTGGCGACCGACGTCCTCCATATAAACCAGCGGGCGGTTTTCACGGCACAGGACGGTGCCATGAATCGCACCAGCCTCAAGATACAGAGACGGCGTTCGGTTGATTTTGGCCGCTAGATCATACAGCCACGAGGTGCGCACCTGTACCTGCGGCAGACGCACGTCTTCGAGCCCTTCCATCATGTCACCGAACACGGTGCCCACGGCGCATCCACTGGTGCGTGTCTTTTTCTTGAG
Organism: Ruegeria sp. BJ6; assembly: GCF_056537885.1. Lineage (NCBI taxonomy): Bacteria > Pseudomonadati > Pseudomonadota > Alphaproteobacteria > Rhodobacterales > Roseobacteraceae > Ruegeria > Ruegeria sp. BJ6. The sequence continues at coordinate 96,539 of NZ_JBQFSG010000004.1, read as the reverse complement.
CTTGTCCTCGTACGAGGTCTCACGTGCGGTACGCACGACGACGGTTTCCAGATCGTCGTCATAATCGACACGCACAATGTCGTCGTCCGCGAGCAACATCCCCTGATTGCGCAGGAACCCAAGTGCCAGATACTCGGGGTAGTCACCAATGGTCATCGCGGTCACGATTTCCTGCGAATTGAGAAATATGGTCAGAGGGCGTTCCTCGACCACCGAGATGTGACTGGCTTGCCCGTTCTGGTCCACGCCTTCGACCGCCCGGGTCAGACGGGCCGCGCCGGGATCCGGTGCGATGATATATTCCGTCAGGTCTGTTTCCGTGGCCAATTGCAACCCTTTCCCAAGCCCGCTACTGCTGATGCCGACACCATAGGATTTAGCCATGGCATTCACCACATCCAAGTCATACTTCTGGAAGGGTTTTCGGGACGGCTCACCTTTTGTTTTCGTGGCCATTCCCTTTGGCACGCTTTTCGGCGTGTTCGCCACCGAGGCTGGGCTGGATATCGTTCAAACCATGGCCTTTACAGCAACCGTGTTTGCAGGGGCAGCGCAGTTTGCAGCACTGCAATTGCTGCAGGACGGGGCACCAACGGCAATCGTGCTGGCCTCGGCCTTGGCGGTAAACCTGCGGATGGCGATGTATTCGGCCTCGCTGACGCCGTATCTTGGGGCGGCCCCGATGTGGCAGCGGGCCTTTGCGGCCTATCTGACTGTTGATCAGTCCTATGCCTGCTCGATCGTGCGGTTCGAAAACGAACCTGATCTGACTGTACCGCAGCGGATGGCCTATTTCTTCGGCTCGGTCACGCCGATAACCCCGCTGTGGATTCTGTCCACCTATCTGGGTGCGGTTCTTGGCACGCAAATTCCGGAAAGCTGGGCGCTGGATTTTGCCCTGCCCATTACGTTTCTGTCCATGATCGGCCCGATGATGCGGACGATGGCACATGTGGTGGCGGCACTTGTTGCGATTTTGGTGTCCCTGCTGACCGTGGCGATTCCGTTCAATCTGGGCCTGCTGATCGCGGGTTGCGCAGGCATGATGGCTGGAGCGCAGGCAGAAGTGATGCTTGAGCGCAGAAAGGCAAAGGCATGACGCAGATCGACCCCACCACCATGTGGATCATCATTGTCGGGCTGGCAGTTGGCAGCTTTGCATTGCGGTTCGTCTTCATTGGCTTTGTCGGCGACCGCCCGATGCCGCCGTGGCTGTTACGCCACCTCAGGTACACGGCAGTGGCCATCCTGCCCGCATTGATCGCGCCATTAGTTGTCTGGCCCTCGGCAACCGGTGGGGAAGCCGATGTGCCGCGGATGAGTGCAGCGACGGTCGCGCTGGCAGTAGGGCTGATAACGAAAAACGTTCTGGCGGCGATCTTTTCCGGTGCCGCCACGCTGTACGGGCTGCTGTACCTACTCGGTTGACACCCGGTCCAGCTCGTTCAGTTTGGCGTTGTTCTCTGCCAAACCTTTCTGCAGGTCGGCATCATCGTATTCATAGTAGGTTTCGGTCACTACGCCGGGGATTTGCCCGAACTGGTCCGACAGCTTTTTCGGCTGGTACACCACATCTATCTGCTCGAACCCCGGCACCTGTTGCAGGATGCGCGCGGTGTAGTTCGCGCAAAACGCGCCGGGAACCGGCCCGGTCTGTTTTGCCAACTGATAGGCGATTTCGGCCTGTTGCGGCGTCACCTGCAACGTCTGAATGACCGCGTGGTGGGTGGAACGCGCATGAGACGCCCGATACGCCTGTTCAACCGCCGGAGTGATTCCATAAAGCACATCATCCTTAACCGGTACGATGTCAGCCTGAAATGAACCGGCCGGGTCGAAAATCACACGCTCACGCGCATTGATCATCAAAGAGGTGTGCGCGCCCTGCCCTGTACGGTTGTTGATCATCGTATAGAGCGTAAGCGTCGAAGGGCCCGGATCGCGATAGGACCGGGCAACGATCTGTGCCGGATCACCCTCGGGACGTTTCGATCCCGCGCACCCTGCAACGGTTGCCGCCAGAAGACAGGCAATCAGAATTCTGAGCACAGACACACCCGTTCAGATCAGGAGGTGAACACAGCCATGAAAAGCAGTATGAAAAGGATGACCGCAACGGTCCATGTTGTGAATTTCACAAACCCTTCAAAGGTCTTTGTCTGAACGGTGATGTCCATTTCGCCGTGCTTGTGTTCAGCCATTTCAGAATCTTTCCTATTCGCGTGTTTATTTGGTGGATAATGCAAAAAAATGCGACTGTCACCACGTCATTCGCGCGCAGGCATCATGGATTGCAAAGGTGTACAACCCGGATATCCAAATCCCCAGCGCCAGGGCAGGCCAGTACAGGGGCCGCCACCAAACCGCACTGCAAGATACATCGAACCGGCAATCGTCGAATAGGCCGAACGGACCTGTTCCGGGGTCATCTGGTATCGAATGGCGAAGTCATCGGCGCGCTGGTTACCGTCCTCGACGACACATGCCTTCAGCGCCTCATCCGCAGCCAGACGGGCCTCAAAGCTGTCTTCGGCGGTCGAGGTACCTGCGGCATTGTGATAGGCCCGGTCATGGATCACACAACATGCCTCCCATGGGGGTGAGGAGTCGTGCATTTCACCGAATGCGGGGAAGGTATCGGCCACAAGCCGCCAACTGGATGACAGGCCACCAGAACAGCCGTCCGTTTCGAACGGCACAGGTTCACCCGTTTCCAGCACCTCCATCAGGGCGCGGTGGCCGGGCATTTCAACCGTTCGCATGAGGTCCTGGCTGGCCACCGGCGTTGCCATTAGCAACAGGCCCAGCACAAGATCACGGGTATTCATCACGCATCGCCTCGGTATCAACAGACAGACCGAACTCTGTCGCCAGCCACAAAAGCAGGCGTTCCGCCGGGCCCATTTCGGCACGCACCCGCAGAACCTCGTTCGCCATGGCGGGCCTGTCGGTGATTAAGCCGTCCACACCCATCGAGACCATGGCGGACATCTGCAGCGGGTCGTTGATGGTCCAGACGTAAAAATCCTTTCCCGCGTCCTGAACCGACCTGATCAAACCGGGTGAGGCCATGTTTGCGTTGACGGCGACGAAATCACCGTCAAGCCCCGCCAGATCGCCCACAGCCGTTGCCGCCAGAATCCCGACGCGCCAGTCCGGACGCAGCGCCCGCATCTTCTGAACCGCCGGGTATTTCAGGGACATGATGGCAATGTCTTCTTCCATACCCAGTTGCTCAACAATCTCAGCGACACGATTCTCCAGATCGACGTCGTGCCCATAGTATTTCAGTTCGATAATGACCTTGGCTTTACCTCGCGCAGCAGCCAGAACATCGCGCAGTGTCGGCGTGCGTTCATCTGCGTATTCGGGGCCAAACCAGCTGCCAATGTCGATATCGTCCAGATCGGCCATTGTTGCGTCCCAGATCTTGAGGTTTACCCCCGCCAGCTTCATGAAATCACTGTCATGAGCCACGACAACAACTCCGTCCGCCGTTTCCTGAACGTCGATCTCGACCCAATCGGCGCCGTCATCGATAGCTTTCAGGACAGATGCCATCGTGTTTTCAGGCCGTAAAGCCGCCGCACCGCGATGCCCGATGACATCGACATTTTCGGCACCTTGCGATTTGGCCAGCAAGTCCTGGCCAATCCAAATGCCCCCAATAACCGCCACGGCGGCCAGAGCCATCAAGCCAAATACTCGCCCACGCAGATTGCGGGGTTCGGGATGTGGCGGTTCGGGCGTTTCGATTTCGAAAAACCCATCCAGCAGAACTGCCAACGCCCCCAATGCAATGGCCGCCAGGACCAACCCCGCAAGCGACCACAGCATTGCCACGATCAGGCTGACGATCAGTGCCAGCCGCAGGTTGGTCCCCTCCTGCAAGGGAACAAGGCCAAAGACCAGACTGGCCAGACCGCCGATCGCCGCGGCAATTACGACGCGGATCAACAGCCAAAGCACCAGTTCTATCTTGAGGCGACCACGCTTACCCTCCATCCGCCGCGCACTTTCTTCAAACGCATCAGCGGGCGCCACCTGTTCAAACAGGACGAGGTGCAGCGACAAGGCCCAAGCGGAAAGACGGCGGATCAATACCCAGGCGAGAATGGCAATGACACCACCGATCAGCGCGACAGCAATCCAGAAAGACGGAGGATGGAAGGTCAGGTAATAGTTGATGTCGTATTCCGTCAGCGTCCACCACGCAATCAGCGCCGCAACCGCTGCGAAAGGAAGGACCAACAGCAGGACCTTCAGAACAAAGCGCACCGCAAAGCCAAGCAGATTGGGCAGTCTTGAGACAATCAGACCGATCGCGGAACTTCCCGCGTGCCACGGATCACGCTCACCCATCCGAAGGGACCCGGCCATGACGGAAAAGACCAGAACCTCGGCCAGCAGAAATAGGCTGAGAACTATAACGGCCGAAACGAAACCAACCGGCGACAGAATAAAGGCTGCAATGTCCTGATCTGTCAGTGCCGTCTGATCAGACAGTGAGACCGCTAGATTGACCGCGATGGCCACTCCTGGCGCGATCAGCGCAATGACCAGCAGGCGCACCGCGATGTAGATCGGAACGAACATGCGCCGACGCGCCCATGCTCCGGCGTAGGCGATTGTAACGGCTGAAAAATGTGTCACGCGGCAAACTCCTGAACGATGCAATCATTCAAAGCTGCGCAACACTGAATTGCAAGCTAAGAGGTCATTCCTCTTCCAGATCTGCCGCCAGACGGAAGCCGATGCGATTGGCCGGCTTGTCCTCGATCGATTTTGGCAGGGCGCGCAGCATCACGTTCAGCTGGCTGACATGTTGGACTAGCTGAGTTTTGCCCCCGGCCCCATCCGAGCCATAGAATGTCACGATATCCGGATCGAAATACCCCATCCCTTCGATACGCAGCACACCCGCGTCGCCACCGGTGAACCCCATGGCAACTTCCTGACTATTGTCGAGCTGCTTTTCAAAGTTCTGGATGTACAGGATCAGACGCTCATAGGCCCATTGCGCCGGGCTTTTGGCCTCGACCGGTTTCTGCAGCGTCTTGGGCAGTTCCTTTGTGCCCGAGTCCGCCTCGGAGTTCGCGTGGACCTCATAACAGCGCGGAAGCGCCGCGGCCTCGGCAGCTTCGGCTGACGTTTCGATCTTGTCTTCCATCTCTTACCCTTTGCGAAGGTATTGCCACGCCCCGTCCGCGCGCCGCGTCCGGGTTACCGATCCAATGTGGTAGAGATGGTTCAGGTGCGCAACCGCTTCGACCAAAGCAAGGCCATATTCCCCCTCGCCGATCGACCGCTTGAACAGAGGTACAAAACACTCCGCCGCGGTTTTCGGCGTATCGAGGTAGTCGGTCAACCTTCTAAGAGCGCCATGGTGATTGTCGATCAATTGCCGCATCCGAACCGGCAGTCCGGTAAAGGGCAGTTTGTGACCGCCAAGAGCCAGTTGATCAGGCCGGGCCAGCGGCTCCAGCCGCTCGCAGGCCTCGAGCCATTCGGCAACAGGGTCGGCCATGGGTTCGGTGGCGTATACGCCTATGTTGGGGCTGATCGAGCTGAGAATCTGATCGCCGGTGATGACGAGGTTGTCATCGCGGCTCCAGAGTGTCACGTGCTCGGGGGCGTGGCCATTGCCCATGTGAACGTCCCAGTCGCGCCCGCCCATGCGAAACACATCGCCCTGACGGACGCGGGTAAAACCCAGCGGCATGGGATAAACCATATCGGCAAAATTGAAGGGCCGGTCGGACATCCGCTTTTGCAGCACTTCGGGCGCCATGCCCGCGCTGCGGTAATAGTCCAGCGTCTCTTCCGGCCATGTCTCCTGCACGTCAAGCGTCAGCATCCGCGCAAACAACCACGCCGTGCGGCTGGTGATCAGTTCGGCCCCATGTTCGGACTGGAACCAGCCCGCGTTGCCGATGTGATCGGGATGGTGATGGGTCGCCACAACGCGGGTCACCGGTTTGCCCGCCAATGGCCCCGCCATCAGAGTTTCCCAGATGCCCCGCGTCTTTTTCGACGAAAATCCGGTGTCGATCACCGTCCAGCCATCGCCGTCATCCAGTGCGTATACGTTCACATGATCCAGCGCCATCGGCAGCGGCAGGCGCATCCACAGGACGCCTTCGGCCACTTCGATGGCCTCACCGGGTGCCGGAGGTTCGTCCCAAGGGCTTCGCATTACCATAGGCCGCGCGCCATCCATCACGCCACCAACTCGTCTGCGCTGAGCGCATACAGATCAGCCGATCCGGCCTGCGCCCGCACCAGCAGGCCCGCGTGTTCGGGCAACAGCGCGTTGATATAATAGCGCGCCAGTTTGGCGCGTGGGCCTTCAGGATCAGCCAGCGCCGCTGTCAGGTGATAATGACCGCCCAGAACGCGCGCGAACGCCCGTAGATAAGGCAGCGCTCCGGCAAATCGGTCGTTCATATCGCCCTGCGAGACCAGCCATTCGGTGGCTTCGCGAAGCGATTCCGTTGCCTCCCACACCGGACCGGCCAAGTCGGGCAGAACCGCACGGGCGCTTTCGGCCTGATCTTCGATCTCATCCAGCAGGCGCGACGCGGCCTCACCTCCGTCCAACATCTTGCGCGCCACAAGGTCCATGGCTTGTATGCCGTTGGTGCCCTCATAAATCGCCGTGACGCGGGCGTCGCGGTAGAATTGCGCAGCACCAGTTTCTTCGATGAAGCCCATGCCGCCATGAACCTGCACACCGGTCTCGGCAACGCGAATGCCGGTTTCGGTGCCAAACGCCTTGTCGATCGGGGTCAGCAAAGCGGCGCGCGCGGCCCACTCGGCGTCGCCTGTGGCTTTTGCCATGTCGATCGCCACGGCGTTTGCCAGCAGAATCGCACGTGCAGCGAACACATCGGCCCGCATTTCCAATAGCATCCGGCGCACATCAGCGTGGTCGATGATCGTACCAGAAGGTGTCTTGCCCTGCTTGCGCTCAAGCGCATAGGCCAGTGCGTGCTGATATGCCCCCTCGGCCGCACCGACGCCCTGACCGCCGACGCCGAGACGGGCGTTGTTCATCATGGTGAACATGGCCGCCATGCCGCCGTGTTCCTTGCCGACAAGCCAGCCTTTGGCGCCGTCATACTGCATCACGCAAGTGGGCGAGCCGTGCAGACCCATCTTATGCTCTAGCGAAACCACCTTCAGATCGTTTGCGACACCCGGATTGCCTTCTTCGTCGGGGATGTATTTCGGCACCAAAAACAGGGATATCCCTTTGGTTCCCGGTACTCCATCAGGCAAACGCGCCAAAACCAGATGGCACACATTTTCGCAGAAATCGTTGTCACCCCAAGAGATGAATATCTTCTGCCCGGACACCGAATAGGTTCCGTCGCCGTTCGGTTCCGCCCGGGAAGACAAGGCCCCGACATCCGAACCGGCCTGCGGTTCTGTCAGGTTCATGGTGCCGGACCACTCGCCCGAAATCAGCTTGGGCAGATAGAGTTGTTTCAACTCATCGCTGGCGTGGTGTTCCAGGGCCTCAATCTGACCCTGACTCATCAGCGGCGCCAGTTGCAGCGACAGGCAGGCTGCGCTCATCATCTCATTCACTGCGGTGGTCACCGTCATCGGCAGGCCCATCCCGCCAAATTCCGGATCGCCGCTGATTCCGATCCAACCACCTTCGGCAATCGCCTTCCAGCCGTCCGCATAACCCGGAGACGTGCGCAGCACGCCATTTTCCAGCCGCGCAGGCTCCAGATCGCCGGGGCGTTGCAGCGGGGCCATGATTTCTTCACACATCTTGCCGGCTTCGGTCAGGATGGCGCTGACCACATCAGAACTGGCTTCGGCGAAGCGGTCTGTCGCAGCGACCTGATCGAAACCGACCACATTTGCAAAAAGGAACTCGTAATCAGAGATTGGGGCGCGATACGGCATGGCTTCCCTCGGGGGCTGTCTGGCGTGGTGCACGTGCGGGCTTGGAATCCCCGGCACGCGTCGGTATTCATCGGGGCTTGGACGATTACCTATCCATCCGAATGTTTCAAGCAACCAAAACGCCGCGTCACCACTCATGATCCCCAACGGCACAGAATATCTGACTGCTAACGGCGCAGGCGTTACTCGCGCAGCGGAACTGCTGCGGCAGGGGCATCTGGTCGCCTTCCCGACCGAAACCGTTTACGGGCTGGGCGGCGACGCCCGCAATGGCGAAGCGGTTGCCGCCATCTATGCGGCCAAAGGGCGGCCCAGCTTTAACCCGCTGATCGCCCATGTGGCGTCGGTGGATGCCGCACAACGATATGTCGAATGGACGGACGAGGCAGAGTGTCTGGCCAACGCTTTCTGGCCGGGCCCGCTGACGCTGGTCTTGCCGTTGAAGGATGGCCACGGAATATCATCACTTGTTACCGCAGGCCTTGATACGCTGGCGGTGCGAGTCCCGGCGCATGAGACGGCGCGCAAACTACTTTCCGTGTTCGACGGGCCGGTCGCCGCACCATCGGCCAATCCGTCGGGCCGGATCAGCCCGACAACTGCCGCACATGTCAGCGCGGGGCTGGATGGCCGGATTTCCGCGATACTTGACGACGGCCCGTGCGGAGTGGGGCTGGAATCTACCATTGTCGGATTGGCGGGCGAGCCCGCAATGCTGCGCCCCGGCGGAGTGGCTTCAGAAGAGGTCGAGGCTGCACTGGGCCGCAAGCTGCACCGGCATAAAGCAGGCGATCAGCTGACGGCGCCCGGACAATTGCTCTCCCACTATGCGCCCGATGCACCGGTGCGTCTGGACGCCCGATCACGTCAGGGCGACGAGGTCCTGTTGGGTTTCGGTGCCGTGGATTGCGATCTGAACCTTTCGGCGGGAGCCAATCTGAACGAAGCTGCGGCAAACCTGTTCTCGGCTCTGCACGAACTGGACCGGACAGGGCGCCCGATAGCGGTCACTCCGATCCCGGCCCACGGGCTGGGTGTTGCTATCAATGACCGGCTTCGACGGGCCGCTGCACCGCGCAATACCTGATCAGGCGTGCCCGGCGTTGGCGGACAGGGTCAGCGGGTCGACACCCAATGTGGCCAGCGCCGCTTCCCATTTAGCATCATCTTCGGTCTCGAAAACCAGATCGGTCGCAGCGTCGGCGGTCAGCCAGCCGTTCATCGAGATTTCATCCTCAAGCTGCCCGGGTCCCCAGCCAGAATACCCCAGCATCAGCATCGCCTGTTCCGGTCCGCGACCGGCAGCGATGTCTTCGAGAATATCCAGCGTGGCCGTCATTCGGAACCCTTCCGAGATTGCCATGGAATGCAGATTCGCCTCGTATTCCGCGCTGTGCAGGACAAACCCGCGCGACATCTCGACCGGGCCACCAAAACGCACCAGACGTTCCCCGATAACCGGAATTCGGCAAGGAATATTCAACTGTGTCAACAAACCCTTCAGACGCAGATCGGCGGGTTTGTTGATGATCAGGCCCATCGCCCCGTCATCCCCGTGGCTGCAGATGTAGATCACCGAATGGTCGAATCGCGGATCGCCCATCCCGGGCATCGCAATCAACAGTTTTCCGGTTAGGTCCATGTGCTGACAACTCTTGCTTGTTTCATTCCAAGAATGACCCTGCGAAGACGGTATTGGCAAGTAAAGACGCGCATTTCGGCGAAAACGGCCCTTCTGACCTGAACGTGACTTGGCATTTCCGCCCGCACTGCGCATCTATAGAACATGACAGCGCGCATTAAATCCCTTTCCGTCGTCTCGGCCATTTGTCTGGCTCTTGCCACATCGTCCTCTGCAGGGGGTGTGGACAAACTGGTACAGCTGGAAATCCTGGACGGCGGGCTGACTGCCAAAGGCACCTATATGGGCGCGATCCGCCTAACGCTGGCGGACGGCTGGAAGACCTATTGGCGGGCACCGGGCGACGCAGGCATCCCGCCGCATTTCGACTGGAGCGGCTCGCAAAACGTCAGCGACATCGAGATCATATGGCCCGCGCCGTATGTCTTTGATCAGAACGGTCTGCGCTCGATCGGGTATAAGGATCAACTTGTCCTGCCCGTTGAAATCACACCGGCAAAGCCCGGCAAAGCGGTTCGGCTGAAAGGCGAAATGGATCTGGGTGTCTGCAAGGATGTCTGTGTGCCGGGCAATCTGGAATTCGACCACCGCCTGGACGCGCAGGCCGCCCGCAACCCCGCCATTGCGGCGGCGTTGGCGCAACGGCCCTATTCCGCCAGCGAGGCTGGCGTGGCAAAGGCGAGTTGCCTTCTGAAACCGACCGCCGATGGAATACAGGTTGAGGCGCACATCACAATGCCCTCGGCCGGTGGTGCGGAAATTGCCGTCATCGAACCCGGCAATCCCGCAATTTGGGCGTCGCAGACCGAAACCCGAAGGCAGGGAAGTAAGCTGGTTGCCAGCTCGGAACTGGTCAGCCAGTCGGGCGGAGCATTTGCACTGGATCGGTCCGAAGTTCGGATCACCGTATTGGGCGCAAATCATTCCGTTGACATTCAGGGTTGTGGTGCGGGCTGAGGGATGGCCAAAACCCCGTTGATCGGCGCGTTGGCCGTATTGCTGCATGAAGGCAGGGTGCTGTTGGTACAGCGCAGCAAAATGCCGGATGCCGGACTATGGGGTTTTCCCGGCGGACATGTGGAATGGGGTGAAACCGCCCTTGACGCCGCACGGCGGGAATTGCGGGAAGAGACCGGTATCGAGGCAGATCCCACGCGTTATCTGGACAATCTGGATCTTATTCGCCGGGACGAAGAGGGGCGAGTTGTCGCCCACTACCTGCTTGTCGGTGTGGCCTGCTCCTATGTTGAAGGCGAGCCAATGGCGGGCGATGATGCGATGGACGCGCAATGGTTTCCGATTGAGCAGATACGCGCGGGTGATCTTGCGATGAGTGCGCGGGTCATTGAGTTGTTAGAACACGCACTGGCGGTTCAGCATTCTGAGGCAAACCGCCACTGATCAGGTTTTTCTGCGACCGGACAGGCGGGCGTACACCAGCGAAGATATCGTTACTCCGACAAGCAGGATCAGCATGGCGCCAATAACAAACTGGCCCAACGCGACGCGAATGACGTTTGCGTCACCTGCGTCAAACATCTGCAAGACCGACCAGGGCGCGCCTGTGATCAATGGCCAGATCATCGTTACCACAAGCCAGAGCAGCATCGCACCCGCAGTTCCGGTTACCGCAATACGCACAGTCCGGTCCGGTGCGCGCAGGGCACGGCGCATTGCCGTCATGGGCCGCGAAATGTCACCCTGAATCGCAATCAGCGCTGGGACGAGAAGCAGAACAAGCAGCATCCCGAAACCCAGACCATAAACCAAGGTGATCACTGTCGGCTTCAGGAACTGTGCCTGTTGCGATCCTTCGTAGAGCAAAGGCGTCAGGCCCAGAACCGTTGTCAGGGTGGTCAGCATCACCGGCCGCAGACGATCAGCGGTCCCTTCGATGATTGATGGAACCAGTCCCCTGTCCTTCTGATAGGCATCAATGGTCGTCACCAGAACAATGGAATCGTTTATGATGATCCCCGTCATCCCCAGCAGGCCGACCACGGTAAACATGCTGAGAGGCACATCCCAGATGTAATGCCCCCAGATTGTTCCGACCAATCCGAAAGGAATGATTGCCATCACCACAAATGGCCGCGTCCAACTGGCAAACACCCAGGCCAGAACAAGGTAAATACCTGTCAGGCACAAGATCAGACCCGTTCGCGCCTCGGCAAGAAACCTGTCTTCCTGTTCGCTGAGGCCCTCCAAACGCCACTCCACCTGATGCTCGGACGCGATGTTCGGAAGGATTTCCTGCCGCAAGGCACGTTCTATTTCGGCAGCGCGGGCCGGGTCGTCTTCGGAGATGTCGCCATTTACCGTGATGGTCCGCAGACCATTGACGCGCCGCACTGTCGAAAAGCCGGATACGCGCTTGACCGAGACGATATCCGCCAAGGGCACATACACCCCATCCGGTGTGCGCATCAAAGTCCGCTCAAGAAAATCGGCGGTCAGTTCTCCCTCAGGCAGTTCCACCCTGATTTCGGTGCTGCGCGGCCCGTCGGGGAAGGTCGCCGCCTCGATACCGTTCAGCCGGTTGCGCAGAACACGGCCCAGAGTCTCGATCCGGAAACCCAGCGCTTCGCCCTGCGCGGTCAGATCCAGTATGTATTCTTCCTTGTCATAAGCCATATCATCCTCAAGCGCTGAAACTTCAGGATATTTCACTAGCTCGGCTTGAAGATCCTCGGAGGCTGCCTTGAGCGTTCCGACCTCCGCGCCAAAGAAATTCACTTCGATAGCATCGCCGCCCGGACCCGACCGCCACCCCCGGAAACTAATCACTTCGACCAGAGGATGCCTGACTGCGAATTCCTGTAACTCTCCCACAAATTCAAAGCTGGAATAGGGGCGCAGATCGGCATCGATCAACTCGATCGAAATACCGCCCAAAAGATCATTGTCCTTGCCTTCCGCGGCCGACAACCCGTACCCGGCAGAACCGCCGACTTCGGCCAGCACGTAATCAATCGGATTTCGTCCGTGCCGCTCTTCATAAATTCTTCCCAGCTCTTCCGTCGCCCGCTGCAATTCCCGCATCATTTCCATCGTGTCGGACCGCGTGGCCCCTTCGATCATGATGAAGTTGCCGGTGACCGATCCGCGTTCGGGCGCATTGAAGAACCGCCAGTGCACATCTCCCCGGATGAACAGGGAAATCTGGCTGGCAAGAATGGCAATCATGGCCGCCAGCACCACGTACCTTGCTTGGATAACCCATGTAATCAACCGCCGGAACAGGGTGTCACGAACCCATCTGAAGCCGCGGTTGACGACGCGGTTGGGCAGATCATACCAATGTTCTTTTGCCGAATGCTTGATGGCGTGGGCCATATGGTTCGGCAGTATCAAAAAGCACTCGACCAGCGACGCGATCAGCACCGCGATCACGGTGAACGGAATATCGCGGATCAGTTCTCCGAAACGCCCGCCGATGGATGTAAGACCAAAGAAAGCGATCACCGTCGTCAGTGTCGCTGCAAATACCGGCATCGCCATGCGCCGGGCTGCGCGCTCGGCGGCGACGACCGGCGGCTCACCCAGACGACGGGCGCGGAAATCGGCGTGCTCTCCGACAACGATGGCATCATCGACAACAATGCCAAGCGTGATTATCAGGCCAAACAGGGACACCATGTTGATCGACAACCCGCCGATATACATCAGGGCAATGGCCGCGAACATCGCCACCGGAATTCCGGCAGCAACCCAAAAGGCGATGCGCGCATTCAGAAACAGGAACAGAAGACACACAACCAGACCCAGACCGACCAACCCGTTGTCGACAAGTATATTCAGCCTGTCCGAAATCGCCTGCGCCCGGGTGCGGATCAGTTCAACCGTTATGCCCTCGGGCAAGCTGGCCTGCATCTCCGAAACCGCCCGTTCGACCGTGCGCTGAATTTCGATTGCATCGCCCTGATCCGACCGGTCCACCCGCACGGACATCGCAGGATCGTCGCCAACATAGTACCCGCGTTCCCGCGTTGTACCTTCCACCCGGATTTGTGCCAGATCACCGACAACCAGTTTGGAACCGTCCGGGTAGGACCGCAGAACGATACTCTCGATCTCTTCGGGCTTTCTTTTTTCAGCGCCAGTGCGAATGCGTGCATTGGCACCGGTCACATCGCCGGCAGGGCTGGCCGTCACCTCGGCTGCGATGGCAGATGCAATGTCCACCATGCCGATATCATTGGCGATAAGCTGTGCAGTTGGCACCTCGACCACGATGCGCGGGGCTGCGAGCCCGCGGATGGTGGTCCGGGTCACGCCCACGTCGAACAATCGGGTAATCAACTCATCTGTGAATTGCGCAAGCTGGCTGGTTTCGACCGGGCCGGTCAGGACCACATCGGTTACACGGTCCCGCCATGCCGCCCTGCGAATATTCGGCTCATCGGCATCTTCCGGTAGGTTCGTTACACCATCGATCGCGGTCTTCACCTCTTCGACCGCTCGCGCCATGTCCCAGTTTGGCTCAAAATCAAGCCAGATCTGTGCCCTGCCTTCCGTTGATCGGGCCCTCGTTTCGTTTACACCTTCGACGGCAAGCAACACCGGCTCGATCACCTGAACGATACCGTTATCAACATCTTCAGGACCGGCACCATCCCATTGAACCGTGATATCGACCCGTTCGAGTATGACGTCCGGAAAGAACTGCGCACGCATATTGGGGATCGAGGCGGCCCCCAAAACCAGCAGCACCAGCAGCAACAGATTTGCCAGCGTGCGATGTCGCGCAAAATAGCTGAGGATGCCGCTGGCCGTACCGGGAATCTCACGGATCATGCCCGTCAGCCTCCTGCCCGGTCTTCAATTCGCCGCACCAGTTGCATGGGAACCTGCTGGTTGCCCAGCTGGCTCAGGACTCGGGCCTTGACGTCCTGCGGCATACGTTCGTTGGCTTCGACCACCGCGACCAGCTGCGCCCGACGCTCATCGGATAATTCGACCATCTCGGGATCCGGGTCCGCCCGAGCTTCTACCCGCAGCGGACGCACACGCAGGCCCGTTCCCAAAAGCGGGGTACGCCCGATCACGACCTCACGCCCCTCAAGACCCTGACCGCGCAGCAGAACCTCGTCACCCTGACGGCGCACAAGCTGCACAGGCAGCGATTCGAGCCGGTCATCCGGGCCAAGGACCAGCACCGATCCGGATGCGTCCAGAACCGATGCAGGCAGGCGCACCACTTTATCCAGAGGCTGTTCTTCCACCGAAACCGTAACAAAATCACCCGGTTTGAACCCGGGGGCTGCGTCCAGACGTGCAAAAATCAGCCGTCCCGACTGACCCTCGCCTGCCGACCCGCTGTCCCGGCTGATGCGGCCATGCGCGACCAGATCGGCCCCGGTCACTTCAAGCGAAATGCTGACAGGCGCATTGATCAGATCGCCGTTTTGATCCAGCAACCGCACGTATTGTGCCGTCGAGACACGGAAAGCCACCTCAAGCGCGTTAGGGTCAACCAGTTCGGCCAGCTTTTCATTGGCCGCGACAAGGCGGCCCTCGACAAGGGTCACCCCCGACAAGGTACCGTCGAAGCGGGCGCGAATTGTCATGTCTTCCAAATCCCGCTCGGCCGCTTCCAATGCAATTCTCGCGCGCGCCAGAAGGGTTGTGGTCTGATCAACACGGGATTCCGCCTGCGCCAGCGCGATGCTGCGCGCCAGAACGGATTGCCGCGCGGACGCGGCGGTCAGCTCTGCCTCTTCCACGCTGGCTGTCGATCCGTATCCGCGGGATTCAAGATCCTTCTGCCGTTGCAGCGCCCTTGCCCGCAAATCCGCCTGATCTTCCGCCGCCTTCAGTTCATCCTGCGCCAACAGAAGCGAGCGTTCGGCATCACGTTCCTCGAATTGCGCGTCCAGCAGGTCGGACTTGGCGCGGTCCAAGGCCGATTGAGCGTCTGCCGGATCAAGCTCGACCAGTATTTCACCGGCGTAGACCGAGCCGCCGTCCTCAAAATCGCTGGACAATTCAATCACACGTCCCCCTGCGGCTGTGCGCAGTTCAAGCCGGCGTCGGCTCTGGACCTCTCCGAAGGCTTCGAGATATGGCGTGACAGTCGCCAACTCAGCAGTGCGGACGCTGACAGCAAACACACGTTCCCGCGATTCCGGCGGCTGCGAGTCTCGGGCCAGAACCTCCTGCACGGCACCTACGATGGACTGCGCGGCATAAATCAGCAGCGCCAGCGTCAAAGCCGCCAGAAAAACCCCCACAAGGCTTTGCCTTAGAAATCGCATCGTTCACGTCACTCCGGTCGCGTCGGGCTGCCACATGCTGAAGGTAGCCGGGCAGAAAAAAATGCCAAGCCACAAAGCAGTTATGAATAGTGTAACGTGAGTCCAGTCTACTTCCGTCGCAAGTGTTCGTCCAATCGTGGCATTATTTCCACGAAATTGCAGGGACGATGGCGGTAATCGAACTGTTTCTCCAGAATGCCGTCCCATGCGTCCTTGCACGCGCCCGGGCTGCCCGGCAGGGCGAACAGATAGGTTCCACCCGCCACGCCGCCGGTTGCACGGGACTGAACCGCAGAGGTCCCGATCTTGTCCATCGAGATGATGGTGAACACGGTACCGAAGGCCTCGATCTCTTTCTCATAGACATCGCGATGCGCCTCGACGGTAACATCCCGGCCGGTCAGCCCGGTGCCGCCGGTCGAGATCACCACGTCAATTTCCGGGTCAGCAACCCACAGCCGTAACTGGGCAGCGATTTCTGCGCGCTCATCCCGAATGATTTTGCGGTCAGTTAGTATGTGACCGGCCTTTTCGATACGGTCGGCAAGGGTCTGACCCGAGCGATCCTCTTCCACAGACCGGGTATCCGAGACGGTCAGTACCGCGATGCGAACCGGAATGAATGCCTTGGTTTCATCAATTTGCGACATGCCGTGTCAGGCCCTTTCCATGATTGCAAGACGGAGAGCCAGTGCAGCAAAAATGCCCCCCGTGATCCAGCCAACAATCTGCGAAAACCGAGGATTGTCGACCAGCCGTCGGCCCATGCCACCGGCAAATACGCCAACTGCCGAATTCACAAAAAAGCCGCCCAGCGCGATGATCGTTCCGAACATCAGAAACTGCATAAGAACCGAACCGGCCGGATCAACGAATTGCGGAATGAAGGCAAGAACGAACAAGATGACCTTGGGATTGGTCAGATTGACCAGAAACCCGTCCCGAAAGGCATATCGGGTGGGTCGCCGCTGAGCATCCCCCGCCACCGCACCGTTTCGTATGGCACCCCATGCAAGATACAGCAGGTAGCCCACGCCAAGCCATCGGATCGCGTCAAATAGCCAGGGCATAGTGGCAACCGCAGCGCCCAGACCCAGCCCCGCGATCACAACATGGACCAGAGTTCCGAGCGATATTCCCGCACTGGCGGTTACAGCCGATCCCGATCCCGAACGCAGCCCCTGCCCCAAACAGAACATCATGTCCGCGCCGGGAGTTAAGTTCAGTGCCAGTGCCGCAGGAACAAAGGCAAACAGCATAACCGGATCAATCACACTGTAACCTCGAACCAGTTTACCTTTGGACCCAGATTGGCAACCTCGGTCCGGCCAACAGTTCCGCGATACCCCCAGCTGTCGTGAATATGGCCGCAGAACGCCAGCTTTGGCTGAATGCGTTCAATCGCATCGCGTATAGCGACCGAGCCAACAGAGACACCTTGCGAGGTCGTGTCACCGGTTCCCTTCGGAGGTGAGTGCACAACAAGGATGTCCGCGTCATTGCACCGGGCCAGCATCTCGGTGGCCTCAGCCTCGGTTAGGTCGCAGGACCAATCACCGAACGGTGTTACCGGAACGCCGTAGCCAAGACCGAACAGTCGTAGACCGTCCATCGTCATGCCGGAACCGTGCAGGATGTGGACGCCTTCGGGTGCGGCCTCTTCCAATTCTTCGGCGCTTTCAGCGTTTCCGGGGACAAGCACAAGAGGCGCGGAAATGCCGGACAGCATTTCCAGCGCCTCGGGTAATCCGTGACGCATGTTGCAATAATCGCCCGCGCCGACCACCAGATCCGCGTCACGGCTGGCGGAAACCAGATCAGCGGCGCGGTTTCGCGCCATGTGCAGGTCCGAGAAGGCCAGAATTTTCATGACGTGCCTCCCAAATGCGCCCTGAGTTCCAGCAAATCCGCCCAGGCCTGTCGCTTCATCTGCGGCTGGCGCAGCAGGTAAGCGGGGTGGAACATAGGAATGACCGGAAGGTTCATGGCCTGTTCCCACTGTCCCCGCAGCCGCGTAATACCACGTTTGCCCAGCACCGCCTGACAACTGATATTGCCCATCAGAACCAGAACTTCGGGCTTTGCCAACGCGACATGACGTTCCAGAAACGGCTTCAACATGCCAATTTCCTCGGGCTTGGGATCGCGGTTCTGGGGTGGCCGCCACGGCAGAACGTTGGTGATATAGACATTCTCGGATCGTTTCAGGTCAATTGCGGCCAGCATGCGATCCAGCAACTGGCCCGCGCGTCCGACAAACGGTTTCCCCTCTCGATCCTCATCCCGGCCCGGAGCCTCACCGATGATCATGACGCGCGCGCCCGGCGTTCCGTCCGCAAACACCAGCTGCCGCGCACCACGTTTGAGATCGCAATGATCGAACGCATCCATCGCAGCGCGCAAATCAACCAGCGAATTGGCCGCTTGCGCTGACGTTTGCGCCACCTTCACCGGATCCACTTTGTTCGGTTTCACAGGGGCCGCCTGTGCCGGAGCGGTTTTCTTTGGCTTGGGCGTGGTGTCCGGCAAAGCATACCGATCGACCGGATTGTCCCCGACCGCGTCGGTCACGCCCAGTTCCACCTGCCATTCCAGCAGGGCGCGTGCGGTATGAAAGTCCAGAGCCGATTCCATGGCTGACAATCTAACCGCCTTTGCGGCGAGGGAAAGCGAATTGACCTTGCCTGAACCTCCGAACACCCCGACCATGGGGGAATTCATGCTGTTGATCGTTCGATTCCTTTTGCTGTGTGTTCTGCTTGCGCTGACAAGCGGTATGCCCGCTGTGGCCCATTTTCACGACAAGCTCAGACAATGCCCGGGGGGGCAGGCCCAGTGCGGCGCAAGAAACTGCTGCCCTTTGGGTCAGCGTTGCAGCTGGGATGGCCACTGTATTCCGCCCGGAGGCACCTATTGCGGCGGCGGGCGATCCTGCGGACCGTTCGAAAAATGCGTATCCGGCGGAACCCGCTGCGCGCCGGCGGGGGCAAACAAATGCGCCTCGCGCCTTGATTGCCCCGGTGGCAGCTTTTGCAATGCGCGTGGAGAGTGTGAGAGCAGCAGCCCGGAATTCGATCCCGGCCGCGAGACGAAATGTTCTGACGGGCGCAGCTGTGGGCCCGGGTCGGCCTGCCTGCCCGGCGGCGGATGCACCAGACCGGGTTGGTTTTTATGCGAAGAAACCGGTTCACAATGCCGCCCCGGTTTCAAATGTTCGCGAGAACAGGGCTGTGTCCCGAAAAAGGCCATCGATTGCGGGTTCGGGCGTTGGTGCAAACCCGGTGAACAGTGTCTGGAAGATGGCGGGTGCAAAAAACTGCCCGAAACGAAAAATAACCCATAGTCGCAGGACCGTGTTGCCCCGCCGCTCTGTCCTTTCTATAAGCGGCCCGATTGTCAGACAGGAGCCCGCCCATGCGTTTCGCCCATCGTCACCTTCTTGGCATCGAGCATCTGTCGCAATCCGATATTACCGCCATCCTCGATCTGGCCGAAAAATACGTCGATCTGAACCGGCAACCGGCCAAGCGTTCCGATGTGCTGTCGGGGCTGACGCAGATCAACATGTTCTTCGAGAACTCGACCCGCACGCAGGCCAGTTTCGAACTGGCGGGCAAACGGCTGGGCGCGGATGTGATGAACATGGCGATGCAGGCAAGCTCGATCAAAAAGGGCGAGACGCTGATCGACACTGCAATGACGCTGAATGCGATGCATCCTGATTTGCTGGTGGTACGGCATCCACATTCCGGCGCGGTCGACCTGCTGGCGCAAAAGGTCAACTGCGCTGTGCTGAATGCGGGCGACGGGCGGCATGAACATCCAACGCAGGCCCTGTTGGACGCGTTGACCATCCGCCGGGCCAAAGGCCGCTTGCACCGGCTGAACATCGCCATCTGCGGAGACGTCGCGCATTCCCGCGTAGCCCGATCCAACCTGATCCTACTGGGCAAAATGGAAAACCGCATCCGCCTGATCGGCCCGCCGACGCTTGTGCCGGGCCAGTTTGCCGAATTCGGCGCCGAGATTTACGACGACATGAATGAGGGCCTGAAAGACGTGGATGTCGTCATGATGCTGCGCCTTCAGAGGGAACGGATGGATGGCGGGTTCATCCCCTCGGAGCGTGAGTATTACCACCGCTATGGTTTGGACGCCGCCAAGCTGGCGCTGGCCAAACCCGATGCCATCGTCATGCATCCCGGCCCGATGAACCGGGGGGTCGAGATTGACGGAACACTGGCCGACGACATCAACCGCTCGGTGATTCAAGAGCAGGTCGAGATGGGCGTCGCCGTCCGAATGGCCGCGATGGAACTGCTGGCCCGCAATTTGCGAGACGCCGCATGAGCGATCTGACTGTCGCCCCCCATGAACGCGGTGTGATCCGCCTGTTTGCGCTGAATATGCGGCCCGAAGAGGCAAAATTTCTGCGTGAACCCGGTGCTACCGACCAGGTGCTGGGGGTCAAAGGGTTGGACCCTGAACAGATCGACATCTTCCCGGTCTCGGACCTCGAGGACCTTGGACTTTTTGGGTATCTGAACGAAGGTTGTGGCGTGTCCAGGGATCAACTGGACCGCAACGCCCTGGAGGCCATCGAAGGCTGGGTTATGGCCGTGCGCAGTGCCGCCTTTGGGGATCGCGCTGCCACGCTGAAACCGGACCCTCGCGTGCGCCTGATTGGTCTTTTCACGGAAGAGACCACAAACTGGGCCGGCGGCAAAATCGAAACCGAAAGCGCGAAACCGTTCTCGGCCCCTCAAACCGCACCGCAGGATGACAAGCCGCGCCGCATCGGTTCGGCCGTTCTGGCCCTGGTGATCTTGCTGGCCATCGGAGGCGCCCTATGGCTGATCCTGTAACCTTCGCGCCGGACAAAGGCGCTTATATCCGCACCAACGCATGGCTTGCCGCCGGGGCCATGGCGGCAGCCATGGCTGTGTTATGGCTGATCGGCAACCCCTATGTCTGGACCGGCGCGCCTGCGGGGCTGGCTGCCGTCGGCCTCCGCGCCTGGTACCTGGCCTCGGAAGAACTTGTCGCGACGTGGCAGATGACCGACACCTCCCTCACCGGCCCCGGTCCGCGCACTGTGGCGCTGAACCAGATCGAGGCGGTCAATATCATGGGCAGCTTTGTCCAGATCGTCACCAAGGGCGGCGATAAACGTCTGATCAAGTATCAGGCGGACCCCGCCGCCACCAAAGCCGCAATCGAAAGGGCCATTGCATGAGCAATACGATCTTCACCAACGCTCGCCTGATCGATCCCGAATCCGGTTCAGACAACATCGGCTGGCTGCAGGTTGCCGAGGGTCGGATTGCCGCGCGGGGTGACGGCGAAGCTCCGTCTGCGGATGCGCAAATCATCGACTGCGGCGGCAATTGCCTTGCACCGGGGATTGTCGATATCGGCGTCAAAGTGTGTGAACCGGGTGAGCGTCACAAGGAAAGCTACAAGTCCGCCGGTCTTGCCGCGGCAGCCGGTGGTGTGACCACCATCGTCACGCGCCCTGACACCAGCCCCTCTATCGACACACCCGAGAGCCTGGAATTCGTCACCCGCCGCGCGCAGGCCGACACGCCCGTCAACGTGCTGCCCATGGCCGCCCTGACCAAGGGCCGCGAAGGGCGCGAGATGACCGAGATCGGGTTTCTGCAGGACGCAGGCGCCGTGGCCTTCACCGACTGTGACCACGTCGTCACCAATACCAAGGTGTTTTCCCGCGCCCTGACCTATGCCCGCTCCTGCGGTGCCCTGGTCATCGCCCACCCGCAGGATCCCGGCCTCAGCAACGGTGCCGCTGCAACCAGTGGCAAGTTCGCGGCCCTGCGCGGCCTGCCCGCCGTCTCGCCCATGGCCGAGCGTATGGGACTGGACCGCGACATTGCGCTGCTGGAAATGACCGGTGCCAAATACCACGCCGACCAGATCACTACCGCCCGCGCCCTGCCTGCGCTGGAACGGGCCAAGAGGAACGGGCTGGATATCTCGGCTGGCACGTCCATACACCACCTGACGCTGAACGAGCTGGATGTGGCCGATTACCGGACCTTCTTCAAGGTCAAGCCACCCCTGCGATCCGAAGACGACCGTCAGGCGGTGATCGACGCAGTTCGCACCGGGTTGATCGACACGATCAGCTCAATGCACACGCCACAGGACGAGGAAAGCAAACGCCTGCCTTTTGAAGAAGCCGCATCCGGCGCGGTTGCGCTGGAAACCCTGTTGCCTGCTGCGCTAAGGCTATATCATTCTGAGCAACTTGACCTGCCGACTCTGTTCCGGGCGATGGCCCTAAACCCGGCAAAACGGCTGGGACTGGACAGTGGCCGTCTGACCGAGGGCGCCCCTGCCGATCTGGTTCTGTTCGACCCGGATGTGCCCTTTGTGCTCGACCGGTTCACTCTGAAATCCAAATCCCAAAATACCCCGTTTGACGGACAGCGGATGCAAGGTAGGGTTGCGGCAACTTACGTTGCAGGCAAAGAAGTTTACCGGAGACCCTGATGCCAATAATCGACGGTTCGACAGCCCAACTGATCCTGTGGGCAGTGCTGGGATACCTGCTGGGATCTGTCCCTTACGGCATGATCGTTGCGCGGGTGATGGGGCTTGGCAACCTGCGGCAGATCGGGTCGGGCAACATCGGCGCCACAAACGTTCTGCGCACCGGAAACAAGGCCGCAGCGGCACTGACCCTGTTGTTCGATGCCGCCAAGGGCGCGGTCGCGGTCCTACTGGCCCGCCTTGTTGCCGGTGAGGACGCCGCCCAGATCGCCGCTCTGACCGCGTTTATCGGGCATTGCTATCCGGTCTGGCTGGGTTTCAAAGGGGGCAAGGGGGTTGCGACTTTCCTTGGCCTGTGGCTTGCGCTGGCCTGGCCGGTTGGTCTTGCGCTGTGCCTGACATGGCTGATCGCTGCCGCGATCTGGCGCATTTCATCAATGGGCGCGCTGGTTGCTGCGGCTTCGTCCACCATGTGGGCGGTGTTCCTTGGGCATGGCGAGACGCTTTTTCTGGGCGCAGTTCTCACCCTGTTGGTCTTTTGGCGCCATCGCGCGAACGTCGCACGCCTGAAAGCCGGAACTGAGCCCAAAATTGGGCAATCGTGACACCTTGTGCAGCGTTTCTGGACGCCTTCCTTGACCTGCCGGATGGGACATTTTCGGGTCGGTCCGGTGGTCGACGCTATGTCGTCAGCCGGACATCATTTGCCGGTGGGTGCAGTCACAAGCTGATCGCGCATGAGCTTGGCGGCCCAGACTACATAAGCATGAATCTGTATCAGACGACCCGTAGCGGTGCATCGCTGAGACCATGCGAAATGCCCGCTGAAAAGGTCATCGCCTTTGTCATCGGGTTGGAACCGGAAGCCTGATCGGCGCTTCTCAGATCACTCATCCCTGCACACGTTCTATTCGCTGGCGCACAATCAAAAATGGTTGTTTTGAACGTTACCGGCGACGCGCCCAAATTCTGTTTCGTGACGGTCCATTTTGACCGCACAGCATTCCAACCCGGACCGGCGGGCGCAATTTCGGCATCTCCGGTCGGTCCGTTTCACGAAAGGTGAAATCATGAACAAGATGAAATCGCTGTTGGGTGGCGTCGCGCTGTCCGTTGCAATCGCTACTTCTTCTCTGGCCGCCGGGGTCGAAATCAATGCAAGCTCCACCGGGCTGGCCATGCAGGGCTATGATCCGGTCGCCTATTTCACCGAAGGCGAGCCGACCAAGGGCAACTGGAAAATCACCACGATCCATGACGACGCCATGTATCGTTTTGCTTCGGAAGAGAACAAGGCGGCGTTCGAGGCCAACCCTGCGGCCTATCTGCCGGCCTATGGTGGCTATTGCGCCTTTGGTGCGGCGATGGGTTTCAAATTTGACGGTGATCCGAACTATTGGCGGATCGTTGACAACAAGCTGTACCTGAACATTTCGAAAGATATTCAGGAGCGCTGGGAGGGTGACATCCCGGGCTTTATCGAACAGGCCACCGCGAAATGGGAAGACATTGCCGACAAAGATCCGGTGGCTCTTCAGCAATAACCTGCCTGTTTAACGGGTGGTCAGCGGCGGCGGAGCGATCCGCCGCCGCTTGTGATTTGAGTTCGCGCATAGACGCATTATCTTGTTTCATTATGTGATTTCAGGGATCGCGGACACCACATGAGCCGCTGATACTTCAATAATATACTTCGGTTCGGAACAGTTGGGTGAATGTTGATCCGGTCTTGCGACCGGACCGTATGATTCACTGCAGGCGGGGCGAATACGTGCTTTGCCCGCTTTTTTTCGACCGAAAGGATACGAGATGACTGGAAAACTGGCACTGATATCCGCAATCGCCTCGCTCGCCGCCGGGTCGGCTGCTGCACAATCGCCAACCTTGCTGAATACAAGCTCGGGTGACTGGACTGGTTTCTATGCCGGTGCGCAGGTTGGCTGGATCGACGTCGGCACCAGCCTACCCGGCATTAGCGGGGATGACTGGATCGGCGGTATCATCCTGGGATACGACTATGATTTCGGAACATGGGTTCTGGGTGGTGGCTTTGACTATGACTGGACCAGCGTCAGCCTGGGCGGCGCGGTCAAGGTCGAAGATGTCTGGCGCCTGAAGGCCCGTGCCGGATACAAGGTTTCACCTGACGGACTGCTGTATGGCGTCGCTGGCTGGGCAGACGCAGGCACCGACGTTCTGGGTGACGATGACGGCTGGCTGATCGGCGCCGGTTACGAACAAATCATCAACGGCAACTTCAGCTTGGGCGGTGAAATCCTGTATCACGAGTTCAACAACTTCAACTCCAGCGGTGTAGACGTGGATGCAACCACGATTCAGATTCGCGGGGCTTACAGGTTCTGAACCCGCGCGCATTTGCAACGCATTGACCCGCTGGGTAAATCAGCGGGTCAATTTCGGATTACGGTTCCAGCACAGTGCTTCCGGTGGTCTGCCGTGCCTCGAGGACACGATGGGCATCCGCCACCTGTTCCAGCGAGAACCGCTGGTCCATGTGTATCTTGACCTCGCCCCCTTCGACTTTTCCGAACAGCCGCCGTGCCATTGCCTGACAAATATTGTGGTCGGAAATATGCGTGAACAGGGTTGGCCTGGTTATCTTGAGCGACCCTTTCTGCGCAAGGACGCCGATATTGAAGTGAGGTACCGATCCGGAAGCGTTGCCGAATGAAATCATCATTCCCAACGGTTTCAGACAATCAAGCGACCCTTCGAATGTTTCCGCCCCGACCGAATCCATCACCGCATCCACGCCCTTGCCGCCGGTAAACTCCTTCACCTTCGCAACAAAGTCTTCGGTATTGTAGTTGATGCAATGCGCAGCCCCGTTGAACTGGGCCAACCGGCATTTTTCATCGGTCCCCGCGGTTCCGATCAAAGTGATCCCTTCTGATTTTGCCCATTGGCAGGCGATCAGACCAACCCCGCCTGCCGCCGCATGGAACAGCACCGTGTCCCCGCGTTTGAGCGGTGTCGTTCGGTGAAACAGATATTCAACCGTCATTCCCTTGAGCATCATCGCGGCACCGGCGTCAAAAGATATGTCATCCGGCAGCGGACACACTTGCGCCGCTGGCATGACCCGCGCCTCGCAATAGGCACCCGAAGGCGCCGCGGCATAGGCTGCCCGCTGTCCGGGCTCCAGATGAGTGACGCCTTCACCAACCGCTTCGACAATACCCGCCGCTTCCATTCCAAGCGCGTGCGGCAGTTCCAGCGGATAAAGCCCGGTGCGTTGATAGACATCGATGAAATTCAGTCCGCAGGCATGATGGCGGATACGAATCTGGCCGGGGCCGGGATCCCCGACCGGGCGGCTTTCGATTTTCAGAACCTCCGGTCCGCCGAATTCGTGAATGACAACCGTGCGCGCGGTTTCCTGCATAACGTCCTCCTCATGTTTGAGGCCAAGCTAGCACGCCTGAAAAATTGAACAATCACCTCGGTCTCACAAGGGTGATTCGCTGTTTTCCCAAAATATGCTAATATGATGGAAGGCGTTGCCGGCTGATCCGGCCACGGGCAACCCGAATGCCGGATTCATTCTGCGGCGCGATCACGCCGAAGAAGGGGATGAAGATGGCCAAAACAATCGGTAACCCTGTCAGCTGGGCCGCCCGGAACCTTGGGGCGACCAGTGACCACGTAACGGAAAGCGTCAGCCGCATCGGCAGCGCCGATACGCAGCATCTGCCGACAGTGCAGACCTTGACCATGCAGGATATCATTTCGTGCCTGAGGGCGGGATATCAGGATTTTGTCGAAACCCGGGCGGACGCGGTTTTCGTAATCCTGATATATCCGATCGCCGGGCTGGTGATGTTCGGTCTCGGAATGAATATGAACATGGTGCCATTGCTTGCACCTTTGATCGCCGGTTTTGCACTGATCGGACCGGTTGCCGCCGTCGGGCTGTATGAAATCAGCCGCAAGCGGGAACAGGGGCACGATGTTCATTGGCTGGACGCGTTCGGCGTATTCCGTTCACCTTCTTTCGGAGCAATCCTCGCGCTTGGCTTTTATCTGGTCATGCTGCTGCTGATCTGGCTGATGGTCGCGCAAAGCATCTACGTTCAGACGCTTGGTCCTGAACCGCCTGCTACCTTCGGTGCATTCATAACCGAAGTCTTCACCACCAGTGCAGGCTGGAGCATGGTTCTGATCGGTACGACCGTTGGCTTCTTGTTTGCCCTGATCGCGCTGGCCATCAGCGTAGTTAGTTTTCCACTATTGCTGGACCGAAAGGTTGGTGTACCCGTTGCTGTCGTAACATCCGTGCGGGTGTTCCGCCACAACCCCGGAGTCATCCTGACCTGGGGCTTTGTAATCGCGGCGATGCTGGTGTTGGGGTCGATCCCGATCCTGCTGGGCCTGATCTTTGTGATGCCGATACTGGGCCATGCAACATGGCACCTTTATCGCCGGGCAGTCGTCTGATCGCAGATACGCGCGCGAACAATAATTGATCGCGCGCGTTCGAGATTAGCCCGAGACTTTCAGAACGATCTTGCCAATATGGCCCGAACTTTCTATTCGGGCATGGGCCGCAGCAGCGTCTGACATATCAAATTCACTATCCATGACCGGGGCAATCCTGCCTGCCTCAAGCAGGGGCCAGACGGCTTCACGCAGATCCTGCGCAATCCGCGCCTTTGCAAGGTCACTTTGCGGGCGCAGGGTGCTGCCCGTCAGCGTCAGGCGCTTGACCATCATTAGTGCAAAGTTCAGCTCGACCACCGGCCCTTGCAGAAACGCGATCTGCACCAAACGCCCGTCCTCGGCCAACGCCTTGACATTGCGTGGGATATAGTCTCCGCCAACCATGTCGAGGATCAGGTTTGCGCCGCCTTCTGCCCGCATGGCCGCAACAAAATCCTCATCCCGGTAGTTGATTGCCTTTTCCGCGCCCAGCTTCAGGCAGGCTTCGCATTTGTCGTCAGACCCGGCCGTGGCAAAGACCCGCGCCCCGAACGCATTGGCCAGCTGGATCGCAGTAGTACCGATGCCGCTGGACCCGCCGTGAACCAGAAACCGCTCACCAGCCTGTAATCCGCCACGCGTGAACACGTTCGACCAGACGGTAAAAAACGTCTCGGGCAGGCAAGCCGCTTCCTTCAGGCCCATCCCGGCAGGAACCGGCAGACAATGAGCAGCCGGAGTCGCCACGTACTCGGCATATCCGCCGCCCGGCAACAAAGCGCAAACCTTGTCTCCGATGGCAATCCCTTCGACTCCGGAGCCGATGGCCACAACCTCGCCCGATGCTTCCAGCCCCGGCAGGTCACTTGCTCCCGGCGGCGGGTCATACGCGCCCGCGCGCTGCAAGGCATCGGGTCGGTTCACGCCCGCATATGCAACCTTAATGATAACCTGCCCGTTCTCCGGTTCGGGTACGGGGCGTTCGGTCAGTTTCAGAACATCGGGCCCGCCGGGAGTGGTTATTTCGACGGCACGCATCATCTGGGTCATCGGCAATTCTCCTTTGCGCCCTGCCTAGCAGGCAGGACAGCCAAGGCAAAGACTCTAGCTTAATTCCCGCCTATTTCCTGTTTGACAAAGATCCCGGCAAATCCGTCCGAGCGCCAGCCGGTGCCCGGACCTGACCCGCCAGCCAGTTCGGCACGGCCAGAAACGGCTTGAACAAAGGGTTGCCGTTTACCTGCGCCTTGAATTTTTCGAACTGCATGACATCGGCGATCCTGCGATCCAGAAACTCCCAAGTCGGTTGATGATCGGGCGTGTCATCCCCCAGCCAGAACAGCAATGTCGAGGAATACACTCCGGACAGCGTGGCCCGCTTGGTGTACCAGTTGACGTCTTCGGAGGTGTCCCCCAGCGCATTCCAGATCAGATCGCAGGTCCCCCAGATCGCCCGGGCACCGTCCGCCGCGTGCGTCGGCAGGGAAAACAGGGTCACACCCCGGCGTACGGCCTCTTTGTCATCAACGGCCTGCAACCTGAAACGAACCGCCGCTGCAATCTTGTCCCGAAACTTCAGGTCGCTCAGATCCTCGCTTTGCAGCCTGGACAGCATGGCTGCGTCTCCCCTTGCGTGAAACGCCAACGCCAGATCAACGGCACCACGGGGGCAGATGGCATGCGCCAGACCGTCATCCAGATCGCAGTCTGAAATTGCCGCGCGAAAGCTTGATTCGGACCATCCTTCGAACGGAACGTGGTTCAGAATGGCATCCAGCAGTTTCTCTTTTGCATCTTCGTATGTTGCGGTCATGACGGTTCTCCGGTTCACGGCCCAGTACTAGACAAGTTAGGCGCGCTTTGCTATACGGCCACTTCCTGCAATTTCCTTGCAACTCTATCTAGAAAGGTGGTGACAACCACATGCAGGTTAGTGTTCGCGACAATAACGTCGATCAGGCGCTTCGTGCCCTGAAGAAAAAGCTGCAGCGCGAAGGCGTGTTCCGTGAAATGAAGCTGAAGCAACATTTCGAGAAACCGTCCGAGAAGAAAGCGCGCGAGAAAGCTGAAGCGATCCGCCGTGCCCGTAAACTGGCACGTAAGAAAGCACAGCGCGAAGGTTTGCTCTAAGAGCGACCAAGACTCGTCCAGCTTTGGATGACACTATTTGACGACCCCCGAGGCATCGCCCGGGGGTTTGTCGTTTCTGGGGTCGGATGTATTTCGCCGACATAGGGCGGGCACCGCGCGGCAACCTGCCATTTCGCCCCAAGCAGAATTTTGCCCGGCATTTTGCAGCGCAGCGAATCCCGCAGAGGTAGCACGCCCCCGCCAAAACTCGCCTCAAACTCCTGAATCTCTATCGGTCCCTTCAAAGCCCCCTGTAACTGGCCCCGTCTACTAAGACAAAAAACCAAACGGAGGCTAATATGTCGACTGCAAGTACTTTCGAGCGGGAAATGCTGGAGCTTATCAATCAGGAACGCACGTCTCGCGGGCTGAACCCGGTGCAATTGGAAACCCGCCTGAATGACTCGTCCGAGGATCACAGCATGTGGATGCTGAATACAGACACGTTCAGCCATACAGGTTCAGGTGGTTCCAGCGCGACACAGCGGATGGAAAATGCGGGCTTTGATTTCTCAGGCAGCTGGCGATCAGGGGAAAACATTGCCTGGCAATCCGAACGCGGCGCCCCCGGCATCAGTGATGATGTTGCGCAGCTTCACCAGAACCTTATGAACAGCCCTGGCCACCGCGCAAACATCCTGAACCCGGACTTTGAATACGTTGGAATCGGGATCGAGACAGGGGACATGCAAGGCTTTGACGCGGTCATGGTCACGCAGAATTTCGCGGCGACAGATGCAGCTGTGGTCTTGGACAACGGCAATTCACCCACGCCCCCTGCGCCAACACCGCCAAACGAAGAAGTGGCGGAACCTGCAGAGCCCGAGGCGGAAACACCGGAAACCGATGTAACCATCCCCGAAGAACCCGCCACCGATGTCACTGAAACGGAGGAACCGGAGGCAGAAACACCCGATACCGATATAACCGAGCCCAACGAACCGGAAACCGACGTCACAGAGACGGATGAGCAAGACGGCGAGACGCCCGAAACCGAGGTCACCGAGACCGAGGAACCGGAAGCCGAGACACCCGAAACCGAAGAACCCGCCACCGATGTTACTGAAACAGAGGAACCGGAGACCGAAACACCCGAAACCGAGGTCACTGAAACCGCGGAACCAGCGAATGGATGTTTCAATATTCAGGAGTTTCTGGCTGCAATTGAAGATTTCAGGTTCGAACTGCAGGCATTCGTGGATCAGCTCGACTGGAACAAGACAGACACCGCGCCGAGTGACATTGTCGCTGAAACGAACATCGTGGATGAATTCATCACACCGCGCGCAGCAGACCTGGAAGATGCTACCTCTCCCGAAGAGTTCGCTTTGGAGTGCGTCGAAATGGACGAGCTCGATTTCAGGCCCATGCAATGTGATGCGGGCTACTTGATAGATTTTGTCTGACCAGAGATGGGCAACACGGGGCACTGGAAACGGTGCCCCTATTGATCCTGCTCTTCATCTCTGCGCAGCTTTCTGCACACGCAGCATCACAATTTGGTGGCAATTCGCTCATCCGGAATACACGGCAAGATTGTGACTTTCTCTCGCCAAAGTCTCGCCATTAATGTCCCACAAAAAATCACAATCCACCGGAGGCAGTACCATGTCCTATGCCAGCAGCCTTGAGCGGCAAATGCTCAATCTTATCAATGCCGAACGAACCTCGCGCGGGTTTAATCCGGTCCAGCTTGAGCTTAGACTCAACGATTCTTCTGAGGATCACAGCCGCTGGATGCTGGCCACCAACACGTTCGACCATACCGGGGTTGGTGGATCAAGTGCGGGCGATCGGATGGAGAGCGCCGGATTTAAATTCTCGGGCAGCTGGACCTGGGCCGAAAATATCGCCTGGCAAACGATACAGGGCGCCCCCGGTCTGAGCGATGACGTCATAGATCTGCACAACAGCCTGATGAACAGTTCCGGTCACAAGGCAAACATCCTCAACCCCAATGTGACGGTGATTGGAATCGGCATCGAGACCGGTAATTTCAATGGTTGGAACGCCATTATGGTCACGCAGAACTTTGCGCGCACCACGGCACCGGTTCAGGTGGACAATGGCGCACCGGGCAATCCGCCTGCGCCTCCTCCAAGCGCCCCGGCAAGACAGGTTGTATCCTCGGATACGACAGGGACTGACAACGCGGACTGGCTTGTACTGGAATCAGGGACAAGCGGACGGCTGGAAGGTCGGGCAGGCAACGATATCCTGACGGGCCGACAATTCGCCGACACGCTGCTGGGCGGCGGCGGGGACGATGTTCTGAAATCCAACGGCGGCAATGACGTAATCTTTGGCGAAAGTGGAAACGACAAAGCTTATGGTTCAATCGGCAACGACAGGCTTCACGGCGGTAGCGGCAAAGACGAGCTCTGGGGTGGTCAGGGCGCCGATTATCTGAGCGGTGACGATGGTGCTGATTTCATTTCCGGCGGCTTTGGGAAAGACGTTATCCGGGGCGGAAACGGGAATGACCGACTGTTTGGCAATCGGGGTGCGGACAACCTCAAAGGTCAGGCCGGAGACGATGTGCTGAATGGCGGTTATGGCAATGACCGACTGGACGGAGGCGCAGGCAACGACGTGATGACCGGTTCCCTTGGGGCCGATGACTTTGTCTTTGCAACCGGCCGCGACCGCGTCACCGACTTTCAGGACAATGATCAGATTGTCCTGAACGGGTCTGCGCCGATCCGCAACTACGGCGACCTCAGGGCCAACCACATGTTCCAGTCAGGCCAGGATGTCCTGATTTATGACGGTCTAGGGAATTCGCTGCTACTCGAGGACACGCTTTTGGCGCAACTTGATCAGAGCCATTTCCTCTTTTGAGGAAATTTTAAAACGAACATGAGCCACATTTCGCAACGCCCCCGATCCGGGGGCGTTTTTTGTCAGTAGACCTTGGGCACATACAATTCATCGGGCAAAACCCGACGCTCGTAATCCGGGTTGTATCTGCGATCAGGTAAATTGACCTTGTCCTGCGGGACATCCTCGTAGGGGATTCTGGTCAAAAGATGCTCGATACAATTCAGACGCTCACGCTTTTTGTCGTTCCCTTCGACGATGTACCACGGAGCCTCGGGGATATTGGTGCGAAAGAACATGTCTTCCTTGGCTTTGGTGTAGGCCTCCCAACGGATGCGGGATTCCAAATCCATCGGTGACAGTTTCCACTGTTTCATCGGATCATGGATACGCATGAGAAATCGCAACTGCTGTTCTTCGTCGGTGATCGAGAACCAGTATTTCAGCAGAATAATGCCCGACCGGACCAGCATTCGCTCAAATTCCGGAACGTCCTGAAAGAACTGTTCGACTTGATCCTCGCTGGCAAATCCCATCACCCGCTCGACACCGGCGCGGTTGTACCAGGACCGGTCGAACAACACGATCTCTCCGGCGGCGGGCAAATGCGGCACATATCGCTGGAAATACCACTGGCTTTGTTCGCGACGGCTGGGCGCGGGCAGCGCCACCACTCTTGCGACCCGGGGGTTCAGGCGCTGTGTTATCCGCTTGATCACCCCACCTTTGCCAGCACTGTCGCGGCCTTCGAACAGGATACAGACCTTGGCACCAGTATGAAGAACCCAGTCCTGCACCCTGATCAGTTCAGCCTGCAACCGCAGAAGATTCCGGAAGTAAACCTTTCGGTCCAGCATGTCGGGATGCTGGTCCTTGTAGATCTTGCGGACCTCCATCGAGAGCATCGGTTCGCTGAATTCAATTTCGAAATCTTCGTCCAGCGTGTCCTCAAGTTCGGCCTCCAGCCAATCCTTGGGCGCGCGGTCGTTTTCGTAAGCCACGGTCTGCTCCTTATCTTTTACTGGGTCGGCACCGTATCTGACGCTTGTAAATCCCTGATGTCAGAAAATTGTTCTGTACAAACAGATCAATTTTTGCAGGCGGCTGCCACCGAAAAAGCGGCCAACTAACCCGCCGACCCATAATTCCAAGTTTCAAATGTGAACTTCAACCGTACCAGATACAAGCGACAGATTTGCCGCATCACCGGAGCACGGTGCAAACCAAGGCCGGTGATGTTGAACCTTTCCGGCAATAGTGACTGGTGATTCCAGTCTTGCGCAATCACATCCTTTCCTTTCATCAATGGGCAATCTGCAGCAGGACGGCATATGGCATTCTTTTTCTCTGTGCTTCCGGCCATTTGGCCTTGGATCATTCTGGTATCGGCCCAGGTCGCCGGCTTGGCCGGAAAAATTCAGCTCGCCTTTGTTCTGCTGGCATTGTTTTGCGGGGTGTGCCTTTTTCTGGGCTTGCTATCGCCAGTCGCATTGTCGGCAATCGTGATCGGTCTGACGTTGGCCGCATGTCTGCCGAAAGCAAAGGGTTGGGTGCAAATTGCGGGCCATGTAGCGTTGATCGGTTGGTGTCTGACGCTTGGCGCGCATTTGCTGCCCGGATTTCACAATCTTAAAGTTCTGGATCATGTTCAGGCGGGGGCGCAAAGCACGTCATTCACCATGTATCTGAACCTCGACAAGCCGATGGTTCTGTTTGCTCTGCTTCTGGCCTGGCCTTCGATCTTGTCGAACAATGTTTCGACGCGGCCTGTAACTTTGGCTGCCGCGTTTGCTTTGCTGCCTGCGCTTTTTGTTGTGGGGATGAGTGTCGGCGCGGTCAGGTTCGAACCGGGGCTGCCCGAATGGTGGCTTGTTTTTGCATTTTCGAATCTGTTTCTGACCAGCCTTACGGAAGAGGCTTTTTTCCGGGGCTACCTGCAGTCGGCAATCACGTCAAAATTCGGCGCGGCCACCGGGCTTTTGTTGGCGAGTGGGCTTTTTGGGCTGGTGCATTTTCCAGGGGGACCAGGTCTGGTCATCTTTGCCGCGCTTCTGGGGCTGTCCTGCGGCTTGGGATATCTCGCAACCGGAAGACTGTGGGTGCCTATCCTGATGCATTTCGGATTTAACTTCGCGCACCTTGCCTTGTTCACCTATCCGGCGCCCGCCTGATACTCCCTGTCAGACCGGCAAAGCCGTGGTTTTGAATACCGTCCTGAGCGCAAACGAGCTTTGCATTTGGGCAACGCCGGGCAAACGTGACAGATACTGCCGATGGATTCTGGCGAAATCCTCGGTGTTCTCGGCCACGACCTTGAGAATATAGTCAGCCGTCCCGGCCATGAGATGACACTCCAAAACATCGGGAATTCGGGCAACCGCTTTTTCAAACCCCTCCAGAACCTCTTCGGCCTGACCTTGTAGGGTAATTTCGACAAAGACCGTTGTGGGGACACCCATCTTGCGCGCGTCAAGCAGTGCAACATAGTCGCGAATATACCCCTCGGCCTCCAGACGCTGCACCCGCCGATGGCACGCCGAAGGCGAAAGGTTCACCCGATCAGACAGTTCCGAATTGGACAGTCGCCCTTTGCGCTGAAGCGCCGCCAGAATCTTTCGGTCAGTTGCATCAAGGGCCATTCGCGCACATCCATTGCATGAATTTCGTCTATGTTCGAATATTATCCCGCAACAACATCAAATGACGAGTGGGGTTTCACAGAAATTGCAGTCACTTTCTGCACATAATTTAGGCAGTTTATGAATGGAGAGGATTCATGAAGATCGGTTGCCCGAAGGAAATCAAACCACAGGAATTCCGTGTCGGCATGACGCCGAACGCAGCCCAAGAGGCGATTGCGCACGGACATGACGTCATCATCGAAACCAATGCGGGACTGGGTTCGGGGTTTGACGACGCCGCCTATATCGCCGCAGGCGCAAAGATCGTGGATACCGCAGAAGAGGTTTTTGCCACCGCGGACATGATCGTCAAAGTGAAAGAACCGCAGGCCGTGGAACGCAAGATGCTGCGCGAGGGGCAGTTGCTGTTCACGTATCTGCACCTTGCTCCGGACCCGGATCAGACACACGATCTGCTGGCGTCGGGCTGTACCGCGATTGCGTATGAGACCGTGACAGATTCCAATGGCGGGTTGCCGCTGCTGGCGCCCATGTCCGAAGTGGCAGGCCGTCTTGCGCCTCAGGTCGGGTCGTGGACGTTGCAAAAGGCCAATGGCGGACGTGGTGTCCTGATGGGCGGCGTCCCCGGAGTGGGCCCCGCCAAGGTTGTAGTCATCGGCGGCGGTGTCGTCGGCACACACGCGGCCAAAGTCGCCGCCGGTATGGGCGCGGATGTAACCGTGCTAGACCGGTCGCTGCCTCGTTTGCGTTATCTTGATGACGTCTTCGGCGACACGTTCAAGAATCAGTATTCCACGGCTGGCGCAACGGCGGAACTCATTCAGGACGCAGATATGGTCATCGGCGCGGTTCTGATCCCCGGGGCCGAAGCGCCCAAACTGGTTAGCCGCGCGCAGCTTTCGACCATGAAACCCGGCGCTGTGTTGGTGGACGTCGCCATTGACCAGGGCGGATGTTTCGAAACGTCGAAAGCAACCACCCATGCCGACCCAATTTATGATGTGGATGGCATCATGCACTATTGCGTGGCCAATATGCCCGGCGCTGTGGCCCGCACCTCGACCATTGCGCTTGGTAACGCGACGCTGCCCTTCATGCTTGCACTTGCCGACAAGGGCTGGAAACAGGCCTGCATTGATGACGAGCACCTGCTCGCCGGCCTCAATGTCCATGCAGGGCAGTTGACCTATTACGCAGTAGGCAAGGCACTGGGGATCGACGTTGTTTCGCCAAACATCGTGGTCAAATCCTGATAAACCAAAAGCGCCGTGTCGCAAGACACGGCGCTGAACCCAATGGGAAGATGGCGCGCCAACGCGCCATGACAACGGGCACGAAAACTCAGCCCTGTTTCTGAATCTCGACCGAATGGGGATAGGGAATCGAGACACCTTTTGCATCAAAGGCCTCCTTGACGGCCTTGGTGATCTCAAACTTCAGATCCCAATAGTCAGCAGCATTGCACCACAGGCGCGCAGTCAGATCGACCGAGCTGTCACCCAGATTGGTCACACGCACCCACGGTTCCGGATCGCCCAGAATGCGGCTGTCTGCCTTGGCAACATCCAGAATAATGTTCATCGCTTCATCGGCACTGTCGCCATAATCGATGCCAAACACCAGATCGACCCGCCGCGTGTCATGCGCGGAATAGTTGACGATGATCGAACCCCAGGCCTGACCATTCGGAACAATGATCTGAACATTGTCCGGCGTCACCAGTTCGGTCGTGAACATGTTCAGGTCCTTCACAGTCCCCGCAGTGCCGCCGATATCGACATACTGGCCCAGTTTGTACGGCCGAAAGATCACAAGCATCACGCCCGCGGCCAGATCGCTCAGTGTCCCCTGCAATGCCAGACCGATTGCCAGCGAAGCAGCACCAAGGATTGCGACAATGCTTGTGGCCTCGATCCCGAAGATGCCCAGAACGGCCACAAGGACCATCGCCAGGATCGCCCACTTGACCATGCTGGCCGCAAAGTTGCCCAGTGTCTGATCGATCTGCGGGGTTTTGTTTATCCGCCGACGCACCATACCGCCGACTGCACCGGCCACAATCCAGCCGAGAACGAGAACAATCAGCGCTTTGATCGCGCTCAACAGCAGCGGAGCAAAGGCTCCGACCTGATTGACAACCTCTTCCACACGCATCTCCTGTACAAAGTGAAACCCGCGTGGATACGCGGGGTTGCGCGCGATTTTGGCCAATAATCACGCTGCGGTCTAGGTGCGAGTTCAGCAAGTTTTCCCCGCAATGTTCACCAACGAACAATTCCTGACCGGCTCTGCACAAAAAACATCTGAAAAAACGGCACCGAAGTTCCTAGGTTACAAACACCGTCAGCCGAGGAGTGCAAAATGCTGGATACCGTTTCCCACCCGATCATGGCCAAATGGCCGCCGAAGTCACTGGATGTAATTCAGCTCTACTCTTTTCCGACACCCAACGGTGTCAAGGCGTCGATCATGCTGGAAGAAACGGGCCTGCCCTATGAGGCACACAAGGTCACGCTGGCTGATGCAGATGTCAAAAGCCCGGAATTCCTGTCATTGAATCCAAACAACAAAATTCCAGCGATCATTGACCCCAACGGCCCGGACGGAGAGCCCATCGGCCTCTTCGAAAGCGGCGCCATCCTGTTGTATCTGGCCGAAAAAACCGGGAAATTCATCGGCAGCTCCACCAGCGACAAGCACCGCATCACACAATGGCTGATGTTTCAGATGGGCGGAGTTGGCCCGATGCTCGGGCAGCTTGGGTTTTTCTACAAGTTTGCGGGAAGCGAGATCGAAGACCCGCGTCCGCGTGAACGATACATCAACGAGGCCAAGCGCCTACTGAATGTCGTAAATACGCAGCTTGACGGGCAGGACTGGATCGCAGGCGAGTATTCGATTGCGGACATTGCGATCGCCCCATGGCTTCGCGCGCTGGATTTCTATGGCGCCAAAGAGGTACTTGGTTGGGACGATTACAAAAACACCGTTGCCTATGTCGATCGTTTCGTTGAACGCCCGGCAGTCCAGAAAGGTTTGGTTACCCCGGCCCGCGATTGATCGCTGTCGGACACTGATCTGAAAACATGATGATGAGAGCAAATTTGTTCCCACCGATCTGACTATCTGCGAATTGTTACCCCGGCAGTTTACCGGTCAAGACATAGCGCAAGATTTCAACGACTT
The DNA here is from genome assembly GCF_056537885.1 of Ruegeria sp. BJ6. NCBI lineage: Bacteria > Pseudomonadati > Pseudomonadota > Alphaproteobacteria > Rhodobacterales > Roseobacteraceae > Ruegeria > Ruegeria sp. BJ6. The sequence continues at coordinate 58,986 of NZ_JBQFSG010000004.1, read as the reverse complement.
GATGCGGTTCCTCGGCCACAGCCAAAGCCGCGGCGTCGACCTCTTTCAGGGCGTGCTGATGATCGGGGCCGTGCAGGACGATGATGGATTTTCCCAGAGCCGCAGCAAAGCCCGCGTCAAAGGCAGCATTCCACTGTTTGTATTTGTCGCCGAACCGCACCACCACGACATCCGCATCAGCGATACCCTTTCGCGTACGGATCGCATTCACCATCGCACCTTTGTGGTCGTGCCAATACTTGTTGGGCTCAGCTCCCAGAACAGCAACACCGCAATCGTCGCTGGCGTCATGATCGGTTACCGGGCTGTTGAACGTGATATCGAGACCCTGTGAGCCATCGATAATTTGCTCTCGCCAATCCGTATGAATTTCTCCGGACAGATATACGTTCAGGCCCATTGCCACCTCCTTTGATCGTTGACCCTGTATCTAACGACGAAATCCGAAAATCCCAATGTGCAATCTACGACAAGTGTTTTCGGAAAAACGATCAACGGAACACGACGGTGCAAACCAAAAAAGGGGCCCTGAAATCAGAGCCCCTGTTCCACAGTCGTCGTACCGGAAACTCAACCGCGTAGAACGCCGCCGGTGGCTTTTGTCACCTTGGCGACGATCTTGTCTGCGACCGCCTCGATGTCTTTTTCCTGCAGCGTCCTTTCGGTAGGCTGCAACCTGACCGTAACGGCCAGTGACTTTTTGCCTTCACCCAGACTGCCGCCGATAAATTCGTCGAAAACCCGCACATCCTCGATCAGGGCCTTGTCCGCCCCAGCAGCCGCGTTGACCAGTGTCAGCGCTTCGACATCGGCATCGACGACAAAGGCAAAATCACGCTCGACCGCCTGAAGATCGCGCAGTTCCAGCGCCGAGCGGGTTGCTCCGGATTTACGCGGCAACGGCACTTCCTCGGGCCAGATGGTAAAGGCCATCGCTGGGCCTTTGATGTCCATTGCCTGCAGCACGCGCGGGTGTAATTCACCGAATATTCCCAACACTTTCTTGGGGCCGAGGCAGATTTTGCCGTGACGTCCCGGATGCCACCATTCACGCGCACCGCGCAGAATCTGCACCTTGGCCGGAGCGCCAATGGCCGCCAACACCGCCTCGGCATCGGCCTTGACGTCAAACACATCGACTGGCCGCGACGCCCCATGAACGTCCTTGGGACCGGATTGCCCGACCAGCAGACCTGAAATCAGCGTATGTTGCTCGCCCGGTTCGCCACCGTGAAAGGCCGGACCAACCTCGAACAGGGCAAGATCCCTGAAGCCGCGCGCCTGATTGCGCGCCGCCGCCTGCAACAATCCGGGCAGAAGCGCGGGGCGCATATGGCTCATTTCCGACGAAATCGGGTTTTCCAGCATCGTCGCGTCATCCCCGCCACCGAACAGCGCGGCCGAGGCCTGATCAATGAAGGTATATGTCACGCATTCATTGTAACCCAGCGCAGCGCAGGTCCGTCGCGCCATCGTCTGGCGGCGCTGCGCGGGCGTCATCACCGGTTTGGGAATGCCCGGCGTCACCCGTGGTAGCGGTTTACCCTGAAGCTTGGTCAGCGAAGCGATGCGCGCGACCTCTTCGACAAGGTCTGCCTCGCCCATGATATCGGGGCGCCAGCTGGGAACATGTGCCATGTCCCCTTCCAGACGGAAGCCCAGACGCGTCAAGGTCTGGCGCTGCTCACTTTCGGGAATATCCATACCCACCAGCGACTGCACCCGTTCGGCATCCAACCGGTAGGCGCGGGAATGATCCGGCGTTTTACCGGCAATCACCACGTTCGACGCCTCGCCGCCGCAGATATCCAGAATCATCTGCGTCGCATGTTCCAGCCCTTCAAGCGTGTATTCCGGATCAATACCCCGCTCGAACCGGTATCGAGCGTCCGAGTTGATTTTCAGGGCCCGACCCGTCAGCGCGATTTGCACATGGTCCCAGAACGCGCTTTCCAGAAACACGTTCTCGGTCTCTTCGGTGCATCCGGTTTCCTGACCACCCATGACGCCGGCAATGGATTCCGGACCGTTGTCGTCCGAAATCACCATCATACCGGGCTGAAGGGTGTATTCCTTCTCATCCAGTGCGACCAGCTTTTCACCACCCTTGGCGCGGTGCACCCGCAGATTGCCCTGCACCTTGTCCGCATCGAACACGTGCAGCGGGCGGTTGTGATCAAAGGTCATGTAGTTGGTGATGTCCACCAGCGCCGAAATCGGGCGCAGGCCAATCGCCTTGAGCTGATCCTGCAGCCATTGCGGGCTGGGGCCGTTCTTCACCCCCCGGATCAAACGGCCGGTAAAGTGCGGCGCGCCGTCCAGCGTGTCTTCGTCAATCGAAACCTTGATGGGGCTTTCATATTCACCGGCCACTGCTGCGTAGTCGCGCGTCTTCAGCGTGCCCAGACCACGCGCGGCCAGATCGCGGGCAATCCCCTCGACACCCAGAGCGTCGGGCCGGTTGGGGGTAATGGCGATCTCGATCACTGGATCAACCTTGGATGGATCGTTTTCGGCCAGCCAGTCGACGAACCGGTCGCCCACTTCGCCCGTAGGCAGCTCGATAATGCCATCGTGCTCGTCCGACAGCTCCAGCTCGCGTTCCGAGGCCATCATACCAAAGCTTTCGACGCCACGGATCTTGCCGACGCTGATCGTCAGGTCGAGCCCGGGAATATACATGCCCGGCTTGCAGACGACGACGGTGATGCCTTCGCGCGCGTTGGGCGCACCACAGATGATCTGCAGCTCACCCTCATCCGTGTCCACCTTGCAGACGCGCAGCTTGTCGGCGTCGGGGTGTTTCTCGGCATGTTTCACGTAGCCCAGCGTAAAGCCCGCCAGCCGGTCCGCAGGGTTCACGATCTCTTCGACCTCAAGCCCAAGGTCGGTCAGCGCTTCGGCGATCTCATCGACCGACGCATTGGTGTCGAGGTGGTCTTTCAGCCAGGAGAGGGTGAATTTCATTGCTCGGGGCCTTTTTTGGCAAACATCCAGTCGGCACAGGCAATGGCAAAGAATGGCCCAAGGTGCAAGCGCTGCGCGTCACGGATAGGTGGGGGTGCGGCCCAAAAGCTCGTCCAGTTGCCGTCCGATCCAACCATGAGGTATGAAATGCCCACCGGGATGGGTGTCCAGAGTGACCTGCCCCTGCGCGCAATCGGTCCATTCAACCCGGCTGAGCGTCAGGATCGGCACCACGCTCCAATCCCCGCGCGGGGTCGCGGTGTTGCAGCCGTATTTCTGCCGCCACAGCGCTACCGGATAGGTCGTATCGCCGCCCGCGCCATAGGGAAAATCCATCACCGTATCGCTGAGACCATGCACATGGCGCACCTGAGCCGGGGCCTGAGGACAATCCTCGGTCTGCCGGATTGAACCCGCAACGGCCAGCAACGCGGCTGTGTCGTTGCCCGACTGGCAGACATAGCGCCAAGCCATCGCGCCGCCGAAGGAATAGCCCGAGACATAGATGCGCTCCGGGTCAATCGGATAGCGTCTGGTCACATCTTCAAGCACCCGGTCGGCAAAAGGCACGTCACCGGTGTCCGAAGTCCAGAAATCCCAGCTTTTACCCAGCCCGTTCGGGGCAACCAGCAGCACGCCGCGCAGTTTCGTCGCGCCCGCGATACGCTCATGGTTCACCACCACGGTCCCTTGCCGTGCCCAGCCATGGAAATGCAACAGCACGGGCAGTGGCGTTTCACCGTTCCACCCGTCCGGCTCCAGCACATGGTAGGATCTGTCACCGGCCTGACAGGCGGTATCGCCGTGGCAGGTATCCACGGCAGCGGCTTGTGTGGCGGTCAGCAGGAAGAGGCAAAGCAATCGGTAAATCATGCGCCGGAGCCTACCCGCCCAGCGCCCGCTGTCACGTCACAACCCCGTGGGATTATGTGACAATCCGCGCTGTCACCAGACCGCGGGATGGCGATCCTCGGGTCGTGGTGGGCAGTTAATGGTCGCCAAATCCGGGCGCTGTTCGAACCGAGCACTAGCGGAGGCAAATCGCCAGCCCGTGCGGGCGGTCTGGTGATGGCGCGGCGACCTATCGGTCTTTGTTTCGCGCAATTCTAAGTTAGTTCAAACACCCACCAACAGACGCAATACGAAGTAGATTGTACCAACTAACCCAGCGAACAACAAATAGGCGATAGAATAGTTAAATAGCTTGCCAAATTGGCGATTTGGCACAAAATCAACAGATTTTGAAATCACATCCGGACAGTTTACCGCGAGCAATCTCGGATCATTAAGCGCAATCTCGATCATGTCCACAATGAGAAGCTCTCGCGGCGCTAGTGAGGGTATATGGAGAACAAAGTTCCCATTCTCTAATAACTTCTTCTCGTGATCTCGCGGTGGCCAAAGATTGTAACTTGTCGGAGGCGCACTAAAAACGATTTCGATATCTTTGGCTGGTTTTCTTCCTTGGTTTTGAACGTAGAATTTTTCAGTCCAAATAGACGCGTTTCCAGCTTCTTCACCCAGAGAAAAACTGTGGTAGTTGGAACTAGTAGACCCCCAGATCAAACTTACGCGCGCCTGCAAAAGCCTTAGCAGCAGGGAAGTAAGGACTGAGATTAAAACAGCTAAGACAAGCTCTTGGGCGGGTCCCAAAAGTTCCCATGCTTTTGAAAGCAGTTGGATCACCGAGACAAACCACCATGCAGGTTCGGCATATCCAACGCCGCAAACCCGTAGTTGCGTAGCCAGCGCAGATCGCTGTCAAAGAACGCCCGCAGATCGGGAATGCCGTATTTCAGCATTGCCAGACGGTCGATGCCGATACCAAAGGCAAAGCCCTGATAGACCTCGGGGTCGATGCCACCCGCGGCGATCACCTTGGGGTGGACCATGCCGGACCCCAGAATCTCCATCCAGTCGTCGCCCTCACCAATCTTCAGCTGGCCGTTATCCCAGGAACAGCGGATATCGACCTCGGCCGACGGCTCGGTGAAGGGGAAGTGCGAGGCGCGGAAGCGCAGTTCGACATCGTCGACCTCAAAGAACGCTTTCACGAACTCTTCCAGAACCCATTTCAGGTTCGCCATCGAGATGTCCTTGTCGATGGCCAGCCCCTCGACCTGATGGAACATCGGCGTGTGGGTCTGGTCATAATCGGCGCGGTACACGCCGCCCGGACAGATCACGCGGATCGGCGCGCCCTGCAGCTCCATCGAACGGATCTGCACCGGAGACGTATGAGTACGCAGCACATGCGGTGGACGATTGTCGCCCTCGGCGCGGTGCATATAGAACGTGTCCATCTCGGCCCGCGCGGGATGGTGGCCGGGGATGTTCAGGGCGTCAAAGTTGTGCCAGTCGGTCTCGATCCGCGGCCCTTCAGCGACGGAGAAGCCCAGTTCGGCAAAAATCGCGGTCAGTTCCTCGCTGGCCTGGCTGACCGGGTGCAGCGTGCCCTGACGGCGTGGGCGGGTCGGAAGGGTCACATCCAGCCATTCGGTGCGCAGGCGTTCATCCAGCGCGGCATCGGCAAGGGCTGCCTTCTTTGCGACCAGCGCCGAGTTGATCTCATCCTTGAGCGCATTCAGTGCAGGGCCTGCGACCTGACGTTCCTCGGGCGTCATCTTGCCCAGCTCGCGCATTTTCAGCGCCACTTCGCCCTTTTTGCCAACGGCGGCGACGCGAATCGACTCGAGCGTGTTTTCGTCGCCCGCATCGGCGATCTGCCCCAGATATTTTGCCTTAAGATCGTCCATGACGGTCCCCTGAATTCTGTTGCTGACCTGCTATCGGCCTAACCCGGCGAATGCAAGGCAGGCCGCGCCAGTTTGGCACAACTGGCGCAACTCGGTTGCATTCCTGCCCTGAACCCGGCGTGACAATCAGGTCAATAGCTGTATTCAGGGTAAATCCGCGTCAGATCGCCGTTCCAGTCGCCCTCATAACAGTCCAGCAACTCGTCCGCCGGAACCTTGCCGGTATCGATGCTGTCCTTGAGGGCGCTGAGGAAATGCGTCTCGTCCGGTACCAGACCGCCGGCACCGGGATATGCACGGGCTTTCAGACCAGATTCGGCGATGGATACAACCTCGCGGGCCAGATCGTGCATGTTGATGTTGCCGACCTGTGCCTGCAGTCCTTTGATCGAGGCTTCGACACGCAGGGCTTCACGGGTTTCGGCGTCCCAGCCTTTGACCAGATCCCACGCAGCATCCAGAGCGGACTGGTCGTAGGTCAGGCCAACCCAGAATGCGGGCAGCGCGCACAGACGCCGCCACGGACCACCATCGGCTCCGCGCATTTCCATGAATTTCTTGATTCGGGCCTCTGGGAAGGCCGTGGTCAGGTGATCCGCCCAATCACTGAGCGTTGGCGTCTCGCCCGGCAGGGCGGGCAGCTTACCATTCAGGAAGTCACGGAACGACATGCCCAGCGCGTCGATGTACTTGCCATCGCGATAGACAAAGTACATCGGCACATCCAGCGCGTACTGAACGTAGCGCTCAAAGCCGAAACCGTCTTCGAAAACAAATGGCAGCATTCCAGTTCGCGCATCATCAAGATGCCGCCAGATATAGCTGCGCCAGCTTTTGTGGCCGTTGGGTTTGCCTTCAAAAAAGGGCGAGTTGGCAAAAAGAGCCGTGGCCACCGGCTGCAACGCCAAAGCGACGCGCAGCTTTTTTACCATGTCAGCCTCGGATCCAAAGTCGATATTGACCTGAACCGTGCAGGTGCGCCGCATCATCGCGCGGCCCAGACTGCCGACCTTTTCCATGTAGTCGTTCATCAGCACGTAACGCCCTTTGGGCATTAGCGGCATATCCTCGTGCGTCCAGATCGGCGCGGCACCCAAGCCGATGAATCCGACACCGATCTTGTCGGCGATATCCTTCACGTCGCGCAGATGCGCGTTCACCTCATCGCAGGTCTCGTGAATCGTTTCCAGCGGTGCGCCTGACAGCTCCAACTGTCCGCCCGGTTCGAGCGAGACATTCGCACCGTCCTTTTCCAGCCCGATCAGCTTACCGCCTTCTTCGATCGGCGCCCAGCCGTGCAGATCACGCAGCCCCTTCAGCACAGCGACAATCGAGCGTTCGCCTTCATAAGGCAGCGGCTTCAGCGTATCTTTGCAATAGCCGAATTTCTCATGCTCGGTGCCGATGCGCCAATCCTGTTTGGGCTTGCAGCCCGATTCCAGATATTCGGCCAGTTGTTCGTGGCGTTCAATCGGTCCGCCGCCGGACTGAGGGATGGACATGGAGGAAGCTCCGATCCTGCTGTGTCTTGACTTGAAGGCCAGTCGTGGGCGCAAACGGCCCGGGTGTCAATGCAGCCTTATGTGGGGTGGGCGCGATGGTGTGCGCTCCCATATCACGACGGGATGAAGGGAATCACCGTTGAGTTCGGACAACATATGTTCGGTTCGTAGTCCCGGAAGGCTGGAGAATACGTCAAACAGCATTTCGGCCCCTTCCGCATTCACTGGAATGTGAAGGGACGGCTGCCCGGGCTGTTCCAACACCCAATGCGCCGGACGCGAGGTCGGGTCGAGTGCCAGCCGCTCGATTTCCCGCGCGGCGACAATGCCACCGGCAAGGGGACCAAGATAGGTGATTTGCCCTTCGTCCACGGTCACGACGCCGGGGCCGCCTGCCCCCTTGCGAAATCGCGCCCGCTGCACACCGATGACGGCCAGCGCCAGCGATACAAGAACCAGCACCCAGCCCAGCCAGCCCAATAATCCACCCGGGCCGCCAATCCAGCTCATGCCCAGAACCAGAACAAAGACCGCGGCAAGAACTTCACGCCAGCGCCACAAGGCAACTTTCGCTTCCGGACGAATGAAACTCATCTGGCCAACCGCTCTGAGATACCCTGGTAAGGGGCTCGTGTTTCCTGAAACTGCATCTCAGAGAGATTGTGTAGCATTGTCTTTTCGTCAAGGGTTCCATCGCGACAAAGCTTTCCCTGCCAAATCGCTCCGGCTTCAGCCCATTGAATCTTTTCTCCGCATTTGTCAGCCCATTGCCAGTCAGGCAATTCAATAATCCGCTTATCAACGGATGAAACCAACACGTAGCGATTCGAAATCAGCGCCCTGTTTGACTGGCCAACAGCAAAGCTCAGTCTCAACTCCCATTGTCGCGACACAGGTTTTCGCAATTCGGTTTCATAACCGCTGCCTGAAACATGCCTCCATCCCCGACGCAACATCTGGACCTTCACAAGATCTCCAATGTGAAATCCATCAGTCGAGTGCGGGTAAGCGTCTGAATCCGAGGGTTTCAGCCCGTCCGGCAAATCACGGGCCGCCCGCGAACCGTTCAGCCAGAGAAGCCCGCCGTCAGTGAAAGCCCCACCACCGCACCAACTGCTGGATTGCGGCCAGAGCGCAATAGCCGTAAGCCATGGAGCTCGTGAAACCGCGGTCCAGCATTGTCCACCCTTACACGCAAAATAGACGAGGTGGCGACCATCCGGTGACAGATCGCACCGGTATTCATGGATGCGCCCTTTAAGCCATTGCGCGGTTTCAAACCGGTTGCTGCACCGGTCCCAAAATACGGTTGCGACTTCGTCGCTCGGCCCCCGTCTGAGCACAACTGCGCTGTCCGAATTAGTGGAGGTCAGCACATAAAGGCGTGGCGCCGGCCTCAAGCCCAATCTCCCAACGCCTGTTGCCACATTGTCATAGCTGCAACCGCTGCCGTATCAGCCCGCAGGATACGGGGTCCAAGACTGACCACATGCGCAAAAGGCAGGGATGAAAGTCGCTTACGTTCCCGTTCGGAAAACCCGCCTTCGGGACCGATCAGGATGGCCCATGGGCACCCGGTTTCGTTTTCCGACAACCGCAGGGCCGAGCCGACCTCGGCCTCATCGCAGAACATCAACTGGCGCCCTTCGGGCCAGTCGTCCAGCATACGGTCGAGTTTTTGCAAGTCGCCCACCTGCGGCACGAAGGTTCCGCCGCATTGCTCGGCGGCCTCGATAGCATGCGCCTGCAGACGATCCTGCCGGATCCGTTCCGAATTCGTGAACTCGGTCTGCACGGGGATGATCCTCGCAGCCCCCATCTCGGCCGCTTTCTCGACAATGAAATCGGTGCGCGCCTTTTTGATAGGGGCAAAGAGCAGCCACAGATCGGGCGGCATCTGAAGCGGCTTTGTCTGACTGGCGCAGAGCAGCGCGCCACCGCGTTTTCCCGCCTCGACAACTTCAGCCAGCCACTCGCCATCCTTTCCGTTGAACAGCGCCAACGATGCTCCAACGGCCAGACGCATGACGCCGAACAGGTAATGCGCCTGATCCCGCGTCAAAGGAACCGATTGCCCCTCACCCAAAGGGTGCTCTACATACAGTCTGATCTTTGCACTCATGAGAGCCTACATATGCAAGGCAATGTCCCAACGCCAGATGGACAAGTCGCTGATGCCGTTTCCGGCAATTGGGTAGATAGTTACGCACCCGCGTTCAGCCGGCCATATTTGCGGCTGTCGCGCGCGGACCGTCCGATTGGAACGTGGTTGCTGTTGATTCCCTGCTGGTGGGGTCTGGCACTGGCGATTCTGAACGATGGCAACCCACGCTGGGAGGACGTCTGGATCGCCATCGGTTGTGCCTTGGGGGCATTTTTGATGCGAGGCGCGGGGTGCACCTGGAATGACATCACCGACCGCAATTTCGATGGTCAGGTCGAACGAACACGGTCCCGGCCGATTCCATCGGGTCAGGTGTCCGTCAGACAGGCCGTCGTCTGGATGGTTCTGCAAAGTCTTTTGGCGCTGCTGATCCTGCTGACGTTCAATCGGGCCGCCATCGCCATGGGTGTTTTGTCGTTGTTGCCGGTTGCAATCTATCCTTATGCCAAACGCTTTACTTGGTGGCCTCAGGTTTTTCTGGGCCTTGCGTTCAACTGGGGGGCCTTGCTGGCATGGACGGCCCACAGTGGCTCGGTCGGGTGGCCAGCGGTTATATTGTATGCCGCCGGTATTTCATGGACGTTGTTCTATGACACGATCTACGCCCATCAAGACACCGAAGATGATGCCCTGATCGGCATCAAATCCACCGCCCGGTTGTTTGGCACGGACACTGCGCGCTGGCTAAAGTACTTTCTTGTTGCGACCATCGGCTTAATGGGCCTTGCCGTGATCGAGGCCGCTTTGCCAGACGCATCCGTTCTGGCACTTGTGCTTGCCATTGCCGGACCATGGGCGATGGGCTGGCACATGGCATGGCAACTGCGCGGACTGGACATCGAGGATAATTCCAAGCTGATACAGTTGTTCCGGTCCAATCGGGATACCGGCCTTATTCCGCTGATCTTCTTCTGCGCCGCCCTGCTGGCCTGATTGCACCTCGGGATTATGGCCTATATGACTTCGCACCAACCGTTCGAAGAGTGACCGTCCGTTCATGCGCCTTTCCTATTCCATCGTCGTTCTTCTGACTTTTGCCGTGGCAGCGGGACTTGCCCTGACCGGAGCGATCTTTGCTGTTTCGCGGGTCGAGGCGGAATCGGAAAGGGCGGTGCGTCGTGCGCTGTCACTGGAAGCGCATGAATGGGCCGAGGTTCAGTCGGACGGGCTCCGGGTTGTCCTGACGGGCACGGCCAAGGACGAAGCGACCCGGTTCAACGCTTTGACCGTTGCGGGAACCGAAGTCGACGCCTCACGCGTGATCGACGAAATGGACGTTGCTCCGACCGCGGATCTTGCGCCGCCCCGGTTTTCCGCCGAAATCCTGCGCAACGACAGCGGTATATCCGTCATTGGCCTGATACCGGCCAGCGAAGACCGCGAAGCGTTCGTGCAGACGCTGCGCAATATTGATGGCAATGCCAACGTCTCGGATTTGATGGAAAGTGCCGACTATCCCAAACCCAAGGGGTGGGACGACGCGATGTCCTATGCCGTGCAGGCGCTAACACGTCTGCCACGCGCCAAGATTTCGGCCAGCCCTGGCCTCGTAAAGATAACAGCGATTGCCGATAGTCAGCAGGAAAAAGAAAAGCTGGAACAGGAACTGACGCGTTCCGCACCGCCAAGTTTGCGAATCGGTTTGTCTATCACGGCCCCTCGCCCGGTCATCACACCATTCACCCTGCGCTATCTGATTGACGAGAACGGCGGTCGTTTCGATGCCTGTTCGGCTCAGGATGACGCCGCGCGCGACAGCATAATCGCCGCCGCGCAACGATCTGGGTTGAGCGGCCGGGCAAGCTGCACGATCGGTCTTGGTGTGCCCTCCCCTAGATGGGCAAGAGCCGCGGAACTGGGCATCCAGTCGGTGGCTGCACTGGGTCAGGGCTCGGTCACCATGTCCGACGCAGATATCACGCTGATCGCTGCCCAGGGAACCGACCAGTCCCTGTTCGACAGAGTTGTGGGCGAGCTTGAAAACGCTCTGCCCGATGTTTTTGCCCTGCATGCAGTGCTGCCCGAGCCCGAGATTGCAGAAACAAGCGGCCCGCCCGAGTTTACGGCAACCCGCAGCCCCGAAGGATTGGTTCAACTGCGCGGGCGGGTGAATGACGAAACTTTGCGTAATATGGTGGACAGCTACGCGCAGGCAGCCTTTGGAACCGGCAGGGTTCATATCGCAACCCGCATGGTACCCGGACTTCCGGCGGACTGGCCCGTTCGCGTTCTGGCCGGTCTTGAGGCGCTATCTTATCTGAACAACGGCGCCCTCACCGTAACCCCTGATGCGGTTGTCCTGAGCGGCATGAGCCACGATCAAGACGCCAAAGCCGAAATCGCGCGCATACTGTCGGACAAGCTGGGCGAGGCGCAGGATTTCACCCTGTCCATAACCTATCAGCCACCACCCGAGCCCGAAGATACATTGCCCGACCCGGAAACCTGTGAAGCACGCATCGCCGAAGTGCAGGACAGCCGGAAGATCGCATTTGAACCCGGTTCGGCCACGGTAGCCTCGGACGCGCTGGAGACACTGAACCAGATTGCGGACATCTTGCGCGAATGCGGGCCGATCCGGATGGAGATTCAGGGCCACACCGACAGTCAGGGCCGCGAAGAAATGAACCAGCAGCTCAGCCAGTCGCGGGCTCAATCCATCCTGAACGAGTTGCGCACCCGCCGGGTTCCGACCTCCAGTTACCTTGCCGTGGGATATGGGGAAACACAGCCTATCGCCGACAACGATACCGAAGAAGGCCGCGAAGAGAACCGCCGAATCGAGTTCAGGCTGATCCGCCCCGAACCGGTGGAGGATACGGAAACAGGCCTTGATGCTCTGGAAGCATCCCAACAAGAGCAGGAAGCCGAACAGGCCGAGGACAGCCCGGAAGCAGAGGCGCAGGAGCAGTGACATGAACAGAACGGAATTCATCATCGCAACGGCGATCATCCTTTTTGTGGCCTTCTGCATGGGTTGGTTCGCCAACTGGCTGGCGCATCGTCTGTCGCGCGTCCGGCAAAGCGATGTGGCGGATCTGGATCGGATGAGTCAGGAGCTGCATGAGGCAGAAGAAACCCGCGATCAGGCGATCACCTATTTGCAACAGCGCGAGGCCGAGCTGACCAATCAGCTGACGCAAACCGAAGCAGAACTTTCTGCCGCTATGGAGGGTTTGCGCGCCGCCCGGCAAGAAGCCGAGGAGTTGCGCGGCAGGATCAACAACGCTGACTGAACGCGCCGCTACCCGTTTTGCCGCCGGTTCGTCCGGCATTTTCAAAGCCAACTTCAGGCCACCCCGCCAATGAAATTGCGGGTACGTTTTCGCGTCGGCGTAAATTGGCCGGTATCCGCGATACAACTTTGACTTGTCCAATAAATTCAACATACTGCATGGGTGCATTTTTGCCTGCACCACTTGGAAACACCATCCAGCACAATGGAGCGTGCCATGAATTTCAAGACAACTTTCAAAACCGCAACCATCCTGAGCGTATTCGCTGCCACTTCGGCCTTGGCGTCGGACGATGTAATTCCCTCAGAAAACGACACCTTCACAAAGTGGGGTGAAGAATCGGGATGGACCATCTTTGTGGATGACAACCGCAAGTCCTGCCTTATCGAGCGCATGGACGAAAACGCCAACGTCGTACAGATGGGCCTGACCGCAGATCATGAAATGGGGTATCTGGGCGTCTTCACCAAAAACGACATCGGGCTGAAAGGGAAAAAGGAAGAAATCATCCTGTCCCTCGACGGAAATCTGTATTCGGCGGAAGCCCATAAAAAGACCAAGCACCTGGCAGAGGGTTACACCGGTGGATACATACTGGCGAATAACCCGCAATTCGTCGATGACGTCATGAAGAAACACGAGATGATCGTGTTCCCCGAGAAAGAGTTTGCATTTGGGGTAAATCTGGACGGCACCTTCAAGGCCATCGAAGCGGCCCGTGAGTGCAATACGGAACAATCCGGCTGATTTGAGTCTGCCCTCGCCGACATCCCTAACGCGGGTGTCGGCAACCGGTTTACCAGCGGGTCAGCGCATCCTCGTCTTCGTCCTTGGCCTCGACCCAATCCGATCCGGACGTGGTAATTTCCTTTTTCCAGAACGGCGCGCGCGATTTTAGGTAATCCATCAGGTATTCTGCCGCCTCGAAAGCATCCTTGCGGTGACGGGCAGAGGTTGCAACCATCATGATCCGATCCCCGGGCGCAAGCCGACCGTGGCGATGAATGACCAACACATCGCCCAGCGACCAACGTTTTTTGGCTTCTTGAGCAATCTTTTCCAGCGCCTTTTCGGTCATCCCCGGATAGTGCTCAATCTCCATCACATCCAGATCGCCGCTGGCCAAATCCCGGACAACACCGGTAAAGGTCACCACGGCGCCACTGGTGGTATCCCCGGCGGCAAAGGCGTTGGCTTCGGCCCCCAGATCAAACGCATCCTGCTGCACGACGATCCGCATGGGTTCAGCCACCTGTCATCGGTGGAAAAAATGCAACTTCGCGCACACCGTTCAGCGGGGCATCGAAATCGGAAAGCTCCTGATCCAGCGCAACGCGCAATGCGGAAAGATCGGCAAAGGCGGCCTCGTATCGGGGTTCGCGTGCGCGCAGTTCGGCCACCAGTTCGGATACCGTGGAAGCGGTCGTTTCAACGCGCTCTTTCGGCAGACCGATCCGTTCGCGAACCCAGGCAAAATAAAGCACATCCATACCTTAGGACTCCTTCAGATGGGGCATGGCTTTACGTAGGTAGTCATAGCCGGTGATCAACGTCAGGGTGGCGGCAATCCACAACAGCCACAGGCCGATCCGGCCAGACCAAAACATGCCTTCGAGTTTCCATCGCAGGCCGTGCACATCCTCTACCTCGCCATTAAGGATTTGCGATATCAGCGCGTCGTCCATGCCAAAGGACGACATAACAAGATAGTGTTCGAATATCCCCTGCGAGAACAGGACGGCGATGGCAACCATTTGTGCAGTCGTTTTCCACTTGGCCAGTTTGGTCACCTTCAGGGTCCCTGCAACATCGCCAAGGTATTCACGCAGGCCGGAGACAAACACCTCACGAAACAGGATCACGGTTGCCGGAAGCACCAGCCATGGTGTCCAGTGTTCGGTTGAATATCCCACAAGGATCATCAGCGCGATCACAACCATCGCCTTGTCGGCGATGGGATCCAGCATCGCACCCATCTTGGTTTCCTGCTTCCATGCCCGGGCAAGGTAACCGTCGAACCAGTCGGTAATGGCGGCGGACAGGAACAGGATCAGCGCGAACCAATCGGCGTACGGCCGCGTAAAATACAGAAACATCACGGCAAGACCGGGCGCGGCCAGCAGGCGGAGCAAGGTCAGAATGTTGGGCAAATTCCACTTCATGCGGCGGACACTATATCGGTCATGCGGGACAGGGAAGGCACGGCGTTGAAAAACCATGCAATGCACGGTGTCACCGATGAAGGTATTTTTGCGCAGAAGAAAATACGAAGGCTTTGCTAACCCTTGTCGTGGAAGAAGTCATAGACCTTTTGCGCCAACCCCGCCGAGATGCCATCAACCGCCCTCAGGTCTGCAAGGTTCGCACGGCTGACAGCCTTGGCGCTGCCGAAATGAGCAAGCAGGGCGCGTTTGCGGGCGGCCCCAACACCAGGGATTTCATCCAGAGGCGTCGCCCCGACTGCCTTGGCGCGTTTGGCGCGGTGCGTGCCAATGGCAAAGCGGTGCGCCTCGTCCCGCAGGCGTTGAATGAAGTACAAAACAGGATCGTTGCGTTTTAGCGCAAAGGGGCGCTGTCCGATACGGTGGAATTCCTCTTTGCCGTGGTCGCGGTCGATGCCCTTGGCCACGCCGACCATCGGAATATCCCCAACCCCATGGGCCAGCATGATCTCATGCACTGCGCTGACCTGCCCGGCGCCGCCATCGATCAGCAGCAGATCAGGCCACAGCCCCTTGTCGCGGTCGGGATCTTCTTTGAGAAGGCGGGTGAAACGCCGGGAAAGAACCTCTTTCATCATGCCGAAATCATCACCCGGCGTCAGGTCGTCGCCGCGAATGTTGAACTTGCGGTAGGCGTTTTTCACAAAGCCGTCCGGGCCAGCCACAATCATACCGCCCACGGCGTTGGTGCCCTGAATGTGCGAGTTGTCGTAGACCTCGATCCGACCCGGCGGGCCATCCAGGTCGAACGCTTCGGCCACACCGCGCAACAGCTTGGCCTGCGTGGCACTTTCCGACATGCGCCGGGCCAGCGACTCGCGGGCGTTTCGCAGGGCCCCGGACACCAGTTCGGTCTTTTCCCCGCGTTGGGGGACAAGAATTTCAACCTTGCGCCCGGCCTTGTCCGAAAGCGCCTGCTGCATCAGATCCGCGTTTTCGATGGCATCGGAAAGGATCAGTTGCCGGGGCGGTTCCTTGTTGTCGTAGAACTGGCCAAGGAAGGCCTCCATCGCCTCGGCCGCGGATACGTCCGGACCCACGCGTGGATAAAAATCCTTGTTGCCCCAATTCTGGTTGGCTCGGATAAAGAAAACCTGCACGCAGGCCTGTCCACCTTCCATATGCAGGGCGATCACATCCGCCTCGGCCACGCCACGCGGATTGATACCTTGCGAGGTCTGAACCTGTGTCAACGCGCGTATGCGATCGCGCAGACCGGCAGCGCGCTCGAACTCCATAGCGTCAGACGCTTCCTGCATCTGTAGCGCCAGATCTTCCTGCACTCTGGTTGAGCGGCCCGACAGAAAACGTTCTGCATCCTTGACGCTTTCGGCATACCCCTCCTCCGATATTAGTCCCACACAAGGGCCCGAACAGCGCTTGATCTGAAACAGAAGACAGGGGCGCGTACGGCTTTCGAACATGGAATCCGAGCAATTGCGCAGCAGGAATGCCTTTTGCAGCTGGTTCAGTGTACGGTTCACCGCACCCGCACTGGCAAATGGGCCAAAGTAAGTTCCCTTTTCCTTCTTGGCGCCACGATGTTTCTTGATCTGAGGAAAGGCGTGGTCCTTGGCCACCAGAATGTTGGGAAAGCTTTTGTCGTCCCTCAGCAGCACGTTGTATTTTGGCTTGAGCTGCTTGATCAGGTTCTGTTCCAGCAGCAACGCCTCGGTCTCGGTTCGCGTCGTCAGAAACATCATCGAAGCGGTCGCGGCAATCATCCGCTCGATCCGCCCTGAATGGCCCGGCCGCGCATAGTTCGAAACGCGGGCCCGCAGATTGCGGGCCTTGCCGACATAGAGAACACGGCTGTCCACATCCAGCATTCGGTAGACACCGGGCGAACTGTCCAGTGACTTCAGATAGCTCTGGATACAGGCATAGCCGGTAAGGTTTTCGGTTGAGGTCGATTCGCTCTCGGGAGTCATTGCACTGAAATATGATTCTCTGGCGTCGGCTGCAATCTTGAGCAGCTCAAATCAAGAGGAAACAAATCCACGGTTTCTGTGGATAACTATGCATATAACTTTTGTGAGCTTGCAGATTCCCCATGAAACGTTGGGCATTCCTTGAGTTGCACAAAAAATAGGCACAATATTAAGGTGTTGAAACCAAACACAAAAAACAGTATCACCTGTCAAGTATATGAAAAATAAGACATTTTTGTAACGTCAAAGTAACGGAAACGCGAGCGGTGCAAAACTTGCATCGATTCCGCCTATTCAACCCCAAGAATATCAGGTGTTCGCCAGCCAAGATGCTGGCCTCCATCCACACACAACAGCTGTCCCGTGACAGCATGTGCGTCCAGAAAATAGCCCAGCGCGGCCGTGATATCCGACGGATTCGCACCCCGCTCCAGAATCGTATTGGCCCTTTGAGCGGCGAAATGAGCATCGCTTTGACGGTGCCCTTGCAATGTCGGGCCGGGGCCGATTGCGTTCACGCGAATGGCCGGTGTCAAAGCCTGCGCTGCAGTCCGCGTCAAGGCCCACAGCCCCATTTTAGCAATCGTGTATGACATGAACTCGGGCGTCAGTTTGCGGACACGCATATCGACCATATTGACGATCAGACCCGACGCTATCGGTTCACCATTTGCATCGATTTCCGCCTGCAAACCTTGCTCGGCCATCTGCTGCGTCAGAAGGAACGGCGCGCGCAGGTTGCTGTCCATATGCCGATCCCAGCTTTGCCGGGTTGCGGTGTGGATATTGTCGTACTCAAAGACCGACGCATTGTTGATCAGGCAAGTGATTGGCCCACCCAATGCCTCGACAGCATCCGGCAAAAGCGCCTCGACCCGGGATTCGTCAAGCAAGTCGGCTTGCAGAGCGACCGATTTGCGCCCCATTGAGCGGATGGCCGCGACGGTATCTTCTGCGGCTTCTGCTGACGTGGCATAGTGGACCGCCACGTCCATTCCGCGCTCGGCCAAATACAGCGCCATCGCGCGGCCCAGACGAATGCCCGCACCGGTTACGAGTGCTCGGGTCATGACGAGGCTCCCTTAAAGAAATTACGCCAGCAAAATGATCACATAGACTGCGTAGAGCAAGGTCAAGACAAAGCCCCACGCACGGGTGATATCCTGTTTGAAGAACACGAACGGAACCAGCAAAAGCGACGCGCCCAGCATGACCCAAAGGTCAAAATACAGGAACTCCGGGTCGACCGGTATTTTGCCGAACAGCGTGGCGATACCGACAATGGCCAGCAGGTTGAACATGTTCGAGCCGATCACATTGCCCAGCGCGACATCGGCCTGTCGCCGCAATGCGGCCATGACGGTGGTCGCCAGTTCCGGCAACGATGTGCCAACCGCCACCAGCGTCAAACCGATAACGGTTTCGCTGACGCCGTAGGTCCGCGCGATAACCGTCGCGTTTTCGACCAGCAGATGCGCCCCGATGGGCAGGCCGATCAGACCCAGGATCAGGTACATCGCGACTTTCCAGTACGGCATATCCGGGTCGGCTTCCTCCAACCCTTCCAATTCGTCTTCTTCCTCGCATGCTGCACCGCAGGCCTTGCGATGCGCGCGCGCCTGCCGGAACGCATTCCCCAAAACAAGCGCAAGTGCCGCAAGCAGGATCGCCCCGCTTAGGACGGTAAAGACCCCACAAAAGGCCAGTGCAATGAACAGAACGGATGCAATCAGCATGAAAACATAGTTTCGGCGGCTGTTGCATTCACTGGTGTGAAGCGTGGCAAGCAGGGCCGGAAGCCCCAGTACAAGAAGAATGTTGGCCGTGTTCGAACCGACGACGTTACCCAGGGCGATGCCCGGCGCGTTTTCCTTCACCGCGCTGATGGCGATCAGCAGTTCCGGTGCGGACGTCCCGAAAGCGACGATTGTCAGGCTGACGATCAGCGCAGGAACACCTAGGCGCAGGCTGAGATTTACGGCGCCACGCACCAGCGCGTCGCCCCCCAGCAGCAAAATCAACAGCCCAAGCCCCGAAAACAGCCATGCCGTCATGTGCGGTCCCCCCGCTCGCAGGCGCAGGGGCCTTTACCGATCCGATATCTCCCGCAGCGCGGGCATTTGGACGATTGCAGCCGACGTTGCCCCGGAAACCGAAGTCTTCCGAACATCGCCAGAACGGCCATGGCGACGAGGAAAAGGGTGACCACCTTTATGATCACGTCAGAGACCAAAGCGCGCGTAGGCCGCCCGCTCCTCTATTCCGGCAACCGCATCCTGCGCCAATTCGGCACCAAATCGCGACCAGAGCGGTTTGCGAACGCCGTAGCGGCGGAACTTGACCTTGTCTCCGAATTTTTCCTGCATCTTGGGCTTGAGATGCGCAATTCCGTCAATCAGGCCAAGTTTCTCGGCGCGCTTCGCCAGCCAGATTTCGCCCGTGAACAGATCGGTCTTGTCGTCCAGCTTGTTGCCGCGCCTGTCTTTGACGTGATCAATAAAGTTCTCATGGATATCGCCAAGGATATGCTTGAGCCGCTCGACGTCTTCTTCCTTTTCCGGCGAAAACGGGTCCAGCATGGATTTTGATTTTCCCGCCGTGTGAACACGCCGCTCAAGTCCCTGCCGGGCAAGAAACACATGAGCGCCGAAGCTGGAGGAAATAACTCCGATCGATCCCAGAACAGAACTGTCGTCGGCCCAGATTTCATCTGCTGCCGCAGCCAGCCAATATCCCCCCGATGCGGCCACATCCTCGACAAAGGCAAAAACCGGAACGTCCAGTTCGTCCGACAGCCGCCGGATGCGCGCACCGATTAGTGAGCTTTGCACCGGGGAACCTCCGGGCGAATTGAGCTCAAGCGCGACCGCCGCCGGCTTGCCCTTGCGAAACGCCTTTTCCAGTACCGGCGCCAAAGTGTTGTCATTCAGTGACGCACGACCTGCCATTCCGATAGCTCCGGACATCCGGACCACGGCCACGACAGGCTGCTTCTTGATAAACGGAAGGCTTAGTTTCATGGGTGCCGATGTAGAGTGCCGCCACCCGGTAAACAAGACGCCCGCGATAGCAGAGACGCTACGTGAACGAAATTGGCACAGCCGATGGGCAAAAATGCAACGCCTGCTGACGCTTCGCTAGCTGCGAATGCGCCAGCCGGTTTTGAAGATCCACCAGATGATTCCAAGACACAGACCCGTAAACGCCAAGATGGCAAGAAGGCTGAGCAGGATCGGCACATCCGCTAGACCGTAGAAGGACCAGCGAAACCCCGAGATCAGATACAAAACTGGGTTGAACAACGTAATCGTCTGCCAGATCGGCGGCAGCATCGATATGGAATAAAAGGTCCCGCCCAGAAAAATAAGCGGCGTCACTACAAGTTGCGGGATCAGCGACATCTGTTCGAAATTGCTGGCCCAGATACCGACGATGAAGCCCAGCAACGAAAAACTGAGACAGGACAGAACCAGAAATGCCACCATCGCAAAAGGATGCTCGATGCGGATTTCAACAAAGAATGTGGCCGTGACGAGTATCACCACACCGACGAACAGGGCCTTGGTAGCAGCCGCCCCAACATAGCCGATCACGATTTCGATAAAGTTGATCGGGGCCGACAACAATTCGTAGATCGTGCCAAGAAACTTGGGAAAGTAGATGCCGAACGACGCGTTCGAAATCGACAGCATCACAACCGACAACATGATCAGACCGGGCACGATGAATGCGCCGTACGAGACGCCCTCAACCTCCTGAATGCGGCTGCCGATGGCTGTGCCGAAAACCACGAAATAAAGCGAGGTGGACAGGACCGGTGACAAAAAGCTCTGCGCCAGCGTTCTGAAAAAGCGGTTCATCTCGAAACGATAGATTGCGGCAATCGCGGACCAGTTCATGCGGCCTCTCCCGAAACGAGATTGACGAATATCTCCTCAAGGCTGGACTGCCGGGTTTGCACGTCGCGCAATATCAGCCCAGCCTGCGATACGTCATTCAGCAGAGTGGTGATACCTGTTCGGTCTGCATGGGTATCATAGGTGTAGATCAGCGAGTCCCCTGCGCCGTTCAAGGTCAGATTGTGTTCGGAGAGACAGTCGGGAATTGCGCTGATGGCTTCGGTCAGCATGACCTCAAGCTGCTTCTTGCCCATCTGCGCCATCAGCGTGTCCTTGTCCTGAACCAGTAGCAATTCGCCCTTGTTGATAACGCCAACCCGATCCGCGATGGCCTCGGCCTCTTCAATGTAGTGTGTGGTCAGGATGATCGTCACGCCGCTTTTCTTCAGCTCGCCAACGATGTCCCACATGTCCTTGCGCAATTCGACGTCGACACCGGCGGTGGGCTCATCAAGGAACAGAATGCGCGGCTCGTGCGCCAGGGCCTTGGCGATCAATACGCGGCGCTTCATGCCGCCGGACAACTCCTTGATCGCATTCTTGCGTTTATCCCACAGCGACAGCTTGCGAAGAATTTCCTCGATCCGGGCGCTATCCTGACCATGACCAAAAAGCCCGCGCGAGAACCGCACCGTGTTCCAGACCTTTTCAAACGGCTCAAGCGCGATTTCCTGAGGCACCAGACCGATCATCCGGCGGGCGGCCCGAAAGTCGGCCTGTATGTCGTGCCCACCAACAGTCACCGATCCGGATGTTGGCGTCGTTATCCCGCAAACCGTTGAAATCAGAGTCGTCTTCCCAGCCCCGTTCGGGCCGAGCAGAGCGAGAATCTCGCCCTCTTCAATATCCAATGAAACGCCTTTGAGCGCCTCGAAACCATCGGCGTAGGATTTGCGCAAATCCTTGATCGACAGAATTGTTGCCATGCATTTCCCCCGTTCTGGCGGTGACCCTATCGCGCCGGTCAGCTCCGGAACAGGTCAAATGCGCACAAAGCGCTGCGCGTTTGCGCAGGTGTCAGTCGCGGCCGGTCAGACGTCCAAGCCAGCCTTTTTTTCCTTCGCTCTGATCTTCGCCCTCGGTCGCAGCTTCTTCTGCCGGTCCTTCCAGATACTCCTGCAGGTTCGAAAAGAATTGATCCGCCATTTTCTTGGCAAAGCCGTCAATCAGGCGGCTGCCCAGCTGGGCCAGCTTGCCGCCAACCTTTGCGTCAACATCATAAGACAGCAGTGTCCCGCCGCTTTCACTCGCGCTCAATGTGACGCTGGCGCTGCCTTTCGCGAAGCCGGCCGCGCCCCCCTTCCCTTCACCCGCGATGGTGAGGCGCTCGTTTTCCACCATATCCGACATGGTGACGGTCCCCTTGAAGGTCGCCTTCACCGGCCCGACTTTTTGCACAACCGTTGCTTCATACCCGTCGGTCGGGTTGCCGGAAATCTCCTGCGTTCCCGACACACACACCTTAAGCACTTCCGGGTCCAGCAATGCCGCAAAAACTGCCGCAGGTTCCGCCTGAATTTCCCTTGTGTCGCTCATCTGCATGGTGGACTGCCCCCAATTTCCTGCTGAAAAGGTATCAGAACAGCATTACCGCCCTGAACCGGACGTGGCTAGCCCAAGCGTTCACGGGGTCGGTGTTGCTTTTGCGGCTGACCGCCAACCTGCTTCGCGCAGGGCATGCGCGTAACTGGGGGCGTTACGCATCTGCGGTCCAAGCCCCTTTTTCAGCAGGGACTTGTGCAGTTTGGGCAGATTGAAGCAGGGCACATGCATGATCATGTGATGCTCCAGGTGGTAGTTGACCCAGTACGGCGCAACAAGAAGGCGCGCCAGAGGCCCCGCATAAGTGGTCCGCACGTTTTGCAAAGGATTGTCTGATTGTTCGGTCGCGCCATGCTCGGCAATGTTGCGGACGCGCAATACGAACTGAAACCAGGTGAGATAGGGCAAAAGCCAAAAGGCCAGCCCCCACCACCAGCTGCCTAAAAGGCCCATCAGGACCATGACAAACAGAAACACCGGAAGGGATTTCCATAGCTGAGGGGCTTTGAAGCTTTGGGCAAAATCAGATGCGGCCGCCTTGATGGCATCCTCGTCCCCGGCCAGACGGAAAGACATCAATATCTGCCCAAACAACTGCTTCACACCGGTCTGCCCTGTCAGATCCCGGGTGAATTTGCGTTTCAGCGACGCATGAGACGTGGGAAACTTGGCCGACAGCACCAGATCCGGGTCTTTATCCGTCTGGGTAAAGCGATGATGGGTCAGGTGATAGTGACGATAGGCCGCCAATTCGGCCAGAATCGGGCGTCCACACAGCCATTCACCGACAAAATCATTGGCACGTTGAGACGAAAACAGTGCATTGTGTGCAGCTTCGTGCATCAGAATGGCCAAGCCTAACTGACGTGAACCGATCACGATTACCGCGATCAGAAAGGTAAGCGGGTTTGGAAAAAAGCCAAACAAGGCGACGGCAAGTGCAATCAAACCCCAGCAGTGCACAACCAGCCATGCGCCCATGATATTGGAACGCCTTGCCAAGGGCCGGATTTCGTCGGTGCCAAGGTATGCTTTGCCGGGGGTCATGGTGGTCTCCTCGACCAACATTGTCTCAAACGCCCGCCCCCCCGTCAAAGAAACCGCAGCGTCACTTTCTACAAAGCTTAATCGGGAACAATCCTTCCAAAGATTGATCCGGCTGGATGTTTTCGCGCTACCAGAGATTTGGGGAAGGGCCTACCGGATTAGGACAGAGGATCAATCCCACCCCCTCGAATACCACCAAAAGAAAAACTCACACAAAATTTTCGATGTATACGGGACTGATCCTCAAACCCAACCGGGATGAGTACGTTTTGAAGCAAATCTCACCGGACAACAGTGAACTAGTTCACATTCAAGAAAAAAATTGCCCTACCGCCAATCAAAAAAGCCGTCACCTGCCCGGGAAAGCAGCCCTGCCGCCATTGATCGGCCCATTTCAGCGCCATCTTCTACACTTCCGGTCACATCATCCGCAATGGATTCGGACCCATCCGGGCGCAGCACCTCTCCGCGCAGGCGCAGAGTACCAGCCTCCAGCTCCGCCAGACCGGCGATCGGGGTTTCACAGGATCCGTCAAGCGCCGCCAGCAAGGTCCGTTCCGCCGCCAGGCGCAAACCGGTGTCTCGGCTGTGAATGGCTTCCAGCATTTCAGCGGCCCGATGATCATCGCTGCGCCGTTCGATGCCGATAGTCCCCTGCGCGATGGCAGGCAGCATATCATCCGGCGAAATGGCGGTTGCCGGCACGTCGTCCATCTGCAGCCGCCGGAGACCGGCCATCGCAAGGAATGTGCATTCAGCAACACCATCTGCCAGCTTCTTAAGCCGGGTCTGCACGTTTCCGCGGAATTCCACGACCTTCAGGTCCGGGCGTCGGTGCAACAGCTGGGCCCGCCGCCGCAATGATGACGTGCCCACGACCGCACCGTCCGGCAGGTCATGAATCGAGCCAAGCCGCGGGGAAATGAAGGCGTCGCGCACGTCTTCGCGCGGCAGGAAGGTGTCCAGAACCAGCCCCTCGGGCTGCTCGACCGGCATATCCTTGGTAGAGTGCACGGCGATATCGATATCGCCTTTCAGCATCGCCTCTTCGATTTCCTTGGTGAACAGGCCTTTGTTGCCGATCTCTTTCAGCGGACGATCCGCGTCGATCATGGCGCGGTTGTCGCCTGTCGTCTTGATCACCACGATCTCGAACGCCTCTTCCGGCAGATCGAAAGCCTCACCCAGTCGGTGGCGGGTCTCATGGGCCTGAGCCAGCGCCAGTGGAGAGCCACGGGTGCCGATCTTCAGCGGCGATGCGGGGGAGGGTAGGATCAAAGTCATGACGCAAGCTTTAGTCGCGTCACATTGCCCTGACAATGGGGGCAGAGCTTGACAAATTGACGCCGAAGGCAGACCGGTATCGCAAACCGGAATATTGGGGACGAGCATGGCCGAGAAAAAGAAACTGCTGCGAACGCTGGCGGGTGAAGTGCAGGACGTGCCGCCTATCTGGATGATGCGGCAGGCAGGGCGGTATCTGCCCGAGTATCGTGCGACGCGCGCGCAGGCCGGGGATTTCCTGTCGCTGTGCTACAACCCGGAACTGGCCGCCGAGGTGACGCTGCAGCCGATCCGCCGCTATGGCTTTGACGCTGCGATCCTGTTTGCCGATATTCTGTTGGTGCCACAGGCCCTAGGTGCGGATTTGTGGTTCGTGACCGGCGAAGGGCCCCGCCTGTCCACGATCACGCAGAAATCGGAATTCGACGCGCTGAAACCCATCGATGCCATTCACGAGACCCTTGCGCCCGTCTATGAAACCGTTCGCATTCTGTCGCGCGAACTGCCTTCCGAAACGACACTGATCGGATTTGCAGGCGCGCCCTGGACGGTCGCCACATACATGATCGCCGGACGTGGAACACCGGATCAGGGACCCGCACACGCCCTGAAAGATGGCGATACCGCCCTGTTCGAGGCGCTGATCGAACGGATCACTGCGGCAACCATCGAATATCTTTCCGCCCAGATTGAAGCCGGTGCGGAAGTGGTCAAGATCTTCGACAGCTGGGCCGGATCCCTGAAAGGGGAAGCATTTTCAAAATACGCAGTGGAACCCTGCCGCGTCATCACGCAGGCGATCAAGGAACGCCATCCCGGTATTCCGGTAATCGGCTTCCCCCGCGAAGCAGGTGATGGCTATATCGGGTTTGCCAACGCAACCGGGGTTGATTGCGTGGCGCTGGACAACTCGGTTTCGCCCGAATGGGGTGCTGAACATGTTCAGGTGGATGGCTGCGTTCAGGGCAATCTGGCCTCATCGCATATGGTGACGGGCGGGCAGCCGCTGGTGGATGAAACCCGCCGCATTGTCGAGGCATTCTCGGGTGGGCCGCACATCTTCAATCTGGGCCACGGGATCACACCGGACGCCGACCCAGAAAACGTACAGTTGATGATTGATACGGTGCGCGGCAGGTAAGTCAGCAGATTTATCGGTTATCGAGTTCTGCAAGAATCTCTTGCGTGTGCTCTCCGCGTGTGGGGCTGGGTTTGGGTTCCCATTCCTGTGTTGAAAACCGCGGTGCAGCGGCTGCCTGCAGGTTGCCATCAACATCCCGCCAAGTGCGGCGCGCGGCGTTCATTTCGTGATCGCGGGCCTCTTCTGGGCTGAGGACCGGGGCGACACAGGCATCCGTTCCCAAAAACAGATCGGCCCAATGGTCGCGGGGCTTTCCGGCAAAAATCGACGCAAGGCGTTTGGTCAGCTCCGGCCACATTCCCGGATTGTATTGCTGTTGAAAACCCGGATCATCCGTCAGATCCAAGAGCTTCAGAAACTCGGCGTAAAACTTGGCCTCAAGACACTGAACGGACACATATCCCCCATCCGCGCAAACGTAGGTGCGACTCCAGTGCGGGCCGTCAAGCAGGCTGTGACCCCGTGCGTCCGACAGGTTGCCTGTCTGTCGCAACCCCATAAGCAGATTCATCATATTTGCCGAGCCATCATATATTGCGGCGTCAACTACGGTCCCCTGACCGGTCGAACGGGCATTGATTATGCCTGCCAGCATTCCAACCACCAGATACATAGCGCCGCCACCGATGTCTCCGACCAGTGTGGCAGGCGTTTGCGGTGCATCGCCGGGCGCCGATCCGTACCAAAGTGCACCTGACAGTGAGATGTAATTCAGATCATGGCCCGAAGCATGCGCCAGCGGACCGCCCTGCCCCCAACCCGTCATGCGCCCGTAAACCAGACCGGGATTCAGTTCGTGGCAAACCTCTGGCCCCAGCCCCAGTTTTTCCATCACACCCGGGCGAAACCCCTCGATCAATCCGTCCGCCGAGGCAATCAGCCGTTTTGCGGTTTCCAGATCGGTCGCATCCTTCAAATCCAACTCAATCGACCGCTTTCCCCGGTCCAGAACAGATTTCACTGCACCGCCGGGCGCTGTAGGACCACTTTTGCGATGCACGGTAACGACGTCAGCGCCAAGATCAGACAACATCATGGCGGCAAACGGGCCGGGGCCAAGCCCCTCGATCTCGATGATGCGGATACCTGTCAGCATGTCTGCTCCTCCCTCTGCGCCAACGTTCCGGCCAAACAGACGGATTGCAAGGCCCGACCGCCGCGACGTGACGTCTTTTTCATGGTGACTAGGCAGTTACGAATACGAGTGATTTCCTGCCGCTGGAGAAGGAGGAGCTCATGTCAGTCGTTTCCTACGAAAAAGATGGGCGCATCGCGCGGATCACGCTGAACAGACCGGACGTCATGAATGCGATCAATGACGAACTGCCGGTAGAATTATCCGAAGCCGTCGCGCGGGCTGATGCCGATCCGGGCGTTCACGTCATGATCCTGTCCGGCAACGGCCCCGCCTTTTGCGCCGGATACGATCTGACCTTTTACGCCGAAGGCAATGGCAGCGGAGAGGCAACCCAGCCCATGCCGTGGGATCCGATCAAGGATTACAGTTTCATGTGGCGCAACACGCAGCATTTCATGTCTCTCTGGCGGGCGATGAAGCCCGTGGTCTGCAAAGTTCATGGGTTTGCCGTGGCCGGAGGATCCGACATCGCATTGTGTGCGGATATGACCATCATGGCCGAGGACGCGCAGATCGGGTACATGCCCGCCCGCGTCTGGGGCTGCCCGACCACGGCCATGTGGGTCTATCGTCTGGGTGCTGAAAAAGCTAAACGGATGCTCTTTACCGGCGACAAGATCACTGGGCGCGAAGCAGCGGATATGGGGCTGGTGCTCAAGGCGGTGCCTGCGGATCAACTGGACGATGCGGTCGAGGAAATGGCCGCGCGCATGGCGACAGTTCCGATCAATCAGCTGGCCATGCAAAAGATGGTCATCAATCAGGCAATCGAACAGACCGGAATGATGCAAACGCAGCGTCTGGCCACAATCTTTGACGGCATTACGCGGCACTCTCCCGAAGGCATCAATTTCAAGACCCGCGCGGAACAGGTCGGCTGGAAGCAGGCCGTGACCGAAAGGGATCAGGGCACCTGGGATTGGACAGAAGACGAAGAATTACCAAAGCGTAATCGTTAAGTCCCTTGCCAGAGCATTCCGGGAGGAATAGCGTCCCGCAAATGGTCGCACGGTGAGGGGATGATGCGCGTCTGGATTCTGATCTGCGTTTGCGTTGTTCTTGCGATTCTGACCGCAATTCTCATTCGCCTGCACCCTCCGGGCAGTCTGAGCCTGGCGTCGGGTCCGGCAGGCGGCGCTTACGTCTCTGTCGCCGACGACTATGCCCGCGTTCTGGCCCGAGATGATATCCACCTCGACATTATCGAAACAGCTGGATCAGTTGAAAACGCACGGTTGCTGGAAGAGAAAATAGTGGATGCCGCGATTCTTCAGGGTGGCATAGACGTCCCTTCTCAATACGCCGAGGCGGTGGGCGCAATCTTCTTTGAACCGGTCATCTTTCTGACGCGAAGGGGCGACGCGATCCCGCGCAATCCCGCCCATTGGAAAGGCTTGCGCATAAACAGCGGCGCAGACGGATCGGGCACAGCAGCAGCCTTCCGTGATTTCGAACAGGCTGTGGGGTTGTCGATTGAAGACAACACTCACCTCTCGATTCCCTACGACAAGGCGGTTGACGCCTTGCTGTCAGATCAGGTCGATATCGCCGTTTTTGTCGCGCCGATTGACGCGCCCTATCTCATGTCCGCTTATGACCGGCCCGGGCTGGAATTGCTGGATCTTGAACACGTCGAAGCTATTTCCCGCCGGCTTGAATATGCCAGCGTCGTCACCGTTCCACCTGGCGGTATGTCGCTGGACCCCGTACGCCCCCCCCGCCCGATCGAGTTTATTGCGCTTGAGGCACGACTGGCCGTGCGCCCCGGCCTTCACCCCGCGCTGGTCAACCGCCTGACCATGGCCGCAATCGAATTGCATCGGTCACGGGGTATCATTACCGATCCGGGCATCTTCCCTTCGATTGAAGGAACCGGCCTTCACATGAACAACACGGCACGACAGCTTGTGCTCGAAGGGCCATCGACCTGGCACAACTGGCTGCCCTACTGGATCGCCGCGCAGATCAACCGGGTCCTTCTGCTGTTCCTGCCGTTTTTCTTCATCGTGGTCCCACTGCTTCGGCTACTACCGCTGGCGTATGCCTATCTGATGCGGTGGCGGGTCTGGCAGCACTATCCCGAAATTCGTCAGATCGAAGATGATCTGGGTAGTAACCCAAGCGCGGCTGAACTTGAGGAAATGCGACTACACCTGGCTGAGCTGGATGAACGGCTGGCCGGATTGCGGTTGCCAGCCGCATATCGGCAGGGGCAATACGATGCGCGACTGCACCTGGAACTGGTGCAGAAACGAATTGCCGAAATGCAGCGAAACGCATCCTGACAGGCTTGAACTGATCACCTAGAACTCAACTTCTTCGAATACCTGAGTGCCTTCTTTGGCATCTAAGACCGGCGACGATCATCAAGAGTAGTGCCAACGCAGCATTTAAAATGTCGGTGGCGTGCAGGCGCTGACGATAACACAGGGTTCCGGCCCAACCTGCCTGAAACGATGCGGTCGGCGGCTATCAAACAGGTACGCGTCTCCAGCCCCGAGGATTTTGCGTTCGCTTCCGACCGTGATCTCAATCCGACCCGAGACGACCACCCCGCCTTCTTCACCCTCGTGTTCATACATTTGCGCGCCCGTGTCCGCGTGAAGGGCATAGGTTTCATACAAAATCTGCAATGTCCGCCCCACGGGGCTGTCGCCGACCTGTTTCAGCGACAGTTTCCCCTTGCCGATTTCCTTCAGTTCTTCTGCAGCGAAGAAAATTTTGCGATCCGGTTCGGGCGCAAAGGCGAAGAACTCCGACAACCCCACCGGTATGCCATCCAGAACACGCTTCAGGGCTCCGACCGATGGATTGGTCTTTCCCGACTCAATCAAAGAAATCGTGGAATTCGGCACACCGACTTTTCTGGCCAGCGCCCGCTGGGACAGGCCAGCTTGTTCGCGCACGTATCGAAGGCGAATTCCAAGGTCGATTTCTTCCTGCGCCTTTTCCATTGAGGTGTTTTCCCCGTTCACTATTTTGAACAAATTATCACCGCTACCAATATTATTAAAGGCTTACGCAGTAAAACAAACAGACTATTTTCTGCCATTCAAATCGAACACCCTCTTACCGACTTCGAATCGGGGCCATGGCCCGCTGAGAGAGGGTACAAAAAGATGACGAATGCAGAGCTTGCCAAACGGCGCGATGACGCGATTGCCCGTGGGGTCGGGATGGTGACTCAGATCTATGCGGATCGCGCGGAAAACGCGGAAGTCTGGGATGTCGAAGGCACCCGATACATCGATTTCGCAGGCGGGATTGCAGTCGTGAACACTGGGCATCGTCACCCCAAGGTGATGGCGGCAGTCGAGGCGCAGCTTGCGCGTTTCACCCACACCTGCCACCAGGTTTTGCCCTACGAAGACTATATCCGTCTGGGCGAGCGTTTGAACGCAGCTGTTCCCGGTGATTTCGACAAGAAAACGATCTTTGTAACAACCGGCGCGGAAGCGGTGGAAAATGCGGTCAAGATCGCCCGTGCGGCAACCGGGCGTCAGGCAGTGATCGCCTTTGGCGGTGGCTTTCATGGTCGTACTTTCATGGGCATGGCGCTGACCGGCAAAGTGCAGCCCTACAAAGCTGGTTTTGGCACGATGATGCCCGATGTCTACCACGTGCCATTTCCGATTGACCTTCATGGTGTGTCGGTCGAGGGGTCTCTTGAGGCAATCAACGGTCTGTTCAAATCTGACCTCGATCCCGGCCGTGTGGCTGCGATCATCCTTGAACCCGTTCAGGGCGAAGGCGGTTTCTATCCCGCGCCCACCGGATTGATGACCGCCCTGCGATCGCTGTGTGACGAACACGGGATCGTCTTGATTGCCGACGAAGTACAGACGGGATTTGCCCGCACCGGGCATCTTTTCGCGATGGAGCAATATGACGTTGCCGCCGACCTCACGACTATGGCCAAGGGGTTGGCAGGCGGCCTGCCGCTGGCGGCAGTGACCGGCCGCGCCGAGATCATGGATGCCGCAAACCCCGGCGGTCTGGGCGGCACCTATGGCGGCAACCCGTTGGGCATCGCGGCCGCAAATGCGGTGCTGGACGTGATCGCAGACGAAGACCTCTGCGCGCGGGCAAACGAACTGGGCTCGCGTCTCAAGCAGCGTCTCGCGGCGATCCGAGCAGATGTGCCGGAAATCGCCGACATTCGTGGCCCTGGTTTCATGGTGGCCTGTGAGTTCAACACCGCTGACGGCAGCACTCCGAACGCAGAATTTGCCAATGCTGTAAGGGCCGAAGCCCTGAAACGGAACCTGATCCTGCTCACCTGCGGTACCTACGGAAATGTGGTGCGCTTCCTTGCGCCAATCACCATTCAGGATGACGTCATGGCAGAGGCGATGAACATCCTTGAAGCGTCAATCAAAGCGGCGAAGGAAGCATAACCATGGATCTGAAGGACAGCAGCCTTCTGGAAACCCGGGCCTATATCAACGGGGACTGGCGCGAAGGGAGTGAGACCTTTGCCGTAACCAACCCGGCCACAGGCGAGGTGATCGCCAATGTGGCCGACTGCTCGGTCGCCGACGTACGGGAAGCAATCGACGGAGCCTATACGGCGCAGAAAGCGTGGGCAGCCAAAACCGGCAAAGAGCGCGCGGCAATCCTGCGCAGATGGTATGAGCTGATGATCGAGGCGCAGGACGATCTGGCCACAATTCTCTGCGTCGAAATGGGCAAGCCGCTGGCGGAAGCCAAGGGCGAGATCGCCTATGGCGCCAGCTTTATCGAATGGTTCGGTGAAGAGGCCAAGCGTGTCTATGGCGACACCATCCCCGGTCACCAGCCTGACAAGCGCATTGTCGTTCTGAAACAGCCGGTGGGTGTGGTCGGCGCCATCACCCCCTGGAATTTCCCGAATGCGATGATTGCGCGCAAAGTGGCCCCCGCATTGGCGGCAGGCTGTTCCTTTGTAGCACGTCCGGCAGAGTTGACGCCGCTCTCAGCGACTGCCATGGCGGTGCTTGCCGAACGCGCAGGGGTGCCTGCCGGTGTCTTCAGCGTCGTGACCAACTCGAAGGCTGCGGAAACCGGGCAGGAAATGTGCGCCAACCCGAAAGTGGCAAAAATCACTTTTACCGGATCAACCCGCGTCGGTCGGATTCTGATGCGTCAGGGCGCGGACACTATCAAGAAGATGTCGCTTGAACTGGGCGGCAACGCGCCGTTTCTGGTCTTTGACGATGCCGACCTGGACGCCGCCGTCGAGGGCGCAATGATTGCGAAGTTCCGCAACAACGGCCAGACCTGCGTTTGCGCCAACCGCATCTATGTACAGGCGGGTGTCTATGACGCATTTGCCAACAAGCTTGCCGCCGCTGTTTCCGCCCTTAACCCCGGCAACGGCATGGAGGAGGGGGTGACCACAGGCCCGCTTATCAATGAAGCCGCCGTCGCGAAGGTCGAGGAACACTTGTCCGACGCTCTAGCCAAAGGTGCCCGAGTGATGACCGGTGGCAACCGTCTGGAAGGCAACTTCTTTGAACCGACCCTGATTGCTGACGTCCCGGTCACCGCCAAAGTCTCGCACGAAGAAACTTTTGGTCCGATTGCGCCGCTGATCAGGTTCGAAACCGAAGAAGAGGTGATTGCGCTTGCCAATGACAGCGAATTCGGTCTGGCCGGTTACTTCTATGCCAACGATCTGGCACGGGTCTGGCGCGTGGCCGAGGGTCTGGAAACCGGCATGGTCGGCATAAACACCGGGCTGATTTCAACCGAACTGGCCCCGTTTGGCGGCGTCAAGCAGTCTGGTCTGGGCCGTGAGGGATCGAAATACGGCATGGATGACTATCTGGAGCTGAAATACCTTTGCCTGAGTACCGCAGAGCAAAGGCGGTCTTGATTGAAGCTCTCTGCCGAAATCAAACTTGCGGCGTCCAATAAGGGCACTAAAATTGGGATGCTAACGCCTGACTGGCGGTGCCAGAGGCGATCCGGAAACCTGCCGGGCAAAAAAAGGCCGCGTTTTAAGGTCGGTCTGTTCCCCTGCAGTGGGGACATACGCAATTGGTCACTCAGACATCTGCGATGCGCAACAAGGTGAACGTTCCCACAGCCCCTCACATGCTCTGTGACAAGATGTTCTTACTATTCTTGGTCCGCTGCGGAGACATCTATGGCGTAATGATACCGTATATTAGGGCTCTTGAAACAGCGTGTGTCCTGTTTCGTGCATTCAGGCGTTTGGCCGCATTCTTTACGTGCAACTCAACAGTTTTGTCGGACAGGGACAACCTGAAAGCTATCTCCTTGTTCGTCAGTCCGGCAGCCACCCAATGCAGACATTCTTTTTCACGGACTGAAAGCGGGAAGAATTGCCGCATCATGTCGCCTTCTTGAACCCGAGAATGAAACAGCATGGCGGCGCTTTCTACCAATGGAGTTACGCGCGCGACAATTTCGTCCCCCTCCCTGTCGCTGCCCGCCTCAAAACACACACCAGTTCCACCCAGCTTCCAGTTTGATGCGTCCCGAACTGGAATGGTGATGCCGTAGTTCATTCCAAAATCAATCATCGCGTTTTGAAAGAACTCAGATTTTTCCGTCTGGAATTGTTTCGCCCGCGGGTCCCGCCAAGAGATTGGGCGATGGTCTTCAGTCATCGCATATTGGGCAAAAGGATCGTGATCGATGTATCCCTCATCCAGATAGAGCTCATTGAACTCCTCGCGATGGGACGACATTGCCACGACTTCGGATGCGATCGAACGGCCTACTGTCTTTGGAAAAAAACCATAAACTGCGCTTTTGGCCCCAAGTTTTGCCAATGCGTCCGAGTAAAGCGACCAGGCCAAATCGACTGTCGCAGCGTTAGTCAGCTTTTCCGAGAAATCCAGAAGACGGTTTGTCCTCTCCTTATCGATAAAAGTAATTCTATTCATTTCATAAACTTAACAATAATCACTCCAATACCTCGTCATCTTCGCTTTGCTCTGTTCATGCAGTCAACCCACAACAATCATGTGGTGGTCAATTTTGCGGGGTGCACCCAAACAGCGGTCCATGATGACAGAAAACGGACTTACACTGGCTTGATTGCAGCACCGCAATGGCACCGCCTTTGCAGCCCTGTTTCGATCAACCGGGTTCGTCCGTCGACCTTAGCCACCACATTGCTGTCTTGTTTCGCTCTCAAAATTCATCAAGATCACAGCCAGACCAGCCATAGTCAGCATCCCGTCAAACCCGGCTTGCTTTCGAAGCTTGGCTGCTTCGGCCTGGTCCCCTTTTGCACCTGCCATTACGATCGCAAAAACCTCTTCATCCAGCTCGGTTTTTGCCAACTCGTACTGACATGAGCAAAACTCTTCTGAACCCGCACCCATACCGACACAATGATCGACAAATGCAGATTTGTCCCGATCACCCCAACACCCTGACACTGCCAGGGCGATGGACGCACTCGCCAAAACTCTTTTCATACTCTTCCTTCTCTTTAGTTCAGACGTAACCTTCACTGGCTTATTGCGACGGATTCAGCGCAGTCATCCTCGCCCATACGACAACTAACGTTGGAAATTTTGACAACGAAAGAAGTGTCGCAAGCGCCCTTGGACATGCGCGCAGCCACTTTACTAATTCCACTTGGCAGATTGCGATAACGAAGCTTGTCAGTGTCAAACGGCCCACCGGACCACTTGCCGGTAGACATGTCATAGAGTCGCTCTTCCGAAGCCTCGGGGTCTGCAATGGTAATTTCGAAGCCGAGATGGTCGATTTTTTCAGAGTTTGCGTTATCCACCTCAAAAAAAATATCGCACCCTGCAAGAATAACACCCATAACTTCTTTACTGACCGGCACTGAACCTGTGTGGGTGATCGAAATTTCATCTGGCTTACATGCTCCGAGAAGTCCGACAGCCAATAGAAGCGGAACCGCAGTTTTTGGATACGAGTACCGGAGTGTACGGATGATCAGGCAGCTTGCCAGTTTTTGTAATTTTGCAGTACTTTTATTCATGTTGGATACCTACTACGCGACAGTCAGTGTCAATTTCGAAATTTATCTGTCCAAATCAGTTCAATAGCAGTGATACAGGCAGCATCAATTGTAACGCTTCCTCAGATAGTTCCTCGCCACCGCTGTTTTCCAGCGCGACTTGAAGCAGAGTCCGGACCGTGCCCGCCCTTTGTTGTTGCTCGAATGCGCAGTCTAAAAATATATAGGAATTTCCCTATGTTGCACAAAAACCTGAGGTGGTTTCACTAACTGCAGAATGTTGCGACACATTGCCAAGCGAGGGACGAGGCGCAGACGTTAAGCGGATGATCCATTGGATCGATTGTAGTCCGAACGGGCTGTGTTGAGATTATTCGACCTGATTGTGTCAGCAGGATTTGACCTTAGCCGAACAACCGCAGAACTAAAGTAAAACAAGCGTTTTTCCTTTGAGTTATTGCTGTTCGTATCATCTTGGCCGGAAGCTTTTAGGGAGCTCAACCAGAGCCAGAACGAAGTGAATTTCTCTCGAACGCAGACGAGGTTGTTCATATTTTTGCGAATCGCAAAAAATGGTAGTCTGCGCGGCATCTACAAATAGGATTGGCGATGAGAAATGCCCGGCTCATCGAAGCAGGTGTTTTAACCTTTCAGATCGCGTTTATAGCTGCGGCGACATACGTGGCGCTTAAATTTTCGATCCTCGCAGGAGTCCTTTTGTTTTTCGGTTTGGTTCTTGGTTTTACAGTTTTGATTTACAATCACGACGCTTGGTTGATCAAAAAGCTGACATCGGAAAAGCAGCCGCTTGCATTTAGTCTGTGTCAGAGTGGATTCGTGGGTCGAGTTCGGAGATTCACTCGATTGCTTCCGTCTTCCCCCAGGTGTCGCCTATGTCTTGTGCCATTTCGAGGTTTTGGCAGAATTTTGGGCATCAAACCCGCATCAGAAAACCCGAACTTCTGTAGAAGCTGTTTTGAAGGATTGCCGACGAAAACACTCGATGCCGAGGTGGGAATGCTATTTGCCGATATGAGAGGCTTTACGCCTTGGTCCGAACAGCATTCGCCAGCTGAAGCTGCCGAAATGCTAACCCGGTTCTATGGCATAGCGGAAAAAGAAATTGCCCGTGACGATGCTTTGATCGAGTTTGTCGGTGATCAAGTCATGGCGATTTATCCAGTTCAGATGGCGTCGCTTAGGGAACGAACGGCAGACGTAATGCTTCGGGCAGCGCAACGCCTATTGGACAGCATAAGATCTGAACCCAGCATGCTAGGCGTAGGGATTGGGATAAATATGGGCGTCGCGCAAGTTGGGGAAATGGCTACCGGCTCATCCAGAAGTTTTACTGCCGTCGGCGATGTTGTTAACACGGCCGCCCGCCTCCAAAGCCAAGCTTCGGAAAACGAAATCCTTCTCTCAGAAACTGTATACAACAAACTAAGTTCTCGAACGCTCGACTTCGAAGCTGGTGAAATCTCGCTAAAGGGCAAGTCCGAAGTGGTCCGAACCTATCTTCTGAAAACGAATTGATTTCTACCGCTAACCTTCCGAAAACTCAGAGGAGCCAACAGTTGACGACGTCGAATGTTGCCCAAAACCCGTTTTCGACTAACTGTGGGCATCTTCACGCGGAAGCTTGGCGCCATGGAAACCAGAGTATGTGCGTCTATTGGTTGAGATTTTGTGCCGCCTGAGACGGCAATTCCGCATAGGATGCGTCATAGAAATAAGTCAGCCAAATTGACGACCCATCGAAGAAAATATCAGATATCCCACGCGAATGAGATGCGGTGCTCAGCGGAAAAATGTTTCCATCAGTTTCAACGCGCATGAGTCTTGCATCGGGGTATTTCTCGTGACCCCGATAACCTCCGACAACAACTGTGCCGTTGACGATTTCAACCGATTCCAAGTTACCGAAGCCATTCGCAAGTCTTACAGCAGTATTCTCGTTACCGGGCTGCGGAACCCAATACAAAGCGCTGTCCCATGCCTCGTCGCTGCCCCAGGACACAGCGTAAATTCCTGTCTCTGCGATTGCAAAGCGAGCAAGCCCACTGATACGCAAATCGTCGAGGTAAGGTTGAATTTGTCCGGTTTGGGTTGCGACGGATAGGAATACGCCCCGCCCAAAGTCACTTACGAGAAGGGTGTTCTCGTCGAGCGTTTCGATATCATAGAGAAAGACACCATCGTCATCGAGAGCTTGTCGCCAGTTTACCGTGCCATCCGCAGCGGCAGAAATGACCTCATTGCCATCCACAATGACAATCTGGTTGCCAGAACGCACCATGCCTGTCGGGTTGCGCAGGCCTTGCCCATCCGAGAGTTTGATTTCTTCGGTCCCGCCGTCGGGAGTAAGCTTGTAGAGCCCGCCATTGGTTGCGTCTGAGCTGAACTCTTCATCTGGCCCACCCGGTCCAATCGATACGGCATAGATATCGTTCCCCATTGGCAAAACGGCTTCTGTAAAGGGCGGCAGCTTCTGTTCGGCGACAGCAGGGCAAGCCACGGTGCAAGCAACCAATAGCGAAAGAAATTTCATCTCAAACAATTCTCCTGTGTAGTTGCGCTTCGATGTTGTCGCCCGGTTTCCCTGCAATGATTGCTCCGGAGCAACCGTGACGAACCAAGCGTTCTGCATCAAAGGCTTCGCTCGAAGGCCAGAAAATGCGGGGCCAGCGCATTGACGGCAGTGTCAATGATCAGCGGGTCTTCGTAAAACTGAAGCTGGTTGGCACCGTCGATCCAGTGCAGCGTCTTCTGCTCTGAAGCGATGTCTTCAAAAATGCGGCGCGGAATGTCCTGACCGCTTGCAGCCCTATCACCATGGATCATCAATACGGGCAGGTTCAGCTGAGGGGCTGTTTCATCGATCCGCCAGCCCCAAATGCCAGCTTCGCTCATTGCGGTGATGCGGTTTTCCCAACCCCCTTTGAAAGTCAGCCAAGGGGCCCTGTTGTCCCAAGGCAGGTACCAGTCAGCGATGGCCGTTGCGGTCAGAAGGGCATCCTCAGAGCCGACGATCGGAATATAACTTGCTTCCCCTGTATTTGCGAAATCGGCGGCTGCTTTGGTCGCGCGTTCCATACGTGCTTCAACTGCTGCATCGCTGCCAAGGTACATTCTGGCGGTTTCCGCAGTCAGATAGTGGCCCGCAACAACCCCGAGAGACGCCACTCGATCATCTATCACCGCTGTTTCAATCGCCCAGTTGACGCCCTGGCAGATCCCGAGAAGGTGAAGCCGATTTGCGTCAATACCTTCCTGGATGGCGAGAAAGCCGAGGGCCGCCTGGCAGTCTTCCACCTTGGCTTCGCCAGACTCGTAGCGCCGGGGCACGCCTGTGCTTTCTCCGTGATAGCGCGGGTCGAAAATCAGAACGGCCAGCCCGCGCGATGCCAAGCGGGTTGCATATTGCACCGGTGATTGTTCCTTGACGAAAGCGACAGGTCCGACAATCACAACTGCCGGGTGAGGCCCGTCCGCAGCAGGCATCAGCAACTTTCCAACAAGGGTTTCCCCAGAGCTGTCAAAGGACACTGTCTGGACATCGTAGGAGCCAAGTGCCGATTGATCTACGTCGCCGGACGGCGCCGCGGCGCTGGG
Organism: Ruegeria sp. BJ6; assembly: GCF_056537885.1. NCBI lineage: Bacteria > Pseudomonadati > Pseudomonadota > Alphaproteobacteria > Rhodobacterales > Roseobacteraceae > Ruegeria > Ruegeria sp. BJ6. Next base: position 20,588 of record NZ_JBQFSG010000004.1, on the reverse strand, counting down.
CCGGGCAGCGAAAACTCCGCTCATGGATGAAGTAATCGCAATTGAGTTGAACTTGCGACGTGTAATCATTGCTGCTGCCCTTTCGTATTCTGTTTGATGGCCTCCGCACCCAAAAGATCGGGGGCGCCCGGATTGGCTGTACTTGTCAGTTAACTTGTGATCTTCATAATTTGGATGACGCAAACAGCATGGTGGGCATGCAATAAATGAATGATGGTCTAACTTCTCTGGATGTACGGACTTTGCGGTTCCTGCAGCTCCTGCTTCGTACAAGCAGCGTCACACGCACGGCAATTCATCTGGGGATCAGCCAGCCCGCCGCCAGTCGAATCCTTGCCCGGGTGCGCGACTTGATAGGAGATCCCGTGCTGATCCGAACACAGTCTGGATACCAGTTAACGGATCATGCTCTGGGCTTGAATGAACCAGTCGATGCAGCACTGTCGGCGGTAGCTGACGTCTTCAGGCCATCCGCCTTTGATCCGGCACAGTCCAACCATTGCTATCGCATCGCCTCGACAGACTACGGCGTGGCGGCTGTCCTCGGGCCCATGATGGAAGTCTTTGCCGTTACCGCACCAGCACTAAGATTCGATGTCTCGCCATTGGTGCCGCAAAGTTTTGACGACCTGGAAAAAGGAGCGATTGATCTGCTGCTATACGCGGATTTGGATGCCAAGGACGATTTACTCATTCAGAAGCTATTTGATGAGACCTACGAAGTTCTTTTCCGACAGGGCCATCCTCTTGAGGAAGATGCGGCATCGAAGCTGGCTCTTAGTCCGCAGGACGTGTCCCCTTACCGGTTAATCGAGTTCAGTTTTCCGGGTACGACGGGTTTGAAACCGGATACGATCATGCGTCAAGAAGGAGATGGTTCGAATGCTGTATTCCAGCAGCCCTACTTCACCACGCTGCCATTCCTTGTAGGGAAGACGGATGCGGTTGCAGCTGTCCCCAAGCGTCTGGCAAAGCAAGTCCAGAAACTGACCTCTCTTTGTTCATCTCCGTTTCAACCGAGTTGCGGTTTCCCTTACTACTTGGTCCGCCACGAGCGTAGCCGCTTCAATCCAGCCGTCAATTGGTTGAGGGAACAAGCACAGGAGATTACCAAATCCGACTGAATTGAGGTTCGAGCCGTGACGATGGTTTGAACCAGGTAATTTCGAAGTACAGAAAGGCCATCCAAATCACCGCACGCTCTTGGATCTTAACGAATCCACAATCCATGGACGGCATGGTTTGTTGGGCTGAGCCGCAACATCGACCGTTACTGTTACATCTCTGCTCTTAGCCTGCTCCAGGTCTTTATCTACTTTCCAGCTTTTCGATCGCAGCGAATGTCTGTTCAGTGCAGGCCGCACAGCCGCGACGGTGATCACGGTCGAGCGGTGGGAATGGCGCCTTAGTGGTCAAGCGGATTGGAGAAAAGCCGAGTTACGGCTTTCGGGTATTTTTGATGGCAGCGCCAACTTTATCGCGCAATTCTGAATATCGTCTCCGACTGACCGGAACCTGATCGCCATTGCTCATCGTGCACGAATAAGCGCTACCTTTGCGTGCAACACTGTCGACATGCGCCAGATTGATCCAGTGAGACCTGTGGCATTGTATTCCGTCCAGGTTTTTGAGTTTTTCCAAACAATCGCCGAACTGCTCTGAAAGCAGTGCGCTTCCATTAGATGTAACGATTTCCACATAATGATCCTGCGCGTGCAAGCGGATGAGATCATCGCCTAGAGAATGCGGGACACTGTTAATGAGTTGCTTCAATGTAGGGGAATCTTCTTCCACGTGCTCATCCGTCTGAGGCGCGTCCTCTTCAGAAGGGTTTCGGCGAAGAAGAAATGTCATTGCCAGCGCCACGGCCAATGCGAGCGGGGCAACTGTAACAACCTCATTCAGGAAAATTGAAACGGGCGTTTCAGCCGCCTTCAGATCATCATCTGCGTTGTCGAAGCCAAAGTCTAATCCAAGCGATCCCAAGGCAAATGGAATTGGCAACAGAATTGCAGAGACAATTGCTGGTATCGGGTCGGGACATCTGAACCGTTGCAACAACATAACGACCGCCAGAAAGAGTACAGCGGCCAAGAAAAGATGGGTAAACCATAGTGCAAATGCCGCCAGTAGAGGCACGTTTTGCGTATGGCTTGGTTCAAGAACCAAAATGAAGCCCGCGCCGATCAATGCGGCGAGCAGGACCTTTCTGAAGAGCCCAGCAGAGAAAGCAACTTGATCCAACTTCATAAAGAGTATCTAGCGGCCCCATCGCGAATGGTCGAGACGCGACCGTTCGCGAAAGAACCCCTACCTTTGGCGCAGATGGATTACCGTTCCAGCATCCATCCTTGAATGCGCACTTCTCTCTGCAGCATCTCACGGAAATGCTTCAAAGAAAGGGCGGCTAACATGGATCGCTACAGTTTTTCCGCGCGGGTTCTTCACTGGTTAATGGCGATTTTTTTCGTCTTCATGTGGGTCTGTGGATACACAATGACCAAACTGGTGACGGACGATTCTCCGCTACAGGAAACCTTGTTTTCCCTTCACATCTCTATGGGCATATTGCTGCTTCTTCTGATCATGCTGCGCATTGCTGTTCGGTTCATCACACCGCCTCCTGCGCCTTTGGCGGCCCTGGCCAATTGGGAAAAACTGCTCTCGCATTTAGGCCATGCGGCGCTTTACGCTCTGCCATTGATGATCATCTTCATTGGGTGGGCTGAGTCGGATTTTGGTGGGCACGGCACATCATTGTTCGGCCTTGCCATGCCAAAGATCTTCCCGACACAGGAAACGCTATGGGGCTACAATCTAGAAGCGACCACCTCCGCCATTCACAGATGGCTTGCCTACACCATGCTGGTCGTTGTTTTCGGCCATATTGCGGCCGTCGCGAAGCATCGCATCGAAGGCCATGATGTTTTGCGAAGGATGTCATTCAAATGATCAACGGACGTAAGCGCAGCCGCAACGAGCACGATAGCCCTGCCATGCGCGTCACTCGCAAACAAGGATTTCTGGACAGTCGGCTCTAATGAAAGCGCTGAACGAGACAAAGACATGCTGCTGATCGGGTTTCCTCAGAATGAACAAAACCGCCCTGAGGCGGCTTGTTCAACACTTTGTTCGACCGTTGTGGCGATTCTCGACATGCAGGGTAACTTGATAGCTATGCTCAAAAAGCAAAGGCGGGAATTGATTGCGAAGACAGTTCTCTAAAGTTGGTTGCGGGAGCAGGATTTGGCCTTTGCCGAACTATTTCGCTTCTAAGCAGGAATGCCTAGTCCAAATCTAATTTTGACAGTGCTGCAGATACGGTCGTACAGCTGTCGTTCAAGGACGTCCGCTCTGCGCAGGTAGTGCCCTTTGCAAAGTCGTGCCCTAATTCCAGTTCAACCGCGCAGACCGCCTTCAAAATGCTGCGGCCCCGTCCGCCAAACCCACTATTCGCTGCATACGCAAAATCAGCGGGCAAACGAATTCACTGATCGCGGATAAAGCAGAAGTATGAACTCAGCCGCGAGAAAATCTTCGCACACATCTGGCAAACTGACTCAATGCTGCGATCAGAACCTGACCCTAAACGCCAGCCCAACCAATGGCGCTGTTTCATAGCTCTGCCGACTAATTTCCGCTCCATTCGCATCATCTAGCGTCAAGCGGCCGTCAAATTCTGCGCCTGCAAATACGCTCAATGAAACCCCAGGATTCGGGTTGTACCCAACAGAAAGAACTACAGGGATACTCTTATCTTCACCCACCCCATCCGGGGCGAGGCCATCCCCATCCAACCTGATACGAATTCTCTCTGATCGTGCGCTCAACGAAAGGTCGATTACCTCATTTAGCGCGTAGCTCAGCGTCAACCCGGGACCTTGCGTCGCTCCGACACCAGAGCCAGTGTTCAAGTTCCAGCGGTCATTTATGTCCCAGTCGATCAGCAGAGCCGGAAAAAAATCAGTACCGCTTTCGTCTAATTGAGAAAACGCGCCGAAGGCCGGGCCTATCGTCAGGCGCTCGTTCAGTTGCCATGCAATACCTGCAAAAACACCGTAGGTTCTGCCGTCAGATGAGGAAGCCCCGCTTTGGTAGTCCCACCTGATCTGTGGCGACACAAATACCGTTGTTGTATCACCCACACGAAACCGCACAGGAACAGCTACGCGAAGGTCACGGATGTTTTCCCAAGGCTGGTTGTTCGATTGGCTGAAATTGTAATCCAGCTTGCCAAAGCTGGTGGAAAATCCAACGGAGTTTCCTTCTTCCAGATTATAAAGTGCGGTGGCACGTAGAAATGTTCGACTTGCAGAGAACTCGCCACCGTCACTCAAATCCGCATCCCTTTGAAAAGCGGCAAGCCCATCAATCTGATACGCCCAACCTAGCTGGGGCTGTGCAGCAGACGGAAACGCTGTGAACCCTAGGGAGATAGTTCCAAAGCAGCACGTTAGAACAAGGTTTTTCATATGACATTTCCTACGTGACGCTGGATTCCCTTTGGGTTGCCATTCCTGAACGAGCGGTTCAAGTCCTTTAAAATCTGATTTGCGGACGAAATGCGCTTTCGCCGCGCCGTCCATGAACGTCCGTTTGGGCCATGCAGTTCAGGGAATTGCGCAGCTACCTAAATATTGCTTGCACCGGCTTTTCTGAAGGTGGGCGACGAACGGCCCGGTACGCACGATCTGTTATCGCCTCAGTTAGCGGAGCATTCGCCATATGCGGCGGCGATACAAGGCCCATGCTCCTGCCCCCAAAACGATCACGCAGAGTGCCCCTTTCGTCACGTCCTCCATCGCACCTTGGATTAGCCAGGCGTGTACGACTGTGCCTGTGACGATCACGACCGCCGCCACGCTATGGCCGAGGCGCCAGATGCGCAGTCCCAGTTGCTTTCTCACGGCAGCAAGGATGGCGGTTGCGAAGAGGGCCCACATTGCCACCGCACCCCAGACGGAAAACGGAGTCGGAGAGCGGAACAGCAAGACATCCACCACGTCCGGCGGGCTCGTGACCCAAAGACCCGCCACGTGGACAACCACCGCGATAACCAGTGCCGTTCCGGTCCAGATATGGATGCGCCGCGCCGGGATCCCCGGAAGCACGCCGGTGATTAGAAGAGGCTGAACAAGCAAAAGCGCCAATCCGACGATCCCAGAAAATCCGGCAATGACATAGAGCGGCTCGCGCCATTGCAGAAGCGGGCTTTGCGCTGCGGCGATCAAGGGCACCGCAATTGCCAAGGCTAGAGCCCCCCATGCGACCACGCCGCGCAATAAGCTCATCAGACAGGACGCAGAACGAACTCAACATGCAGGCTCGTGTCCGATGCCCGCTCCATCACAGGCCGCAAAAAAACCGTCTCGAAGCCGCCATCATCGTATTCTGCATCGTAAGCCAGATGCGCATGCGGCTGACCGAAGGCGGGTACAATCTGTGGCATCTCGATGCGGAATACGCCGTCGGCGTCGGTGAGCGTCGCGCCATGAGACCGCGCGTCCCGTTCGTGACCTTCGGTCGTATGGGCCCACACCTGAATGCGCCGGCCAGCAAGGGGTGCACCGTCGCCCGCGCGTCGCACGGTTCCAGTGGTCCAAAAGCCGCCATTGCCGATCCTTTCCATGATCGGAGCGCCAGGGCGGTAATTGTTGGCTCCTCCCCGCATCGTCGGAGTGGCCGCAACAGTTTGCGCGCGTGCCGGCAAGGTCAGGCCGGAGGCACTAGTGAGAAGCGCAGCGCCCGCGGTTGAAACGACAGTTCTCCGGGTCAGGTATGGGGTTGTCATGTCGATCTCTCCCAACTGCAGTATCCAATACGTACTTCTGCAATCTGCTATATGTATACAGGTGGAAGGAGCCATTCAAGCACAGCACCCGTCGCTCTGGGCTCTGACCGCCAGTCCAAGCGCGCCGCAGTGAATGGCTGCAGTGGAGCCCTGAGCAGACCTTCATCGGTGGCCTGAGTATTGCACGTGCGGCAAGTTGCAAACAGCGCAAACCGGACATTAGTACTACCAACCGCTTGAGATTTGTGAGTGGACCAAGCCGACAATGCCGGTTTGGGTGTGAACGTCTGCTATTCATCCCAATGCAAATATGCCCATACCCTTGACCAAGCGCCCTAGCACATTTAGGCAAAATTGATCTGCCCGCCGGGACGACCCGGCCAGGAACGGCGCTTAGTCAGGACGACCTGATAAAACTGAGGTCGAAGATGACAACCAAACACAAAAATGCAAAGAAACTGATCGAGGGTCGACCCGCCCTGATCGTGATCGACATTCAGAAGAGCACGTTCATTGATAACAGCGCAGTCCGCTCAATCGACAATATGCCGGGTTATAAAGAACGGATGCTCGCTGCGCGCGATTTGGTTGATGCCGCACACCAAAACAATGTGCCCGTCATTTTCATTCAGGAAGTTCATCGTTCCGACCAGATCGACTTCGGCCGGGAGCTGGATGGCGATGAGGACATACACTGTCTCGAAGGTGATCCGCGGACAGAGGTTGCCAAAGAAGAGATGGGATATTGCGCTGGTGACTATTTGGTTCCGAAGCGGCGTTATTCTGCGTTTTTTGGAACCGATTTCGAAATTCTGCTGCGCGGCCTAAAGGTAGATACTCTGATACTATGCGGAGGCCTGACCGATGTTTGTGTGCACTACACGTTCGTTGATGGCCATCAATCAGACTACTTCTGCCGCGTTGTGGAGGATTGCGTCGGCGGGTCATCCCTCCAAGCCCATGAAGCTGCGCTCAGAGCAATGGAGTATTTGCAAACGGGCGCTGTTCAAAACCGCGAAACGGTGATCAACGCGATCTCTTTGCTCTGATACGCAAACGGCTCCTTTATGTCTGTTTCGCATTGCCTAAAGCCCAAACCAGCAATTCGAAATGTGTCGAATGCTGGCAGCTTAGGGCTCACAGCAGACATTCGAAAGTTCACAATAAGGAGGGACGTCCGCTATACGGGACCTTGCTGACATTCGCCGCGCCTGCAATCTGTGGGGCAAGGCAAGGGATACGGCCACACAGCAGACTTTCGCCGCGGTTGCCAAATTCATGCTATGAGCGCGAAAGTATCTGCCGAGAGGGCGGAAACTGAACCTTCGCTGCGCATTGCGCCAATGTCCGCTCCATTGAGGCCTTGCTACCTAAGTACCGCTCAATTTGCGAAACTTAGATGGTGAAATTCCAAACCAGCTGGCAAATGTGCGGCGGAAGCTGTTGACCTCGCTGAACCCAAGATTGAAGGCAACCTCCGCGACAGAAAGGTCAGTGCCCGACAGCAGCGACCTGGCTCGATCTGTCTGTTCAGCCACACGGATCTCTTTGAAACTGGTGTTCTCTGCAGTGAGTTGCCGTTGCAGCTTGCGTACGCTGACACCCAATGTGGCCGCCACCGTTTCGATGTCGGCGTGCCCCATGGCGAGTTGCGCGCGCAAGGCGTTCCCAACCAACTCTTTGGTGGTTGAGGGCGTTTGCCGCGACCGGACATCGCGGATGCCTGCCAACGTCATCGCCAGCCTCTCATCGGTTGTCCGCGGATTAGGGGTTTCGATTTCTGACAGAGGGATCGCAATGCTGGCGGCGGATCCCCCCACACGCACCTCTGCATTGTAGATGTACTGCAACGCGGTTTCGGTACCTCGGTGCACCTCTGGCATCTCCACCCAGCTCGGCCGCCAGCGGCGTCCACAGAACTCGCGCACCACAGACTGCAGCACAAACGGAAGGTCCTGATCGATCAAATTTGCCCCGGCGATTCCGCCGAGCATGGCATCAAACCCAAGCACAAAATGATCGCCAACCACGCGGGTGCGCATAACTGACCCCCGTTGCAGGAACGGCAGGATTTTTTCGGCCCGCGCCAGGGCCACATCCAGTTTCGGCGCGCCGAGCACATAGTCTGCGTAGGCCCCAAAGGAGGCGTAATGGAAGTCTTGCGTGATATAGGCACCGATGTGTTTTTCGGAGATCTTCAGGCTGGCGGCTTGCATGAACCGCGCCTGAAGCCGATAGGGGAGGAACACCGTCGGGTCTTCCATTACCGCTCGCGACAGTCCAGCTTCTTTCAGGGCATGTTCGGACACCCGCGGCGATGCAATTTGGTCAAGCCCTTGTAGCGCGGGGCGAAACGCCAAGGTGCTTTGCAAAACCGTGTCCATGACGGACAGTTTGTCGTGAAATGATCACTTTTGGAAGTGGCGCGGCCTCCCCCCACAAATTACCTCCAGTTTAGCAAAACGAATGACCCAAACTGAAAGTTGGAGACCAAACATGAAACGCCGTTCCGTCCTGAAAGTTGTTCTGACAAGCGCACTGATTGCGGCTCTTTCGGTGCCTGCGGTCGCCACCGCAGACAGCGCAAAGCCCGTGATTGAAGGTCTGCCAATGGCGGCGCGGACCGCACCGGTTCCTGCGGGCGTGTCCCCGGAATTGGCCGAGCTCATCGAAAGCCGTCAAGTTGGAACGCATGCCGAAACGCCATCCTCCACCGAGCAATGGCTTACGTTGCAAGCCGAGTTTGACGCTGCCTCCCTGCAAGGGGTCGCACGTTTGCTTGAGATGACCGGCGCTCATTTTGCCATCGAGAACGTGGCGGGGGTGACCACCTACCGTGTCACGCCAACCACCATTGATCCCCGGTGGGCGGACACCGTTTTTGTGCATGTGCACGGCGGGGCCTTTGTTTTTAATGGTGGTGAAGCCGCCATGGCCGAAGCGATCTGGATGGCGCATGGTTTGGGTGTTGAGGTGGTGTCCGTCGATTATCGCCGCCCACCGCTGCATCCGTTTCCTGCCGCAACAGATGATGTGATCGCCGTGTGGCAGCAAGTTATCAAGGACCATGATCCAGCCAAAGTTGCGATGTTTGGCACCTCTGCGGGGGGCAACCTGGTGTTGTCGACAGTTTTACAACTGCGCGACATGGGCACCCCTTTGCCTGGAGCCATTATGGCAGGCACGCCCGCTGTGGATCTGGCGCAGGCGTCGGACAGCTGGATCACGTTGCAGGGTCTTGATCCGCTTGGCGCCCGCGAGGGTGTGATTGAAGGCACGTTTGACATTTATGCGGACGGTACCGACCGCACCGATCCGCGACTGTCCCCGATCTACGCCAATCTGGACAACCTGCCACCGACGGTTCTTCTGACCGGCACACGCGACCTGTTGCTAAGCGACACGGTGCGCATGCACCGCGCCCTACGCGCCGCCGGAGTTGCCGCCGATCTACATGTCTACGACGGCCAGTCACACGGCGACTACATGGCAGGTTTCTTCGTGAACGCGCCAGAGACTCATGACGCTTGGCGTGAGCTCAACACCTTCTTTGACCTGCATCTGGAGTGACCAACAATGACCGTTTTTGCAAAACTCCCGCTTCTGCTGTTGGGTCTTCTGATGACCCACAGTGCCCACGCAGAGCCTGTTAAAGATTTCACCAACATGCTCGCCGCAGAGACATTTACCGGACGGATAGAGGCCAGTGAGAGCGCTCTGGTGGCCAATTCGGTGCGCGGCATCCTTGCGGCGGTGCATTTCAAGCCGGGCGATACGGTTGAGAAAGGCCAATTGCTGTTTGAAATTGCGGCCCCCGCTTACGAACAAAAGCTCGCCGCCAGCCGTGCGGTCGAAAACCGTCGTGAGGCCGAATTGGCAACAGCGGAGGCCGAGGCGCAACGGCAGGCGAAACTTGGTGCGCGCGATGCGGTTTCCGAACTGGCCGTTCAAAATGCTACGGACCGGCTGATACTGGCCAAGGTGGCGTTGCAAGAGGCGCAGGCGCACCGTGCATTGGCAGAGCTTGAGCTGGCTTCGACACAGATCAGAGCGCCGATTTCGGGGCAAATTGGGCTCGCCCACAAACAGGTGGGCACCTATCTGGACACAGAAAACGGTCAAGCGCTGGCGCAGATTGTGCACACAGACACGGTCCGCGTCGTATACGGAATGTCGTACAATCCCTGATCGCGCTGAACCAGTCGACGCCAGAGGGCCTGAGTGCTCTGATGGAGCGCTTTCAGGTCGACTTGCATTTGCCAGGTGACGTTCAGCCACTGGCACAGGGTGGCCGCGTGCTTTTTGCTGAAAGCGTGCTGGCCGCGAACGAAACCCTGCGCATCTGGGCGGAAATCCCAAATCTTGAGCGCGGCCTTATTCCCGGTTTGAACGTCGAAGTCAAAGTCAGCTTTTCAAACTAAAGCAGGTCGCGCGTCAGGCGCGGCCCACTTTTCCTCTCTTTCCTGGAGCAGTTCCATGGCCCGGTTCAGCGATCAAATCCACACCCTGAAATACCTGTTTATCGCGGTCGCGGCGATACAGCTGGTGACTGCGGCATCGGGCACCATCGTCGCGCTCTATTTTGCCCAAACCGGCGCGTCTCAAGAAATCGCCGCGCTGGCGCCCGCTGCTTACTCGTTGGGGTTCCTGATCGGCTGTTTCTACATTGCAGGCTGGATCACCAGCATTGGACATATTCGTGCATTTTCTGCGGCGGCGGCCATATGTACCGCTGCCGCCCTGCTGTTTTCCGTGACTGACAACGAGCCCACGCTGCTAATCGTGCGCCTGATGACCGGCGTTGCAACCGCGGGTCTTTTTGCCATCGGTGACGCCTGGATCAGCGAAACCGTCGACGAAAAATCGCGGGGCCGATTGCTTGCCGTGTTTGCCATTATCCTCGGGTTGATGTCGGTTCTAAGTCAGGTTCTCGTCATCGTTACACCCGACGACCTGAACCAGTCTTTTGTGCTGATGTCCTTGCTCTACTGTCTGGCCATCGTGGTGATCGCCGCCACGCCCAGCACGCCGCCCGAGGGCAAAGAACGGGCAAATGTGCGTTTCAAGGCGCTGTTTCAAGACGCGCCCACTGCCGCCCTCGGCGCGCTCACCGTTGGTATCGTGTCCACCGTGTTCATTAATGTTGTGCCGTATCGGGCGGCTGTCATTGGCATTGATGCCGCGGATGTGGCCATTGGCATCGCTGCTATTTACGTCGGGCGTATCCTGTTTCTCTATCCGATTGGATTTTTGTCAGACCGCATGGATCGGCGCCGCGTCATTGTAGTGACGGCGACAGTCGCAACCGGCGCTCTTGCGGCCTTCGCCACTTTCGCCACTGGTGACGGTGCGCGCCACGCTGACATCGTGGGCACACCACTATATATTGCAATGCTCGCCGGATTGATCCTGCTGGGCGGATCGATGCTCACCCTCTACTCACTGCTTTTGGCTCACGCGATGGACCGCACTGTGCCCGTCTATGTCGCGTCCAGCGCTGTCACAATGCTGTTTGTCTTCACCATCGGCGGCATTGCAGGCCCACTCATGACCAGCGCGCTTTCGGCGGTATTTGGCGATGCGGTCATGGGCTGGGTGCTTGTAATTGCGATGGCCGCCTTCGTGGGCTTCACTGCTTTCAGGATCAAAACAGTGGCCCCGGCTGCCAGAGCGGAACAAACCCACTTTAAGGCGACCGAAACCACCAGCCTCAAATCCGTCCCCACCCAGAAACGGTAAGGTAGGAGACCACCATGACCACCCCCTTCACTAACCTCTTTCGCGCAGAAAAAGCCACTCTGCTCATCTGGCTGGTATTTGTTGCTATGACCTTCGCCGGCGACCTCATCAAGCCAACGGCCATGGGTTCCAGCATGTCCTGGCTCCTGCTGGGCGGCATTTTTGAGAGGACGTGACTGCTTTTTTCCAAAGGTGAAGAAGCATCAGCTAGCAGGCGCATTGGCGAGTTCGCAGCGAATAAAGCGCCGATATTTGATCCGTAACGTAGCACCGCTGTAGCACCAGGCACGGCAGCCCTAAACACAGAAAGCGCCCCTTGGGCGCTACAGTGTTGTATTATATGGTATATTTGTTGGTTGCGGGAGCAGGATTTGAACCTGCGACCTTCAGGTTATGAGATAGCTTACGCTCACCTGCACCAACTACGCTCGAAAACGCTGCCTTACCCTATCTTATTGGAATCGTTTATTTATTATTGACGACCAGCGCGCCCCGTTCCTACCTCTTACGCCATGAACCGCTTCCAGTTGCTTCCACAATGCTTCCACGGGGTGATGACAGAGAAAGGATGAGGGATGCCCAAACTGACCAAACGCGCCGTAGAAGCCTTACCGGTTGAGGCGAAAGACTACTTCGTATGGGACAGCCAGATTGCCGGGTTTGGTGTCCGCGTGATGCCCTCCGGGGCCAAGACCTATCAGGCGCAATATCGCAAAGGTGGACGGACACGGCGCGTTTCCATCGGACGACATGGCAAGATCACCGTGGACGAGGCGCGAAAGCTGGCAAAGGAACTCATGGGGCAAGTGGCTAAGGGTGAGAACCCTGCCGAGGAGATTGCCCAGCATCGCCGCGCACCCACGGTCGCGGCATTGTGTGAGCGGTTCTTTGATACCCACGTCAAGGAACGCTGCAAGCCGTCCACCCAAGGCGAGTATCGCAGGGCAATTGACCTGTTTATCGTTCCAGCCATTGGCAGCTTCAAAGTGGTCGACGTAGAACGGAAAGATATTGCCGAACTGCACCACAAGTTTCGGGACAAACCCTATCAAGCCAACCGGACATTGGGCGTTTTGTCCAAGATGTTCAATCTGGCGGAAATCTGGGGCTTGCGGTCTGACGGGTCGAACCCCTGTCGCCATGTCCCGAAATACCGTGAAGAAAAACGGGAACGGTTTCTGAACCAAGTTGAGTTGCAACAGCTCGGGCAGGTTTTGGCAGAGGCGGAGCAGGACGGGTCAGAGTCGCCCTTTGTTATCGCCGCTTTCCGGTTGCTGATCCTGACCGGGTGTCGCCTTGGTGAAATCCAAACCTTGCAATGGTCCTTCATCACAGACGCAGGAATGGAGCTTCCAGACACCAAAACAGGCGCGCGGCGCATTCCCCTGCCCCAAGCCGCCCGAGCGGTTCTGAGCGCCCTGCCACAGCTTCCTGAGAACCCTTACGTCATCGCCGGGGCTGTTCCGGGCCACTACGCCACCGACCTGCAAAAGCCATGGCGTCGTATACGTGAACGGGCTGGTCTGCATGATGTCCGTATTCACGACCTGCGCCACACCTATGCGTCGAATGCCGTATCGTCGGGAATGCCCATTCAGATGGTCGGGCGGTTGCTGGGCCACAGCCAAATTCAAACTACGATGCGGTATGCGCATTTAGCCGATGACCCGGTACGGCAGGCAGCGGAAGAAAACGCAGCGCGGCTCAATACAATCGTAGGCGCGCAGGAACCTAACCATGGGCTGCGTATAGTTAGGTAAGGCGCTCAGCGCGACCAACCCCCTAAACGTATACATAGGCGGATTACATTACGTGGGGCGTCTACGTATACGATACGTTACATAGAGGTTTTCTTCCTACCCGGGGTATACGCGGGGCCGGGTATACCCCGGGTAGGGAAATCCACGCTGGCGACAGCGAACTCACAGACTGAGATAAGTAGGGCTTGGCTCAGTTTGCCGTTCTAATGAAATCTACCAGAGCCTCAACGCGTTCAGCCAAGTCTAACACTTCCAGATTTGCAGGTGCTTCGCACACCAGCCGGGCGACCTTCACTTTGTCTACGTCCTTGAAAACCAACTCGCCGTCCTCTTTATCCACTTCGCCTTTAGTGCGCTTCCTGATGAAATGCAGTGCATGGTCATATTTTCCTCCCCGATGGGGTTTCGAATATCTGGTTGGGCGGACCTGCTGGACGGCCGACTGCAAGACGTCGTGGTCGACGTAGTTTTCGATCTCGCGCCCGTCCGTCACCCAAACCAAGCCCTCCGCGTCAGCAAATTCGTCAACGACGCGCTGTTTGGTTTCTCGGATTTTCCCGGCAGAGCTAGCAAGATCACTGTCAATCACGACGGCGCTGTGCTGGTTCAAGGCCCGCAAATCAATCAGGCCCGCAACGTCTTCTTCGTCGGCACTCAGGTGGCTCAATAGGCGGCCGCCGTAAAACATTATGGAATAGTGCGTCCCTTCCTTCAAAGAACTATCGACTGCGCTTATCCAATGGCGCAAGTAGATACGATCCGAAGGACCTTCCACCCAAATTACAGCATTTGCCTGCACTATATCGGACGCCTTGTACCCGAGGTCGTTGCACAGCTGCCGCCTGTCCTTCTTGAGGCTGATATTGCGCACCCTCGTTTGGTTCCCGTCGTTGGCAACGTGAAACACCGATGCGTCCGCGCTATCAATGAATGCTGCCGAGTGCGTGGCAATGAAATACTGGTTCTTGGTGTTCTTTCGCAGGTAGGCGATGAGCTTTCTTTGAAGCAGCGGGTGCAGATGGATTTCCGGTTCTTCGATACAAACAATCGCGTTCTCTTGAAGCGTGCAATAGGATGCGATCAAGACGACTTCGTGGATGCCGGTGCCCAATGAAGACAAGGGTAGGATTTTATCGTCCATGTGGACGTGTACGTGTTCTTTGTCGTGGGGAATTTCTATTTGGGCGTCCGGTTTGCCTGTCACGTCTCGCAAGAATGCGTTGATTTGCGCAAAGCGCTTTCTGTCATCTAGCTTCTCTAAGCTGGGGTTTTGAAGCTCCGCAAGTCGGTTAATCAGCCCTTTTCCACCGAAGCCTTCAAAATTATCAGTTTTAGGACCGAGCACGCGTTTAGCTGGAATTAAGCTAATGGGTGCCGAAACAGGCGCTGGCAATCTGCAAAGATTGTTGACCAAGTCTTGCTCTAGCCTTTGTTGCCCAACGCTGCTGGATACCGACATAGTCAAAGCAGCATATCGTAAAGTATGCGGATGGGTTTCACGCAGAATATCCTGCGGAATAGATGATTTAAGCGGAACACTACGGTTGTTGGAAGACGTTGGGGGAAAAGACCAAAGCGCTCCGTTTATGGCTAGCGCATGCGTCAATTTAGATAGAAACGTCTCGACAAACTTGCGGTCTACAGATGGGATTGAGCGGTTCTCAATAGCTTCCAGAATTTTACTTTGGACAGCCGAAATTGGGGTTCCAAGCGCGAATTTCAATTCTCCGCTGGGACGACCACGGTAAGTTTCAACTGGCGACAGCGCCGGAGTATAACTCCTCTGATTGTCTCGCCGGACAAGTTGTTCTGCAATAAAGTTTAGGACGGTAGACTTGCCTGCGTTGTTTGCACCGACGAAAATGTTCATATCACCGAAAGGGGCTATGAACTGCATTTCTGACCCAATGCCTCTGTAAAACTGTAAAGCCAAGCCGTGAAGAAAAACGGGCATTTAGTCCTCAATACTGATTGTTGTTTATGCTCGCCACGGACCTTGTTTCGCTCGACAGAATACAGTGCCGCGACAGCGATTTTCGCGACACCCCAACTTAACTCGACGGAATAGTCAAATACTATTCCTCACCAAGTAGTTGCGCGGTTTAGTCCCTACCCGGGGTATACCCTGCCAGACGCATACCTTAATCGGTAAAACGCAAACCCATATTCGAAGAATCGAAACGCCGTTTGGTTTGAACACGATCGAAGAGGCAGTCCCATACTTATCGTAACCGACAATCAAGTAGTTCCCCCAAGGTTCTACGAAGACACATACGACGACAACGCCGTTCAATACCTTTGTGAAGTTGGGGAACTCGCCCCTGCGAACACCCGGGTTTTCGCGGAAAAACTTGAACATAGCGCCGCTATATACCGCTGGGAAACTGCGAAGTTTGAGAACCTTCCTCGAAACAGCGATGTGGCGCGAGAGCTGAAGGACATAGCAAAACAAGCCAATCGGCTGAAATCTTCACTTGATCAGTTGTCATGGAAAGCAAAGTCGGAACTCGACAAGCACGCTGATATTGATGCGCAACATGCTATCTCTGGTTCATTGGCCGCCCCAAGCGAACCCTCTCTGGCGGTGTCTTTGAAGCATCTGGAAATTGGCGTCCCTTGCGTGATTATGAATGTTCCAACACTGAGTTCAGTGATTGAAGGTTTGGAAATTGCAGCCACCAGCAGAAGCGCAAATCTTCCAAAAGGAAGACCCGGACAAGTCCGCTCATACGGATTGCGGCTTTGGATGCGTAACATCGCTGATCTTTGGGATGGAACGACAAGTCAGGCGTTTACACGGGACGTTACTTCGACAGGCGAGCCTATAACAAACGCCGCTCGCTTTTGCGCTGAAGCATTTCGAAGTATCGACCCAAGCATTCCAACGTCGCGCGTCATGAGGGAGTTAAAAGATTGCATCCGTGAGCGCGATTAGCTTACTGGACGAATTGTTGTTCAAATTCGCGGTTAATTCGTCCAGCGCTTTCGCTCGAAAATCGCACCCAAGCGCCCCTATGTTCGCCTCATAGCAACTTACGTTGAAAGGTCGAACAGAATGCAACAACAGGCAATTGCCACCGAGCAGACCATCCCCACTTCTGACTATTGGGATGGTTTTATTACCGAGATCGAAGCGGCAGACTATCTCTGCCAAAGCGTGCGCACCATGCAGAAATGGCGCGTCACTGGCTTTGGCCCTTCCTACTACAAACCGGGCCGGTCGGTGCGCTATCGCCGCCGCGATCTGCGCATTTGGGCCGAAGGTCGCCGCCGCCGTAACACCTCGCAAGTCTAAGTTTTACCCGTACGGGGTTGGCAGCGCTGTGCGGGATTTTGGGGCCGGAATGGCTCTGTAGGGGCGCGGGCGAAACGGACCCGCGCCCCTTTCCTCAAACATCAACAGAAAGACACTGAACCATGGCTAACCAGCCTGCACAGAAATTCAAAATTGGCCTGATCACTGCAACCATCTGGGACAATGAAGGCTTCTACACCGTCGACATGTCCCGCGCCTACAAGACCGACACCGGCGACTGGCGCAATTCGAACAGCTTCCACCATTCGGACCTGCTCAATCTCTCGAAATGCGCGGAGCGCGCCGAAATCTGGATTGGTCGTCAAACCAATGCCAGGTGATGGCAGCGCCGGAGCGGCTTCGCTCCGGCCCCAAAACAAATGCTGCCCCGCCGGAGGCACTAAGGGGGCGTAAGCCCCCGCATTCTTTTTCCCAACATCGCCACACAATCCAGCGGCAGGGCGTGCCGCGATAGAGGGGGGTCTTGTAACACCCCCCTCCACGAATACGAAAGCGAAGGTCAGCGCAAATGGAAGCAACGATCCTGCATTCTGGCTTCGATGGGCTGAAATTCACTGTTCAGGCAGATATCCCTGACTGTCTTCGCGAAGAACTGGCATCCGCCAAGCAACATGCCAAAGAAACCTATGGCGACTGTGTTCTCGAATTTGGCACTGTGTCGCTCAACGTGACCAGCAAGGGCGCACGCGGCTTCACCGCTCATTCCGGCGATCATGGGGCCGTGTGGCTGTTTCAGGACCCACAGGACCGCGTTCCAAACAATCCCGGCATCACCCCGTGCCTTTGGGCTGGCCACGGTTGGTCTGGAAGGCGCGGAGCGACACTTTCGCGACTGCATGGAAGCATTCGGGGTCAAGTACGTGGAAACGCAATTGCGAGTCGCGCGGGCTGACTTCGCGGTGGACTTGCTGGCCCCATGGTTTGAACCTGACCGCGAAGCACTGGTTGTGCCACCCGGCACAAAGGTCACGGAATATACTGGCGTTGATGAAACCGCGACCGTATCCAGCGGCGCGCGCGTGGTTGGCTTGCGTGCTGGGGCCGTCGCCAATCGTCAACTGGCGATCTATGACAAGCGGGCCGAGGTTATCCAGCAAAACAAGATGGGCTGGCTGACCATCTGGAACGCAGCGCTAGAAGCGGTAGGCAAACCGCCCCTTGATCTGACCGACCGGGCAACAAGTCAGGTCTGGCGCTTCGAGATGCGACTTGGCTCCAAGCAACTCCGCAACCGGTTCGAAATGCGAAACTGGCAGGATGTGCACGATATCATCGGAGATGCCTTTACAGACGCGCTGAGGCGCATTCGCTACTGTATGCCCACAGCAGATGGAAACCGCGCCCGATGGCCCACACACGAGCTTTGGCGGCAGTTTGAAGCTGTGGTTGGCAATGATCTTTATCAGAACTGCGCGGGTGTTCTGCCCAACGAGGTAATTCAAGCCAATCGCGCAGCAAAGATGCGGGAACTGGATGCACAACTAGCAGGACTGTTTGTCACTCGAGCGGCGATTTCAGACGTTTCTGCGGACAGTTTCAGTAATTTTTTGGAAAGTCACTCTGACGTGTTGGTTCGGCTCGTTGAAGAGCATACCACCCCACTCGAAGAACGGCTTTCCAAGGCGCGCGGTAAGTATCGGTTGTCTTGAGGGGCCACCAAGCCGTCATTCGCTGCGGCTGCGACACTGGTACCTACTGACAGCAGCTATGCGCAGAAAACGGACTTTGCAAAGTCGCCGCCGCTTCCAACATCTGGGCCAAACTCATTGAATGACCAGCAACGATGCAATCGTTTCGTGCCGCTATTCTCTGCGGTCAAATCGCACTAAAGTCACGCGGCATCTGCGAAGCAGCAGAAGTCGGGACTTTTCGTTATATGCCCTTCTCATCATAGGCATTTTTCTTGTAGTCCTTTGAGATGCCATGTTTCTACTTCCCTCTGCTATTTTGGGCTCCATCCTCTAACGAGGATGTCAAAATCGCGCCATTTGGGCTGCATCATCGTCGCTGGGATGTGTCCATTTTTGACTTGCATTCATTGGTGGCGGAGAAGCATCCAATTAGAATGAGTGCGGAGCTAATGCAGATCTTCCTGCCGAGCGTCAATATCGAGATTTCGGTAGATGCACCGGACCATGTTGAGGCAATAAAGCTATTAGATACACTAAGGGTAATGCTATACCTAAAGGGCATGGCACCGACCATTGCGCCATTTGCTACAAGTCATTCTATTAACGAATACGCTGGCATCAATGCTCGCAGTTCCAGCCTTCGGAGCGAAGAACTTCCCGAGAGAATGCGACACGGCATCACTGCTAAAAATTCTCGGGTAGAAGGATGGCCGACAGAGCTGAGTTTTACTGTATTGCGCGGAGGTAGTGAGAGCTTCTCGAACAAACTTGACCCAACTGATTTCACCCAAGCTGTTGATGCTGTGTCGGCTTGGCAAGAAATCGAGAACCAGTTCAGCAAAGCTACAACTCTACGTGCGGCTTTGGCTAAAGCCCCCTTGATGCCTGACCGGGCGTCCTCGATCCTTCACATCTGGCAGTCTCTAGAGGCCGTCTTTGGCAAGGGGCCGGAGTTGTCATTTCGAATGTCCCTGGCATTGGCTGAGTTGTGCGGCCCTGTTGCATTGCGCGCGGAAACGTACTCCGAAGCCAAGAAAAGTTACAAGGATCGAAGCGAAATTACCCATGGGAAAGCGAACCTTGTGAACGACGAAAAATGGTTGCGAGCCTGGGGACTTCTAGTGAGAACAATTCAGTCGATACTGTACCGAAAAACCATCCCTTCAGAGGACGAGCTCTTCTCGGAGCTTCTTTCCCGCTGAACTCACAACTAACAAGTAGAACCAGCGGATCAGCCAATGTCTGGATTTCAGTCAGCTTCAACTCAGGAAATCACGAACTGTGGCTCCGGCTCAGGTTTTCGCTATTGTACTGTGAAGTGGGGATTTAGGTGACCAATTCTGGATCGGGCAAAACACCAGAAACTTCGCGTTCCATTCGTCAGCCAAATGTTGAGCGTCGCGCACTAGATCATCTGGTAATGATGAGATCTCATCTAGAATCGATAGGACGAATAACGGCCAAGGCTTCAAAGGCGAACCTGATTGGCCCTTGGTCCACTTTGGCCGTTCGGCAGTCACAGCTCGATATTCGATTTGTTGTTGAGGAGATGTTGTTACTCAGCGTTGCAGCCAACCAACAGGCTGGAGAGACTATTTCAAAGGGTATTCGGAAGGAGTACAAAGCTGGCATTCTGGCAAAGAAACTAGCCCAGTTAAACCCGAATTTCTTTCCGATTCCGATTTCGGTGGTCGATACGGATGAGCCGGGGATAGCCGGTCGCTTTGTAATTCGTGAAGGGAACCACCTAACCCAAGAATTGGCTATTGAGTACTGGAACAGATCTGGAAACATCCTACACGCAAATTCCCAAGTCCTTTCCCATGATAAAGTTTCAAATTGCTTGGAAAGAGCCCGAGAGTTCTTGGATCTATGCAAAAGTCTTTTGGAGACTTTTGAGGTGGATGTGTCAGGTAAAGGAATGTGGATAGGTGGTCATCTTAATTTCGGCTCTGATCAAGCACCGGAGCTATTCTATGCCTCAGTGACAGCTTGAAATGAAGAATTCGATCGAACTAACTACCTTGAGCGTATCGCCTCTTTGGGCTGTGACCGACGTGCTGCGTTTGCAAAGCAGGCTGGCTTGGGCAAAGTCCACTATGGGCTCATCGAGGCCTCTACGGCGACTTGTGCAAGTAGTCTCTGTTGCGCATTCACCACAGGCCCAATTCACCCCATTTGCTTCCACAGTGCTTCCAGTTGTGTTTGCGCAAATAGAAACACCGCCCTGAGGCGGCGTGTAGCGTGTTGTTTTTGTGTGTTAATTTTGGTTGCGGGAGCAGGATTTGAACCTGCGACCTTCAGGTTATGAGCCTGACGAGCTACCGGGCTGCTCCATCCCGCGACACTTT
>NZ_JBQFSG010000003.1:0-348708 GCF_056537885.1 Ruegeria sp. BJ6 | reverse complement strand
CGCTGGACCCCGAGATGATCAAAGAGGTGCTCGACACCATGATCGAACTGGCCGAGGAAGGCATGACCATGCTGTGTGTGACGCATGAGATGGGCTTTGCCCGTCAGGTCGCCAACCGCGTGATTTTCATGGATGCCGGTCAGATCGTGGAGCAGAACGAACCCGAAGAGTTCTTCAACAACCCGCAGTCAGAGCGCACCAAGCTGTTCCTCAGCCAGATCCTCGGGCATTAAACAGCGACCGGGGCGAGCTCCGGCCTTCGAACATTCAGGAAAAGGCGGGGTTACCCCCGCCTTTTCTTATTTCGACAATTCGCGCGGGATAACGAAATCCAACACTTCACCGGTTTTCCATGACACGTCGGACCATCTTCCAACATCGAACTGAATGATTGTCGTGGCGCATGTCGGGTAGTCAAAAAACCGCATGTGATCTGGTGGCTGTCGCACGATCCGACCTGCAAACTCGGCGATACCGGGATTATGGGACAACACTAAAACCACACTGCCTTTAGCGGTGGTCAGAGTGCGAAAAATCTGTCCCGGATCAGGATGATACAGATCGCGGGTGAATGTGACCTCTGAAGTCTCCAGTTCCATCTGTCGCCATGTTTCGTAAGTACGCAACGATGTGGAGCTTAGGACCTCGTCCGGGGTCCATCCCTTTTCCGCCAGCCATGTCCCGACAGCTTTGGCAGATACCCTCCCTCGCTTGTTCAGCGGTCGGTCGTGGTCATCCAGCATGGGATTGCCCCAGCTGGATTTTGCGTGTCGGGTCAGAACAAGGATACGGGTCATATCGGATGAAATGCCTTCATATGATGGGCCGACTGTTCGGGGTTACGGGCGGCACCGGCGCTGACCGGACATGCCAGTCGTGCGGCGCAGCCGTCGCTCATGCAGGATTGTCCTGCGGGCGTGTCCAGAAAGCTGTGGCAGGCGTCCAGATCGTAAAATCCATCGGTACTTAAAGCGCCGACAGGGCAGGCTGTGCTGCAAGGCGCCCCGCAGTTGATACAAGGCGAAGAGCCATTTGCATCGGGAATTTTCATTTCCCGCTCAAAATGCAGCGCCCCACGATAGGAGATCAGCATTCCCACGGTGTCATGAACCATCGCGCCGACAGGGCTTTGGAAAGCACGCCCCGATTTCAATGCCCAGTCAATAAACGGCGTATAAGGGGGGCCGCCGAAAGGAAAATAGGCCCGGGCACCCAGAGTTTCTGACATCTGGCCGATGACACGCAAAGACCACCTGTCGACCGGATCCGGCGACCCGTCCAGCCACTCAGGTGAAGCATTGAGCACTGACCAGAACCCCTCCCCTGCGCCCAGTAAAATCAGCGTACCGCCTTTCAGTTGGCTGGCTCGGCTCTTATCGGGATGCTGGGCTCCCATGACGATCAGACCGGCCTTCTGCGCGGCCATTTCGACGGAATCATAGGTCACTTGCGCTGAAAAGGCAGCGCGAGGCTCCACCCCAGCCGCGTTGGACGGTCGTCCTGCCATTCTAACCCCACTGTCATCTTGTCGTGCCCTTCACCGGGCTGCGCTACATATGTGCCCATCATCCGGTCCCAGATGGACAATGCAAAGCCATAGTTGCTGTCATGCTCCTTTCTCAGAACTGAATGGTGGACCCGATGCATATCCGGCGTCACCAGAACTCTACGTAACACCGCGTCGAGGGCCAGCGGGATTTTGATGTTCGAATGATTAAACAAAGCTGTTCCATTAAGAAGAACTTCAAAGATTACGACAGCCAATGCGGCTGGCCCCATCGCATAAACCAGCCCGATCTTCAAAAACATCGACAGCGCGATTTCGACCGGATGGAACCGGACCGCTGTTGTCACGTCCATATCTCTGTCCGCGTGATGAACCCGATGCAACCGCCAAAGAAGCGGCACCTTGTGAGTGATCAAATGCTGCGCCCAGATCGCGAAATCAAGTATCAGGACTGACAACAGAATCTCGATCCAGATCGGCCAGCCCAAAATGTTGAACAGCCCCCATCCGTTCCGGGAGGCGTCCAATGCCGCTCCGACGGCCAAAAGGGGCAGCCCAATAGCCATGACTCGCAAAAGCAGGGTGTTCAAAAGGGTAATTGACAGGTTTGTCAGCCAGCGGTTCCAGCGCGCGACCTCTCGGGCACGGCGCGGAACTAGCGCTTCGCCTATGGCAAACGCAACGAAAAGCCCCAGGAAAATTCCCAGGCGGATGAAAGCCTCCTGCTCCATGCATTCACGATTGACTATGTAAAGTCGCAGCGCAAGCCCAGCGCGCCGGATTGCTGTCAGTCCGGACGGATAAGCGAGCCCGCGCCATGCTCGGTATACAGTTCCAGCAGCACCGCGTTTGGAACCCGCCCGTCCAGTATGACCACGGCTCTGACACCGCTGTGCAAGGCATCCAGTGCTGTTTCTGTCTTGGGGATCATGCCGCCTGCAATTGTCCCCTCGCGGGTCATTTCCCTGATCTGACCGGCCTTCAGTTCGGTCACGACTTCACCGGCAGCGTTCTTGACGCCGGAAACGTCCGTCAGCAGCAGCAGGCGATCGGCCTTGAGTGCGGCCGCGATTGCACCGGCGGCTGTGTCGCCGTTCACGTTGAACGTCTCACCGTCCCGACCTGTTCCCAGCGGAGCGATCACCGGAATCACGTCATGCGCGAACAGATCATTCAGCAGTTTGGGGTTCATTTCGGACGGTGATCCGACAAAGCCCAGCGACGGATCAGTCTGGTCGCATGTCATCAGGTTTGCGTCCTTGCCGGACAGTCCAACCGCGACGCCGCCCTGCGCGTTGATGGCCTGCACGATCCGCTTGTTGACCAGACCGGACAAGACCATCTCGACCACTTCCACAGTTGCCTGATCGGTCACACGCTTGCCGTTCACAAACTCTGACTGGATATCCAGCTTGTCCAGCATCGCGTTGATCATCGGGCCGCCGCCATGAACGATCACCGGATTCACGCCTACATGGCGCATCAGCACCACATCGCGGGCAAAGCTCTCCATCGCTTCATCGCTGCCCATGGCATGCCCGCCCAGCTTGATGACCACAATGGCCCCGTCATATCGCTGAAGATAGGGCAGCGCGCTGTTCAAGGTGGCGGCGGTGGCGATCCAATCCCGGTTCATGTCTCGTGTCTTCATAGCTTGGGTCCCTTTGACCAACGGTGTTAGGACCTTTGAGCGGGGCTGCCAAGTGCGAACAGCGCTTTCGTGGTCGGGCGGCAAACGCCCGGCTATTCCAGATGCGCGATAATCGAACGCAGAGTGGGAATACCGTCGCCTTTTTCGGAAGAGGTCAGCACGATTTCCGGAAAGGCCGCCGGGTGTTTTGACAACGCAGCGCGCACCTGCTCCAAAACCTTATCGCGATCCTTCGCCTTGACCTTGTCAGCCTTGGTCAAAACACACTGAAAAGTCACGGCGCTGCTGTCGAGAAGCTTCATGATTTCATCATCAACGGGTTTCACCCCGTGCCGTGCGTCAATCAAGACAAAAGCACGTCGCAGAGTCTGGCGCCCGCTGAGATACTGCTTGAGCAGTTTTTGCCACTTCTCAACCACTTTGACCGGCGCATTGGCATACCCATAGCCCGGCAGGTCCACCAGATACAGCTCGGGACCTTGGGTGAAAAAGTTGATCTCTTGCGTTCGACCCGGCGTGTTTGACGCCCGCGCCAACCCCTTTGTGCCAGTCAGGGCATTGATCAGGCTGGACTTGCCGACGTTGGATCGTCCGGCAAAACAGACCTCCAGCCGATCAGGTGCCGGCAGACCGGACATCGCAACCACACCTTTGACGAATTCGGATTCCCCGGCAAACAGCTTGCGCCCCGTTTCAAGCGCCGTCTGGTCAGGATCCTCAGCAAGTGAAAACGGCAATGACGTCATAGCGGTGTAACCTTGTCGCCAACGCGGATTGCACCGCCTTGTTTAACCTCGGCGCGAACCGTGAAATCCTGATGTCCCCAAGTGCCCAGAGCGCCCAGCGTATCAGCATCCCGAACGCCGGTATCAGGGTTAGCAGTAGTTGCGGCACAGCGATCCGTCCGCTCGCGGACATGAAAAACCGCCTCGCCGATCTGCACGTCGCCGCCCAGCCAGTCGAACTCTTCCCAAACCGGCAGGCCATCAAACCAGATGTTCCCCCGCCATCTGTGAATGGATAGATCACGGCCCAGTTTCTGCTCGACCGCACGGTGCGAAGCCATGTTGCAAAGCGTGATCGACGGAAAATCGCTGTCTGTCATACCGCGCCCTGGTACGCGAATGATCCGCGCCGAAGCAGCCCGGTCAGCAGGCATCAACGGGTCGACCCAGTCCAGAAAAACCTGAACATCCCTGTCCGGATCAAAGATCAGGTCGGGGCGTTTTGGATGGCTCAGCGTGACTTGCCCGCCGTTCAGCTGCGCGGTCACTGCCATCAGCTCCGGAGCTTTGGAAACCCGGCTGAAGTTTCCGCAATTCACCCACTCGGTTCCGTCCGCCCGCGACATCTCATGCGCCACGGCCCAAACGCGATCCCCGGGCATGGTTTGCCCGGGGTTCACAATCACCTCCTCCAGAGCCTCGCGGCCATGGCTTTTGATGGGGTGCCGCCAGAGGCTGGTGACCGTGCCGCTCATTTGTCGTCCGTCTTGGGCGTTCGCTTGAAGCCGGATTTGATATTTCCGAACACGTCCGGCGTATAGCCCTGACTACGCATGATCAGATACTGCTGGGTGAATGTGATCGTGTTGTTCGCGATCCAGTAGACAACCAGCCCGCTGGCGAAACCGCCCAGCATGAACATGAACACCCACGGCATCCAGGCAAAGATCATGGCCTGGGTTGCATCCGTTGGTGCCGGATTCAGCTTTTGCTGCAGCCACATCGAAATCCCCAGCAGCAGCGGCAGGATACCGATGAAGATCAGCGCCATCAGCGAGTCCGGTTGCGGTCCGGCCCACGGCAGCAAACCAAACAGGTTCATGATCGAGGTCGGATCCGGCGCGCTGAGGTCCTGGAACGGTCCGAACCAGGGCGCCTGACGCAGTTCGATCGTGACAAATATCACCTTATACAGCGAGAAGAAGATCGGAATCTGCATCAGGATCGGCAAACAACCGGCGGCCGGGTTCACCTTTTCCTTTTTGTACAGCTCCATCATGCCCTGCTGCATCTTCTGGCGGTCATCACCCGCGGCCTCTTTCAGGGCCTCCATCTGCGGCTGCAACTCCTTCATCTTCGCCATCGAGACATAGGATTTGAACGCCAGAGGGAACAGGATCGCCTTGATGATCAGGGTCAGGCCGATGATCGACCAGCCCATGTTGCCAATCAGCTGGTTCAGGTTGTGCAGCAGCCAGAAGATCGGCTTGGTCAGGAAAAAGAACCAGCCCCAGTCGATGCTGTCGATGAATTTCTGCACTCCGTCTGCCTGATACTCGCGAATGGCTTCCCATTCCTTGGCACCGGCAAACAGACGGGTCGTAACCTCTGCTGTCTCACCCGGCGCTACTGTCAGCGTCGGCAGAACGGTTTCGGTCTGATAAATCTTGCGGCGGTCGTCGAATTTCGCAGCCGCCTTAAAGGCAGAACCGGATTCAGGGATCAACGTGGTCATCCAGTAGTGGTCGGTAAATCCGATCCAACCGTTTTCCTTGACCTGAAAGACCTCGGCCTGCGCACGTTCATTCGGATCAATGTCGAAATCGCGCACATCGCCATAATCGATTTCGGTCAGTGTCCCGTCAGCCATGCCAATCACGCCCTCATGCAGAATGAAGAAGTTCTTCAGCTCGGGCAGATCAGCATCTTCGCCAATGCCGTGGCGGGCCAGAATGCCATACGGGGCCATGCCAACCTCGGCCTGAGACGTGTTTTCAACCGATTGCGTGACGGTGAACATGTAATCTTCGTCGACCGAGATGGTGCGGCGGAACAGCTGGCCCTTGCCATTGTCCCAGCTCAAGGTCACGGGGCTGTCTACGCCCAATGTCTCGCCCTGTTCCACAGACCACAATGTGTTCGGTCCGGGTACTTCCGATCCGGTTACACCCGCTCCGGGGGCCCAGCCGTAAAGAGCATAATAGGCGGATTCCGAACCAACCGGCGAAAGAAGCTCCACAATCGGGGAATCCTCGGCCAATGAGACCTTGTAGTCTTTCAGCGACAGTTCATCGATCCGACCGCCGGACAGAGACAGACTACCAGTCAGGCGCGGGGTGTCGATCTGGACGCGCGGCGCTTCTGCGTCCGGTTCCGTCTCGGCAGTGACCGAGGATGCCTCGCCCAACGTGTCTGTGCCGGTGGCACTGGGTGTCTGAACCTCGTTGCCTTCCGAGGCGCTGATCACGCTATCTTCAGGGGTCGTCGTTTGCTCCGGCGGTGGGAACAGCACGAACCAAACAAGGATCACGAGAAAGCTGAGCACGGTTGCAAGGATGAGATTCTTGTTCTGATCGTCCATCTGGGACAGCCACCTTGAGCATTGAAAGACACCGGTGGGTTCAACAGAGTGCAGGCCCAAAGGTCAAGCAGAATCGCCCCCAAAATGTACGGACCGAGCGTTCAGTTGTTTCTTCTTTGAATGTGTCAGCCCATTTTGCGCCCAATTTCAGGGGTTTTGGCCAGTTTTGCCTGATATGCCACGATCCAGCCACTTGTTTGATCGAACGGCATCGGTTTGCCGATTCCAAAACCTTGAACGTGTCGACACCCAAGCTGACCCATCAACGCGTGTTCGCCCGGCGTTTCGACTCCTTCCGCGAGTGTTTCAAGCTTCAGCTGTTCGGCCATCGTCAATATTGCACTGATCAGCTGTTGCTGCGTGGGGTCCTGATCCGCTTTGGTGACAAAGGACCGGTCGATCTTGATCCGCGACACATCAAAACGCTTGAGGGATGCGATCGAAGCGTGTCCTGTGCCAAAATCATCCAGATCGATATAGCAGCCGATTTTGGCAAGTCCTGTCACAGTGCGCGAAATGACGTCGTCAGGCGCATAGGAGAACACAGTCTCAAGGATTTCAACAGCCAGCCGGTCCGGCGTCAGGTCGAAACGGTCAAGCTCCCATTGCAGACGTTCGGCCAGCCCCGGATCACGCAATTCTTCCGCTGAGAAATTCACACCGGCCCGAGGTATGCACAAACCAGCTCGGTCCCATGATTTCAGGGCCGAAAATACCTGATGGCGCATTGTCTGGCCAAGTTGCCCCATCAAACCTGCCTGCTCAATGAGCGGCAGAAACGTCTGCGGGCCCAATACGCCTTTTGTCGGGTGTTCCCAACGCGCCAATGCCTCGAAGCCCGTAATTCTGCCAGTGTCTGTCGACACCTGCGGCTGAAACCATGGCCGGACCTGTCCGGCGGCAAGAGCGATCTGGATTTCGTTGCACAAGTCACCCTGAACAATAGTGCGGCGGCGCGTTTCCTTCGAAAAAGCACGGATTGTAGATGGTCCGTGACTGCGGGCCTCCGACAGCGCCAGTCTCGCTGCCTCCAGCCACTCCTTTCCCGTGTGATCGGGGGCATCGCTGCTCAGGCAAAACCCAACCGAACAGGAAACATAGAGTTTCAAGCCATTCAGATTTGTAGGTTCCTCCACGGCGCTTTGCATGCGACCTGCCAGTTGGATGCAAGCCTCCAGATCAAACTTCGGCGAAGCCACGGGGCAAACTGCGATCCTGTTTCGGTCAAGCCGGGCGACCAAATCCTGATTGCGCAGAACGGACAAGAGTCTTTGACCACACTGCTCGGCCGCAAGGTCCGCGGCCGCCAAACCGTGTCGCCCTTCGATCTTTCGAAGGTCTTCGAGCTCCAGAAGGAAACAGGCGGAACTTTCCCCTGCCCCGTTGGCCTCTTTCCTGCGGCTTTCTATGGCGGGACAAAATACGTCGGCTTGCACAAGGCCATTCGTGGAAGCGGGCTGCACGGGTTGTTGCTTGCCCCAGTCTCTGAATGCGCCCGAGCCCGCAAACAGCAAAGGCAGCCCCAGCGAAACAATGACAAGAACGGGTTCGCCACCCAGCCAGAACGCAGCCAGAGCCAGGGCGGGAACAAATGCCAGAATTTGCGGCCCGGCCACAAGTGACAGGATTCGGGCCTTGATCTGGGTAATTGGTGAGTTTTTCCACATCGGTTTCAACGGCCCTCAGCCAGCGCATCGCACGCACTGGTCAACCTTAGGAAACCAATATGAGTCGGTCGTTAACGCAACCGGGGAATTTCGTCCGAATTTTCGCTTATTTTTTCGGGACTGAGTGTCAGGCCCTGAAAATCGAACAGTTTCTCATCCAGCAGATGCGATGGGCGGGCATTGGTCAAAGCGCGGAACATGACCTGGCGGCGGCCCGGAGAGTTCTTTTCCCACTGATCCAAAATCTGTTTGACCTGTTGCCGCTGCAGACCATCCTGACTGCCGCACAAATCACACGGAATGATGGGGTAGTTCATCGAGGTGGCGAATTTCTCGCAATCGGCCTCGGCGACATGGGCCAGAGGGCGATAGACGAACAGGTCGCCTTCTTCATTCACCAGTTTGGGCGGCATGGTCGCCAGACGGCCACCGTGGAAAAGGTTCATGAAAAACGTCTCAAGGATGTCGTCGCGGTGATGTCCCAGAACCACCGCCGAACAGCCTTCTTCTCGGGCGATCCGATACAGGTTGCCACGACGCAGGCGCGAACACAGGGCGCAATAAGTGCGCCCTTGAGGAACCTTATCCATAACGACCGAATAAGTATCCTGATATTCAATCCGGTGCGGTACACCCATCCTCTCTAGAAACTCGGGCAAGACGGTCGCGGGAAATCCCGGCTGACCCTGATCCAGATTGCAGGCCAGCAGCTCGACCGGCAGCAGACCGCGCCACTGCAACTCGTGCAGGACCGCCAGCAGGGTATAGCTGTCCTTGCCGCCGGACAGGCAAACAAGCCATCTGGCGCCGCGTTCGACCATGCCATACTGGTCGATCGCTTCGCGGGTCTGACGCACGATGCGTTTGCGCAGTTTCTTGAACTCGGTGGTCGAGGGCGCGCCTGCAAAGAGCGGATGGATATCGTCGGCTTCGTCGAACATGGCCCGCCTCTACAGCAGTTGTCTTTAACGGGCAAGAGTGCCGCGCCGGGGGTTTCTAGGCCACCAGCCGATCAAGAATTGCCTGCGTGTTCAGACCAGAGACTGCGCCGGGCACCCGCCCACTATCGCCCGCGATGCGGGTTGCAATAAAGCCGTCGGCAATCGCGCCGGGCGCATGGCGCAGCAGCAGCGAACCTGTCAGCAACAGGGCCGTGCGTTCGGCAAACCACCGCGCTTCGGCTTCAGGCGGCAGGGTGGGCCAGCGTGCCTGATGTGCCTTCAGCGCCTCGTCGAACCGGTGGTCGACGCCCAATCCTGCAGCCAGTTCGGCATGCAATACATCCGCGGCCAGCGGCTCGCGTGCAAGGCTGCGCAGGATGTCCAGACAGATCACGTTGCCCGACCCCTCCCAGATACCGTTAAGCGGGGCCTCGCGATAAAGCAGGGGCATGGGCGTATCCTCGACGTAACCCATGCCGCCCAGCACTTCCATCGCTTCGACGGTGACAGTGGGACACCGCTTGTTGGCGAGGAACTTGGCCAACGCGACGCCGATACGTGCGAAGGCATTCTCCTCGGCTGTGTTTTCGTCAAACGCCTGCGCGATACGCAGCCCCAGAGTCAGCGCACCTTCCCAGTCCAGCGTCAGGTCGGCCAGAACCGAACGCATCAGCGGCTGATCGATCAAACGCCGTTGAAAGGCGCTACGGTGGCTGACCCAGTGATGTGCCTCGACCAGTGCGGCGCGCATCAGGCCGGCGGGGGCCATCGCTGTATCGAGACGAGTGTGATGCACCATTTCGATGATGGTGCGTACGCCCGCTCCTTCATCGCCCAGCTGGAAGGCCAGCGCGTCGTGGAACTCTACCTCGGACGAGGCGTTCGATTTGTTCCCAAGCTTGTCTTTCAGCCGCATGAGATGAATGGCGTTGCGTTCACCGTCCAGCCAGCGGGGCAATAGAAAACAGGTCAACCCGCCCGGTGCCTGCGCCAGTGTCAGAAACCCGTCGGACATCGGGGCCGAGCAAAACCATTTATGCCCTTTCAGCCGCCAGTGCTCACCGTCCCGTACAGCCACGGTCGTATTGGCCCGCACATCCGAGCCGCCCTGCTTTTCCGTCATTGCCATGCCCAGCGTGGCGCTGGATTTGTTGGCTATGGGTCTGACCGTAGGGTCATAAGATCGTGCGGTAAGTTTGGGTCGCCAGATCGCGGAAACCTGATCGCTGGCGGCAAGAGCGGGTACTGACGCGTATGTCATCGTCAGCGGGCAGCAATGTCCGGGCTCGACCTGACTGGCCATGTAAACCATGGCGGCATGGGTCACGTGTCCGCCCGGCTGACCGTCCCACGCGACAGACGCATATCCGGCAGATTGGCTGGTCTGCATGACCTTGTGGTACGATGGGTGAAACCGCACCTCATCCAGACGGCGGCCCCCAGCGTCAAACAGCCGGAGTTCCGGTGGGTGCCGGTTGGCGTCCCGACCGGCCTCGCGCAAGTCTGTCTGGCCCAGTGTCTGACCGTAGCTTTCCAGAGGTTCGATACGCCCACCGGTACGCGCGACGCCCTCACGAAGAGCGGGGTCCGACGTCCAGAGATTACCGTTGCCCCGCTCTGGCGGCTGGTTGTGAACGTCGTGGGTTGGCAGGCTGTGACGGGCGGCTGATTTCATTGAGACCTCGGGAATTGTTGCCTCAGGTTTTCAGAGGGCTGCCGCGCTGGTCAAGTTTGACGGCCCGTCACGCGCCGCATCAGTGCCGGTCTTGGGGATCGTCGTTGTTGTCAGGCCCCGGTACCGGGTCATACCCGTCGCCGCCCCATGGGTGGCATCGCCCGATGCGTCTGGCCGCAAGCCAGGACCCTTTGAACGCGCCGTGTTTTTCCAGCGCCTCAAGCGCATAGGCCGAACAGGTCGGCTGGTATCGGCAATTAAATCCAACCCACGGGCTGAAAAGTAACCGGTAAGCCCGCACGGGAATGGCCAGGATATGTGCCAGAATGGTCATTTTCGCTTGTCGTGCAATTTGCGCAGCGCAAATCTCAGATCGCCCAGCAACTGGTCATAGGGTCGGGATGCGGTTGCTTCGGCTTTTCCGATCAATACGTAATCCCAGCCGTCATGCCCCAGAACCGGCAGGACCGCACGGGCAGCCTCACGCAGCCTGCGTTTGGCGCGATTGCGCGCCACCGCATTGCCCACCTTCTTTGAACAGGTGAACCCAACCCGAATGCCAGATGCCTCGTCGGGCGCGCGCCTGCGGGCCTGCACCATCATCGAGGCCGTCCCCTGCCGACGTGCTCGCGCAGCCTTCAGGAAATCGGACCGGTTCTTCAATATGGTCAGGGTTTCGGATGCGCAAACGGACGCCGCCGGGGGCGTATCCCCGGGTTGGTCAGTACCATCCACAGGGGCCTCCGGCGGCGTCATTTTCGTCAGAACGTCAGTCGGTGGCGGCTTACGCGCTCAGCGACTTGCGGCCGCGTGCGCGACGTGCGTTCAGAATCTTGCGGCCAGCCTTGGTGGCCATGCGCGCGCGGAAACCGTGGCGGCGTTTGCGAACCAGGTTCGAAGGCTGATAGGTGCGTTTCATCGCTCCGTCTCCAATCTCTTGCGGTCGGGTTCGGCGCGGATTCGCCTGCCCGTGGTGTTCGAAGTCCGTCCTCTACTGGCAAGCGCGCAGTAAGTCAAACCCTCTGAGCCCGCTTTTCGGTGTCTTTTGCAACAAAAACCGCCTGCTTGCCCGGCAAAGGTTTCAAAACCGTGTTTTGTGGCTGCAAACACTCACATTTTTGACCGGACACTTCAAGGCGACGTGAAGTATCTGTTGCTTGCTGCAGCATGGGCGCATGTTGGTGAACAGAATGAATCGACAAAAGCCGAATGATCAGATGAGCAACACGACTCACATGCCCCGCCGCAGGCTGGCCCGTCACGTACCGCTGTTGGCAATTATTGCTGCCGCCCTGATCGGCTTCTTTACGCTTGGCGATTATCTGACATTCGAAACCCTGCGCGATAATCGCGAGGCGCTTCTGGCATGGCGTGACGCTAATTATTGGTCGATGGCCGCCGCCTTCATTGCCGTATATATCGTGATCGTCGCGTTCTCGCTGCCGGGGGCGGCGGTCGCATCCATGACCGGTGGGTTTCTGTTTGGATTGTTCGCAGGCACTGTGTTCAATGTATTTGCCGCTACCGTCGGGGCGTCTGCCATATTTCTGGCCGCGCGCTGGGGG
Source organism: Ruegeria sp. BJ6 (assembly GCF_056537885.1). Lineage (NCBI taxonomy): Bacteria > Pseudomonadati > Pseudomonadota > Alphaproteobacteria > Rhodobacterales > Roseobacteraceae > Ruegeria > Ruegeria sp. BJ6. Next base: position 336,396 of record NZ_JBQFSG010000003.1, on the reverse strand, counting down.
CTGGGTGAGGCATTGACTGCAAGGTTGGAAGCATCTGAAGGCACGATAAAGAAGCTTAAGAATGGACTAAGAGAGAACGAAATCTCCGTCCTGTTCCTGCTTAGGCTTGTGCCGGTGGTGCCGTTCTTTGTCGCCAATCTGGTTCCGGCGCTGGTTGGCGTGAAGTTCCGCAATTTCCTGCTGACGACTGCGCTGGGCATCATCCCTGGTGGTATCGTCTATACTTGGATCGGCGTCGGACTTGGCGGTGTTTTCGATCGCGGCGAGACACCGGATGTTTCGCTTTTGTGGGAACCGTTTATCATCGGGCCGATCCTGGGGCTGTGTGCGCTGGCCGCCCTGCCTATCCTTATCAAGACCTTGCGCGGCCGGAAGGAAACCTGACCCATGAAAAAGATCAAGACCGACATCCTGGTGATCGGGGCCGGGTCCGGTGGGTTGTCAGTGGCTGCAGGCGCCAGCCAGATGGGTGCGGATGTGACCCTGCTGGAAGGCCATAAAATGGGTGGCGACTGCCTGAATTTCGGCTGCGTCCCGTCCAAGGCGCTGATCGCAAGCGGCAAGGCGGCATATGCGCAAAGTCATTCAGTCAGTTACGGGATCGCGGATGCGGAGCCAAAAGTCGATTATGCTGCGACCAAGGATCATGTGCAGGATGTGATCGCGCAAATCGCCCCAATGGACAGCCCGGAAAGGTTTGAAGGATTCGGCGTTCGAGTGATCCGCGAATACGGCTCATTCCTGTCTCCAACCGAGGTACAGGCCGGAGATCACACTATATCGGCGCGCCGCATCGTGATCGCCACAGGTTCCTCGCCGCTGGTCCCGCCGATCCCCGGTCTGGACAAGGTCCCCTATTTCACAAACGAGACCATTTTTGACCTGCGTGAAAAGCCTGAACATCTTCTGATCATCGGCGGCGGGCCGATCGGGATGGAGATGGCGCAGGCTCACATTCGTCTGGGATGCAAAGTGACGGTTATCGAGGGGCTGCAAGCCTTGGGCAAGGATGACCCCGAAGCTGCAGCCGTCGTGCTGTCTGCTCTGCGCGAGGAAGGCGTCGATATTCACGAGCAGTCGATGGTGGCGCAAATTCGCGGTGAGGCCGGTGCAATCGAGGTTGTGACTCAAAACGGAGACATCTTTGCAGGCACGCATCTTTTGCTGGCGGCAGGTCGAAAGGCAAATATCGAACGCCTGAATCTGGAAGCGGCCGGTATCGACAGAACAAAATCCGGGATCAGAACGGATGAGGCGCTGCGCACTTCGAACCGCAAAATCTATGCCATTGGTGACGTCTCAGGCGGTCTGCAATTCACGCATGTGGCGGGTTATCAGGCAGGGGTGATCATTCGCTCTGCTCTGTTCGGGCTGCCGGCAAGGGCAAAGACGGCGCATATTCCCTGGGCTACATATACCGACCCCGAACTGGCGCAGGTCGGATTGAGCGAAGAGCAGGCACAGGGGCAATACGGTGACAAGCTCGAGGTTGCCCGTTTCGACTATCACCACAATGACCGCGCCGTGGCCGAGCGTAAAACCACCGGCTTCATCAAGGTCATGATGGTCAAGGGGCGCCCGGTGGGTGCCACAATCGTGGGGCATCAGGCGGGCGAACTGATCAACTTGTGGTCGCTGGCGCTGGCCAATAACCTAAAGATGGGCCAGATCGCGGCGATGGTGTCGCCCTACCCGACGATCGGAGAGCTTAACAAACGCGTGGCGGGTGCTTATTTCTCGCCAAGGCTGTTTGAGAATCAGACGGTTAAACGAGTGGTCAGGTTCGTCCAACGCTGGATCCCCTGACCTGAAAAGGAGCGTAATTTGAACTCGCTTTCGGGACGATTTCTGATCCTGACAACGGTCTTCGTGATGTTGGCCGAAGTTCTGATCTTTGTCCCGTCGATTGCGCGATTCCGCGAAGATTTCCTGTTGAACCGTCTGGAACGGGCGCAAATCGCGTCGCTCGCACTGCTGGCTGACGACATGCTCGCCGAAGAGCTTGAGGCTGAATTGCTGGAAAATGCCGGAGTCTACAACGTCGTGCTGCGCCGTGACGAGGTGCGCCAACTGATGTTGTCCTCACCTATACCGGATCAAATTACACAGACCTACGATCTGAGAATGGCCGGCGCATGGGTGCTGATCCGCGACGCGCTCAACCGGTTTTTCAAACCCGAGAATGAGATCATTCGCGTGATCGGTGAACCGGTACGGGACGCTGGTCTGCTGATCGAAGTGACGATGGATACCGATCCATTGCGAATGGCGATGATCGATTACGGGCTGAGAATTCTGCTTTTGTCGCTTGTCATCTCGATCATCACTGCCTTTTTCCTGTTTCTTGCGGTCCGCGCCTTTTTGGTTCGGCCGATCAAGGGCGTGGTCGGGTACATGCAAAGATATGCCCGCGCACCTGAGGATGTCCGCGGCATCATCCAGCCGCAGGCCGGAGTGACCGAGCTGCGCGAGGCCGAGGAAGCTCTGCAGATGCTGCAGACGCAGATCACCCATGCGCTTAAACAACGCGAACGGCTGGCCCAGCTTGGTGGCGCAGTCGCAAAGGTCAGTCATGATCTGCGCAACATCCTGACATCCGCGCAGCTTTTCACCGACCGGATCGAAGCCAGCGAAGACCCTTTGGTACGCCGGATGGCGCCCAAGCTGGTGAACTCCATCACCCGCGCGGTCTCACTCTGCGAAAGCACGCTGGCATTTGGTCGCGCCGAGGAACCGGCGCCTACCCTGTCGATGGTACCGTTGCGGCCTATTGCCGAAGATGTCGCAGCGAGCGAGAGGCTGGCACTGGCCGATGGCTGTGTGACGATTGATAACGAAGTGCCAGAGGATTTGATCATCCGGGCCGATCCCGAGCAGATGTTCCGGATCATCATGAACCTCGTCCGAAACGCCCGGCAGGCCCTAGTGGCGGCGGGCAAGCCGGGCCAGATCACCGTTGCTGCCTGTGAGCATGGGACAGACTGGTGCATCGAGGTGCGTGACACCGGCCCCGGCCTGCCCCCCAAAGCGCAGGAGAATTTGTTCACTCCGTTTCAGGGCGGCGTGCGCAAGGGCGGCTCGGGTCTGGGGCTGGCAATTTCCTCGGAACTGGTGCGCGGCCACGGTGGGGAACTGGTTCTCAAGAACACCGGACCCGAGGGAACGACCTTTGAAATAAGGCTCCCGCAGGGTGACATGACTTTTTGAGAGAATTTTGAAGAATCGGCTTGCGCACCACTGACGCTGAGTCTAAACAGCGCCTCACCAACGCGGACCGATAGCTCAGCTGGATAGAGTACTTGACTACGAATCAAGGGGTCGGGGGTTCGAATCCTCCTCGGTCCGCCACTTGGTACTGAAAACATTGAATAAACTACTCTCAGTGCTTTCCTGCCCCTGATCTGCCACTAAAATCAAAGTGCTTGCCGGATTATCTATCCGCCCCCCGTTGAGTCGGAATGTCGCACCCCACCCCCCGGCCTAACCCGAGCGCAGCGCGTTGTAGTTTATACCCCACGCATATCACGCGCGGGGTTTCTGGGCTTTTTGACTTTTTAGTCAGATGAGACGAGAGGGTTGCCATAATTTTTGCGAGTGCTTCTTATGCACGATACAACTTTTACGGTTTAAAGCTCGCAGGGGAATATATGCTGAACACCGAATTAGATTTGGATGAGAGTTCGATAGAACCGTTTGACACTTCTACTGCCAGATTCGATCCGGGGTATTCCGCGCGCCGTAGTCTGCACGTTGAACAAGTCGTGGATGAAGCAATGCGACGTGTAAAAATCGCACGTTTGTTCACAGGGGAAGAACGCCAGTCGATTATTGACGATTTGAATGCAAACGGCGGCTGCGTTGAAGACGCGTTCATCACGCGGCTGACTAGGAGCATTAACGAATGAATCGACCCGCTCCAATGTCACCAATCGTCAAACACGCACGCTTGTCCCGGCAACGGTGGATACTGGAAAGCCGAATTGCTGATCGGAATTCCAGTGTCAGAATAAAAGCCGATGCCGAACGTTTACTGAAAATTGTTGAGGCGCTTGAAAACGCTCCACGAAAACAGACGCGGGGTCGCCAAATTTTGTAGGCAATTAATCTACTGTCGCTGGGTCCACAACCGAGAGACAATTGTTGTCGGGTGAAGTCGCCGGAAATAAAATTGGGCCAACGGCGGCGCAGTTCGCCACAGGCACGAAGGAACTATCTGTTGGCAAATTTCCCCGCTCTTGTACCCGGTGCACCAAACAATCAACCGTCGGCGCTCCCGCCCCTACCGGAAGGATTTACGCTGGATGCGGCACCCGAATTCAGTGCCGGTCAAAAGCCAACCAACGCGGCACCAAGCGCTTCTGCCGAATTCGACCCGACAACGATGCCCGGGCTGCCCGATGGCTTCACGCTGGACAGTGACCCGTCTTTCTCAAACCCGGAAGGCACAGCTTTGGGCCGGGCCCTCAAACGGGGGGCGTTGCGCACAAAGTCGGCCCTGCCTGCGTTCGCCGCGCAAAAAGGCGCGACTGTTCTTGCTGACGCAGCGCTTTCCGAACCGGACCTGATCCGGCACGCGTTTCTTGAAACGACCCGTTTGCCGAACGTGCCCGAAGGATTGGACATTTCCACACCCGAATTGGCGTCCGCCGCTATTTCAAAACTCGGCTACCCTGCGCAGTTCGCGAACACGTTTCGGCAGGCATATGACATTCGCGCCCGCGACGCCGCAGCAGCCGTGGGCAACGAACCGGCTGTTGCGCATCGCGCCGTCGACAACGCGCAAGCTGCGCAAAGTCTGAACGATCAGGCTGCGGCCCTTCCGGGGTCCGCGTCCGCAGAACAGTTCAAGCAGGTCTTGGCGGCTGCGCCGGACACGACGCTGGACGTGTTGAAAGCCTATGCGACAAACCCCGGTACGGCCCTTGCCTTCCTTGGTGAAACCGCAGCGGAAAGCCTGCCTCAAATGGGTACGGCAGCGGCAATAACGCTTTTGACGCGCAGCCCGGCGGCAGGTGCAGCAGTTCTTGGTGGCGGTTCTGCCGTGCAGGAATTCGGCTCTGGCGTGAATGAGTTCTTTCAGGAGCAGGGCGTTTCGCCACGGACGTCCGAGGAAGCGGCGGCCCTGATCCGCGACCCTGAACTGATGGCAGCGGCGTCCCGGCGCGGTCTTGGACGCGGTGTAATCATCGCCCTCGCTGAAATGGCGGGACAAGGCGCAGCAGTTACGCAACTATTCAAGGGCCCGACGAAAGAGGCCGTCAAGAACGTCATCGTGCAAGCCGCAACGGGTGCAGGGGGCGAAGCCGCAGCCCGTGCCGCCACCGGCCAAGAATTGTCCGCCAAGGAAATTATCACCGAAGCACTGGCAGAAGGTATGGCTGCGCCGGTTGAGGTTGCGCCCGCCGTTTATCAATCGCGCCGGAATGCGGCCCCCAATTCATTGGATAGCGGCCCGGGACTGCTTGAGCGTGCAAGCGCGCGGCGCAAAAGCGTATCCTTTGCACGGGAATTGAATGAGCGAATGCGTCCCGGTTCTTCCCGCAACCCATTCATGCCACCGAACAAGAATGCAGGTTCCGAGTGGTGGAACCAACCCGCCGAAGCCCTGCCGGTGCACGAAACAACTGGCGTTGCCTACGAAAACGGAAACATTCCGTCTTTGCCGCCCGGGTATACGCTGGATACAGTTCGCGCCGGGCAGGCTGGGACTGCGGACGTGCAGCCTGCAAGTGTGCCACCGGCAATTCCTGACACAACCCGGCGCGTGCAGGCTACCGTGCCAAGTTCGCCGGTACAAGGATATGGAAGTGCCGGGCAACTGCGGACGTCTGACGTGCAGCCTCTTGGGGCATCAACGGAAGTTCCTGACGCCACCCGGCGCATTGAAACTACCCTCAGGGCGGACGTACCACAAGTTCCGACGGCAGTGCGAACGGGGCCTACAACCTCAGCGCTCAAACGTCTGGGATACAAGGGGCGAACGCATCTGCTAGACAGGCTATTTTCTTCGGAGGACGCGACAGAACAGGTGGAATTCCCGAAACAATGGAGCACGGACATGCGAGCCGTACTTACGGGCACAGTCGCTCGTGATTTGGGGCACGAGGAAAGAATGCAGCTAATGGGTTTGTTGGATGAATTCGACGCATTACTGCGGAACAACGAACCTTGGTCAGCTGTTTTACCCCTGATGGCCAGAGGCGTTTGGCTTGTCCAAATCCCGCTGGCCCTAAAACAAGTGCGGCGGAGCGGGCTGCGCCGTTACTTTTTGCGCCAGAACACGTTGTTTTTCTACAGAACGGGCGGGGAGCAGTCATTCGCTGCGCTTGCAGGGATTTTGGAGTGGCAGGTGTACTGCAGGCGTTTACCGTGTCGCCTCTGAGGTCTGCGATGAGCCCGAAGCGGACCCTGCGAGCGGTTCATCAGCAGGTATGCAATTGCATTGCTACCTAGCATTCAACGCTTGATCGATAGCTGGTAAAGATGACTTTAGACCAAATTCCACGGCATCATTTCGAAGTGCTTGCAGAACGGCGCAGCCCTCCGCACTTCTATGACCGGAATGCCATGCTACAAGAGCGCGAGCTCTGGCTACAAAAAAGTCCGACCACGGCATGTCCTCTTGCGCAAAAAAAGCCTCGAGAGATTCAGCATGTCGTTGGGCCTGCGCCCACTCTTTGCGCTGCAACATAACTTCGATAGCGTCGCGGTAAAAAAAGGGTTGATTGTGCCCCACACAGCCGTTGGCGATTATTTCTTCCGCTTCCGATATCGCTTGGTCTTGCTCTGTTCTGTCCTGAGTGACGCGGGCAAAGTGACCAAGCATTCGGGGTCCACCGAAAGACATTCCCAGTTTCCTTGCTCCCATAATTGCCTGATTGATCGATTCAAGTGCTTCCTGATGCCGCCCGGTTGCGTTCAAATGGATACTATTGAACGACAATGCCTCCTGGATGAGTCTGCTCGCTCCCAGCTTTTCCCCCAAAGCTTTCACATGCTCACATAGCGTATCCACTGATGACCAGTCGCTGAGTTCAACAGCTGCAAAGAGCGCTGCAGCAGCAGCGTTCATTTCGGCACGATCGTGTCCAACGCGGCGAGCTGCATCCATTGTCTTGCGAGACTGTTCGAGCACTTCATCAAGCTCGAGCATATAGACCTTTGTGTGACAGACCTGTGCCGCGTTCGCCACTTCGGTCCGCCCGTAACCATTGGCTCTACTTATTTCTACACAGCGTGACAGCATATCATGAGAAGTGCGCATGCGCCCGGCCACGTAGGCTGCATCGCCCAAACCGCCCAGCCCTATTGCTTCGCCCTCAGTCGAACCGATCTGTCTTGCATATTCGATGCTTTGCCGATGCCCCGCTTCGCATCCAGTGATATCGCCCTTAGGGAACAGCAAGTTCCCACGTAAATGATGAAGGCGCATCAAGGTTTCGATCAAATCATTGGCTTCTGCAATGGGTTGCACTTGGGCCACAAGGTCGAGTGCCTCGTCGGTGCGATCTATGATGCGCATGCCTTCAGCAATGCCGAGCAATGCAACGCATTTTTCCGTATTGTCTGAATGACGGGGAAGAGATTCCTGATATGCTTCAATCGACTTTTCAGTCTCACCCAGTTCCCGCAGCAATTCGCCTAGCAGGCAATGCAAAGCGAAGGACATCTCAGTTTTGTCCGCCACGGCAACGCCGCGTTCAGCCAACCGTTTTGCACTTTCAAACCGCAACGCCGCCTGTTGCGCTTCTGCTGCGTGAAGATACGCCTGTGCCGCGTCCTTGTGGCCGGCACAGTCCAGATGTTCGGCATGCAGTGGAAGATCCTTGTCTGCAAACCAGTCCGCGGCGGCAAGGTGAATTTCATTTCGACGCGCTCGAAGCAGTGAGCCATATACACCATCTCTGACCAGTGCATGAGCAAATAGATATCCGTCACCTTGCTCGCGGATAAGTTGATGGTCTACCAATTTCGCACTGTCATACGAGTCATTGCTGATCAACCGACGCAAAGAAGCCAGCGTAAACCGTTGTCCTAGAACTGAAGCGGCTTGAATGGCCGATTTGTCAATCGCTGGCAGACGGTCGAGTCTTGCTTGTACAATGCTCTGAATTGATCCCGGAACTTGAACGTCGTTGGCCTCATGAGCGCTTCTGAGCAGTTGCTCTAGGAACAAGGGGTTTCCAGCCGCCCGCTCCACACAAGAACGAGCGAATTTGTTAGCGATGTCGACAAAGTTGGCAGCCATTCCCATGGCGTCGGCCTCACCAAGAGGACCCAGATCCAAGGTTATGAAGGGTGCGCCAGCCAGGGCCCCACGCCAAGCCGGATCAATCGGGTCGCCTTCAACCCTCGAAGTAAGAACGATCATGATGGGCGCGCCAATTGAACCAAGTCCCAAACTGGCAATTTGCTTAAGTACAAGCTTGTCCGCCCAGTGGATATCTTCGAAAACGATAAGTCTCGGAAGCTTCCCACTGAGCGCCCGGACAAGCGCGACAACAGTATCTACCTTACCGGTGTTACGCGTCAGATTATCCATAGCATCGTAAAGTGCCTGGTCCTCTGGCGATCGCGGCAGGTTCAGGAGGTCGTTGAGATGGATTTCATTTTCTGCGGTAACAAACCCTTCCGCAACCGCGCTTTTGGCCGCTACACACCGACCTTCTATATCTTCTCCAATCGGCAAATCGAGTAGACTATGGACCAACGAGCGTATCGGATCCTGCCCCAGACCGACACCGAAATCGAGGACAAGAGTACGGTGACACGAAAAGCCGTCTTCTTCGGCCAAATGGCAGTATTCATCCGTTAGACGGGTCTTTCCGATCCCGGGATCGCCGCGAACTTGGATCAGCTGCCCTTCTTCGGCGTCCTTACACACTTTCAGGGCACTCTTGAATTGCTGGATCTCAGCCACGCGGCCAAGAAATGGACTTGCACGCTGCGTTTTTGGAGAGTCCTGGCTGCCTTGCACTGAATGCACTCGCACGGGCTCCAAAAGACCTTTGACGGAAACGTCCCCTACCTCTGTAGCGGCAATTTTCCCCTCTATGGACTGGCGGACCAGTTCAGATATCAGGATTTCCCCGGCGGAAGCCTTATCTGTAAGTCTGGCGGCTAAGTTCACCGACTCTCCGATAACAGTATAATGGCTATCAGGACCAACGCCGCTTGCGACGACCTCGCCACAGGCAATACCAATGTGAGTTTCCAGTGGCCGACCAACCTGTTCTGAGACACCTGACATCGCTTCTTGGATCGCTATAGCTGCGCGGACCGCCCTTTCAGCGTCATTCCCATGTGAAATCGGTGCTCCGAACATAGCCATAACGCTGTCGCCCACGTGCTTATCAACCGTTCCTCCGAAATTATTGACTATGCCATCGGCAGCTTCGAAGTACGCAGCCAAAAGCTCGTGAACCGCTTCTGAATCAATTGATGAAGATAATTTGGTGAATCCACAGATATCCGCAAACAAAACAGTTACTTGTCTGCGCTCACCTGAGTGTTGAGCGGCAGTCTTTGCTTCGACATTTTTCTGCGCTGTCTCGGCTTTTTCAATTGCGGTTTCGTCGATTGTAGCAATCGCCTCTAGCAATTTCCGCCTGTGGCCGACGGCAGTCACACCGATATCTTTCAGGTCTTCTACTGTGAGGTGCGCAAGAACGTGCCCATCGACAAAGTTCTCCTCAAAGGCATCGGCATATTCGCCGAGCCCGAGGTCTTCGAGCCAGGTGCGTACGTCGATTTCCATGCAGGCTCTTTTTTTGTTTCGGGAGCAAATTAGCATGGAAAGTGTCAATGGGTCCATCGAGGCGCCCCCAAAGAGCTGTGCGACACCGCCTGATCTCCACGCGATCCCCGAGCAGCCAGTCTACAGTTGGCAGGCTGTGCAGCAATGCCCTTGCGCCGATGTAATCGCTGACCTGCCCAACGGTCACAAACAGGTTCAGTCGGCGGCCTTTGCTATCGCAGATGGCGTGCAGCTTGGTATTCATGCCGCCCTTGGTCCGACCGATCAGGCGTCCACGCCCCCCTTTTTGACGCCCAAACTAGTCGCTGTGCGGTGTGCCTTCAGGTAGGTCGCATCCTATCATCACGGTCTTATCTTCGCCGTGCTCAGCGGCCAATCCGGCCATCATCCGGGCGAAGATGCCCTTGTCGCTCCACCGTTTCCAACGGTTGTAGAGCGTCTTGTGCGAGCCGTGTTCCTTCGGCACCTCGCGCCAGCGCAAACTATTGCGATTAACGAAGACTATCCCGCTCTACACCCGCCGGTCATCGACGCGGGGTTTGCCGTGAGATTTTGGGAGGAAGGGCTCAAGACGCACCATCCGGGCGTCGGTCAGCCAAAACAGATCAGACATGTTTACCGCTCGTTTTTCAAACCGTGAATCACGCAACCCCGCAGAAATCAATGGGTCCTGACCCTAACGAACTCCAGACTCAAAAACCGCTGCTTTCCAGGCCTCTGTTAGCCTACCGGTCGATTGGTTCAAGCGAGTCGTCGAAAGTTTAGGCGTAGGCCAGACGCCAAAGAGAACAACACTTCAGAATAAAGAAAGTGATGTACAGAATTGCTTTGGTAGGCCGTGGTTTAATTGGTGGTGCGGGCCAGAACCCAAAGACTACAGGCCTTGCGGAATTTTACCGGTTTGTACCCGCGCCAAAGCGAATTGAAGTGAACTTTGAAATTATGAAAAGTTCGTATAGTATCTTGGGTGTGTGCGCTTGAACTTGGCGAAGTTACCTAAACACTTGGCTAGGATATTTGATAAGGTAACCCATTCGAAGACTATCAACTGTCTTGTTGGTCGAAGGCAGAAAATTAGGGAAGGGGGGCAAATTATATTAAAAACAACCTCAATCGGAAAACAGAAATATCTCTGTGACTACGACTTCTGATTTCGGAAATATTCCATTCTGCTGCCAGATCTCGCCAATAAAATCTTTGGCGAAATACACAAAATAGATGACCTGCCATCTTCCACGTTGGTCATTTAGGCAGCCATTCTGAGATGTGACACTTTTGAAGAACCGCCGACTCAAATGGAAATGAATTCGATTGAGAAATGAACTGACAAACATCCATTGTGCAGTACGCATCGAGAGGTGGTTGTGTTCATCTTTTTCAGTTCGCACCGCTTGGGGGTATCTTGGCCTGAAAGAGGCGAAACGGATAACAACCGAAGGCTGTTACAGTGAACGGCGCCCGGATTCCTCAATCAGAGCTTGTGCGGTGTTCGGGTAGTCCGCAACGCGATCCCATTCGAAAATACTCCAGCGAATATCAGGGGAATTGAACTGGGGTTCCAAGGTTCAGAAAGCTTGAATTATTCCCGTAATGCGGTCTTTCGTACGCGATTCAAAAAAGTAAGAAGCTTGCACCAATACGCAGAAGACCCCGGCGGTGCAAATTTCTTCATCAAAGAGTATGATTAATGCCATCGAATAATTTCACTAATCAAAACAAGGGCCACGAACCCCATTTTGGGTCGCCATCAGTGTTGACCAAACTCACTGCGAAAACTAAGTCGGTGGCCGCGCGCCTTAAGTACTCGATTTCAGTTTACCTGCTAAACAATCCAAGGGCAGCGCGAGTCGGTTTTGCCATTGCGCGGCGAATTCGGCCTATTTTTTGCATTGGAACGACATTCATCGCAGTACGAGACTGTGATGTTCAAAACCTCCTGCATCGAGACGAGGACCTGCTGGTCGGTAAATTCATGAACCCACGCATGGTCTGTGGCCCCTTCATTTTGGGCATTGACTGGCGGGAACAACACACATCAGAGCGCACCGCCCTTGAAAACGCACGACATAAGAGTGCCGACAAACGGATAATCCGCGATTATGCTGTCAACTCTGCGCAGCGTCTGATCAATGATGCCACAAATGGTGCAGTACATGGTCGAGCACATCTCGACATTGCGCGAGGATTTTCCGAAATCGTGGCGATTGAGGTTCTCACTCGCTATCTGGGACTGAATATTCCAACTGATGCGAAAGCGCGCGATGAGCTGCGGAATATCTCTACTGCGATTCTGGATCTTCCTCCCGAAGGATCGGTACAGGCGGACGAGCTCTTTCGCTCGGCGACAACAATATCGGAACAGGTTGAGCTCGAAATCAAGCGGATCTTCAGCGAGGCTAACCTGAAGGGTTCGGTACAGGGCGGACCAAGCAACAGCTTCATAAGTCGGCTGGCGCAGGGTTCGCTTGCGACATTAAGCGCTGGAGAGGCTGGAGAGGAATGTGCCCGCCGATCTATTTTGGGATTGTTGACCGCAGGTGCCGCAACTGTTGCACGCGCGACGACCCACGCGTTTGATCAATTGCTCGACCGCCCGCACGAATTCGCGCTTGCACAAGAAACCGCACGGGCACTTTCGGCACGCATGCAAAAGGTTCCCAATCGCTGCGCACAGGATGTGGATGACGAGGTGATTAAATTACGGAACGCGCTATCCGGCTATATCGATGAGGCACTGCGATTTCGCCCCACTTTTCCCTTTCTCGTTCGCTTTGCCCCCCGGCGCACCATAATTGGAACCCAAGAAGAGGACAGGCGCTGCGTGAGGGGTGGAAGCACTGTGATTGCAGCGCCTCTGGCGGCGATGTTCGATCCGGCTGTTGTCGAGTGCCCGGCAGAGTTTCGCGCCGATCGGGGGTCGACCTCGTATCTGCACTTCGGGACAGGACGGCACGCGTGCTTTGGACGCTACATCGCCGAAACCGAAATCTTCGAGATGATCAGGGAACTTCTCTTGCTCAAGGACTTGAGACAGGAGTCACGGCTGCGTCACGAAGGGCCAACAGTAAAAGAGCTCAAAGTATCGTTCGATGCCAGGAGCTTCAGTCAGGGTATCGAACCATGACTTTGCAACGGCTGTGCTTCATTGAAACGATCCGGACCGAGTGTGAGGATGAGCTGCGAAAGGCTCTTTCAAATTACAACCCGGGCATCGCGACCGGTATTTCGAGCCCGCGCTCAATCCGCGCAAAGTGCAACACGGACTTTGATTTTTCGGCGCTGCCCAACTTGCATATGGCAAGTTTCCTGATCATCCCCGGGGAAGGTGATAGCGCGCCAGCGCTCTGTTTTGAAGGTACATTCGACGGAGAACGCACGCGCTTTGTACAAGATTTAGTGCAAGCCTGCAGCGAAGGTGTCCGCCGCACATTCGGATCATGTATCGGTTGCCCGGATCCGAACGAGGCGGCAGCCGAGATTATCGTGCGTTACATTCTCGACCGTCATGTGGACGCAAACCTCTCGTTTTCCGGTGCGCCAGGGCGACCAGTGTCGCGCATACTTGGCGAGCAAGATCTGCGAGATGCAGCTGTCGACTACGTCAAGACTTATCGCTCTTTCATGGTTACTGCACCATCAAGCTATGAGGCGATACTCGAAGACATTCTAGCAAATGTTGTCCGTCGAGGCACCGGAACCGGTACCCACTCCGACCTTCGTTGGGCGGAAGAGGTACCTGCAACCGCTTTCCGGGTTAAACATGGCAGATTGGCCCTCTTCGCAGCGGCAGCGGCAGCTGTTGTGTTCCTTGCGCTGATCCTCAAGTGGGCACTTGATTTGTTCGGCATTTTGTCAAGCGAAACGCTAATTCAACGCGCGCAAGATTGGCCGTCTGTTGTCAAAGCCAGCGCAGGTGCGTTTAAAACCCAACTGGACTGGATATACGGGGCGTTCGACGGTACCGGCCTTCTTATTGCTGCGGTTGTATTCGGCGCGTCTGGTTTCCTGCTCGACCGTATGGGAACCGCGCGGCCAACGGGCGGCGTGATGAAGTCACCTGTCCTACAGGCCAAATTGCTCTTCTACTGCCTTCTCTTCTTTGTCTTCTTCGGCTTTTCGACTTCTTGGGCGACCCATGCCTCGATCCAGGCGGGAGGTTTCGCACCGCTCGGCCTGATTGCAACGCTGGCGGTCTGGCTCATAGCGCGGTGGATCGGATTTACGGTCGAAATCGTGTTTCCTGATCCGCGAAGCCGGGACTACTATCCTGAGATATTGCTTCTGGTCACTCGCTTCGTCGCCCGCGCAGCCTCGGTAGCACTTATCGTGTTAGTAATCGACTATGTGCTTCGTATCGGTGCCCAGGATGTCTACAATCTAAGGTACCTTGGAACATGGCTTGTCGGAGATAATACAGCCTATCCAATCAGCGTCGGAGCGCTCGCTCTCCTGGCGGCTGTCGCGTCTTATTTCTGGCTGGGCTATCTGCGTTCAACGCTATTGTTGCCGCTTGAGACGCGGTTTTTGTTGCCGACTGAAAAAGTGTTGTTGAGTCTGAAACTGCATTTTATCAAGGTTCTCCGCATTTTGGTGATGACTTTCGTCGGCCTTCACCTTGCGTTTCTGATCCTTCCCTCAACCTGGACCGACGCGCCTTTATCCGCGAACCTGTTGCTGTCGCATGCTATCCCTTTTGGAATCTACATCCTTTTTGCGATTGCTTTTCTGTTTTTGATCTTTCTTCTGATCATAGTCTGGATGCGGTTTTGCGAGACTTCCGATCTCCGTCGATATGACCATCCAAAGCGCTTGCTTTTGCGTCCGAAAGAGCTGGCTCGTGCAACCGCACGTGAAGAACACGGAATAAATCTGCTTCAAAACCATTTGGCCAGTGTGACCCACGTGAAACCCGGAGTGCTCAGACTGTACTTCCTGCGATTTACATTATTTGTCATCAATCTGCTTTCTCACTACGTGTTCACACGCGGTACGTTGGGTGGAATTCCAACCATTCTCCATGCGCAATGGACGCTGATCAACGAAGGACGGCGGCTGCTCTTCCTCGTGAGCTATTGTGGCTCATGGGAGAGCTATCTTAATGAATTCATCGATCTTGGCGCGGTTTGGGGCGTCAACTCCATTTGGACGCATACACATCTTCGTCCAGAGTCCAGTTCACAGGTAATCGGATTTTCTCCAACACGGGGTATCCTTTTTGGTGGGGCGCAGGATGCTCGGCCCTTCAAAGCTTATGTTCGCACCAGTCAGATCGAGACGCTGGTGTGGTACAGCGCCTACCCCGGCATCAACACTACCAACATCAATAATAACAGCCGTTTTCGCGAGGGGTTGCTCAAACCTCAAAGAACCGAAACGGCAAGCACTCTGCTTAGGAATATCTGAGGGTTAACAATGGCGGTTCAAACGGTCGAATGGGAAGACGTCCAGTGCCTTTTGTTGAGCGGATTGGGCCATCACAAGCAGTCCAGGAATCTTCTATTGCGGGTCAAGAACAGATCCGAAGCCAAGTCATGGCTGCGGGCTTTACTGGCAAGAGGCGTCGTGCGCTCGGCGCATCAGGTCAATAGTCACAATGTCGATGCGAGCGATCTGCCCGATCATATTGTAAGCATTGCCATGACGTTCTCAGGGCTTCGGGCACTGGGGATCGAAGAGGATACTTTGGAAACCTTTCCGCCAGAGTTTCAGGAAGGGATGACCGGAACGGATCGGCGACGGCACATGCTTGGTGATGTTGACGCAAGCGCGCCAAGCAAATGGGCATGGGGCTGGCGCGCACTCGAACCACATGTATTGATCCAGGTGTTCGCGCGTTCAAAGGCTCATCTCGATCCAGTAAAGCTTGAGCGCGCGATAGGTACTCCAACCGGGTTCGTTACCGTTGATGGCGACGAAATCGGCCCCGAGGGTACGACTGGTCTGCTGACCTACGTGCCGGAAGACCGTCGTGAGCATTTCGGGTTCGTAGATGGTATCTCGCAACCGCTGATCGAAGGAACACCAAGTGCCGAATGCAGGAGATACGGCCCAAACGAAATCTCGATCATCAAGGCTGGGGAACTTATCCTTGGATATGACAATGAACGTGGACTGCAGGCACCCAGCCCGAGCGTAGATACAAATGCCCATGGGGCTGACTTACTATCGTCCACGCCGGGAAGGCGGGATTTGGGGCGAAATGGCAGTTACCTCGTGGTCCGTCAGATCGCACAGGATGTCGCCGCATTCCACAAGTCGGTAGCCGCCATAGCGCCCTGTAAGAAGGAACAAGGGCTTGCTGCTGCCAGGCTCATGGGCAGATGGCCCAGCGGCGCTCCGCTCGTTCGTCATCCCCACGCTGATCCGCTTGCTTCTGGCAATAAGCGGTCGCGGGAAAACGATTTCCTGTTTGACCGAGAGGATCCTGAGGGTATTCGCTGCCCGATAGGTGCCCACATCCGAAGGTCCAACCCAAGAGACTCTTTGCTCCCGGACCCAGAAACCGCGCTTCGACTGTCCAAGCGGCGACGGATATTGCGACGCGGGCGGCTGTATGACCGTGGGGCCTGTGTCAGTACCGCACACAAGGAAGAACTCGGCGGGATATTCTTTATGTGCTGTAACGCTGACATCGCGGATCAGTTCGAACTCATTCAGCATTCCTGGATCAATAATCCCCATTTCTCGACGCTGTATGACGAAAGCGACCCAATAGCGGCCACACATAAGCCTCGTGGAGACCGATTTACCGTCCAGGGGAGCCCAACCAATGTCCAGACGCCAGAATTAGAGGCGTTTACGACCGTCAGAGGCGGAGCCTACTTCTTCCTGCCGGGGCTCCGCGCTCTGAATTACCTATCACATTCGTAACAATGTTGAGTGTCATGACCAAGAACGAGATCGAATTTGACTATATCGTAATAGGCGCAGGCACCGCCGGTAGTTGCCTGGCGGCTCGGTTGTCCGAGGATCCGGACGTCAGCGTTTTGCTTGTTGAATATGGGATTGAAGACAACCCCGATTTGACTGGCAACTCTGACGTCACGAACGTCTTCGGCCTTTGGTCCAACCCCGGTCTGTCGACAAATTTCCCGATGATCAAACGAAACCAAACTCTGAATCGGTGGCGGATGCTGACACGTGGCACCATGATCGGAGGTTGCAGTTCAGTGAATGCAATGATCCACATCCGAGGAAGCGAGCAGGATTATGACTCCTGGGGCGCCAACAACCCGGGGTGGGACTACGATGCGGTCTTGCCTTATTTCATGAAATGCGAGGATTATCTCGGAACCGGTGCCGCGCATCGTGGGAAAGGAGGGCCGATTGTCGTGCGCGATCTCCCACGCCGCTCGTCGGCTGCATCGGAATTCATTGCCTCGGCAGCGAAAGCGGGCTTCAAGGCTTCGGACGACGCCGATCTAAACGGACGGTCGTTGTCGGATGTCGGCGGCTACTACCAATTCGCGATCGACGGCAACGAGCGACGCTCCAGTTCGGCCACGGGCTATCTGGCGGCCATCAGAAATCGGCCTAATTTGACCGTGAAGCCGCTGACCCAGGCACTTTTCCTCGATGTGAGCAAGAAAGATGGCGGCCGAACTCAGGTTTCGGGGGTGCAGTGCCTCGACCGAAGAAGCGGATTTTCTCAGATGTACAAAGCGCACGAAGCGATCGTGCTGTGCGGTGGCACCATCGGATCACCGCATCTGATGCTCGTATCAGGGATCGGTCTTCCTGAGGATCTGAAAGGAGTTGACGTTCCATCGGTCCATCCTTTGCCGGTCGGACATAATTTGCGGGATCATATGATTCTGTTAACCCGCTTCGAAGCCAAGAATGCCCTTCCTCAGCCCATGTTCTTTTCCGAAGCGGGTCTGTTTGCTGAACTCGATGCCAACGCCGGGGTCAAATCAGGCGGAAGGCCGAATATTCAGTACTTTGCACATTCCGGGATTCAGATAACTCGGCCTCCTGGGTTCCCGGAAAAATTCCTTGTTATTGCACCAGCATTAACGCGACCAAATAGCCAAGGGAAGCTTTCGCTTCTCAGCAGCGACCCACGAATTTTTCCAAAGATCGATCCCAACTATCTATCCGCAGGCAGCGGCGACCTTGAAACCTTGTTGGCGGCAATCGAACTCACGCGCGAATTGTCGGACAACCACGCGGGGATCGTGCCTGGCGGCAATACGAACTTACCCGGATCGAAGGCGAGCAAAGCCGCTAGAGAAGCGTTTATCCGGTTCGAGGCGCGTGGCCTTTGGCACCCCACCGGGACCTGCCGGATGGGGCCGCATACAGATTCAGGCGCGGTTGTGGGCGCAGACCTTCGGGTTCACGGGGTTGATGGGCTGATGGTTGCGGATGCCTCGGTTATCCCGGATGCGATCTGTGCCAATACCAACGCCGCAGCTCTGATGATCGCCGAGAAGGCGGCATCGCTTTTGCGCGTTAGGGGGCGACCTGCGCGTTGACGGCATCGGGCAGCAGATGGAAGCCGATGCGCCTCGCGATTTGCAGAGCATTCTCGCGATAGGATCGGGCCTGTACGGTACCGGCTTGTCCACGGCGGCTATGCAATTCGCTTAGACTCCAATTGCACAGCGCGGCCTTTGGCCACTCACCCCGGAATGTAACAAGGGCAAGGCAGGATTCGAGCTCGTCTTGCGCGCTCTCCAACCGGTTCGCCGCCAACAGGGCCTGCCCCTTGGCAAGCGCCAAATGAGACCGGCCAAAATAGTCTTCACCATCAAATCCAGCATTGATTTCAGGTCGTTCGAAGACATCGATTGCCGAGTCGATCTTTCCACTGGCAAGATGTATTTCGATCAGTATTGAAGCGGCGAACGCATACATCTTGTCGATCTGAAATCTTTTCGACAGATCAAACACAAGCTCAATGGCAGAGAGCGCCGCTTTCATCTCACCACGCTCGGCATGGATCCTGGCACGGATCACATACGCCATTGTCTGCGTATATGGATGACGGGCTGCGTCGGCACGTGCAGTTGCGTCACTTGCAACAGCTTCAGCGCGATCCACTTGGCCCATCTCAAGAAACGCGCTGGCCAGGAACGCGTTGATCGACACGCTAGGAATGGATGGCCAACCCGGGTGCTTCTGATCGTATTCTGGCGTGAGCAGGTCAAGGGCGGTGCATAACTCGGTGACAGCCTTGTTGTAGTCGCCTACCTCGTAGGCGATCATTCCTAAGTTGTAGCGCCCGGCGAGCTCAAGGCCGGTATTACCTATGCGACGGCTAAGGTCGATTGCACTCCGCGCATGCTCCAGACCCTTGAGGTGTGCGCCAAGGCGCCAGTTCGCTGCGGCAAGCTGACAATTGATTGCGGCATGGCGATCATCCTCACCATAGTCGACAGCGATGTTTCGGGCCTCTTCAAGCAGTTCCAGTGCCCGTGTCTGACGCCCCAGAGGCGTTAGTGCGCTGCACGCCAATAAACGAAAATCAATTTCCGCGCATGCCTTCTCCCTCGAGGGAGGCACGCGCTCCAATGCTGCTATCCCACTTTCCAGAGTGGCGATTGCATCTCGATTGGCCCAATGGCGAACCGAGCGGGCCATAGCGGCAAGGTAAAACCGCCCGGCATTTGCCCAATCTTCGGCTTGATAGGCATGATCGGCCAGCCGATCCAAATGGGCGTCGAGTCGGGGTTTTTGCAAGGCGACGATTGCCTCAAATGCGCGGCCGTGAAGCTGCTTTCTCTGTTTGCGCAACATAGTCAAATAGGTGACTTCGCGGGTAAGTTCGTGTTCGAAAGAGAAATCGGTACCCGTGGCCCGATCAAGCTGGCGAAGAAAGCGCCCGTCAACAAGCGTTTTCAAAATGCCGTCAAGCGTTTGGTTCTGCGACACGTCAGCCACTGCCTGCAGCACCGCAACGGAAATATCTGTGCCCAGAACTGCTGCAGCCTGCAGGACGGATTTCTCTTTCGTGGACAACCCGTCAATCCGGCTGGCCAAAACGTTTTGAATTCTTGGTGGCACCTCAGATGTATCAATAAGCCCTGTCAGGCGATACCGGCCATGCGTACCCTCAAGCACGCCGAGCTGTGACAACGAACGTATTAATTCTTCAAGGAAAAGAGGTACACCGCCCGCCTTGCGATAAAGTTCAGATGTTATCTGTGCAGAGCTGGCGTTCTTTCCCAACAACGCAACAGCCAGAGTGTCAAAGTCATGGCGACCAAGAGGCGGCAGTTGCAAGTTGATTTGATCTGCATGTTTCTGCCAGTCAATTGCCCTTTCGGGGCGGAGCGTAAGGATAAGGACAACCCGAAATCCTTTCAGATGGGCAACCAGGTTCTCGAGAACTGCCATACTGCCGGCGTCCATCCAGTGCACGTCTTCAAAAACCGCAATCAAAGGTTGCCGATCGGAAGCCGCTGCGATCAGCCGCTCGAAGGCCTCGAAAACCTGCCCACGCTGTTGTACCGGATCAAGCGCTCGCCACGAGGAATTTCCGTCATCCTCAGGGTTTAGCAATGAGGCGAGCGCTGGCTGTATCGACTCCAGGCCAAGATCAAGGGAAGCTGCAGTTCGCAACATGTGCCCAAGCCCGGCCGAACCGTCCTCTTCCGGGTCTAGGAGGGCCTTGAGAAACTGCGTGATTTGACGGTATGTCGTCCTCTGATCCTGACGATCCGCCGCGACTTCAATCGTTTGGAAACCCGTCGTGTCTGCGGTATCCAGAAAATGCCGGACCATTCTGGATTTTCCGAAGCCCGGACCGGCAGTTACCGTGATGACCTGGCCCTGGCCGCGCCGCGCTCCTGCGACTGCCTCTTGCAGCACGGCAAGCTCTGCCTCGCGGCCTACAAATGTTGCACCAAGATCTTTCGCGTTAGCAGTCGCGCGTGGTGCATCCCTGAGACCGGTTAACTGACATACCTCGACCGGGTGAACAAAGCCCTTGATCTCGCGGCCGCCCAAACTCACGATTGAGGCTTCACTTTCAACAAGGGCCGGTAGATCTCCACAGGTCAGAATTTCGCCTGCTGCCGCGATCTCCTGCATTCTCCTCGCGAGCACTACCGAAAGTCCGGTTGCATCGTAGTTTCCAAGAACATCAGTCTCAACAAGACGAAGGATCGCGTTACCCGAGCAGAGCCCCGTGCGAACCCGCATCGCCGATCCAAATTCGGATCTTATTTTTTCATGCAGCTCCAAAGCTGCCTTACAAGCGCAAAGCGCGTGATCCTCCTGCGCTACCGGTGCACCAAACAGCGCCATGAGGCCATCACCTTCAATGTAGTTTACCAAGCCACCGTATTGTCTGATTGCTTTGCGCATCACTGCGATGATGTCGTTGAGTCGATCAACCGCCTCTTCCGGTTCAAGGCTTTCAAGAATGCCGGTTGAGTCGACCAGATCGGAAAAAAGGATAGTAATGTGTTTTTGTTCTTCCACAAAAGTGGGACCGTCTTGCATAGAAAATCCCGAAAATTTGCGCTGCGCTGTGTTACGCAAGCTAGCGCCACAATTCATGCAATACCTGGCTTCGGCACCGCATATCGCGCCACATCGTTGGCAATGGGTTTCCATTTGCCCTGTAGATTCGTCACTTCTATTTGTCGGCAGTCTACCCATTTCACACACCCGGATTCCGAGACTGACTGGTTACAAAACTTCAGTGTCACGCCAACATTATATCAATTAGCGGAAATTGGAAATTTCACATGAGGATCTGACACGGCATTGCTGTGCAATTCGGTTGAAGGCTTCACTTTTTTGGAACCAGTGTAATGGCCTGCCGACAAGAGCAGTTGGGCACCGACGAAGTAAGAGACTAGGGTAAGAACGCGCTGCGTGATTCACGGCTTCCAAAATGGAGTGGTGATATGAGCGACCTTTACTGGCTGACCGACAAGCAGATGGCCAAGCTTTCCCCTTTCTTCTCGAAGCCGCACGGCAAGCCACGGGTCGATGACAAGAGAGTGCTGAGCGGGATTATCTTCATCAATCGCAACGGGTTGCGGAAGCGAAGTTAGATCAAACGAAACATTCTGCGGGAGTATGACAAGGGGGTGTTGGGTCAGTTTATGACGCAAAGGTCAAATTCGTCTGACGCCCAACAATTACTCTGGAACGTCACTGATTTATGACTCAATCGAGGTCCAAAACCTCAAAAAAATCATTGAACCACGTCATTCAATTCTGACCCAAACGTCAAGCATTTCTGACCCAGAACGAAAAGCGGTCCTTCATCGAAGCCGCAGTTGTGGTCTAAATTGAGCCCAAACTTCCCGGATGCTGTACCTCGAATGAAAAGCGGCAAAGCTCCAAAACAATCATTAAGTCTGGTGATGGGACACAAGGCGGGCATGGGCCGTGTGTTGACATGATGCAGTGTTGCATGCCGAAAACCGCCCTTCGCGGACGGTCGTGCAGTTGCCAAGGCGTCCGGACGGGGCCTGCATTCGACTGCGAGTTTTAGCAACAACGACACGATCTATGTAGTTACCTGATCACGTGAACAGCACAATGTGCGTGCCGGACAATACGGGCTGCAGTTGATCCGAGCAGATAGTCCTGCAGTCCGGGTTGATGACTTGCAATCACGATACAATCGATATTGTGCGAAGCCGCATAATCGAGAATGCCGCGCCCTGCGTGACCTTCGACGATCTCAATCTGAGCGTTCGTCGCACCATTCGTTAATGGCGTTAATTTCTCTGAAGCGACGGCTTTGACACGTTCCAAATGATCCTCGGGAAGCAAGTCGTTCGTATATTGAGGCAGATGCTCAATGACATGCAAAAACGTGATGTGACCAGCGCCGGAGTTAAGCGCACGCGCAACTTCAACAGAGCGCGCCGTGTCGCGGTCTCCATCCAGCGAGATCGGAACGAGGATATTCTGATACATTTGATTTCAAGCTCCTGAAGAATTAAAAATCAACGGCTTAAAGGTAAAGTAATCGCACCTTCAGGCCGTTGAAGTTTGGCCCGCAGCATTGTCGAGAAGAGGGCTGACGGACCGGGGAGTGTCTTCCTACGCGGCCGCGAACAGGTCCTTGTATTGGTCACGCAGGATGTTCTTTTGAACCTTGCCCATGGTATTACGAGGCAGTTCATCCAGCACGATCAACTGGCGAGGATGTTTGAATCGCGCAAGGCTGTTGCACACCGCGATCTTCATCTCTTCAAGGTTCGGGGTCTCACCTGGTTCGGCGACGATCACACCCAACACTGTTTCGCCAAAATCGGGATGCGGCACACCCACCACGGCGCTTTCCAGCACACCGGGCTGTTCATCCAGCAAAAGCTCGATTTCCTTGGGATAGATATTATAGCCACCCGAGATGATCAGGTCCTTGTTGCGGCCAACGATATGGACATAACCATCCTCGTCGATCCGGCCCAGATCACCGGTGATAAAGAACCCGTTCTCACGCAGTTCGGCGGCTGTTTTTTCAGGCATTTGCCAGTATCCCTTGAATACATTGGGGCCGCGCACCTCGATCTCTCCGATCTCGCCTTGCGGAAGGGCATTACCATCAGAGTCGCAGATTTTCAGTTCGACACCCGGAAGCGGTAATCCAACGGTGCCTGCACGACGGTCGCCGTCATAGGGATTTGAAGTATTCATGTTGGTCTCGGTCATGCCGTAGCGTTCCAGGATGCGATGACCGGTGCGCTCTTCGAATTGCACATGGGTCTCCGCCAGCAGCGGTGCGGAACCGGAAACGAACACGCGCATATGTTTGGCCAGTTCCTTTGTGAACCGATCATCATCCAACAAGCGGGTATAGAAGGTCGGTACGCCCATCATCGTCGTGGCCTGGGGCATCCGCCCGATGATCTCGTCCAGATCGAATTTAGGTATGAATACGATGCTGCTGCCCGCAGCCAGTGTGACATTGGTTGCCACAAATAGTCCGTGAGTGTGAAAGATCGGCAGCGCGTGCAGCAGCACGTCGTCGGATGTGAAACGCCATTCCGTGACCAGCGTTTGTGCATTCGACAACAGGTTGTTCTGGGTCAGCATCGCGCCTTTCGACCGGCCCGTCGTGCCCGAGGTATAGAGAAACGCCGCCAGATCATCACCTTCCCGGTCAACTGTCTCAAAGCTGACAGGCATGGCTGCGGCCTGATCCATCAGACTTCCACTACCATCAGCGTTCAGGATTTCGACTTGCGCCCCCAGTTGGGCACCGACAGGTGTAAGTTTCTCCTCACTTCTGGTGTCGCAGACGATCAGAGAGGCACCGCTATTTTCAATGAAATAGGTCAATTCATCGACGGTATAGGCTGTGTTAAGGGGCAGGAACACCAGACCTGCCTGCGCGCAGGCCGCATAGAGCGCCAGCGCTTCGGGCGATTTCTCGATCTGCGCCGCAACCCGGTCGCCGGGTTTCAGACCCAACTGAGTAGCCACATGAGCGATCTGTGCCGCAGTACTCAGGAAGTCCTGATGCGTGATCACCGAACTGTCGAGCAGATGCAAAAAAGGTGTGTCTTTACCGGCATGAGCGCCGAACAAACCGTCATAGAGAGGATTGGCCATTAGGGTTACCTTTCCTGTGTCGTGGTGAGAGAGGCCGACGCAGCAAGCGACTTAGCCTCGGGCGAGGCGATAACCTCACGGGAATTGGCGAATTGCTCGTGGTTCTGTGCAACGCGGCTGAGGTCATAGAGGTAGTTAACCATCGTGCCGCCGGACTGCGCTCGGCCCTTGTCCGAGATATCGGCATCGGCATGAACTGCTTGGACCAGCGCGCCATTACCCAGATGGAACCGCGCTACAGGATCGAACGGTAGATCGCCCCGGCCTTTGGCATTCAACAGGTAATGCGCCGCCAGCGCCTTCATCTGATCTGGTTCTTCGATGACCCACTCGATACCTTCCTGAGACAGCCACTTGGTCAGTCCCGGAATCGGCGACAGGGTGACAAAGGTCTTCAGCCCTGTCAGTTCCACCGCCAGATCCGAGGCCACCTGCTTGATCAGCGAATTGCCAAACGAGATGCTGGCGAGTCCGGCCTGACAGTTCGAGATCGAGTAGAACACCGCCGTATCGGCCTGATCTTCGGGGAGAGGATCGCGGTCTTCGGCCAGCAGTGCCTGAACCGAGCCGGGTATCCCGCTATTCAGCGCCACCTCGACAAAGATCAGAGGCTCGTCGGGCATCGAGGGGTGGAAGAAGGCAAAGCAACGCCGGTCAGTAGGCTCCAGCCTGCGGCGCAGGTCGTTCCAGCTGTCGATGGCATGGACGGCTTCATAGGCGATGATCTTTTCCAGAATATGCGCCGGGCTCTCCCAGTTGATTGGGCGCAGGACCAGAAAGCCCCGGTTGAACCAACTGGCGAACAAATGCCGGAAATCCAGATCCAGCGCCTGCAATTCGGGCTCCTTGCCGCCTAACCGCAGCAAATCAGCACGCATTTTCACCAGGGTCCCGGTCGCACCGGGGACTCGGTTTAGGCGGCGGATCAACTCCTGCCGCGCCGGTTCAACGGCGGCGGCGAAGCTGCGATAGCTGGCCTTGGACGGGTTGCGTTCGTATTCGTCCAAAGATGAGCGGACTGTCTCAGGGTCGATATTCATCGCCGTGGCGAGATAACGAAAAAACTCCAGTTTTTCGACGTCGCTAAGCGTTTCGAAGCGACCGAGAATCTCTTCGGCCAATGCCAGCCCTGAGGTTTCCCCGGCAGACCCAACCAACGCGTTGGCCAGTTCAGTCAGCGGACGACCATCGAGGGCCGCTGCGCTGTCGCGGCGATAACGCCGCTCGAACACGGTTGAGAGAAGATCGGCAAACAGGGTCATACAGCTGCTCCCATCACCAGATCAGGAAGCCATGTCGCCAGACCCGGGAACAGGCACAGCAGGACAATCGCGATCACCATGCAGGCCACAAAGGGCAGCGAGCCGGTCAGGATGGTTTTCAGCGAGATGTCCGGCGCGATGCCGTTGATCACGTAGAGGTTCAGACCAACCGGGGGTGAGATCAGACCAATCTCCATGTTGATGGTCAGAACGACCGCGAACCAGATCGGGTCAAAACCGGCGGTGGTGATGATCGGCAGCAGGATCGGCGCGGCCATCAGGATCACCGCGACGGGTGGCAGGAAGAACCCGGCGATCAGCAGGAAAACGTTGACCGCACCCATCAGTACCCAGCGGTTCACGTCCAGCGTGCCGATCCATTCGGCAATCGCTTGCGTGATGAACAGCGAACTGAGCATGTACGAGAAAACACCGGCGGCTGCGATGATGAAGAGAATCATCACGCTCTCCTTGGTGCTGTCGCGCAGCACAACCCAGATGTCCTTGGGGTTCCACAGCTTGTAGATAATCATCGCGATCAGCAGACACAGCAGTGCACCAACGGCAGCCGTTTCCGATGGCGTCGCGATGCCGCCATACATGGCGTAGAGCACGCCTAGAATGATGCCGAGGAAAGGCAGAACACGCGGCAGAATCTCGAACCACTCACCCCAGGTGTAGCTGCCGGACCCCAGACGGGTGGCGTCGCCGGATTTCCATGTCGAATACAGCGACCAGGCCATGAACAGGCCCACCAGCATCAGGCCCGGGATCACACCAGCCAGGAACAGACGGCCAATCGAGGTCTCGGTGGCGATACCATAGACGATCATGGTGACCGAGGGCGGGATCAGGATGCCCAACGTGCCGCCTGCGGCAATCGACCCGGCAGCAACACCATCGGGGTAACCACGCTTGCGCATCTCGGGGATGCCCATTTTACCGATGGCAGCACAGGTTGCGGGTGAGGAGCCCGACATGGCCGCAAACAGGGCGCAGGCGCCAAGGTTTGATACGACCAGACCGCCAGGAACACGGGTCAGCCAGCGCTCCAATGCTTCGTACAGATCAGCCCCGGCTCGCGTCGATGCAATCGAAGCTCCCATGATAATGAACATCGGGATCGAAAGAAGGGCGAAGTTATCCAGCTTGCCGAACAGAATCTCCGGCATCAGTTCAAGCGAGCGTGGGCCGTCGAAGACGATCAAGAAACCAGCCGAAACGATCAGCAATCCGATGGCGACCGATACGCCCGAGAACAGAACAAGGATGGTGGCGATGGCGACAATAGCGCCGAGCAGAAGGGGATCCATCGGCTTTACTCCAGTCCGAAGGGTTTATCTATGCCAAGCAGGACGGCGACGAGGTCGGCGATCAGCTGCAACAGCAGCAGTCCAAAGCCGACCGGGATGCACAGATAGGGAATCCACAGGCGAACACCCCAAACGGTGTCGGATTTCCAGCCACGCTCCCACGCGAAGTGCCAATACTCGTAGCCGTAGAACAGCATGACCGAGATGATGGCGATGGACAGGACCGAGGTCAGGATCGCCATGAAAAACCGCGCCCGCGGGGCAAGTGAGATTGGGATCAGGTCTACATTCACATGTCCTCGCAGGCGTTGCACATAAGGCAATCCAACCAGCGTAGCGGCGATGACCAGATAGATGACTGCTTCGGTTTGCCAGATGGTCGAGCCGTTCAGGACAAAGCGCACAACGATCATCTGGCATGTGATGGCGACGGCGGCGACGATCATGCCTGCGGAACACCATCCGGCCAGAGTTGAAAGCGCAGCGACAAAGCGAAGAAAGGGATTGTTCCCGGTATGGGAAGCAACGGCAGAGCTATGGCCAGCCATTTGCGCCTCCTGTGATTGAGATGCAATTAAGTCTGAAGATCAGAACTGAGATCAGGTGCCGGGCGGCATCAGGGCCGCCCGGCCAAAAAGGATCATTCGACCGCCAGAGCCTTGTCCAGCAGGTCCTGCCCGTCAGAAACCTCTTCCACGAACGCTTTGTAGGATGTTTCCATTGCAAGCGCGCGCCAGGCTTCGAAATCCTCTGGTGTCATTTCGGCGATTTCGACGCCAGCCTCTTCAAACACCTTGGCGGAGTTGACATCCTGTTTCTTGGCTTCTTCAAGATAATAAGCCTGTGCCTTCTCAGACGCGGCCAACAGTGCGGCCTGCTGATCTTCGTTAAGCCCTTCAAAGGTGGATTTGTTCATCAGCAACGGCTGATACATAAACCAAAGCGCTACATCTCCAGCGGGGGTATAGCAGCTGACCTGCTCGTAGATACGATAGCTGACAAAGGACGAGGACGAGGTATTGGCGGCCTGCAGAACGCCGGTCTGCATGGCGTTGTAGATTTCCGATGACGCCATCGAGGCGATCGAGGCATCGGCGCCGGCCAGCATCTGTTCGAATGACTTGCCTGCCGCTCGAGTCTGTAGACCGGCCACGTCTTCTGGCTTGGTGATGCACTTGTCTTTTCCTGCAAAGCCGCCAGCCAGATAGCCGTGGACCAGAACCATCACGTCATCATCGGCCATCTTGGCCTCAAGCGCTTCCATGAAGGGCGAGTCGGCCAGACGTGCTGCGTGATCGTGATTTTTCACCAGACCGGGCATCAGGGTCAGATTGTAAGCAGGTTGCTGACCACCGGCATAGGACAGTGGCAGAACCGTCATATCTAGCTGCCCACGGCTAAGCGGCTTTTACTGCTCGCGCGGTTTGAATAACGATTTTGAGCCGAAAATCTTGATTTCCAGATCGACATCCGCCGCAGCAACCTCATCCGCAACGATCTGTGCGACCTGATGCCGAATGTCCTTGTTCGACCACTGATGAGACAGGCGTAGCTCCTCTGCGGATCCCAATGTACCCGCAGATGCAAGCGCCACAGCAGCAACGGCTGTTTTGAACATGGCTTTCATTTTCTCCTCCCTTTTCCAAACCCGGGCTTGCCGGGGATGAGCAGAAGCATAGGGTGGTTATGTTTTTTAAGTCAACATTTTTGTATACAAGATTTGGAATCTTGAGTTCTCACCCATTCGTGAGTAAAACAGAAACCCATGGACCAAAGACTTGCCGACACCATTGCTCAGGATTTGGAAGAGCTGATCTTTGACGGGACATTTTCGGACGGTGACCGTCTGGATGAAGTCAAATTGGCCGAGCAATTCGGCGTTTCCAGAACGCCACTTCGAGAAGCATTTCAGAGGCTTGCCCTGTCGGGGCTGGTAGACCTCATTCCGCGCAGGGGAGCTTTTGTCCGGCAGCCCGGTCCGGTGGAGCTGATGGAAATGTTCGAGGTCATGGCCGAGCTCGAAGCTGTTTGCGGTCGACTTGCCGCTATGCGTATCTCAGATGGAGCATTGAAAGACCTAACTGACGCCAACGCGAGATGTCAGGAGGCTGTCGATGCCGGGGACCCGGACACATACTACCTGGAAAACGAGCGGTTTCATCGAATCATATATAACCAGTCCGGCAATTCGTTTTTGGAACAAGAAGCGTCCAAGCTGCACAGACGGCTCAAACCATTCCGGCGGCAACAGCTTCGGTTTCGGGGCCGCATGGCACAGTCGATGTCCGAGCATGAAGACATTGTACGTGCTCTCGACAATGGAAATCCCGAGGAAACAGCAAGTGCATTGCGCTCACATGTCGCTGTGCAGGGGGAAAAGTTCCACAACCTGATGGCGTCACTGAAGAACGCACCCGAGTAGCACTGCGGGCAGCGGATTATCAGACATCCCTAAAGGGGCCGAACGGCGCAAAAGAGCCGCCGCACAAGGTATCTGCGCGGCGGCCGGTTTTGCTTATTCGACGATTTCGCTGTAGCCGCCGCGGACTTGTACCATCACGGATACATCACCAGAGTCGCGGTTGCGCCAGAACCAGCCGTGCTCACCGTCAAAGGCGGCTTCGATGGTGCCTTCGGCACCGGTCGATCCGCGCCCCTTTTCATAGGTGATCGACTGACCGCCACCGTGACCATGCAGGTCGAAGTTCACTCGACCGCCGGTCACGACCATGCGATATTCTGCCGTCGCGCCTTCTTCCATAACCAGCTTCCACTCAGCCGACTCTCCAGGCGTGAGAGTAAAGCTGGTTTCATCCTGCCAAACTTCGGCCTCTTGCGCATGAGCTGTACCGACAAAAAGGCTAAGGACATCGTTCAGCAAGCTCGACTGATCCTGACTTTCAATTTCCCTGTCGGCTTCGGCCTCGTCTGCAAGCTGCGTTTTGATTTCACCCATCTCTTGCAGCCCCAGCACACGGCCCATGCCTGTCGGGTCGATCCCGTATTCGGCCGGTAGAACCACAGTGACAAGGATCACAGCAGCGGATGCCCCCGCAATGACTGTCGATCGGATAAGCTGTGCCGAGCTTGGCAGTTCCTCAAGACTAGGTCTTTGTGTATTGAACATGACTGAATTCCTTTACGCGGCAATAAAATAGCCGGTGATTTGATAGCCCATCAGGATGAACCCGAGGGTCATCATGATGACGTTTACGCTGTAAGCTTGCTGGAAGAAGTATGGGCTTTTCCGCCAGAACCCCATGACGATGAGGATGATCGCAAGGGCCGAAAGTTGGCCTAGTTCCACACCCACATTGAACGCCAACAGGTTGGCGAGCAGCCCCTCTGGAGCGATATCGTAGTCGAGGATTTTGGTTGCCAGGCCCATGCCGTGGAACAGGCCGAATATCAGCGTTGCAGCTTTGGTATTTGGCTGGAATCCCAACCAGCGCTGGAACGCGCCGAGATTGTCGAGCGCCTTGTAGACGACCGAAAGGCCGATAATGGCGTCGACGATATAGGCGTTAACGCCCCAGCCGAACCACACTCCCAACAGCATTGTCGTCGAGTGACCGACCGCAAAGAGGCTGACATAGATGCCGACGTCCTTGGCCCGGTAGAGAAAGAAAACGACGCCGAGCAGGAACAGAATGTGGTCGTAACCTGTGACCATATGCTTGGCCCCAAGATACATGAACGGGATGATGTTCACGCCCCAGATTTCCTGGATATAGCCTGCGTCGCCTTCGGTGACATTATGAGCCAGCACCTGAGATGTGCTCAGTGCCAGGTTGGTAGTGATAAGGGCCAGAAGGAGCGTCGCGCGCCTGTCCAGACCCCGAAAGGTAAGATTCATGGATGATCTCCGTTGATATGTGATGTCGAAAACCCCAATCGGGGCGACGTCACACGCGCGGAGGTCGTTCTATACCGTTGTTCCTGAAGGGGCCGCTTGGCACCCTGTCGAACCCCCAGTCATCCGGGAGCGACGCCAGTAAAAGCGCATCGCCCAATTCCGGTATAACCATTTGGCTGTGGTCATGATCGGCACCGTCATGACTGTGCCCATGCATCGCCCACAACAAATCTTCTTCAAAGCCGTGGGTATGCCCGTGCTCGGCAATAATCTGCAAATGTTCCTGCACTGTATCGATTACTGTTGGAGCATGGCCCGAGTTTGGCTGAAGCGACCAAACGATCAAAGACAGACAGAGCAAAGCGGTCATCGCATTTTGCGTATATCTCTGAACTGCTCTCACGCTCACAGGTGCCTCTGCGGTCTTGTTATATCCCCCCTAGGGGTTATCTGGCTTATAAGATAAAACCACAAATTCACGCAAGCCATCCCGCACTCATAGCCCGGCTTAAACCCGCCGGGGGCCGCATCGAAAGAATACCTTCTGTCACGATACTCTCAAAAGACAAGAGATACCTTCAGACCACCAGGTTCTTCCTCTTCTAGCTTCAAGACCGCGTTGTGGTGATCTGCAATTACTTTTGCGAGTGCCAACCCCAGACCACTTCCTTGCCTCGAGCGGGATCCATCCAATGTAAACAACGGCTGAAGAACCTTCGCTCGGTCCTTTGCCGGAATGCCAGGCCCGGTGTCTGAAATGGTTAAACTCTTGTCATCTGTCCGGATTGAAATTTCAGCGCTATCGTCTGCATACTTTATTGAGTTCTCAATCAAGTTTGACCCTAGCTGCAGCAAAAGCTGACGATCCCCGACAATAACTTTGGAATTCCCTAAGTTCAGTTGCAATGATTGCCCAGCCTCATCCACGCTGTCGGCATAGAGGTCGTAGAGCTGCTGTGCCAATTCGTCCAAGTTTATGGGTTCCATATGAGAACGGTCCGTACCAGCCGACAAACGCGATATGCGCAGGATTGCATCAAACGTGCGCAACACTTTGTCCGCTCTGGCAAGCGTCAACTCCTGCTCCGGCCCATCCTCGATGCTCTCCAATGCAAGATGTAGCTCGCTCAGCGGCGTCCGTAGCTCGTGCGCCACGTTACGGGAAAAATCCCTCATCTGTTGGACGGAGGCTTCCAATCGCGCCGCGGCGATATCGAACCCATGCATCAGATCGTCCATATCATCGCGCGAGGATTTCTGTTCAATCCGGTAGTCAAGATTCCCACTTGCGATCTGTTCGAATGCGTTTTGCACCTTGTTGATGCGTCGCTGTTGAACCAGTCCAAGAATAGCTCCAACTATCAGAGTCGCGATCACGGTCACGATTGCGATCGGCCACATAATTTTGGGTAGCAATTCCAGCGTGTCTTCGACTTCATGAATAGGTGTGAAGACCGCCAGCCGACCTTCACGAGCGTTTTCGACCAAAACTCTCCAAAGTTTGGGATCATCTTCCCATTCATGGTGGTCGTCGTGATCTTCGACATCATCCAGTTCGGCCGCAATAGAACCCATCTTGGAAAAGAGCTCTGACCTGGTCAGGTTCTGAAACCCCAGTGTCTCAAAAACACTGCTTTTGATTGGTCCAAAATTCTCGCCTGCATTGGAGATAAATCCGACTGATATGCCGATATGTGCCGGGTTCAGATCCCCGTGCAGTGCGTTGGATGTTGGCGTGGCGAACTCGAACCTTTGAGCGCTCAAGGTCAAATCGTCATCAATCGCATCATAGGCCTGACGCGTCAGCTCGAACCGCAAAATGCTGCCTGCGACAAGCATGATTGCGAGAAATACCGCCGCAAGAAGCAGGGAATTCCGCAATGCGCTCATGCGAAGAAAGTTTCTAAGCGCCGAAAACATATCCCGCCCCGCGAACCGTTTTCAGCAAGGAAGTTTTGAACGGTTTGTCTATCTTATTGCGCAGCCTGCTTACATTTGTATTCACAACATTTGTTTCAGGATCGAAGTTTATATCCCAAACTTTTTCGAGAAGCATAGAGCGAGTCATAACCCGACCTTTGTTGCGCATGAAAACCTCTAGCAAACGGATTTCCTTGGCGTGAAGCTCGATCAGTTGTCCATCTCGGCGACAGGATCGGGCAAGTAAATCCAGTTCAAGGCCCTCATATTTCAAAGTCGTCTCTTCGCCTGACGATACCGAAGGGGCCCGGCGGCCAAGCGCAGCTATCCGAGCAGACAACTCACTAATGGCAAAGGGTTTGGCAAGATAGTCGTCGGCACCGGCTTCCAATCCTTCGACACGATCTGACACTTCATTTAGGGCAGTCAGTATCAATACAGGCGTTGTGTTTTTGGCGGCGCGCAAGGCCTTGAGAACCGACAATCCATCAAGTTCAGGCACCATCCGATCGAGGATAAGCACGTCATAGCTACGGGTGGTTGCTGCAAAAAGAGCATCAGGTCCGTTACCGAAGCAATCCACGGTATGCCCTGCGTCGCCTAAACCCTTCTCGACCCATTGAGTGATCTCCGAATTGTCTTCGAGTAGTAATATCTTCACCCTGATCACACCCGCGATAATTTCAGGAGGCAACATATATGCTGCCTCCTGGTAAGTTTAGGTCTTAATGATCATCTTCGTGGCCATCGTGCTCGGCCCCATGATCATCGCCATCGTCGTGGCCATCGTGATCAAGCTCTTCCAACATTGCGTGCAACGCTTCTGCTGACGCTGCCGTAATCGTATTGTTCGCAAGCACCTCGCCAGACACGCCGTCGATCTGCAGCATCGTATGAGTTGTGGTGCTCTCAAGTTCGGCAACGTAGATCGGGCTGTCGCCATAGTGGTCCACTTCGAGTGCCACCAAGTTGCCTTCTGCGACCCCTGTCGCGATCTCCATTGCTTTCGCGAAGGGAACTGATGGCGAAATCACCTTTTCTGATCCAACCGGCTCAGCGAATGCGAGCGTTGACAGTGCCAGAAGCGCCAGGCCAGATGCACCGGCTACAACCAGTTTGTTAACGTTCAAAGAGTTCATGATGTTTCCTTTCGTGTCAGCGAGGTTCATCCGCTCGCATGACAGGATTTAGGAACCCAAGGTTTCATGCGGATTCGTTAGAGAATACGTTTGTGTTATCTTCTAACTTACCGCTGATACTGACGTCCCAAGATAATGACGCGTACGAATTCTGTTGGCATGCGGGAAATAGACAGTTTGCTCAACGATAGCCACTTAGCCTCCCCACCTGAACTGGTCCACCGTTATGTTTAGGAAACAGATGACCACGAATAGCAAACAAGAGACCGAAGCCCGAAGAGATTGCCTCAAAGCTACGGCAGGTTGAAGTTCTAATGGGGCAAGGCATGTCCCGTCTCGATGCGATCAGACAGATCGGCGTTGTTGAACAAACCTATTACCGGTGGCGCAAGAAGTACGGCGGAATGGGTGTAGATCAGTTGAAAGAACTGAAGCGGCTTCAGAAAGAGAACGAGCGACCGAGGCGCGCTGTTTCTGATCTGACGTTGGATAAACTGATCCTGACGGAAGCTACAAAGGGAAACTACTGAGCCCCGCTCGTCGTCGTGCTTGTATTAACCATGTACGCAAGCAGCTGAACGTTTCTGAGAGACGCGCCTGTCGCGTTCTGGGACAACATCGATCCACTCAACGACGCCCCCCAAGAGGCCGCGCAGACGAAAACTGGCTGGTCGACGACATGATCGAGCTGACCCGTCAATACGGCCGATATGGCTATCGCAGGATCGCAGCGTTGCTGAGAGAGGCTGGATGGTCTGTTAGCGACGGACGAATTGAACGGCTCTGGCGACGAGAGGGGCTGAAAGTGCCAATGAAACAACCTAAGAAAGGGCGGCTCTGGCTGAACGATGGCTCATGCGTCCGGCTGCGACCCGAGCATCGCAACCACGTGTGGTCCTGTGACTTCGTCCATTGCCGAACCGATGATGGCAAAGCCTTCCGGACGCTGAACATCCTTGATGAGTACAGTCGGGAATGTTTGGCTATCAGGGTCGAGCGGAAGCTGAACTCGACCGATGTAATCGACGTCCTGACAGACCTGTTCATACTTCGTGGCGCACCCGGTTTCATACGTTCTGACAATGGGCCGGAATTTGTCGCCCAGGCTGTCCGAGGCTGGATCGGCGCCGTTGGCGCCAAGACGGCTTACATCGAACCTGGGAGCCCTTGGGAGAACGGATACTGTGAGAGCTTCAATGGCCGGTTCAGGGATGAACTTCTAAACGGCGAAATCTTCTACAGCCTGCGCGAGGCACAAATCCTGATCGAACAATGGAGGAAACACTACAACACTAAACGCCCCCACAGTGCTCTGGGCTATCGCCCGCCAGCGCCCGAAACCATCATCCCGGTGGATCACAGGCCGATGATGCACTAACAATCAACTTGGACCAGCCAGATGAGGCTGCTTACTCAGAGCCTAGACTGTTCCGTGGCATACCGCCGCTTGCAACTAGAGTTTGAAGTGATTGGACTCAAAATATCTTCTACTGCTTAAAGAGGACGTTTCGGGTGTTCAGCCAAAAGAAGATCAAGCATCCGGCTTGCGTCGGGAGGCGTTAGATCAAATTCCGTACTTACCTGTAGTACACACAGCTTGCTTTGCTGCCTCCGCCCTAAATGATGAGGTTGGATGGTTTGGTTGGGTTTGTTGCGGCTACTACCTTCGCTTAACAAACAATGAGAGTATCGTTGGCGATCAACCGATAAAACCTAGCGTCGGTTCAACCCGTATCACTCTCAACGAGCGTGCTCTGTTCGAGTTTCAAGTCTAAATTTGTCACCCCTTTTGGCACTCGAAGTAACCCGAAATAGGCTGAAATGTCAGGGATTCTGGCATTGTCATCAATAGTGACACGTTCAGAGAATCGCGAATTCTCTGTCTAAGTTGTTTTTTAGGTATTTTTTCAAGGGTTTAAGTGGTGGAAGGAGGAGCAACCATATATTTCCTGTAACTATATGTTATATATAAATAAAATGATATGTATGTCAACTACATACCACTAAATATACCACACTGAGCATTGGAACTGGCGCTTCAAAGCGTCAAGTTCGATCATGGCGGAACGACCGGTAAAACATAAGAATAGCAGACACTCATACAAGTGCAGCGAACGTCTTCTTCGAGCCCAAACCTCGCAAATGTTGCGCGGTTTACGTGCGTCTGCTTCTAAAAGTTCGCCATGATTGATAGGATCAGCTCGCACTTTTTTGGAGTAACTGTGTGCGCAAACCCAAGGGTCGCCTGACCGAAGTATTTAACCTGCCAGACGATGATGCTGGGAATCCTCGCACTGTCCTGATGTTGGATCGGCTCACACATGTTCCAGAGGCAGGAGACGTATTGCGGGTTGCTGATCGAAACTTGTCGATTGCTCAGGTCGATGGTCGGCGGATAAGGAGTTGCCTGACAGGCTGGAAGATGGCAGGGCGGGGCAGTGTTGCTGTCTTGATCAACGAACCGGCGGATACTCTACAGCCGTTAGCACAGCGTCCAGATCGTCTTTTTGTTACTTGGGCCCCTAAAGACGAATTGCCTTGGCATTTCCAAACTAACGATCTGCCCACATTTACGCGCCTCAATGAAGATTGGAACGCGCATCCAAACGATGTGGACCTCAAGATTGAACGGAACGGTCAAACGCTGTTGGCCAACATGCGACCAAACCCATACGCATATCGTCAATACGAGAATATCCCCGAAATTACAGTCTGCTTCAAAGGCTGCGAGCGGTATCGTGTGACATCGGTAAATGACCATGGTTGGTATGGGGGCCAATGCCGTTTCAGTGGGCTTGCACCGTCATGGGGCGAGTTCTACGAAATTTCAGGCGACACCCGAGACGAGATGGACCCAACACCTTGGATCACGATGGAAGGGCTTGGAACGCGGCATTTTCATTTCTACCTGCGAGACGAAGCCCTTGAGGTCAAAGCGCAAGATTGGTCGTTGGAAACTAAAAGCTGACTTTTAATTTCGTTTCTCGATAGTCGGCAAAGTCCGCGTCTCGTTAGTCTGACCTGGCTGCAGCGAAAGGGCGGTTTGAATCTCGCCGATTTCTGCGAGCGCGAATGGCCGCAAAGGGGAGGTTCGCCGCGCTGCCGAAACTCTCGCGCTGCGGGAGCGAGGGATCTCTGCATCAGCAATAGCAGCATGAGCGAAAGGCGGGTTTGTCCGCGATCAGTGAATTCGTTCGCCCGCTGATTTTGCGTATTCACCGAATAGTGGGTTTGATGAGCGGGGCCGCAGCATTTTGAAGGCGGTCTGCGCGGTTGAACTGGAAGTAGGGCGCGACTTTGCAAAGGGCGCTACCTGCGCAGAGCGGACGTCCTTGAAGCTATGGCTGTCTTCCGTAAATGCTGGAAAGCGATCCCTAAGAGATTGCTTCAGATCGGTGGCTGCGCCGCTCCAGCGGCGCCGACCGTCCATGAGCGACAGGGTGGCCAGCGCGACAGGGTTTTCCAATTTGGATGTACACTGCAGGCCATCAATCAGTGTCGCAGTAGGTGATGTCGAACAGCAAAATTTCGGAACATTGATTTGGAAAAGACTGCCCAGGATATTTGCGTTAGGCCTCGGATGGGGCTTGGCGTTTCTTTTCCGGCAAGAACTCGTCCACTACGACATATGCGATAATCACAAAGATCGCCGCGCTTGCAACTTGTAACACGCGCGTAATGCTTTTTACGTCTGCCTCGTCGGAAAAGGGTGCAACGGACCCGCCATAAACGATCAATGCTGTTGTAATGGCAGATCCGGCGGCGGCGGCGAGCGGTACCTGCGATTTTCCGAGCGCACCGAGCGTGAGGCAAAAGAAAAAGCATAGCAGGACGGGCGTCAAAAAAACGGGGGCTATTACGTTTACTTCATAGCAAATGATAGACACCGCGGCGCCAAGTAGGTTGGCGGTCAACATCGATTTGGCGACGGTTTTCCCCATGGCAGGCATCGCCGCTAGTTGCTGACTTAGAAGAGCCACAAAAAACAGAACCAAAAGCGCCGATGCGCCAGACACGAAGAACGCCATGGCAAACGGAACTGTAACAAGTGACATTCTGATAATCCGGCGATACGGATCGAAGTCGGGCGAAGCTGCTGTTTTTTTCTCGGCAGGCGTTTGGGGTTCAACAGGTATCAGGACAAACATCAACGTCGATACGAAACCTGCAAACAGCAGGTTCATCGGAATCCAAAACACAAGTACCAAAGCCAGATCTTGAGACTGCAGTACAAGGTTCGGGATCATCAAAGCGCCCATTAGTGCTATGACACCCGGCAAAACTCCGGCGCCAGAGACCGACCAAGTGAACGACAGGATGATCCCGAGCGCCACCAGAATGAGAAACACAACAGGATATGGCGCGAACACCGATGACAGCAGGAACGAAATAAACATCAGTCCAATCGAGAAGACGAAAAGTTTACCAAATGCCGCCAAAGGAAGCGCTGCGGGCGCTTGAAGGAAAAGCGCGGTGAACACTGCGCCTACAACCGCAAGTGGCCAACCAAAAAACAAACCCAACGAAAACACACCCGTCACGCCCAGCGTCAAACGCGCGACGGAGCGCTTGTCTTCAGTACGCATAGGAAAAGATCGAAACCAAGCGGATGTAGGCGCGACCGACCGTGTTTAGCAAGGAACTGTCGCTGAGATACATGATAACGTCCGCTTGTCCGTTCAACTGAAAGCGAAGATCATCCTCGGCATTGCCAGCCTCGTAACCGGGCAGAATTATCCGTACCGGGAACCGTTCGGGTTCGCGCAAAAAACCTTTGGTACTGGGTACGCTTGCCAATTGGCCGGGTTCGTCCCCGCCACTCAGCGAAACCGCGGCGCTGAAACTCTCGATTACACCGGGAATAATCTGACCGGGATGCATATCCAGCACCACATCAACAGGAGAACCAACCGACGCCCTGCCGAGGTTATTTTCGGTGAAATAGGCCTCAATCCAGATGTCTGTCGCATCCAGAAACGTCAAAAGATCTTGGCCAGATCTTGCATACGTCCCGGGGGCGATCAGAAGGTTGGATACGACACCTGTTGCCGGAGCGCGTAGTTCTGTCCACTCCAGATTAAGTTCGGCATCCGCCAAAGCCGCCAGAGCTCGCTGGATTTTCGGGTTTTCGATTCCGTCATCGCCAAGCCTTTGCTTGGCTTTTTCCAAGTCCGCTTGGGCGTTCTCGAAATTGGCTTCGGACTCTGCCAATTGCCCGCGTGCATCATCGGCCTTTGAGACGGCGATCAAGCCTTTCTTTTCCAACGCAAAGACACGTTCGGTCTGTATGCGCATCGTGTCGAGATCGCTCTGAGCCCTGGCCAGTTTGGCTTGGGCCGCGCTGACCTCAGCCGAAGATGCGCCTACCTCTTGGGTGGCTGCTTCCAGATCGGCTTCGGCCTTGTCGCGATCAATTTCATAGGGTCTGGGATCGATCCGAACCAGAACATCACCAGCCGAGACGACCTGGCCATTTTGGACAAGTACCTCAGTTACAGTACCAGTGACCTGCGGAACGATTTGGGTGGCAATGGCCTTTACTCTGGCATTGCCGGTAAATGGGGTTTTTCGGTCCGCGACAAGGTACCAGACCAGAAAGAAAAGTATGATGGCCAGCGTCGTCCAAATTGTCTTTCTCATGTAGCTGCTCCATCAGCAGCGTCTTTCGACTCGGCGGGGGCATCGATCCAGACCTTGAACAGTTCGTAGAAGACAGCGAACAGAACGGGCCCCATGAAAATACCGATCAAACCATAGGCCATCATGCCGCCGAGGACCCCGATTAGGATTACAAGCATTGGCGTCTCAAGGCCCTTCGAGATGAAGACGGGACGCAGGAAGCTGTCCATGATCGTCACCGGGACAGCCAGTATGGTGAAGACCAAGGCAGCACCACCTGACATTGAACTCCATGCGTAGATAATCACCGGTAATAGAACCAAGCCGGGGCCAATCTGGATGATCGATAGTATCAGGCAAATGAATGCCAGCGTCGCAGCCGAGTTAATGCCGAACAATACCAACAGTAGCCAAACAACAACAGCTTGTATGGCGGCGACGCCGATCACGCCTTTGGTGACGTTGCGGATCGTTGCGCCTGCCAATGTTACGAACTCACCGCCACGTGGGGCGAAGACACGATTGGCAAATCGTTGAAGGCCTTGCACAAGGTTCGGTCCGGGGCTGAACAGGGCGCCCATAATCAAAACGGAAAGCGCAAGGCCCAATAGTCCTATTCCAATGCCCAATACCTTTCCAAACAGAGACTTGGTAATCTCCAGTATTTGTGCCCCATATTTTGCAAGCGCACCGTCCAGGTTTCGTTCAAACATTCCCCAGACGTCAGCGATTTTTTCCCCGACTAGCGGCAGCTCTTTGATGCCGTCAGGGGCTGGCGGGATTTTCAATTCGCCTCTATCGGCCTGTTCGGCAAACTCAGAACCCAATTCAGCGGCACCAGAAACGGCTGTTGCGACGGGCCCTAATGTCAACACAAGGCCCAAGAGAACCAGTATTGTCGCTGCAAGCTTTTTCCGCCCCCCCAGCTTAGACTGCAGCCAATCAAAAACCGGATAAAGTGCCACACAAAGGATCGTCGCCCAGATCACCACACTTGCGAGCGGCGCGACCATTACCAATGCGCTGTAGAGGAATAGTCCGAGAAACAACAAACGAATTGCGAGATCGACAATCTTCGCGTCCTGAGTCTTTTCCATACCATCCCTCCACTGTTTTCTGAATGTTACACTCAAAAAATAAGATGTGTGATTTTTTTGGAAAGGATCGCGTAGTATGTTGTAATTTATAGGTATTTAGAATGATGATTTGAACCATTGATCAGGGCGTTGCTTTCGAAAACGCCTTCTTTTGGTTCAATTGGGTATCGTCTATTTTTTCGACTTTTTGTCATCTTGAGATAGAATTGTATCAGCCACTGTAGTCGCTGCTGTCACGAAGATGCCAAGCCCCACAATGATGTATACCATTGTAAAAACTTTCCCTGCAGCGGTTTCAGGAGAGAAGTCACCAAACCCGACTGTCGAAATTGTCACAACAGAGAAGTACACGGAGTCGAGCCAACTCCACCCTTCGACGAAGTGATAAAACACCGACGCCCATAAGATCATGCCAGTTGTGAAAGCAAGAAGACCCTTCACTCTGCCATCCTTAAAGGCGACACTGATCCCTTTTGTTATCCTGGTGAGCGAGTTCATGGCTTGACCATAGCACCTAATGAACAATTACATAGTATTATCTGAATTTATTTGAAATCACTTGGCCTGCATCTTGCCCTTTACTTGCGCATACAGCTGGGAAAATGAGCTGTTCCACACCGAGATCATATCCCGCGCATTTGAGAAGGCGGCTTTGGAATTACTTTAACGCGAGGGCAGTCGTGTCGAGCATTCAGGCCACTCGATGCACCCCAATCAAACAACTTCGCCCATTCCATTTACGGATGTGGTTCTTGTCGCGGCAAACCAGTCATTCTTTTGCCGGAGGCAAGTGGGCGCGTGCTATATGGAGGCAAAGCGAGCAGAAAAGCAAAATCATTAGTGGCTTAATCGCCATGT
The DNA here is from genome assembly GCF_056537885.1 of Ruegeria sp. BJ6. Classification (NCBI taxonomy): domain Bacteria; kingdom Pseudomonadati; phylum Pseudomonadota; class Alphaproteobacteria; order Rhodobacterales; family Roseobacteraceae; genus Ruegeria; species Ruegeria sp. BJ6. Next base: position 295,046 of record NZ_JBQFSG010000003.1, on the reverse strand, counting down.
GCTATGAAGCTCTACTTTTCTGCCCAGTTAAGTATCTGAACTTGCTAATCGCAGCGCTGCACATTTTGCACGAATACTTGGTCTAAACAAAGAATTGCAGCGGCTTTGATTTTAGGTCGATGCATACCGACCGGGCCTCCTTCCGCCAACTGCAGGATTGCCTCGCCAGTTTTGCTCAGATACGCTCAGCGCGGCAAACAGCGTTTCTGGAGCATGTGACTAGGAAGCTGAGTTCATGTGATCGCCGCGTGTAGGGCCAATCGAACCAAATTCCCGGCAAGGCTCGATGCCGTTTGCCACATTGGCATGTGGCAAGTCGGCCTTTGAGATACTCCAACGCCTAGGTCAGCAAACGGCTGAAACATCAAATTTCTAGAGATTCACGGAAAGTCATCTTTGTCCGCCCTGCGGCCGTCGGCACCGCGACCGACCATGCATGTGCAGCGAACGGCGGCTTTGATGGGCTGCCATGCAGCACCGTGGTTTATGGCTGGAAGTCCGCTAAGGGCCGGGAGTTGTCGGTGACCTTTCAGCGGTCAATGGCAGCTTTGTCCGCAACTCAGACCTTGAGCCCTTTTCAAGTCTTCTTCTTACACCGCTAAGCCGATCTCCGGCGACAAAGGCGCGGATCAGCGACAATCAACGGCCACTTTCGCCAAGCAGCGGCCAAACCAATTTCATTGATCCTGACTCCCTGTTGGGAAAACCAGGGCTGACTTCCAAATCAGACGCCGAAGACGCCTGTTCCTGCTGGTCTGCCACGCGGCGAATGCGGATTGGGGGGCGAGGCAGCGCCTTAGCAGTCTGTTCCAATGAACTTTTTGCGCCCGTACCGTGCTTCCATCTTGTCGATTGAAAGATGGAGATTAGCCACTTCCAAAGTGGTCAGATAGAAAACTTGTCGCAAATTCTACTCAAATAGCAAGGCACCGCTCAGATCAAAGTGCTTAGGGAACATTGCACGCAGAAATCGAAAAACAATTCTCGTTGCCTCGTTGCGGTCGAAGGAATCCGGATGGAGTAGATAATCGGTCCACATGCCTTCAAGCATTGCAAGTGTGCCGTGCGTAGCGTCCCGTGCAACCTGATTGGGGTGTTCAAGTCCAGCTTCCTTCGCAATTCGAGCGAAAGCGTTGAAAACTAGAGTCCGAAGTTTAACATCGCGGGTATCTGAAAACGCGGCTATTGCAGCTCTGTTTCGGGCCTCACCGCGAAATGCGTACCAAATTGAAACATTTTTCTTGTTGAGGATCGCTTCACTCAAGTCTCCCCTAACAATCATCTCAATATGTTCTTGACCCGTTTGTCCGGTCTTTTCCAGCAAAGCATAGATACCATTGTAGTATAGCTCGGACGAGTAGCGGGCGGCTTCGTCAACCAAGTTATCCTTGCCACCAAAATGAAGGTGAATCATGCCACGGGAAAGCTCGGCGCGGTGAATGATTTCGCTGACTGAGGTCTCTGAAATCCCTTTCTCTGCGACTGAGTCGAGTACTGCCTCGATCAGGGAAAGGCGATTTCGTTCGCGAATTTCTTGTCGTCTTCCAGTCATTTGATCAGGCGGTTCTGTTTGTTTTCAGTCTCTTGCGGTGCCTTCTAGTGGCTGGTTCGAAATTGGCCAACCCCGGCTGTGAAAATATCAGTTGACACAAGTAGTCCAAAAATTCCAGATTTAAATGGACGATTGTCCATTTTGTGATCGACATTGTTGCGCCACCGAAAGCAAAGTTCAGCAGGGAAGCATGACCGGAGTACTACGAAGTGAAACGGGCAAGGGCCTGGCACTGAGCGCGCCTGCGACGCTCTATGTCGGCCTGCTTGTGGCTGTACCTCTATGCATTCTTGTCGCCTACAGCTTTTGGACCCAGACATATGTCGAGGTTGACCGGACACTGACCTGGGCGAATTACCAAGAGGCGTTCACCGATCCATTGGTGCGACACCTGATGATCCGTTCCGTTGCGATTGCGGGAGCGGTGACACTAGCGACAGTCTGTCTGGCCTACCCTATCGCCTACTTCATTGCGTTCAGGACGCAGAAGAAAACCTTATGGTTATTGCTAATCACCATACCCTTCTGGAGCAGCTACCTGCTGCGGGTGTTCAGTTGGAAGCTGATCCTAGGCTTTAACGGAGTGTTGAACTCGGCTTTGATTTCGCTGGGGCTGATACAGGAACCGCTAACATTCCTTCTTTATAACGAGTTCGCCGTAGTTCTAACGCTGGCCCATGCCTGGGCGCCGTTTGCAATCCTACCGATCTATGTGTCGCTGCAAAAGATCGACCGAAGCCTGTTGGAGGCGGCAACCGACCTTGGGTGCAGCAAGTTGGAGAGATTTGTCCGCGTGACGTTGCCCCTGACAGTGCCGGGGATCATTGCAGCCTGTCTGATCATTTTCATCCCTACGGTGGGAGACTACGTCACCCCAGCTCTGGTCGGCGGATCGCAGGGTAAAATGGTGGCGAACTTGATCCAGGTGCAGTTCGGCGCCGCCAATAACTGGCCGTTAGGTGCAACCCTGTCTCTGCTCGCCATGCTATCGGTTGGCTGCGTTGCAATCCTGTTCGTGGTCATTGTCACCGCTTTGGGACGGAGGATCAGATGACCAACGCCATCCGGATCCCATGGTTGCTTGTCTACGCAGTCAGCTATCTGGTGTTTCTATACCTGCCAGTACTGCTTTTGCCGCTGTTTTCGTTCAATGACGGAACCATCGTGGCCTTCCCGCTAAAGGGCTTCACGTTGAAGTGGTACGCGCAGTTGGGGCAGCAGGACACGTTGTTGCAGGCGATGGTGAATTCGCTGATCGTCGGCAGCGTGACTGCCCTGATGGCAACGTCTCTGGGCCTGTTTGCTGCACGCGCCTATGTCCGCTACCGCTTCAAGGGACGTGAGGTGTCGGAAGGCCTGGTCATGCTTCCGCTGGTCATCCCAGGCATCATCGTTGCCAGTTCGATGCTGGTTCTGTTCATCAGCATCGGTCTGAAACCATCGTTAACCACCGTGATCCTCGGGCATGTGTTCGTGGCACTGCCCTTTTCCGTGTCGATTATGAAGTCTGCATTTGACGATTTCGACCAGTCCTTGGAGGAGGCCGCGTTCGACCTTGGTGAAAGCGTCGTGGGGACGTTTCGGCGTGTCACTCTGCCCATTGTTGCGCCCGGCATAGTCGCCAGTCTTCTGGTCACATTTACCGTGTCGTTTGATGAGTTCGTGCTGGCCTTCTTCCTGTCTGGCAACAGTCCGACACTGCCGGTCTATATCTGGAGTCAGATCCGCTTCCCGGCAAAATTGCCAAACACGTTGGCGCTGGGGTCGCTGCTTTTGCTGTCCTCGGTCCTGCTGTTGTTGATCGCCGAATATTTCCGCCGCCGTTCCATCCAATCGTCAGATTGAAGCCAAAGGAAACGAACAAGATGAGCGAACAGAACATCATCGAAATACAGGGCGTCGAAAAACGCTTTGGATCTTTTGTGGCTGTCTCAGACCTGAACCTTACCCTGAAAGAGGGTGAGTTCTTTTCACTGCTTGGTCCTTCTGGCTGCGGAAAAACAACGGCTTTGCGCATCATCGCAGGTTTTCAGGATCACGAAGAAGGCGAAATTCGGATTGATGGTCGAGCGATGGGCGCGGTGCCGGCCAACAAACGTCCCACCAATATGGTGTTCCAAAGCTATGCGATCTTTCCGCACCTGAATGTCGGCGACAATGTCGGCTTCGGATTGCGCAAGACAAAGCTTGCACGAAGGGAAATCAAAGAACGAGTGGCCGAGGCGCTTGAGATGGTTGAGCTTGGCGGCTTGCAGGACCGCAAGGCCAATGAGTTGTCAGGCGGTCAGCGGCAACGTGTGGCGCTCGCCCGGGCACTCGTCATGCGGCCAAAGGTGTTGCTGCTGGATGAGCCCTTATCCGCGTTGGACAAAAACCTACGCGAAGCGATGCAGCTGGAAATGCGCCGCTTGCAGCAGAAGCTTGGAATTACTTTCGTCATGGTCACGCATGACCAGTACGAGGCAATGACCATGTCCGACCGCATCGGCGTCATGTTCGCAGGACAGCTCAAGCAGGTGGATAAGCCAGAGGTCTTGTATTCCCAACCGTGCAACCGGGAAGTGGCGTCTTTTATCGGTGGAATGAACTTTCTGGATGCCGAGGTGACTTCAGAGAATTCTGAAACGCTGGAAGTCAACATTCAGGGCTTTGGCCAGATGGAAATCGGTGTGAATCCCAACGTTCAGGTGCATGACAAGAAACTTCTTGTCGGCGTTCGGCCCGAGCAATTGGAGATCAGCGCGGATAAACCGGATGGCTACGATGCTCATGTTCAGGGCGAGGTGTCGGACGTCGCCTTCTATGGTGAGAGCGTCCACTATTATGTGCGTGTCGATGGTCTGAAGGACAGCATCGCCGTCGCAGTACCGAACTACTTTCATACTGTCGATCACAGCCGCGGCGATACCGTCTGGCTTGGCGTTCAAAGCGCCTCGGTGATCGACTTGGGCAAACGTGAATCTTTGGGAGGAGAAACATGAATAAAGCAGCATCACTTACGGCAGCAGTTGTTGCCACCTTTACGGCCAGCCAAGCGCTAGCAAATGCGGCTGACCTGACTGTTTTCGACTGGTCCGGATATGAGGATCAGGGGTTTTACGGCGACTATGTAGAAAAGTACGGTGGCGCGCCCAGCTACACCTATTTTGGCAGCGTGGAAGAGGCATTTACAAAGCTCCAATCCGGGTTTGAGGCCGATCTGGCCCATCCCTGCACGGACGCCCTCAGAAAATGGGTGGCGGCAGACATGATCAAGCCGATCGACACCAGCAAGCTGGAGAACTGGGACAAACTGATGCCAAAGATCAAAGAGGTCGATGGCATCACGATTGACGGGCAGACCTACATGGTGCCGTTCGAATGGGGCAACACCGGCCTGATTTACCGCACCGACCTGATCTCGGCGGACGATGTTTCGCTGCAGCTGCTAGCAGATCCGGCCTATCAGGGTAAAGTTGCCGTTCCGGACGCAGCATCCAGTGCGTTTGCCATGGCCGCACTGGCAACTGGCGCCTCCAGCTATACCGATATGAGCGACGAGGAATTCCAAAAAGCGGCAGACTACCTGCGGGCGATTCATCCGAATGTGCGCTTCTACTGGTCTGATGCGGGCCAGTTGGATCAGGCAATTGCCAGCGGTGAGGTCACACTGGGATGGGGCTGGAACCAATCGGAACTGAACTTGATCTGGAACGAAACCCCGGCCGTTATGATGCGTGATGTGGACAAGGGCATCGCCACTTGGGTCTGCGGTTACGTGCATCTGAAATCCGCCAAACAGTCGGATGAGCAGGTCTATGACATGCTGAACGCACTCAGCTCTGCTGCAAGCGGAAAATACATCATCGAAAGCTGGGGATACGCCCATGCCAACCAGGATGCATTTGCGCAGGCTGATCCGGCGCTGATTGAAACCTACGGGTTCTCGGACGTGGACAGCTTCTTTGAAGGATCTCTCTTCTTTGACGCGGTTAACCCTGAGCTGGAAGCCAAGATGTTGAAGGAGTTCGAGCGCATCAAAGCCGGCTTCTAAGCGCACCTTTACGACACAGCCGGGAATGGTGGGGACATAGAACCCCTGCCATTCCCACGAAACTATTTCCGATTTTTTGGAGGAAGCGCGGCAATGTCAGGCGCTGACGGATACTCTGTTCTCTTCGAGCCGGTACAGATCGGGCCAGTGACGGCTCGAAACCGGTTTTATCAAGTGCCCCACTGCAACGGTATGGGGCATCTGCGACCGCAGGCCGAAGCCGCCATGCGGGCAATGAAGGCCGAGGGCGGTTGGGCTGTCGTGTCCAATCAAGAGACCGAGATTCACCCGACTTCTGATCTGTCCCCCTATGCCGAAAACCGGCTGTGGGACGAGCGAGATATCCCGGCGCTGCGTCTTATGACCGAAGCGGTTCATGACAAGGGCTCTTTGGCGGCAATTGAATTGGCGCATAACGGCCACCATGCGCAAAATCATCTGAGCCGGGCACCCTTGTTGGCACCGTCTGAACTCGCCCTGCAATCCCCGTACCCCAAGCAGGCCCGTGCTATGGACAAGACGGACATTCGTGAGTTTCGCAAGTGGCACCGCGCAGCGGCGCGTCGCTCACGCGAGGCGGGATTTGACATTGTGTATGTTTATGCCGGGCATCACATGACCCTGCCGCATCATTTTCTGCTGCCACAGTTCAATGACCGGACGGATGAATATGGAGGTTCGTTGGAGAACCGGGTGCGCCTGACCCGCGAGCTTCTGGAAGAAACCCGGGATGAGGTCGGAGACGATTGCGCCATAGCCCTGCGGTTCGCGGTCGATGAAATGCTGGGCTCAGACGGGATGCAAGCGCAGGAGGAAGGTCGCGCCGTTGTCGAATTACTGGCCGAGTTGCCAGACCTGTGGGATGTGAACGTCGCGGACTGGAGCAACGACTCTGCGACGACCCGTTTTGAACCGCGGGACGGCTTTCAAACCTCGTATATCGAATTCGTCAAACAGGTCACGTCCAAGCCCGTTGTGGGTGTCGGACGCCTGACGTCTCCGGATCTGATGGTGTCACTGGTCAAGAAAGGCGTTCTTGATTTTGTCGGCGCGGCGCGACCATCCATTGCTGATCCGTTTCTTCCTAACAAAATCAAGGAAGGTCGCATCGAAGAAATCCGCGAATGCATCGGCTGCAATATCTGTGTTTCATCCGATACGTTGGGCGTTCCAATCCGCTGTACCCAAAACCCGACGATGGGCGAAGAGTGGCGAAGGAAATGGCACCCTGAGATCATTGAACACCGGGGAAAAGAAGAAACCGCGCTCGTTGTTGGCAGCGGTCCCGCTGGGCTTGAATGCGCCATGCAACTGGCGCGTCGGGGCTACGAGGTAACGTTGGCCGAAGCCAAGCAAGAGCTTGGTGGACGTGTGTTGCAGGAATCCGGCCTGACCGGTTTATCCGCTTGGAAGCGGGTGACAGATCACAGGATTTATGACCTTCAACAACGAGGGAATGTTCAACTGTTCACCGACAGCCGTTTATCAGCAAGCGAGGTCGTTGAGTTGGGCATTCCAAATGTCTTTCTGGCCACTGGCGCGACATGGCGGCGAGATGGCCGCGGGAAATCAGCGTTTCAGGGCGTTTCGATAGGCTCAGGCTCTCAGGTTTTCACTCCGAACGACATCATGTCAGGCGCTGTGCCGGGGGACGGCCCGATCATGGTTTACGATGATGACCAAGCCTATCTCGGAGGAGTTTTGGCGGATCATTTGGCTCAGGCCGGACGAGAGATCATCTTTGTGACGCCTGCCTCAATGGTTTCGCCGTTTACTGAATTGACGCTGGAACAGACCAAAGTACAACGCAGCCTGCTGGAAAAAGGCGTTCAACTGGTTTTGTCCCAGTCTTTGGCCAGTATCGCACCCGGTCAAGCGAAGTTGCATTGCGCCTATACCGGACGAGAACAGTTTATTGAGTGTAGCTCTGTCGTGTTGGTAACGCAGCGAATGCGCGAAACCACCCTTTACGATGAGCTGAGCGGTTTGGCCGACAATCCGCTGACTACGTTGGAATTGATCGGTGATGCTGCGAACCCGGGTTTGATCGCTGACGCCGTTTACTCTGGCCACATGGCAGCCCGAAATTTCGAACGCGACGCGGGCGATATCGACCGCGAATTTTTCCGCCGGGAAATCGTTTCCCTTGAATCTGTATGAGGTGCGCTATGCCAAAAGATGACCTGCAAGTAATGCGCGATTTGATGGAAGCGCAACGGGAAGGGTTCGCCTTGCCGCGTCACTTCTATACGTCTCAGGCAGTATACGAGAACGACATCAGTACGTTCTGGAATCGCAACTGGATCTGGGTCGGCCATGTTAGCCAGGTCGCTGAACCCGGTGACTACTTCCTTTTCGACTATGGGTCCGAGTCCGTGATTATCGTTCGGGATCGAGAGGGCGAGGTGCGCGCGCATCTGAACGTGTGCCGCCACCGCGGATCGCGTGTTTGCGTTGAAAAGAAAGGCAAGGCGCGCAGTTTCATCTGCCCCTATCACGCGTGGACCTTTGACCTGAATGGCAAGCTACGAAACGGACGGTCAATGGGCCCGGACTTTGACCCCGGTCAATACGGATTGTTCCCGGTTCAGGTGAAAATTTTCCAGGGCCTGATTTTTGTCTGTGCGGCAGAAGACGCTCCGCCGCTAGATAGTGCTTTGGAGAGGCTGGCCCCGCTTTCCAAGCCGTTCGATTTTGACAACCTGAAGGTCGCGCATGAGGCCTCATATCCCGTACCGGCAAACTGGAAACTGGCACTGGAGAATTATCTGGAATGCTATCACTGCGCGCCGTCCCATCAGGATTATTCGCGTAGCCATTCTCTGAAAGACCCAGCGCAGGTTCTGGAGTTCAGCGGTGCGCTTCATGAGCGGATGGAAGAGGCTGGAATACCTGCTGAGGAGCTGGACCTGACCGGCAAAAACGCGATCGCACCTGGTGCGGATGTTTATTGGCGGCGCTACCCGCTGTTCCCCGGTTATCTGACGGGCAGCAAGGATGGTGCGCCACTTGCGCCACCTTTGGGTGAACTGAAGGGCCATGATGGTGGTGCTACCGACCTGGGGATCGGAACCCTTAACTACTTCCTCGTCTACGCAGATCATGTGGTTGGGTATCGGTTCGTCCCGCGTGCCCTGCAAGAAACAGACATTCAGATCGTTTGGTACGTACGCGGCGACGCTGAAGAGGGTCGAGATTACGATAAGGACGCCCTGACATGGCTGTGGCATGTCACATCGCTCGATGACGAACGGATCATCCGGCACAATCAGGAAGGCGTGAATTCATACCATTTCGTCCCGGGGCCGCTGTCCGAAATGGAATGGAGCATTCCCGGTTTCTATCGCAACTACTTCAGCATGATCTGACACGCTCAGTATTCGGAGACTAAACATGACAGAGTTAACTCAGCGCAGATCAAGACGGCGCGGAGGCGGGCGTGAAGCACGTGCAGCAGTGCGAACCAGCAACGCCGCCTCGCAAGCAATCTGGCCCGGCATTTCGGGTGGCCGGTACAAGCCGCTGTCAGACGCAGATATGGCGCGCATTCACGAAGCCGCGCTCAGCATTCTGGAACGGACAGGCGTCGGGGACCCCACGCAAGAAGTTCTGGATCTCGTGTTGCCAAAGGGGGCGACGGTTAACGAGCATGGCAGACTGTGTCTTCCCCGCGCGTTGATGGAAGACCTTTTGGCCAAAGCGGCCAGCGAATTCTATGTACATGCACGCGGATCGCGGGCCGGTAAGGATGATATGCACTGCACCAAGGACAAGGTGTACTATGCGAACTCCGGCACCGCCGTGACCACTTTCGATGCGGAAACGCGCAGTTACCGGCCGTCAACGCTCAAGGATATTTACGATTTCACCCGTCTGGTGGATCGCCTCGACAACATCCACATGACTGGTGACACGGTTCTGGCGACGGATGTACCCCAGGATTATGAGCATGACATGAGCATGCTTTACGCCATTCTGGCGGGCAGCGAGAAACCATCCTGTCTGACATTCCGCACGCGCGAGCATATTCAGGATGCAATCCATCTGTTCGATCTCGCTTCGGGGGGAGAGGGTAAGTTCCTTGAAAAGCCCTCGGTCATCTTTGGTGGGTGCCCCATCGTTTCACCGCTCAGATTCGGGCGGGAAAATCTGGAAATCCTGATCGATACAGCAAAGATGGGGCTTGTCTGCGATCTGGCCGTCCCGCCGCAAGCCGGAGCTACGTCTCCTGCTCCGTTGGCTGGTACGCTGGCGCAAGCCGTCGCTGAAACCCTGTCTTGTGTAGCCATTGCCAACCTGATCAACTCGGGCACGCCGGTGGTCTTTGCGGCCTGGCCGTTTATTACCGATTTGCGGACTGGATCGTTTACAGGCGGCAGTGGCGAACAGGCGTTGATTTCAGCCGCAGCTATCCAGATGGGCAATTTCTACAACCTGCCGACCAGCGTCGGATGCGGCATGACCGATTCCAAAATTCCCGATGCGCAATACGGGCTGGAAAAGGCGCTTACCTTCGCTTTGGCGGCCCATGCTGGGGCCAACCGGCTCTGCGAATTTGGTGGAATGCTCGGCAGCTTGATGGGCTGTAGCTTTGAGTCAATGGTCATCGACAACGAGGCTGCGGGAATGATATCGCGAACGCTTCGCGGGATCGAGGTGAGCGACGACACGCTTTCGGTCGACGTCATTCATGAATGTGCAATCGACCCCGGACATTTCCTCGGCAACGCTCAAACCTTGCAGTACATGGAAACCGAATATGTCTACCCTACACTGATGGACCGAGAGCTGACAGATACCTGGGAGAAAGCCGGTCGTCAGGACATGTTCGAACGGAGCCGATCCGTTGTGGATGACATTCTGTCCAATCACTACCCGAACTACTTTGGCAGCAAAGCCGATGCAGAGGTTCGATCCAAGTTCCCGATCAAATTGCCCCCGGAGGCAATGCGCGCCGGGTAAGCGGTGCTGAGCGCCGAGCAGGCTTCGCAATACGTAACATTGCGAAGCCGCTTCTTGGTTGTACTTAAGTTAAAAATACACTGCGGCGCGTCAGGTCGTCGGTTACCAGTCGGATCCCTTTTTCAAGGATGTCGAAAATGTTGTTCAACTCGCCGTCCGTGATGATTAGCGGTGAGGAAACTTGCAACAGACGCGTTGATTGCTTTGCTGGAAGGACTCTGGACAGACTACCATTTGCACTCAGATACCTTCAAACCCGAAGAGGCTTTGAAGATCTGCCTGTATGTATTGCAGTCAGTGTTTCCACAACACATTAAAACCCAGTCGGTCGGCGGGTGACCGGGCCTGAAACAACTAAGAGCCAAGTGCGGATAATCGCGAACCCGCTCACGTTTCGTGGTTCAATCGGCGCAAGTCGTTTATCATTGCCTTGGCCAGAGAGATGCACATGAGCAGCAAGACGACGCTGAACGGCAGCGCGCCGATTATCATGGAATTGGTCAAAGCCTCTAACCCGCCGCCGCCCGCAATCAGCAAAGTTCCAATGACAAGGGTCAGTAGAACGCCCCAGATGACGCGATGAAGCAAGCCAGTATCTTCAGACCCACCGGACATGATCGTGTTCATCACAAGGATGCCAGAGTCGGCGGATGTAACAAGGAATGTCATGGTTAGCAGAACACACATGACACTCACTACCACGAGCAAGTCACCCGATATCATCTCCCCCAAGGTGACGAACAGTGTGGCCGTCGTTGATGCGGCAAGGATTGACCCATTGGCATCCCCCTTCAGTTCCAAATCGATGGCAGCTCCGCCAAGAATGGCCATCCAGGCGAAACAAACGAGGGACGGCGCAATGACCGCTCCCAGTATAAATTCGCGTACGGTTCGCCCTCTGGAGATACGTGCGAGGAAAAGGCCAACAAAGGGCGAAAACGCGATCCACCATGCCCAATAAAATGTAGTCCACCCCGCCTGCCATCCGAACAACCTACCTCGTGTGCCCGCGTCATAGGCTGCAGTCTTGGTTGCATCGGAAAGACCGGCGGTATCATTGCTCAAACCTTCAAGAAAGGTTGCTTTTGTTCCCCAAGGGTCAGTCGCACCTGGGAAGAGCTCTCCGACAAAGGGGGCCGCCTCAGCTGGTAATACGGATGCAAACTCAACTTCGGAAATCGGGAGAAACGTTTGGAAACTCAGGTGGATGAAGTTTTTGATATAGTCAACCAGGGCCGTAGCATAGGTCGTCGCCGCAAATGCGAATGAGCCATAAACAATAAAAACCGCCAGTAAAACCAGCGAAAAGAGAAGATTAATATTTGACAGGTATTTGACACCGCGCCCCACGCCAGAGACGGCAGAGAGTGTCGACATCGTCATGACAACTACCAACGCCGTGATAAGGCCGTTGGTCGAAGGCTTTATTGTTGTTGTCGCATTCTCCACAAGCCAATTCGCACCGGTAATCAGAAACGCACCATCTACCAATTGAGAAACGCCATATCCGATCGTTACCGCCACGCCGAGTATCGTTGCCACGACGCCGAGAATATCGATTACATGACCTGCAAGACCGTTTGAGTATTCGCCGAGCAACGGGGTCAAAGCAGTTCGGATCGTCAGCGGCATGCCCCTGGTAAATGCGTAATAGGCGAGGCTTAGACCGGTGACTACGTATATTGCCCAAGCGTGAAAACCAGTGTGCAAAAACGTATAGCGATAAGCCCCTTCAATCGCCTCTTCGCTCTTGGGGGTGACTTCCCCGGAAACGGTCAATGGGTTGGTTTCCCATAGGCCAAGTGGTTCAGCAGTTGCATAGACCATGAGACCCACGCCAAGCCCCGCTCCAAACATCATTGAAAACCAAGAGAAGTTCGAAAATTCGGGTTTCTCATCTTCTACACCCAGCCGCATTCGTCCGGTTGAAGGAATGAATGCTATAAGAAATAGGAAGAATACAAACAATCCAACGGAGAGATTGTAGAAGGTATTGAACTCGGACAACATTCCCGACTTCCAAGAACGCAGGGTATCGTTCGCAGATAGTGGCCACACCAGCGCCCAAAGGACCAGCAGGGAAACCGAGAACTTGCTCACCAGCGCAATCGGAAGACTATATCCTTTGTAAAACCCAGTCCGCTGAGTTCTTATTTTGAGGTCTGTGAAGGGATCCTCAAGCGCCATGTTATCCCGGTCTTACCTAGATTGACTGCTTTGCACGCCGCTCTGTCGGCTGTTAGCATTTACGAGAACGTTTGCGATGCATTTAGCATCCAAAGAATAGGCCTGAACTGCAACGTTTTTCCACTGCGCTGACTTTGATCCGCCGAATGAGCCAAAAAGACCCTCTATGTTTGTTGGCTGGGTGTTGCCCGAAACAAGTTGGAGTTTGGCTGCTTTAACCTCCACTCCGAAGCAGAAGATATCTGCTTAAGGGAGGGTTCAAAGGGAAATCCTTGAATTCGATAGAACGTAAGTCGGTCAGGTTCCATCCAGTTCCAAAAGAGCTGACGCACAGCTTCAAAGGTAAAGGTTGCCGGGCGACCGCTCAATTCTCTGATGCTAAGCTTCGGCTGGACAATCGGGCGAGAACCAATGTGCCGGCGTCAATGCGTTCTTTCAGAATAAGCTCGGTGCCCGCGAGGCAACCGATGCCAGAAAGCAGTATTCTGCGCAGCAATTCTCCGGGTGATCGGGAGAGAATATTTCATCAACCTCGGGATGGCCTGGACACGAAATCTGACCACTCTCGAATCTTTTCGACCTCTTCCAGAAGACAAGTTTGAAATTCGCGGTCTATCATGGATGCATTGATCCCCAAAGGTTCAAACACCGCAAACCTGTAGTGCGGCAAATCCTCAACAACTCTGGCCTGCCCATCATTGTTCTTCTGCCAGTAGTGGGCCGTAAAGGCATCGATAATGGGTAGGCCTTCACAGTGCTGGCTGAGGGTGAGTGCAGCCAGCGACGTCTCGGCAGTCATAGTTGAATGCACGTTTTTGCCGATGTTGCGCAGCATCAGCTCATCCTGGACTTGCCCCAGCAATCCAATAACCGGATAGGGGCGCAGATCGCGCAACGACAAAGGATCCTGTATTGAGTTAAGCGGGTGGCCAGCGGGCACAAAGCACATATGGGGCAGTGCGCCTTCGTGAAGAACTTTCATCCCGGATGGTATGTGCAGAACATTCGCAAAGCCGGTTCTGAGTGTTCCGGAGCGTGCGAAATCCAGCACCCACTTTGAGGATTTCACCTGCCAGACCACCTTGATGTTTTTCTCAGCGACCTGAAGTCGAGCGAGGGCGCGGGGCACGATTTCCAATGACGCTGCCGTAATGGTTGCGATCGATAACGTCCCACGCTCCTTTCGGGCGATTTGTGCGGCAGCCTCTTCCAGGTTCGCCAGAACCAAATAGTTCCGTTCGACTTCTTCAAGGAACGCTTCGGCCTCTGGCGTTGGTGAAACGCCTTTGCTTTTGCGTTGAAACAGGGGCACCCCAAACTGCCTTTCCAAATCGCCAAGGATTCGGCTGACACTGGGTTGAGAAAGGTTCATGCGCCGCCCGGCTGCTGAAACTGATCCGGTCTGCATGACGGCCCGGAACACGGCTAACTGCTTCTGAGTAAACATGGTATTCGTTATACAAATATCATAGGCAAAAAGTACTATTTTTCTGAATGTACTTTCATCGCTACGCTTTTGCACATCCTTAATGTGGGCTGTACCGATGCCGAAAAATATCATCCTGATCATGACCGATCAGCAAAGGGCCGACAGTCTGGGCTGTACTGGAAATCCGGTCGTCAAAACTCCGAATATCGACACGCTCGCGGCACGTGGCGCCGTGTTTCGGCAACATTTCACCCCGCATCAGATCTGTTCGCCCAGCCGCTCGACATTGTTTTCCGGCCTCTACGCTCGCAATCACGGCCTGACCCGCAACGGAGTTGCCTTGCCCGGTGACCTGCCGCTGATCACCCATGACCTGAAAGAGGCAGGTTATTGCACGCATGGGGTCGGGAAGTTCCATTTTCAACCGATCCTGGCCGGGCCTGAACACGCAATGCCGGATTCAAATGCCTTTTGGGATTTACCGGAAAGCGAAAACTGGAACGGCCCCTTCTATGGTTTCGACACCGTGGATATTCTGATCGGTGAATCCGTAAGTGCCACAGAAGGTGGGCATTACGCACAATGGCTGAACAAGACCGCGCCGGAGGCGGCGGCGTTGTATCTGCCTGAAAATGCATTGGAACCACAGGCCGAAGACATGGATGAGGTCTGGAAATCCGCGATCCCATCCGAGCTTCACTACAATACCTGGATCACCGACAGGGCGTGTGATTTCGTTCAGACGCAGGACACGGAACAACCCTTTTTCCTGTTTGTCTCCTATCCAGATCCGCATCACCCATTCTCACCGCCTGCTCCATGGTGCGATATGTACGACCCCAGTGACGTACCGGCACCAGCATTGAAGCCGGACGAACTGTCCGCCATGCCTTCGTACATACTGGACGGCGATCGTGAGGAATCCGGCAAGAGCTATGTGGATTTCCTGCGCAATCCCGGCCCCCCGCGCGAACAGGGGTTCATGCAGACGACGACGCGGTTTTCGGACACCTCATTACGTCAGGCCATCGCCCACACCTATGGAATGGTATCGATGATTGACGACTGCGTCGGACGGTTGATCGCCCAGCTTGAAACGTGCGGCCTGACAGATGACACGCTGATCGTCTTTACCTCGGACCACGGAGAACTGCTGGGCGATCACGGATTGATCCGCAAAGGCCCGAGCCCCTACAGATCGCTGCTGCATGTTCCGTTGATCATGGCAGGCCCGGGGATAACACCGGGTGAACGGGATACCATCACCAGCCATCTGGATTTGCGCGCGACACTGCAGGATCATCTGGATCTTCGGTCGCAGCCAACGGACGGGCACTCGTTCATGCCGCTACTTTCGAAACCGGATGCGTCCAGCCGCGAGGCTCTGTTTGCCGAATACCATCCCCGCACTCGTATGGACACTTACAACCAGACCCTTCTGACCGAAGACTGGCGCATTACGATCTATCCCGGGAACCTGGAATGGGGAGAGATGTTCGATCTGCGCAAGGACCCGGGCGAGCACGTCAACCTGTTCTTCGACCCGGAATTCAGCGCCAGAAAACAAAACCTAATTGAGCGAATGGAGCATGAATTCCCGCCCGCGGCACAAGCTGGCGGACCATCTCTTGCAACCTACTGAAACACGCCCGCTCAGACCAACACACGGAGATCCCTATGTTACCAAATCAAACAAAGCACCAATTGCACCCCGCCGCTGAAATGCATGCGCGCGAATTGCGCGACGGCAAGATCACCCGGCGCGATTTTCTCGCGCGTTCCACCGCGCTTGGTCTTAGCGCCGGTGCTGCCTATGGCCTGCTGGGCGAACCCAATCCAGCACAGGCACAGGAAGCGACGCCGCAACAGGGTGGTACTTTGCGGATACAGATGGATGTTAAAGGGCTGAAAGAACCTCGCGTTTATGACTGGTCCCAAATCGGCAATATCACCAGGGGAACTTTCGAATATCTTGTTGAATACAACAATGACGGATCGTTCCGGGGCATGTTGCTGGATAGCTGGGAAGTGAACGACACCGCCACGGAATACACGCTCAATGTCCGCCCCGGTGTGAAATGGCACAATGGCGATCCCTTCACCGCCGCCGATGTGGCTCGCAATATCGAAGGCTGGTGCGACAAGACCGTAGAAGGCAATTCGATGGCCGGTCGAATGGCGACGCTGGTAGACAAGGAAACCGACAAGGCCATTGCGGGCAGTGTTCAGGTAGTCGATGATCTGACCGTCAAACTGAATCTGCCGCGTCCCGACATCTCACTGATCCCGGCTATGGCGGACTATCCGGCGCAGATTATTCACGCCGGTTTCGACACCAACGACCTGCTAAACAATATCGGCACAGGGCCATACAAAATCGTTGAATATGCGGTTGGTGAAAAATGTGTCCTAGAGCAAGTGCCGGATCATGTCTGGTGGGGAACCGAAGTTTATGGTGGCCCTTACCTGGACCGCATAGAATATCTGGATTTTGGCACGGACCCATCCGCCTGGATTGCGGCCATCGACGCCGAAGAAGTTGACATGCTGCATGAATCCGTGGGCGAGTATATCGCCATCCTCGACGATCTTGGACTGGAGAAATCCGAGGTTGTGACCGCCTCGACCCTGGTGGTTCGTCCCAACCAGTTGGCCGAGGTCAACGGTAAGCGTCCCTATGAGGATGTCCGTGTGCGCCGCGCGCTGGCCCTGGCGGTGGACAATGCTATCTGCCTTGAACTGGGGTACAACAATCTGGGCGCCCCGGCCGAGAACCACCATGTCGCGCCGGTACATCCAGCCTATGCCGAATTGCAGCCACCGGAATTCGATCCGGCCAAAGCCAAGCAGTTGATGGAAGAGGCCGGAATGGCCGATTTCGAGCACGAGTTGATCTCGATCGACGATGACTGGCGCAAAAACACCTGCGATGCGGTCGCTGCCCAATTGCGTGACGCAGGGATCAAGGTCAAACGCACGGTACTGCCCGGATCTACCTTCTGGAACGACTGGACCAAATACCCGTTCTCGGCAACGAACTGGAACCATCGCGCCCTTGCGGTGCAAATCCTGAACGTAGCCTATCGCTCGGGTGAGGCCTGGAACGAGTTCGGATGGGAAAACGAGGAGTTCGACGCATTGCTAGACGAGGCACTTGCCATTGCCGATGCGGATCAGCGCCGCGAAGTGATGGCAAAAATCCAGAAATTGATACAGGACGAAGGTGTTGCTATTCAGCCGTATTGGCGGGCACTTTATCGCCACCACCGCTCGGGACTGGCAGGTTGCGGGCAACATCTGACCTTTGATCACCACCACTATAAGATGGGCTGGTTGTAGTACCTCCCGGGGGTCGAAGACGCTCGGTCTGCAAGGTTGAAATGTCTGATGGTTCGAGGGTCGTTGCGACGGTTTACGCTATCTCAGTTTCATCTTCTCTAAAGGCTTCGGATGGTTACGCCATCCGAGGCACTTTCAGGGTGTCAAAGTGGGTGAATGCAGATTTGGCTACCATACTCCCTCCTTGCCGCGATGCGTCATCTGATGCAAACTTGAATACGTTAAAGAAATGTCTGCTTCGCCGCTGCGCCTGATGGAAAGCGGACCAGCACAGTGCCATGCTTTGGGAGGAGTGTGTCATGACATTCAAAACCGCAGGTTCCACACCACCGGACAATCTGACGCCACAGCAGCAGGGACTGCCCAAGATCAACAAAGTGACTGCAGGGGATATTACTGCGTCACTGAAGGCTGGATTTTCCGACTTTCTGGCTCGCCCCGTCATGAGTGGGTTCTTCGGCCTGTTCTATGCGGTTTTCGGTATTCTGCTTGTTTGGAGCCTGGTCTGGCTCGGCAAGATCTGGATGATCATTCCCGCCATTGTAGGGTTTCCGCTGGTCGCACCTTTCGCCGCGGCCGGGCTTTATGAAATGTCACGCCGGTTACAGAACGGGGAAAGTTTCGGCTGGTCGGAAATCCTTACCGTCATGGCCAATCAACGCAAACGCGAAATGGGCTGGATGGCCTTTGTTACCCTGTTCATTTTCTGGGTGTGGATTTATCAGGTTCGGCTTTGGCTGGCGATCACCCTTCAAAATGCGTCTTTCTCGGATTTCGAGGGGTTCTTGAACACCGTATTCTTCACACCTCAGGGCTGGACCTTCCTTGCTGTTGGCACCTGTGCCGGCGCGTTCCTGTCGGCTGTTCTGTTCTCGGTAACCGTTGTTGCCATGCCCATGCTGCTCGACCGGGAAACCAATTTCGTGTCTGCCATGTTAACGTCCATTCGCGTCGTCACGGAAAACCCGGTGGTCATGCTCGGCTGGGCGGCAATTATCTCGGTCACCGTTCTGTTGTCGATGGTTCCGGCGTTTCTGGGGCTGATCTTCACATTGCCGATCCTTGGTCACACCACATGGCATCTCTACCAGCGGGCAGTGTCACCAGTGAAAGAGTGATCTGTACAACCCTTGCCTTGATCAGCCGAACGGCTGCGACAGGCGCACAGGCCGCAGGCGCTGACATCAGGAATCTGGCAAAAGCGGGTGTCCTGAATTTTGCAGCCAAGCACTGTCAGATATTGCGACCATATAGTTGTGTTGGATTCCGACCGCATCGTCGGCTTGGGAACTTACGACCGCCTTCTCCAGAGTAATGCTACCTTTCGGCAACTTGAAACTGCCGGGCATCAGACAGGATCGTGAGTGGCAGATAATGCCCGATCATCTGCGACCGGGCGACGTAGGACATGTCCTTATCGACCAGAGAAAATTTCTGGCTGAAGTAACGGTCCGGATGTGATCAGAGTTTTCTCGTCCGAAGGATTTCCCAACCGGCGAACCTCAAACCATCAGTTTCCACAGTCGGCGCAATCAACTTTGCCCCGACTCTGGCCGTCTTCGCAGATGACGATCAACTCTGCGCCTCAAAATCGGTTCAGTCTGCGTCTTCCATTTTGGTTGCATTAAGCTGAGCAAAGAGTTCAGGACCGACCCGATCGTAAAGGTCAAGCTGCGTCTCAAGAAAGTCTATGTGACCCTCTTCGTCTGACATCAATTCCTCGAACAATCCCATCGAAACATAATCACCCGCGTCCTTGCAGACATCCCGTGCCTCTTTGTACAGGGCCCGGGCGCTTTGCTCTGCGGCCAGATCGCATTCCAGCGATTCACGCGGGTTCTCTCCGATCTTCAGCGGGTCCAGCTTTTGCAGGTTTGGATGTCCTTCAAGAAAAATGATCCGCTCGATCAGCTTGTCCGCATGCTCCATCTCCTCAATGGATTCCTCGCGGCTTTTCTTGGCCATGCTGCCAAGTCCCCAATCGTCCTGAAGGCGATAGTGCAACCAGTATTGGCTGACCGCCGTCAACTCATGCCGAAGCGCCTTGTTCAGATATTCGATTACCTTTTTGTCGCCCTTCATCTCAGGTCTCCCTTGCTGTTCCCGATCCGGCTTGGAACAAACCTTGGTACCCGCAATTCTATCACTTGTCGGGCATGTTCCCAAAAGCGCGGACAAAAGACATGCTTTCAAGGTGTTACCTTGCTACCTGACGATTCCCATTTGATTAGAAGGAGCTACAGAGAACCTGCCTCTAAAGGTCTGCGCACCGTGCCGGGTTATCTGCACTCATGACCGTTAGCGATTGCGCAGGGACCGCCACTCGATACTTTCGCGCCATTTGCTCGTTCTGCGCCGCACAATCCGCGCCATATCGACAAACGGGCGCAGGTAGATATCCATAATGTTCGATGCGTGTGCTTCGTTCGGTTGCAAACCAAACTTAAGCTGGCTGTCCTGCTCCGACAAATGCAGCGAACCGAACAGCCAGTCCCAAATCGCCAAAGCCACACCAAAGTTCTTGTCGTGATGTTCGCGCGCGATGGAATGATGCACCTGATGCTGCGCCGGAGAGATCAGGACATGCTCCAGCCACGGCCAGTACCGGATCGCGACATGTGAGTGCCGCAGGTTCGATCCCGTCACATGGAAGACAAAGGACATGACGTTGACGCCCAGTACCGTATACAAATCCACGGCATTGCCGAAGAAGAACAGAAACACTGCCATTGTTGTGCCCTGCGCCACGGCGCTGCGCATGCCGAACAGGATACCTTCTAGCGGGTGAGTACGGTAGACCGTGATCGGTGTCAGGGTTTCAGCGGAATGGTGGGTCTTGTGAATGGCCCAAAGCAGCGGCCAGCGGTGCATCCAGCGGTGCACCAGATACTTGGTGAAATCATCGACGATAAAGATCGTCGCAGTGAACAGCGCGACAATCACACCCGTCGGGGCATCCGAAAACACGCCTCGCCGCAGGAAGTCAACGTCATGCAGCGCATAGTACAGGGCAGTTGCGATCGCCAATTGCGATAGCAGAAGCGGTGAAATGAACAGTGTGAACACGCGGTTGATCACAAAAATCTTGTAGTCCGCAATGGCCGAGGCCGAAAACAGAATCCTGCGGTCAAAGACCTGCCGCAGCGCCAGTTTGACCGATGATCCGCGCACCGCCACCAACCAGAGCAGCGCGATCAGGACAGTCAAAAACAGATACCCAAAGAAGACACGCTTCTTTGGGTTGGAAAAATCCGCAAAAACAGAGCCTATGTGATCGAGAATTTCCAAATGATGCCTTTCGGCCAGTGTCCCGGCGGCGTTTTAGCCGCGCCGCCGGGGGGATCAACAGACCCTTAGTCGTTTTCCGCCGAAGCGTTCTCGCCCAGCTTTTCAGCCAGCGCCGCCAAATCGGCTGTTGCGTCATTGGCGCGAGATTCGATGCCGAACGTGTCGATCAACAATTTCTGAACTTTCAGCATGTTGACCTGATAGTCATCCAGCGTCATCTCGCGGTCGCGAACAAAGTTGCCGTTGGCATCGATGTCGGACACCATCTTTCCATCGGGCATCGCGGGGCCAAAACCGATCAGCCAGTTCAGATCGATAGCAGTCGCACCGAGGTTGTTCTTGCCCGATTGGAGCGCCATCGAGAAGCCCTTGAGTTCACCCCAGTGCTTGGCATAGTTGCGCAGCGCCTTGTCGCTGTCCTCGCCCGATTTGATCTTGTCGATGTCCTTGTAGACCGAACCGGCATATTTGAACGTGGCTTCCGCCAGTGTCTTTTCCCAGTTGGTTTCGATGATATCGGCATAGTTCTTCAGCTCGGCGCGCTGCTCATCGGTCAGCGCCTCACCATTGGCCGACGCGATCAGCGCACGACCGTCACGGAACGCGTTGAAGATGGTGGTCATGTACTGGGTGTTCTTGTTGCCACCTTTGTCAGCACCTGCGGCATAGTAGGCTGGACCAAAGACCATTTCGGTCTTCAGGTCGATGACGCCATCACCGTTTGCATCGGCAGCGGCCATGTCTTTCTGCTTGGACACACCATAGTTCTGCTCGGGTGACAGGTTGGCCGAATGCGCAGCAGCGCCGAAATAGCCAAATGCTTCGTCCCAAACATGTTCTTTGCCTGTGTAATGTGCACCCTCTTTGTAGGGCTCATTGTTGGGCTTGTTGTCGGCTTCCAACTTCTCATCGAGATAATTGTCGACCGCCTGATTATACGCCATCGCACCCAGCGTGAATTTCGAGATCAGCTGACCCCAGTCCATGCCGTTTACCGGGTCATAGCCCTGGTTCGAAGACGCCGCCATCTTGATCATCTGCAGTGCAACATCTACGCCGGACTGGTTGCCAGGCCATGCATTCATTGCGCCTTTGTAGAACTTGCCCGAGATGTTCTTGCCTTTGGAAATCTCATTCACGGTCGATTGCTTGACCGGGAAACCATCCTTTGACGCCGGAGCGATAATGGCCAGATCTTCATCGGATCCGTTGAAGTAGGCCAGCATCAGCGCTTCAACCTCGGCTGCGTTGTTGCCACCGTCGCCCTTGCCTGCCGCCTTTTTCAGGCTGTCATGCAGCACGTGGCGTGCGATCTGACCGGAATAGGACACAGAGTTGGTTTTGTCGCCCTCATAACCTTTCAGGGTGACGGGAAAAGGGCCGTAGGCCTGATCTGCAAGAGCTGCCCCACCGGCGAGCGTTGTAACGACAAGCGCCGAAGTGAGTTTCAGTATGGGCTTAAGCATGGGGTGTCCCTCTTATTCACAACCGACTAAAAATGTCGGGATTATTTATCTGATCCTTTTAGTCGGTTATTTTACAGGAGAGTCAAGCCTTATTGGTGGCCAACCAGAATTTTTTCAGCGAGGTTAACGCCAACGCCAAATCCCGATTTCAGTGTGATCCTTCGCGCCCACTTCCTGCGAGTATGCCGCACAGAGATGCCGAGTAGTCAGTCCGTGCTGGCAGTATTGGCGACAGTTTATCTGGTCGGCAGAAAGCTCCGCCGAACCAATTAGGAAAACTGCGGCTATGGTTACCCCCTCACAGGATTTCTGCGCAAAACCTTATGGGCAGGTCAGCCATGCCTCAGATTCTGAATCGCAATGACAAAGGCCGGCCTCGACGCAACAGTTCGAGCTGTACCCGGCGGCCCGGATCGGTCAGCGCCCGAACCACGTCGCGCGGTCGCTGCATGTCCTTTCCATTGACCTCGCTCAGAACATCGCCGCGTCGCAGGCCTGCGCGCGCGCCGTACGGGCCCGGATCGACCACAACCACACCCGCCTGTGACAGCAGCAGACCCATCTTTGAAATCAATGCAGGATTTGCCCGCGCCACGGTCAGTCCCGGTAACACCGTACCATCATCCAGAACCGTTTCCTCGGCTGGTGGGGTATTCGGCGCGACAATCAGCGCAACCTCTACTTCATCACGGTCAGTACCACGCAGCCGGGACAAAACCGACGTTCCACCAATTCCAGAGATGGACATGCGGAATTTCATCTCTGCCGGGGAATTGACCTCTTCTCCGTCCACATGCGTAACGACATCTCCCACCCGGAACCCGGCCTCAGCCAGCGGGCTGAGTTGGTGCAGATCGGAAATCACAACGCCTTCGGGCAGCGAAAGCCCAAGTGAATCTGCAATATCGGCGCTCATATGCTGCCCGGCCATTCCCGCCCAAGGGCTGACAAAACTGTCATTCCCGTCCTGTGCCTGACGCAGAAAGGCGCCAACCAGATTGGCGGGAATAGCGAACCCGATACCGTTCGATCCACCCGAACGACTAAGGATCGAGGTGTTGATCCCGATCAGGTCGCCATTCACGTCGATCAGCGCGCCGCCCGAATTGCCCGGATTGATTGGCGCATCGGTCTGGATGAAGTATCCGCGCGCATTGCCTGTCGCAGTCCCGGATCGGGCCAGCCCCGACACGATGCCCGACGAGACGGTCTGGCCGACACCGAATGGGTTGCCGATCGCTAATGCCAGTTCGCCCACCTCCACGCGGTCTGAATTGCGAAGCTTCAGATAGGGCAGCCCGCTGGCCTCATGCAGGCGCAAAATGGCGATATCGCTTTCCTCATCCCCAAGAACCACCTCGGCGGTGAATTCACGCCTGTCGGTGGTGACGACCTGAATCTCTGACGCCATGCCAACCACATGGTAATTCGACACCACATAGCCATCCCCGGACAGGATAACCCCCGAGCCCAGCGAATTCTGAACCCGCGGGCGGGGCGTTCCAAAGCCTTTGCCAAAGAAATCCTGAAAGAATGGATCGGAAAACAACGGGTTTACGCGGCCCTGACGCACAATCTTGGCATAGATGTTGACCACCGCCGGAGACGCCTGCTTGACCACCGGCGCAAAACCAAGACTGATTTCAGCCTGCGACGTTGGCACCCGGGTTTCGGCATTGGCCACCCCTGCAAGCAACAAAAGGGAAATCAGGATTCGCAGCATAAACACCCCTCCGACGACGTCGCCAGACGGATATGCGGGGCTGTAGCCCGGAATGCAAGGGATCAAGCCACACACGCGGTACCGCACTCAGTTTCAATCGGGTACGGTGCAAGACATTATTCACAACACCGTTAAACGTGAGAGAGAACACCTCATGCATCAGGATCGGGAACTGACCTTTGCAACCGCGGTCGCCAGCCACCATCAGGCAAGGCGATCAGGCGCGGGAGACAACGCTCACGAATATTATCAGGCCTCGCTGCTCAGCGCGATTATGCAAGGGGTCTACGACGGCACGGTGTCGGTTAAAGAGCTGCTCGAACATGGTAATTTTGGATTGGGTACGTTCAACGCTTTAGATGGCGAAATGATTGTATTGGACGGCGTCGCCTATCGTCTGGACGGTGAAGGTAAAGCCAATAGGGCAAAGGATAGCGATCTTACGCCTTATGCGGCCGTCATCAATTTCCAGCCGACGGAGTCATTTGAACTGAACGTTGAGACCGACAAGCCAGAATTTGAAAGCCAGATGGACGAAAGGGCGGCAGAGCGGAACCTGTTTTACGCAATCCGCTTTACCGGCCGGATCAAGTATATCAGGTATCGAAACGTGCTTCGGCAGGAACGACCCTACAAACCCTTGCTTGAAGTCGTGAAAACACAGGCCGAGTTTGAATTGGACGACGTGGACGGCACCATTCTTGGATTTCGTTGTCCCGATTACGCCGTGGGGATTGGAGTTCCCGGTTATCACCTGCACTTTATTTCCAATGACCTCAGGACCGGAGGGCACGTTCTGGACTATACGTTGACAAGGGGGCAAACGGAGATCGACCACACGTCGTCCCTGCATCTGGAATTGCCGGAAACACCTGCCTTTTCCGATGCTGACCTGTCCGCAGGCGCGTCAGAGGACAACATTCACAAAGCGGAAGGCAACTAGAACAATCCCCACCTGTTTTTGTTCCGCAACAAAAATACCCCTGCGTCCGGGACGCAGGGGTCAATTCAGAAAGCCGGGCTTTCTTATTCTTCGTCAGCAGCCGCTTCTTCAGCTGCGACGCGTGCCTTGTCAGCTGCGCCCTTGGCGTCGACGTCGCGATCAACGAATTCGATGATCGCCATCGGAGCCATGTCGCCATAGCGGAAGCCTGCCTTCAGGATGCGGACATAACCGCCCTGACGCTCGGCGTAGCGGGGGCCCAGAACTTCGAACAGCTTTGCGACGTCTTTGTCTTCTTTCAGCTGTGCTGCGGCCTGACGACGAGCGTGCAGGTCGCCGCGCTTGCCCAGAGTGACCAGCTTTTCGATGATCGGGCGCAGTTCTTTTGCCTTCGGCAGAGTTGTTTTGATTTGCTCATGCTCGATGAGCGAGCCAGCCATGTTCGCAAACAGCGCCTTACGGTGCTCATGAGTACGGTTCAGGCGGCGGTAACCACGTGCGTGACGCATTTTCTAGTTCCTTCTTTCGCGTTTTGCTTTGTCTGGCCGGCGATGCGTGTCACCGGCTCTCCTTGGGGCGGAAGTGCCCATATGGTCCCCGGCAGCCCGGGCATTGGGGAAGACGCGCTTAGAACGCGTCTTCGAATTTCTTCGCCAGATCTTCGATGTTGTCGGGCGGCCAGTCCTCGACATCCATGCCGAGGTGCAGACCCATGCCGGACAGCACTTCTTTGATCTCGTTCAGCGATTTGCGGCCGAAGTTCGGGGTGCGCAGCATCTCGGCTTCGGTTTTTTGGATCAGATCGCCGATATAAACGATGTTGTCGTTCTTCAGGCAGTTTGCCGAACGGACCGACAGTTCCAGCTCGTCCACTTTCTTCAGCAGCAGCGGGTTGAACTCCAGACCATCGTCTTCGTCCTGGCGGCCAGCCGATTCCGGCTCGTCGAAGTTGACGAAGATCGACAGCTGGTCCTGCAGGATGCGTGCGGCAAAGGCCAACGCGTCTTCTGGCGTGATCGAACCATCTGTTTCGATCTTCAGGGTCAGCTTGTCATAGTCCAGAACTTGACCTTCACGGGTCGGCTGAACGTCATAGGCAACCTTTTTCACCGGCGAATAGATCGCGTCGATCGGGATCAGGCCGATGGGTGCATCTTCGGGCTTGTTCTTTTCAGCCGAAACGTAGCCTTTGCCGGTATTGACGGTCAGTTCCATGAACAGGTCGGCGCCATCGTCCAGGTGGCAGATGACGTGATCGCGGTTCAGAACCTCGATGCCGGCGCTTTCGCTGATGTCACCGGCGGTGACAACTGCGGGACCCTTGGCATTGATCGACAGGCGCTTGGGGCCTTCGACTTCCATGCGCAGGGCGACCTGCTTGAGGTTCAGGATGATGTCGGTGACGTCTTCACGAACGCCCGCAACCGACGAGAATTCGTGCAATACGTTGTCGATCTGAACGCTGGTGATGGCGGCACCCTGCAGCGAGCTCATCAGAACGCGACGCAGCGCGTTGCCCAGAGTCAGGCCAAAACCACGCTCCAGCGGTTCGGCAACCAGGGTGGCCTTGCGCGCAGGATCATTGCCCGGCTTGCCGTCAAGCTGGGTCGGTTTGATCAATTCTGCCCAATTCTTATGGATCATGTAATCCCTCCATTCCTGTCTGCGCCCCATGTCCAGAAAAGGCTCAGACGCCCGAGGTTTCAAAACGGCGAACCGGGGCCGCGCATCGTGACACGGCCCCAGCTTAAAATTGCGTTCGCTTAGACGCGGCGGCGCTTCGGCGGGCGGCAGCCATTGTGGGCAATCGGCGTCACGTCGCGGATCGACGTGATGTTGAAGCCCACTGCAGCCAGCGCGCGCAGTGCCGATTCACGACCCGAACCGGGGCCCTGAACTTCGACTTCCAGCGTCTTGACACCGTGGTCCTGCGCCTTCTTGCCGGCATCTTCTGCAGCCATCTGGGCGGCATAGGGTGTCGACTTGCGCGATCCCTTGAAACCCATGGTACCGGCAGACGACCACGAGATGGCGTTGCCCTGTACGTCCGAGATCAGGATCTTGGTGTTGTTGAAGGTCGAATTCACATGGGCAACGCCCGATGCGATGTTCTTACGCTCTTTGCGTTTAACGCGTGTCTTGTCACGTGCCATCAGTCAGACCCTCCCTTATTTCTTCTTACCGGCAATGGCCTTTGCGGGGCCTTTGCGGGTACGAGCGTTGGTGTGGGTACGCTGACCGCGAACCGGCAGGTTGCGGCGGTGACGCAGACCGCGATAGCAGCCCAGATCCATCAGGCGCTTGACGTTCATCTGCACTTCACGGCGCAGGTCGCCTTCGACGGTGTAGTTTGCGTCGATGTGTTCGCGGATGGCCAGAACTTCGGAATCGCTCAGTTCGTTCACACGACGGGTTACGTCGATGCCTACGGCTTCGCAGATCGCGTTAGCCGAGGTGTTGCCGATTCCGGTGATATATGTGAGGGCGATAGGTACCCGCTTGGCAGTCGGGATGTTTACGCCGGCAATACGTGCCACGTGTCACTTTCCTTTTTCGTTGCGGTTCCGTAACTCCGGAACCTTTTTTCACAACGCTTGATCTTGGCAGTGACGCCAGAGAATCCAGCATTTGTACGAGGTAGTCGATGCAAACGGGACGAATCCCGCAGGCGGTGTTGATTCCCCAAGGGGATGGGGGTCGATATGGGCTTTTGGCGGTGGCGTCAAGCCCTTACCGGATTCATCCCAGGATAGCCTCGATCGAGGCAGTCACTTCCCTGATATCGGCCAGCCCGTTGACCGGGCGCAGATCGCCCTTGGCATAGTAATAGCCGATCAGCGGAGAGGTCTTTTTGTAGTATTCCATCAGGCGGGTGCGCAGACTGTCTTCGTTGTCATCTGCACGGCGGATGAACTCTTTTTTCTGGCCGCAATTGGTGCAGACGCCATCGGCCGGAATCGGCTTGGTGTGGTCGTTATAGACCTCACCGCAACCGGAGCAGGTCGAGCGCGCGGTGATCCGGTCAACAAGCGCTTCGTCATCGACGCGCATTTCGATCACTGTGTGCAGCGACTGGCCCAGTTTGGTCAGCAGCGCCGCCAGGGCGTCGGCCTGTGCAAGTGTGCGCGGGAAGCCGTCAAAGATGAAACCGGCACCTTTCTCGGTGGTCAGCTTCTCTTCGATCAGGCCAATCACGATCTCGTCGGTGACCAGCTTACCCGCGTCCATTATCGCCGCAACCTTGTTGCCCATCTCCGTGCCACTGGTACGCGCCTCGCGCAGCATGTCGCCGGTGCTCAGCTGGATCATGCCGCGGGTGTCAACCAAATGGCGCGCCTGCGTGCCCTTACCTGCCCCCGGGGGGCCCAGAAGAATGATGTTCATCGACGAGCGGGTCCCTTCCTGCTGCGTTTCTTACCCTTGCCGCGCAGCTGGGACTTTTCGATAAGCCCTTCGTATTGATGCGCCAGCAGATGGCTCTGGACCTGCTGGATGGTATCCATGGTCACAGAGACGATGATCAGAACCGAGGTGCCGCCAAAATAGAACGGGATGGCGAACTGACCGCGCAGGATTTCCGGCAGCAGACAGACCGCCGTCAGATACGCCGAGCCCAGTACCAGCACGCGGTTGACCACGTATTCCAGATATTCCGAGGTTTTCTTGCCGGGGCGGATGCCCGGAACAAAGCCGTTCTGCTTTTTCAGGTTATCCGCCACATCGTCCGGTTTGAACGACACGTTGAACGTGTAGAAGTAGGCGAAGAACACGATCATCGACGCGAAGAACAACAGATAGAGCGGCTGACCGGGGCCAAAGTTGGCCAGCAGCCACGACATGATCGGACCATTTGCAGCCCCCGACGAGAAAGTCGAGATTGTGACCGGCAGTAACAGCAACGAGCTGGCAAAGATCGCCGGAATCACGCCTGCCGGGTTCACTTTGACCGGCAGGTGGCTGGAGCCGCCCTCATAGACTTTCATGCCTACGTTGCGGCGCGGGTACTGGATATGGATCTTGCGCAGGGCGCGTTCCATGAACACCACGAAGGTGATGACCGCGATGACCATGACGATCACACCAACGATCACTGCAGGGCTGATGGCGCCCGAGCGTCCGCTGGCAAAGAATTGCGCCAGTGCCGCCGGAACCTCGGCGATGATGCCGACGAAAATGATCAGCGAGATACCGTTACCGATGCCGCGTGCAGTGATCTGTTCACCCAGCCACATCAGGAACATGGTGCCGCCAACCAGCGTGATCATGGTCGACATACGGAAATAGAGACCGGGATCGGTGGCCAGATCGCCCGATTCCAGCGAAACGGCCAGACCATAGGCCTGAACAGTGGCCAGCGCCACGGTGCCGAAACGGGTGTATTGGTTGATCTTCTTGCGTCCCTGCTCGCCCTCTTTCTTGAGTTGTTCGAGCGCGGGAACCATCGAAGTCAGCAGCTGTACGATGATCGAGGCCGAGATATAGGGCATGATGCCGAGGGCAAAGATACCCATCCGTCCCAGCGCCCCGCCGGTGAACATCGAAACCATGCCGCCGATGCCCTGCCCCGCCTGCTCCATGAACTCGCGCAGTGCCTGACCATCGATCCCCGGCACCGGAATGAAGGTGCCCAGACGATAGACGATCAGCAAACCCAGCGTGAACAGGATGCGGTTGCGCAGATCGGTGGCCTTGCCCAAAGCAGCCCAGCTAGTGTTGGCTGCCATTTGTTCTGCTGCTGATACCATAAATCGGTCTCTCTTATGAAAACACCGCCCGGAACCGTTTTCCGGCTCGGGCGGCGTCTTGGAAAACTCTGAGGTCTATGTAAGCGGGTCTTCGCCCGCTCACAAGCGCTTACTCTGCCGCAGCGGCTTTTGTGACCGTAAGTGAACCGCCCGCTTTCTCGACCGCTTCAACAGCGGCTTTCGAAGCACCGGTCACTTCCAGGTTCACCTTGGCGCTGATTTCGCCTTTGGCCAGGATGCGGACACCGTCCAGCTTGCGGCGCACCAGACCGGAGGCGACCAGCGCATCCTCGGTGATCGCAGCGGATGCGTCCAGCTTGTCCGCGTCGACGAATTTCTGGATCAGGCCCAGGTTGATAACGGCGAATTCCTTGCGGTTCGGCTTGTTGAAGCCACGCTTGGGCAGGCGCTGGTACAGCGGCATCTGGCCACCTTCGTAGCCATTGATGGCCACACCCGAACGGGATTTCTGGCCTTTGATACCACGGCCACCCATTTTACCTTTGCCGGAACCGGGGCCACGACCAACGCGGGTGCGTTTCGGGTTGGCGCCGGGATTGTCGCGCAGTTCGTTCAGTTTCATATCGCTTCTCCATTGCCGGACATGACCCCGAAGCGTGATGGGCCAGACACGGCGTTTCTTGCTGTTGATTCTCGTGGACCCACAGGGCCACCGGAGGCGTATAAACCCGGATGCCGAACGGTTCAAGAGGGTCTTGTTTATCAGGCTGTCGCAGACATCTGACTGCACCCAACGTAAGCCTCGGGCCAAAAACGACTTCACGATTGCACGTCGGCCTTTTGGAGTTTCACATTGGGGCACACAACACAGGCGGTTCTTGTAATGAGTGCCGCCACACTCTAGGCACCGAAATGCACATCACGATACACCCATGGCGATCTCGCCCATAAACAGACTGGTATCAAAATGGAAGAGAACCAAACCGGAGCGGTCCGCCCCTCGGCCCACTTTGAAACTTTGCGGCCCCCGATAGATCGCCAGGGAATTCCGGATCGCGAAGATGTGCTGATTTACATCCATATTGGCAAATGCGGTGGTGAATCCTTGTGGGATGCAATGGTTCGCAGCCCGGTTTTGAACGAAGCGTATTCTTCGGTTCTGAGAATGCACGTTGTGAAACCACCAGTGCGTTCCAGGACAAAGTATCTTGTCGTCGTCCGTAATCCGATAGATCGCGCGATCTCGGCATTTAACTGGCGTTACAAGCTGGTGGTTGAGGATGAGGTCAAGAGCAGCCGAACATCAACCGAGTACGCGGTTCTTGCCAAATACAAAACGCTAAATGCTTTGGCCGAGGAGCTCTATACAGATGGAGCCTTGGACAACGACGCCGCTGACGCGTTCCGCGCGATCCACCACCTCCGCGAGAACATATCATTTTACCTGTCTGAACTTCTGCCTAATGTAAGTGCGACCCAAATCTCTCTGGTTTTGGCGACCGAGTTTCTGGACGCCGAAATCGCTCGCGACCTTGGCGTTGATCGCGTCAGGAAAGAACATCAGAATCGTAACTCTGTGAACAAGGAAAAGCTGTATCTGAGTGACCTTGCTCGGAAAAATTTGCGCCGGTTTCTCGACGACGACTACGAGGCAGTACAAAGGTTGTTTGACATGAAAGGTATTACTGGGGCGAAGCGTGATGTTGTTCTGCGCTGACACGCAGCCAAATCTGGGTTTGCCCAACCCCTGATGACCGGGCGGATGCGCTTGGAATGATCGAATTGGCGGCCTGAACCCCCATCAGACAAAAGGACTGGCAGGCAGAATGGTAGAGCAAAAAGACGAAAACCCCGGCAGATCCCCCATCTTTGAATCGCTGGGTCCAAATACAAGCATCAAAAGGTTCAGGGATCAGGAAGACGAGCTGGTCTATATCCATATCGGTAAATGCGGCGGTCAGTCGTTGTGGGATGCGATTCAGCGCAGCCCGGTTGTAAACCAGCAGTTTTCTTCGGTTATTCGCGTGCACGTTGCTGAACCACCGGTACTGGCAAGATCAAAGTACCTGATCGTGGTGCGCAACCCGATATCCCGCGCCATTTCTGCCTTTAATTGGCGCTACAAGCTGGTTGTTGAGGATGAAGTCAAAAAGGACAGGGCATCGCAGGAGTATCAGGTGCTTGCCAAGTACGGCACATTGAATGCGCTGGCTGAAGCACTTTATGTCGATGGATCGCTGAATGACCTGGTCGTCGAAGATCTCCGCTCTATTGGCCATCTGAGAATGGATATCTCGTTCTATCTATCCAAAATACTACCGAACGTTCGTTCCGATCAGATTTTTTCGGTGCTGACGACCGAGTTTCTGGACAGCGAAGTCGCCCGGGAATTGAATATTGAAGACGTGAAGCGGGAACATCAAAACCGGCCTTCCGTTGATTTGGAAAAAAAACATCTGAGCGATTGCGCACGCCATAACTTGCGTCAATTTCTTTCTGATGACTATCGCGCGGTGGAAGAGCTTTTGGATTTGAAGGGGATTTCCGGACAACGCCGGGATGTGCTTTTGCGCTGACGGTAGACACGCAAACAGGTCACGACCGCCGGTACTGCAACCAAACAGCCAAACTATTGCAGGTAATGCGGTTGGAATTCGTGTTACCTTTGCTTCCATGGACTGGAAGCTAAACAAAGTCATCGACTGGTTGCTGTCCGAAGGCCGGATGCTGCCCGATCTTGATCACATCGTTGAGGCGCTGGGATCGGCCATGCTGGAGGCCGGCGCACCAGTATGGCGCATTAGGCTGGCCATCCGCACGGTCCATCCGCTGGTCACCGCACTGAGCGTGGTTTGGGAGCGGGACAGCGATCAGCTTGACAGCGTCGCGGCGACGCACGGGCTGGAACAGCGTCAGGAATATGTTGGCAGCCCGCTGGCGCGGATTGCCGAAACAGGTGCCCCGCTGAGGCAATCTCTGGTGGATTTGTCCCCGGAGGATCATGTCGCGTTTCATGAATTAAGCGAGCGGGGGGCGACGGATTACTACGGCATACCTCTGAGGTTCGTCGGCGAAGGCGGTGGCATACTAGTGTTTGTCTCGGACCGGCCCGAAGGGTTCAGCAACGAGGATATCGAGGGGTTCGACACGATCGGCGCCGCGATCACCGCCATTGTCGAGGTACACCGTCTGAGGAACTTGTCGATGGCTGTGGCCGAAGCCTATCTGGGGCCACGCACCGGTCGGCGCGTGGTTGGCGGGCAGATCACGCGGGGGAATATCGACAGCATCGAAGCGGCCATCCTGATCAGCGACATCCGTGACTGGACCGGCCTGAACGCCCGCCTGCCGGTCGCCGAGACGGTGGAACTGGCGAACCGGTATTTCGAGGTCATCGACAAGGCCGTCTCCGACAATGGCGGTGAGATTCTCAAGTTTCTGGGCGACGGGGTTCTGGCCATCTTCCCGGCGGAACCGGATATGCGCGCCGCCTGCCGCCGTGCACTGTCTGCCGCCAAAAGCGCATTGAACGCGGCCCCGGCGACCGATCTGCAATACGGGGTCGGTCTGCATTGCGGCAGTGTCCTATACGGCAATATCGGATCCGAGGCGCGACTGGATTTCACAGTTCTGGGCCAAGCCGTCAATATCGCCGCGCGGATCGAGGCACTGTGCGGGGAAACCGGCCAGCCCGCGTTGTATTCCGGCGAGTTTGCCGGGATGGTCGATGCGGATCACGTTCCGCTGGGTCAGTATTCGCTCAAGGGCCTGGACAGGCCTGCGCAGATATTCGCGCCGCTGGCCGCAGAGGGCTGAGCCAAAGAACTATTGACAACCGGCACTTCAACGATCATATGCGGCCAGTGCAATATCCGCGGCGTGAGCGGATCGCGCGACGCCCCGGGCGGGCTGTACGGCGCAACACCTCAATCTGAACACTACTGATACCCAGATCACGCGGGGGTCGGCGTGATAAAGCGGCAAGGGCCTTCGTTGTCCCTATTGTTTTGTTGCGGAACCAAAGCGTGTCACCATTCGGGGCGCGCCACGACATCCGTGCGGCTGGCAAGGCCGTCACATTCAAAAGGAATACGGTCTTTGGACTTTAATATGCTGGGGCTGACGCCCCGCCTGATCACCAACCTCGAAACGTTGGGAATTTCCGAACCCACGCCGATCCAGAAACAGGCCATCCCCCACGCCATGAACGGGCGTGACGTGATGGGGCTGGCGCAAACGGGAACGGGCAAAACGCTGGCCTTTGGCCTGCCCATTCTGATGTCAATGATCCGTCAGGAAGGCCGCCCGGCGCCCAAGACCGCGCGCAGCCTTGTGCTGGCGCCCACGCGGGAACTGGCCAAGCAGATCACCGAAAACCTGCGCTCTTATTGTGAAGGCACATCGATCCGGGTCGATCTGATCGTTGGCGGCGTGTCCATGGGGCCGCAGATCGACCGGCTGAAACGGGGCAGCCACCTGCTGGTGGCGACGCCCGGACGTCTGATTGACCTGTTGGAGCGCAAAGCAGTGCGGCTCGATCAGACCGGGTTTCTGGTTTTGGACGAAGCCGACCAGATGCTGGATCTGGGGTTCATCCATGCCCTGCGCAAAATTGCGCAACTGCTGCCCGCAGACCGGCAGACGATGCTGTTTTCCGCCACTATGCCGAAGCAGATGGCCGAGATCGCCGCAGCCTACCTGAATAACCCCGTGCGCGTTGAAACCGCACCTCCGGGCCGTCCGGCGGACAAGATCGATCAGGGCGTTCACTTCGTTGCCCAGGCAGAAAAGACATCACTGCTGATCGAATTGCTGGATACCCATCGCGAGGAACTGGCGCTGGTATTTGCCCGGACTAAGCACGGGGCCGAGCGGCTGTCGAAAACGCTGGACAAAGCGGGATATGCCGCAGGATCGGTGCATGGC
This sequence comes from Ruegeria sp. BJ6, assembly GCF_056537885.1. NCBI lineage: Bacteria > Pseudomonadati > Pseudomonadota > Alphaproteobacteria > Rhodobacterales > Roseobacteraceae > Ruegeria > Ruegeria sp. BJ6. The sequence goes on along the minus strand of NZ_JBQFSG010000003.1, from coordinate 260,492 downwards.
AACAAATCACAGGGCCAGCGCGACCGGGCTTTGCGCGAGTTCCGCGCAGGTACACTGCGGATTCTGGTGGCAACCGATGTGGCCGCGCGCGGCATCGACATTCCGGACGTGCGCCACGTCTATAACTTTGATCTGCCCAACGTGCCCGACAACTATGTGCACCGTATCGGCCGGACCGCCCGGGCGGGCCGCGACGGACGTGCAGTTGCATTCTGCGCACCTGCGGAAATGTCAGAGTTCCGCGCCATCCAGAAGACAATGGGGCGTGACATTCCCGTGCTTGGCGGGCGCCCATGGGTTACAGAAGAACCCAAGGAACGGAAAAAGCCGCAGAACCGGCGGCGCAGACCAAACAGGGGCCGTCCACGCTCCAAGGCCGCCTAAAACAAAAAAAGCGCCCCGGCTAAGCGGGGCGCTTTTTTTTAATTTGCGTCGGCAGAGTTTGCCGAAGCGGCGCTTATACACAATAGACGTGCTTGTGCGCGATATCCGAAATGTCGCAACGGCGGACGCCAATATCGTCCAGTTCACGATTGGTCAGGCTTTGCAGCTCGGTATAGGTGCGGTTGTATTCCGCAGCCTTGGCGCGAGCCAGTCTGATCTGGTCAACAAATGCCCAGAAGCGGGTGCCGAAGCCGGTGTGCGATGCAGTGATAGCGTGTGCCATGTCTTTGTTCCTTTCTGCGGCCGGGGCGCATTCCCCGGTAATTGAGTTCTGTTCCTGTTTGGGACAGGGCCGAGATAGGCACAGTGTTTAGCGCCAACAATGCATGTTTTGGTCTAGCCGCTATGCGGGAATTGAATGGCTGGGCTTGCGGTCCTGTGCACACCCTACCGGAGAAACTGATCGGATTCCGCAAGATCAAAAGGATCATCAACCTCCCATCACTCAGATATTTGTTCGCTATTTGTTCCTGATATGGTAAACCACAACAAGACCATCAGGGAGGGCACTATGTCTGAAAGAAAGACCAAGTATGAACGGCTGAAGGCGCTTCACGACCGTGACGTGACCTTTGTGATACCGAACCCATGGGACGCAGGTTCGGCGCGCCTGTTGACCAGTCTTGGTTTCGACGCCCTTGCAACAACAAGTGCCGGCTATGCGTTCTCACGGGGAAAAAGGGATTCATTCGCAAGCCTGAACCGGGCAGAGATTCTTGATAACGCAGCTGAAATCGTTTCGGCAACGGACCTGCCGGTTTCCGCGGATCTTGAAGATGGCTTTGGAGCGTCACCCGAAAGTTGCGCAGAAACCATCCGCCTTGCCTGTGACGTGGGTTTGGCCGGGGGGTCCATCGAAGATGCAACCGGAGATCCGGATAAGCCTATTTACGAATTCGGTCAGGCCGTTGAACGCATTGGTGCCGCTGCCGAGGTTGCCACCGATCTCGGTTTTCTTTTGACGGCGCGGGCGGAAAGCTATCTTTGGGGAAGAAGCGATCTGGATGACACTATCGCCCGCCTGCAGGCGTTTTCAGATGCCGGTGCGAACGTCCTCTATGCACCGGGCCTTCCGGATATCGAGGCGATCAGAACTGTCTGCCAGTCTGTCGACAAGCCCGTCAATGTGGTGATGGGGCTTCAGGGGCCCAACTATTCTGTCGCCCAGCTTGCAGAGGCTGGGGTGCGCCGTGTCAGTGTTGGTGGCTCATTCGCGCGGGCAGCACTTGGCGCGGTGATGAAAGCCGCGCAGGAGGTAAAGTCCTTTGGCACATTCAACTATGCCAGTGACGCGATTTCAGGGGAGGACGTGAGCAGGCTTATGGCGCAGAGCAAGTGCGCAAACAGACACTGACTAATGGCACCCACATAAACCACTGACGCTACCGCCCGCCTGGGAGGCCTGGGAAATTCCCAGGCATCCTCGGTTTTTGGTCTGTGCAAGCGTTGGAGCGCCAAACCCTTTGCCGATGCGCGGCTTACTCCGTCGGTATCACGGATTGTGCATTCGGCGCTTGCGGTCTCGCGTCGTTCGCGTCGCCTCTTCGGATCCGTCGTGGTAGGTGCCGAACCACTTGTCCCACGGCATTTCCGAGTTTCCATAGTTGCATTCGTAGTATCTGTGATGCAGCTGGTGGAAAAATGCGCCAATCAGAAGGCGTTGCCGATCCCTGACCCAGATTGCCTCGTACCCCGAGTGTGAGGACGCCGCACCGAGCATCAGCCAATAGCCCAGAAACAACATGTGAACCGGATGGCTAGGCAGCACCAGCAGGATCAGCATGGCGCTGAAGTAGAACACGTGCTCGACAGGATGCATGGATGTTCCCGACCATGGACCTGTATTGACGTTCCGGTGATGCACAGCGTGGACGTATTTGTATATCCGGGGCTGATGCAGGACGATGTGAATGACGTAGAAATGAAAACTCTGCCAGACGGCAAACAACGGGAAAAGGACGATAAACCAGATCGGGTGGGCCGAAAACTCAAGCGTGGCAAGTGTCCCGTTCGCGTACATCCATCGAAGGCCGATTTCGTAGGCGGAATAGATGGGTACTCCGGATACCAGCGAATAGAACATGTTGTCCCAGGTCTGATAACCGAATTTATAAAGCGCGTTCTTGCGCTTCATGTAGGGGCGGGGATCGTATTTCAGCAATTTACCCTGACCATCGATCCCGTAGAACCATAGATGCAATCCCCCGGCGACAAGAAACAGGACAATCCAGTTTCGGATCAGGACGGCCGCCATCCATCCCGGTGCGAATTGAGTCTGGTCGGGGCCGACCGGCTGCAACCAGAATGCCACCAGAAACGCAAAGGCTAGATAAAGCGAGCGGTCAGAAACCTGCAGATAGTTCTGCCATAGCCACTTCAGCATCGTTCCGGGCTTTGGCGGCCAGTTCCAGTAAGGGGCAAACCCCACGGGCAGTTCAGGGTGCCAGTGCCATTCACGGCTCATCGAGGCCGGTTCGGGCCGGGTTTTTGCAGATGTCTCGGTCATTGGTATGTCCTTCATTCGTCATTGTTCCTGATCTGGATCAGTGGACGACCGGAGGAGCGAATGGGAACCAGCGATTGAAGTGATACATGCCACACCTGCCAACTCTGTTCTTCTATCCTTTACAGGTGTCGGAAATTTGCGCCTCTTTTAACGACATGGAACTGGTCGCATATGATCCTGATTGCAGGCTTTGTGTGGACAGCCTCTGCAGTGACTCCAGAACCGTCCCGGGTCCGGCGAAACAACAAACGCCCCCGAAATCCCGGAGGCGTTTTCGAAATTTGGTTCTGGAAAGGTGCTTCGCCGCATGCCTGCGGCGATCTCACTTTCGGATTTGGCCGATGTAGCGTTGCTTTTGCTCGTTCACCAGAATCAGTCTGCCTTGGTTCACGACATACAGATCAAAACGAGGCTTATCGAAGTCGATACAACGCATTCCATTGTCATAAAATTTGTAGGCATTGGCTTTCCATGTCTGCCCGTTTGCCTTGTAAGAATATGAGCCGTTTGCAGAATAGGTCTCAACTTCTTTCCCGGAATAAACGACCTTGCGCCCTGACAGGTTCTTTTGCAGCCACGCCGCATTCACCTTTTGATCACCATCCGAAAGGTAACTTTTGGAGAGTTTTGGCGCTTTGGCAGGACATTCGGCAGAAGCGATCGTTCCAATCAAGGTCGCGCAGAGCGCAGTCAAAATAAGTCTCATCATAAACATCCACTCAATAAACGACCTCAAAGTTACCCCGGTTTGAACACATAGCAACAAAAAAACGCCCCCGACTAAAGTCGGAGGCGTTCCCAATCCTTCGAAGATGCCGGGCTTAGCCGCGCTCTTCGATGATCTCGACAAGATGCGGGATCTTGTTGACCATCCCGCGGACCGAAGGAGTGTCCTCCAGCTCGCGGGTCTTGTTCATCTTGTTCAGGCCCAGGCCGATCAGGGTTGCGCGCTGTTCGGCGGGGCGGCGGATCGGCGAGCCGATCTGCTTGACGACGATGGTTTTTGCCATGGGTCGCTCTCCTTATGCTTCTGCTTCAGCAGCGGCCGGTGCTTCGTCCCGCTTGGGCAGGATGTCGGCAACCTTTTTGCCACGACGCTGTGCGACCGAACGCGGGCTCTGCTCTTTCTGCAGGCCGTTGATGGTGGCGCGGATCATGTTGTACGGGTTCTGTGAGCCCAGCGACTTGGAAACAACGTCCTTGACGCCCAGCATTTCGAACACGGCACGCATCGGACCACCGGCGATGATACCGGTACCTTCAGGCGCGGTACGCATGACCACTTTACCGGCGCCGTGACGGCCCTCGATGTCGTGGTGCAGGGTCCGGCCTTCGCGCAGCTGCACGCGGATCATCTGACGCTTGGCTTGCTCGGTCGCTTTGCGGATGGCCTCGGGTACTTCTTTTGCTTTACCCTTACCAAAGCCGACGCGGCCTTTCTGATCGCCGACAACCACCAGAGCGGCGAAGCCAAAGCGCTTACCACCTTTTACGGTTTTCGACACACGGTTAATTGCGACCAGACGATCTGCAAATTCCGGTGCTTCTTCACGGTCGCGGCCACGGCCCCGACGGTTTTCACGTTCTGCCATTTGGCATCCCTTTTCTCATGTGGCGCATCAGCGCCGTTTATTTCAATCCAAGTGAGCCTCAACTGGTGCCGAGGCTCCCGGATCATCGGGGCAGCCAAAAAGCTGCCCGCAGGTCTTTAGATCTTCAGACCACCTTCACGCGCAGCGTCGGCCAGAGCCTTCACCTTGCCGTGAAACAGGAAGCCGCCACGATCGAAATAAGCCTCTTCGACGCCTGCCTTCTTGGCACGCTCGGCGATGGCCGCGCCCACTTTGGTGGCCGCTTCGACGTTGTTCTTGCCAACAACACCCAGATCCTTTTCCAGGGTCGAGGCCGAGGCCAGGGTCACGCCACGCACGTCGTCGATCAACTGAACAGAGATGTTCTTGTTCGAACGGTGTACGGACAGACGCGGACGACCCGCGTTGACCTTGCGAAGTTTGTTCCGAACGCGCAGGCGGCGCTTCAGAAACAGGGTTCTTTTGCTGTTTGCCATTGTTTGCGTCCTTACTTCTTCTTGCCTTCCTTGCGGAAGATGAACTCGTCCTTGTAGCGGATGCCTTTGCCCTTGTAGGGCTCGGGACGGCGCCATTCGCGGATTTTCGCCGCGACTTCGCCCACCTGCTGCTGGTCGTTACCTTCCACAATGATCACGGTCTGCTTCGGTGCGGTGATTGTGACACCTTCCGGAGCAACGAAATCAACGTCATGGCTATAGCCCAGGTTCAGCTTCAGGGTGTTGCCCTGCATCTGAGCCCGGTAACCAACACCCTGGATCTCCAGCTCTTTTTTGAAGCCTTCGGTCACACCGGTCACCAGATTGGCAACCATGGTGCGGCTCATGCCCCACTGCTGGCGGGCACGCTTGGACATGCCACGGGGGTCGATCTTGACCACGTTGTCTTCAACCGACAGCGTCACGTCGTCGGTGGCGGTGAAGCTGCGGGTGCCTTTCGGACCTTTGACTTCGATGGTCTGACCCGACACAGAGGCGGAAACGCCGCTGGGCAGCTCGACCGGTTTTTTACCAATACGAGACATTGCAGACCTCCTTAGAAGACGGTGCAGAGCACTTCGCCGCCAACATTGTTGGAGCGAGCGTTTGCGTCCGACATCACACCTTTCGGAGTGCTGACAATCGACACGCCCAGACCCTGACGGACCTGCGGGATGTCATTGACGCCCATGTATACGCGACGACCGGGTTTCGAAACCCGCTTCAGTTCGCGAATGACAGGGGTGCCTTCGTAGTATTTCAGGCTGATTTCGATGGCCGGATGACCGTTTTCACCGGTCGTCTTTTCATAGCCACGGATGTAGCCCTCGTCCGCCAGCACGTCCAGAACCCAGCCGCGCAGCTTGGAAGCCGGGGTGGAAACGGTGGACTTGCCGCGCATTTGCGCGTTGCGGATACGGGTGAGCATATCGCCGATAGGATCGTTCATATCTGTCTCTCCCTTACCAGCTCGATTTCACCATGCCGGGGATCTGACCAGCAGAACCCAGCTCGCGCAGCGCGATACGGCTGACCTTCAGCTTACGGTAGTAAGCGTGGGGACGACCGGTCAGCTGACAGCGGTTGTGCAGACGGGTAGCCGAGCTGTTGCGCGGCAGTTTCGCCAGTTTCAGACGCGCCTTGAAGCGCTCTTCCATCGGGCGGCTTTCGTCATTCGCGATTTCTTTCAGCTCGGCACGCTTTGCGGCGTATTTTGCCACCAGGCGCTCGCGCTTTTTCTCGCGCTCGATCATTGCTTTTTTAGCCATGTCTTTTCCCTTCCGCGCTTAGCTTGTGAAAGGCATGTTGAATGCTTTCAACAATGCTTTTGCTTCAGCGTCGGTATTCGCTGTGGTGGCAATTACGATGTCCATGCCCCAGACCTCGTCGACCTTGTCGAAGTCGATTTCCGGGAACACGATGTGCTCTTTCATGCCCATGGCAAAGTTGCCACGACCATCGAAAGACGGCTTTACACCGCGGAAGTCACGCACGCGCGGCAGCGCGATGGTGATCAGACGATCCAGGAATTCGTACATCCGGTCGCCGCGCAGGGTTACCTTGGCACCCAGCGGCATTTCTTCACGGACACGGAAACCCGCGATCGATTTCTTCGCCATGGTTGCAATGGCTTTTTGACCGGCGATTGCAGACAGGTCCTCGACAGCCGCTTTGGCTTTCTTGGAGTCTTTGACCGCCTCGGCGCCACAGCCGATGTTCAGAACGATCTTGTCCAGCTTGGGCAGCTGCATGTCGTTCTTGTAGCCGAACTCTTCTTTCAGAGCGGCGCGGATGGTTTCAGCGTACTGAGCTTTCAGACGCGGGGTATAGGTAGCAGCATCAAGCATCGATCACGTCCCCCGTGGTCTTGGCGAAGCGAACCTTCTTGTCACCTTCCATACGGAAGCCGACGCGGGTTGCCTTGCCGTTCTTGTCCAGCAGTGCCAGGTTCGACAGCTCGATCGGGTTTGCCTGAGGCAGGCGGCCACCCTGGCTGTTCTGGGTCTGGCGGGTGTGGCGGATGGCGATGTTGATGCCATCGACAACAGCTTTACCGGCTTTCGGGTCAACCGAGGTAATCGTTCCCTCTTTGCCCTTGTCCTTGCCGGCCAGCACGACGACCTTGTCGCCTTTGCGGAGTTTAGCAGCCATGATTACAGCACCTCCGGAGCAAGCGAGATGATTTTCATGAAGTTCTTGCTGCGCAGTTCGCGAACAACCGGGCCAAAGATACGGGTACCGACCGGCTCGTTGTTGTTGTTCAGGATGACGGCGGCGTTGCGATCAAAGCGGATCGCGGTGCCGTCCGCGCGGCGGACTTCTTTGGCGGTGCGTACGACGACGGCCTTACGGACGTCACCTTTCTTCACGCGGCCGCGCGGGATGGCTTCCTTCACCGAGACGACAATGATGTCGCCGACGGAGGCGTATTTACGCTTGGAACCACCCAGGACCTTGATGCACTGAACTCGGCGTGCGCCGGAGTTGTCAGCGACATCCAGATTGGTCTGCATCTGGATCATGTGGTTTCTCCCGACCTGTGGGGGCTGGTCTGGTTAGATCCCCCAGGGTTTCGACAAATGGAAAAATCCCGGAAGCTTACGCTTCCAGAACTTCCCAACGTTTCGTCTTCGATTTCGGCGCGCATTCGATGATGCGTACGGTGTCGCCGACCTTGAAGGCGTTCTTTTCATCGTGAGCCCGGTATTTCTTGGACTTACGGATGGTTTTCTTCAGAACCGGATGCGTAAAGCGACGCTCGACGGAAACGGTTACGGTCTGTTCGTTGGCATCGCTGGTTACGGTACCGGACAGGATACGCTTGGGCATAGGATTACTCCTCCGATGCCGCAGCAGCGGCCTTTTCGTTCAGAATGGTTTTGACGCGGGCAGCGTTGCGGCGGGCCGCTTTGATGCCGGCGGTGCTTTCCAGCTGACCGGTTGCCTGTTGAAAGCGCAGGTTAAAGCTTTCTTTCTTCAGGTTGGCCAGTTCCTCGCGGAGCTGGTCCGGGGTCTTGTCACGCAATTCTTGGGCGTTCATCGCCTTTTTCCTTTGCTCAAAACACCAGAAGGCCCCGTAGCTCGGGTCACCCTGGACCTGGTGGATGAATGATAGACATACGAATCCCCCGACTCAGCCGGGGGACCGCAAGATGCCGCTCTATAAGGTGTACGGTTGTGGGTGGCAAGGGAAAGTTTGACTGTCCTGCCGATACCTGCTCTTCAAGGGTATTAGCCCATGAATTGCATGATCCGCCAGAGCACCAAAACTGCCGCTCTGGCCTGACGGACCTATGACCAATGTCCATACTTTCATTCAGCCGGTTTCGACGTCCCAAAAAAGGCGGGCGCCGTAGAAGACCCGGTGAACCGGCCTGATCGCCAACCTGTCCCCGCCACTGCTGCTACAGGGACGGCCAGGTACTGCAATCATCCCCAACTGTAATTGAAACTGACGCTGATGCGTTCTTCTTCAGCCATGTTCATCGGCACCTCGTGGCGCAACCAGCTTTCCCACAGCAACACGTCACCCACTTCGGGCTTCATGTAGATGAATGGCTGCAATTCACGCCGCGCCTCTTTCCGACGCACCGGAGAAGCCATCATCCGGGCTGAGCGCGGATCTTCCAGCTTGAGCGCGCTGGCGCCTTTGGGCATCGCCACATAGGTCGTGCCAGAGATTACGCTGTGGGGGTGGATGTGGCTGGCATGCATCCCGCCTTCGGGCAGGATGTTGATCCACAGATCCTCGAGCTTCAGTTCCCGGTCGTCCAGATCGAACTCCAGATCCGTTGCAAACGCAGCGACATGCTGGTCCAGCACCTTGACGAGATCGGAAAAGATCGGGAACCGCCAGGGCAAATCGGTCAGCGAGGCGTAACTGGTATATCCGGGATAGCCGTTCTTCTCACACCACTCCTGCCCGGCTTCGTCATCTTCGGCGATGACAAGACAAGAGCTTTCCAATTCCTCTTGGTCGATCCTTGGATCGAACTCGGACAGGGCGGCGCGATAGAGGCGGGTGGCGAAGAGTGATTCAATCTGTGGCATGACTGCGTCTTAGATCAGCTTCGCAGCCAATGCGACAGAAGATTTTGCGAGGCTCTGCCTCGCGCTCCGAAGTATTGTCCGGCCAGATGAAAACTGGACCTTTCATACATCTGGCCAAAAATACTCCGAAGGAGACGCGGTTTACCGCGATGGAGGCAGCGCCCCCGAACGAAGAAACCCCCGCCGGTTTCCCGACGGGGGTCAATCTTGTCACGACGGGGTTTCCCCCAATCGCTTACCAGTCTTCGCGGACCACGACGCGGGTCTTGATCGGCAGCTTCATCGCGGCCAGGCGCAGGGCCTCGCGGGCGATGTCGTCATTGACACCGTCGATCTCGAACATCACACGACCGGGCTTTACTTTTGCTGCCCAGAAGTCAACGGAGCCTTTACCTTTACCCATACGGACTTCGGTCGGCTTCGAGGTCACGGGAGTATCCGGGAAGATCCGGATCCAGACGCGGCCCTGACGTTTCATGTGACGGGTCATGGCACGACGTGCAGCTTCGATCTGACGCGCGGTGACGCGCTCGGGCTGCAGTGCTTTCAGACCGTAGGTGCCAAAGTTCAGATCAGAGCCGCCTTTGGCTTCGCCCTTGATCCGGCCTTTGTGCATCTTGCGGAATTTAGTACGCTTTGGTTGAAGCATATCTTTCCCTCCTTAGCGACGACCGCCACCAGCACCACGAGGTGCAGGGCCGTCCTGGAGTTCCTGTGCTTTACGGTCACGTGCCTGCGGATCGTGCTCCATGATCTCACCTTTGAAGATCCAGACCTTGATCCCGATGATCCCGTAAGGAGTCATCGCTTCGGCATGTGCGTAATCGATGTCGGCACGCAGGGTGTGCAGAGGCACGCGGCCTTCGCGGTACCACTCGGTCCGTGCGATTTCGGCACCGCCCAGACGGCCAGCGACGTTCACCCGGATACCCAGCGAACCCATGCGCATGGCGTTCTGAACGGACCGCTTCATCGCGCGGCGGAACGAGACGCGGCGCTCCAGCTGCTGAGCGATGGACTCGGCAACCAGTTGCGCGTCAAGCTCGGGCTTGCGCACTTCGACGATGTTCAGGTGCAGTTCGCTGTCGGTCATGCGAGCAAGCTTTTTGCGCAGAACTTCGATGTCTGCACCTTTCTTGCCGATGATGACACCGGGACGCGCAGTGTGGATCGTGACGCGGCACTTCTTGTGCGGACGTTCGATGATCACACGGGCAACACCGGCCTGCTTGCACTCTTTGTTGATGAACTCACGGATCTTGAGGTCTTCCAGCAGAAGATCACCGTAGTCCTTGGTGTCGGCGTACCAGCGGCTGTCCCAGGTGCGGTTGACCTGCAGGCGCATGCCGATCGGATTTACTTTATGACCCATTAGGCTTGCTCCTCAACTTGACGCACCTTGATGGTGATCTCCGAGAACGGCTTCATGATCTTGCCGAAACGGCCACGGGCACGCGGACGTCCGCGCTTCATGACCAGGTTCTTGCCAACCCATGCTTCGGCGACGATCAGCTCGTCAACGTCCAGGTTGTGGTTGTTTTCGGCATTCGCGATTGCGGACTGCAGGCACTTTTTGACGTCCTGCGCGACACGCTTGTTCGAGAAAGTCAGGTCGGTCAGGGCCTTCTCAACTTTCTTGCCGCGGATCATCTGCGCAACCAGGTTCAGTTTCTGCGGGCTGGTACGAAGCATGCGGGTTTTCGCCATTGCTTCGTTTTCAGCCACGCGGCGGGGGTTCTTTTCCTTGCCCATGACTTACTTCCGCTTCGCTTTTTTGTCTGCGGCGTGACCGTAATAGGTACGAGTCGGCGAGTATTCACCGAACTTCTGACCGATCATGTCTTCCGAGACGTTGACGGGAATGTGCTTGTGGCCGTTGTACACACCAAAAGTCAGACCCACGAACTGGGGCAGAATGGTGGAACGACGCGACCAGATCTTGATGACTTCGTTGCGGCCCGACTCGCGCGCTGCTTCGGCTTTTTTCAGCACGTAAGCATCGACGAAAGGACCCTTCCAAACAGAGCGAGACATGGATTAACGTCCCTTCTTCTTGGCGTGCCGCGAGCGGATGATCAGCTTCTGGGACGCTTTGTTTTTGTTGCGGGTACGCTTACCCTTGGTGTCCTTACCCCAAGGCGTAACCGGTGTACGGCCACCCGAGGTACGACCTTCACCACCACCGTGCGGGTGATCGATCGGGTTCATTGCAACACCACGAACCGACGGACGAACGCCCTTGTGGCGCATACGACCGGCTTTACCGAGGTTCTGGTTCGAGTTGTCGGGGTTGGACACGGCACCAACGGTGGCCATGCATTCCTGACGGACCATGCGCAGCTCGCCCGAGCTCAGACGGATCTGAGCGTAGCCGCCATCGCGGCCAACGAACTGGGCGTATGTACCGGCCGCACGTGCGATCTGACCGCCCTTGCCGGGCTTCATCTCGATGTTGTGGACGATGGTACCGATGGGCATACCCGAGAACGGCATTGCGTTGCCCGGCTTGATGTCGGCCTTTGCCGACGCGATGACCTTGTCACCAACAGCCAGACGCTGCGGAGCCAGGATATACGCCTGCTCGCCGTCTTCGTATTTTACCAGTGCGATGAATGCGGTCCGGTTCGGGTCGTATTCGATCCGCTCGACGGTTGCCGCCACATCAAATTTGTTCCGTTTGAAGTCAACGATCCGGTAGAGACGCTTTGCGCCACCGCCGCGGCGGCGTGAAGTGATCCGTCCGGTGTTGTTCCGGCCGCCCGATTTGGTCAAACCCTCAGTGAGAGACTTGACCGGACGTCCTTTCCAAAGCTCCGAACGGTCGATCAGCACCAGCCCGCGCTGGCCCGGCGTCGTCGGCTTGTACGACTTAAGTGCCATGCTTTCTGTCTTCCGTTTAGCAAGTGCGAGGAGTTTCCCCGCTATGTGATAGGCCCCCGTAGGTGCCAAGGGTATAGGGCCCCGAAGGTCCCCGGTTACAAATATCAGAGGCCCCGGAACGAATCCGAGGCCGCAAGATTGGGAGCGTTTAGCAGTGTTGGGGGTGGGTGTCTATAGCGAACGCCGATTTCGCTAACTCCGGTTCAAAACTATTTTAAAAGGAGCGTGGGCGAAATTTCTTCACTGGCCACCCATCGATAAATGGCCCCTACACCGCACCTTTCTGCTTATCGAGCTAGCCGTGGTGCGCATCCGTCACCCATAAAGCGCGCGGGCCTCTGAGAATGACAATAAACGACGGCGCTCTTCGTCCCACAAATGCAGCCGCGCGTTGGCAAGGCTCTGACGGATGGTCATGCGGTTGCAGTTTGCCAGTTCATCGTGATCGCGTAGAACTTCGGTCAGGCGATAGAACGGAATACGGCTGTACAGGTGGTGCACGTGGTGGATGCCGATATTGGCGCTGAACCACTGCAACACGGATGGCAGAATGTAGTGCGAGCTTCCGTGAAGGGCCGCCTCGTGCAGCTGCCAGTCCTCGTCGGAATCCCAGTGCGCGTTCTCAAACTGGTGCTGTACATAGAACAACCAAACTCCAGCCGTGGCGGCGATCAGGGTGGAAGGCAGAAAGATCAACAGCACCGGCATCAGACCGCCAAAATAGTAAATAGCCAACAGCGCGGCAATAATGGCAACATTGGTGCCCATAGCACTGACCCAAAATCTGAGACTGCCGGTCAGACCAAGCGGGAGGCGGTTTTGAAGCAGGAACAGATAGCCGGGTCCGAGTACGAACAAAGTGATCGGGTGCCGATAAACTCGGTACCAGAACTGGTTCATCGGTGTTTTCGCCCGATACTCGGCCACTGTCAGGGTATGGATATCGCCCATCCCTCGCTTACCCAGATTGCCAGAGCTGTTGTGATGCGTGGAGTGCGTGCGGCGCCAGACGTCATAGGGTGTCAGAGTCAGAACTCCGATTCCGCGCCCGATCCAGTCACTGACCACTCTGTTCTTGAAGAATGCCCCGTGCCCGCAATCATGCTGGATCGCAAACAGGCGCAGCAGAAAGGCCGCGTTGAGGACCGAAATCGCGAAGGCCAACCAATAGGTGATGGACAGAGACATCCAGGACAGCGCCCACAGCGCAAAAAACGGGACTATGCTGACACCCAGCTCGAAAGAACTGCGCAGCTGGTCCGGTTCGCGATATCTGGCAAGCGTCGTGACCCATTCACGCGCTGTGGTCATATTCGGCTTATCCCAGTTCGAGAAAGAGGGTTCGGTCATGCGCCTGCCAGTCTTTTGTTTTGTGTGAAGCCGGATAGACTACCGCTCCGACATGGCAAGCATTTTTTGCTCAATGCGCCCTCTTTCGCGCTCAATATCCGGTGTTGTCGCTAAAAAAAAGCCCCCGCTTTCCCGGGAGCCTTGATGATTTTGGCCAACGCAGGACCAATTTGATGCCAGTGGAAACGACTATGTGTGGCCCTCTTCCAGGGCCACATGTGCAATCCTGACGTCTTTCCGACAGCTCCATTGCGAATTTACCCGTCAGCCTTCATCTCGGTTGTGATGAGGAGGGTGATCGGTCCGGTCGAGAATGGTCCCACCCCGAACTCCGTGTGATCAATCTCTCCTTCCGCCGTGAAGGCCACCCAATCGCCCGCGTAATATTCGATGGCGCTGCCCAGCGGATGCTCACCTTGATGGGTCAGCGTGGTTTTCAGCGTCACGGGCTTGGTCACCCCATGGATGGTCAGGTCGCCGGTCACATCCGCCGTGGTGTCGCCGGTCCGCTCAATCCCGGTGCTGACGAAAGTGATCTCGGGGTAGGTTTCGACCTCCAGAAAGTCCGCGGACTTCAGGTGATCGTCCAGAGGGCCAAATCCCGAAGACAGGCTGTTGGTGTCAATGGTCACGGTCAGAGTCGAAGCTTCGACATCATCCGCGTTCAGGTCCAGCACTCCTTCGGCCTTGGTGAACTCGCCATGCTGGTTCGACACGCCTGCATGGCTCCAGCCGAACCGTACTTCGGTATGCCCCTGATCAGTCTTGTAGGTCTGCGCAAAGGCTGGCGTCATGGCGACGGTCAGGGCAGCGGCGGCAATCATAGACTTAAAGGTCATAGCGGTATTCCTTTCATCCGACAGGTACTGGATTTTAGATGAATTTTCATCTATTGGAACCGAAGAAATACCGCAATCAGATTTGAAGTGAACACGAAGTTGTGAAGAATGATCTGCCAACACCGCTGGAGACAGACATCTGGGTCGCAATGAACCGGACCACCCGGCTTATTCAGACAGAAGTCAGTGCGGCCCTGAAGGACGCGGGCCTGCCGCCACTGAAGTGGTACGATCTGCTATGGTCCCTCGAACGACATGGAGGTCGACTGCGCCCCTTTGAGCTTGCCCAGGACACAATTTTTGAACAATCGAACCTGTCTCATTTGAGCAGGCGGCTGGCGGCAGAGGGGTTGATTGAATTTGTTTCATTTGACAACGACCGGCGCGGTAAAGTCCTGCAGATCACGGACAAGGGAAAAGACATTCGAAAACGTATGTGGGCGATTTATGGCCCCCTGCTGCACGAAATGATGCGTGGCTTCGGCAGTGCTGATGGGTGGCACTCGTTTCTTGAGGCGACACGCAGCTGATACCAACAAAAAAACCCCCGCTTTCGCGGGGGTTTTGTGTTCTTCCAAAGACGAGTTCGATCAGAGACCGGTGGACACGTCGATGGTGTTACCCTCTTCCAGGGTCACATATGCTTTTTTGACGTCTTTCCGACGGCCCAGCTGGCCGCGGAACCGCTTGACCTTGCCTTTGGTCACGGTGGTGTTCACCGCTTTGACCTTCACACCAAACAGCGCCTCAACGGCCTCTTTGATCTGCGGCTTGTTGCTGTCGATCGCCACTTCAAAGACAACCGCGCCGTTTTCGGACGCCATGGTCGACTTTTCGGTGATGATCGGCTTGCGGATCACGTCGTAGTGTTCTGCCTTCGCGCTCATTTCAGACGAGCCTCCAGTGCTTCGACAGCCGCTTTGGTGAGCACCAGAGTGTCACGCTTGAGGATGTCATAAACGTTTGCACCCATCGACGGCAGGATATCCAGACCTTCGATGTTGCGCGACGCCTTCAGGAAACCTTCGTTCACGGTCGCACCGTCGATGACCAGAGCGCGTTTCCAGCCCAGGTTTGCAACCTGCTTGGCCAGAGCGGCGGTCTTGCCTTCGGCTTCGGCGTTCTCGATCACAACCAGTTCACCCGCCTTGGCCTTGGCCGACAGAGCGTGGCGCAGGCCAAGCTTGCGGAACTTTTTCGGCAGGTCGTGGCCGTGCGAACGAGGGGTCGGGCCCTTGTAGATACCACCCTTGCGGAAGATCGGCGCGTTACGGTCACCATGGCGTGCGCCACCGGTGCCCTTCTGGCGATAGATCTTCTTGGTCGAGTAGCTGGTTTCCGAGCGGGTCTTTACCTTGTGGGTGCCGGCCTGCGCGTTGTTGCGCTGCCAACGGACCACACGGTGCAGGATGTCCGCACGCGGCTCGAGACCGAACAGATCGGCGTTCAGCTCGATGTCGCCGGCTTTGCCGCCGTCCAGTTTGATTACATCAAGTTTCATGCTTCACCACCTTCCGCGGGAGCTTCTTCCGCAGGTGCTTCGGTTGCAGCCGATTTCACAGCAGCCGGGAAAGGCAGGCCTTCCGGTGCTTTCTTCTTGACGGCGTCCTTGACGGTGACCCAGCCCGATTTCGGTCCGGGAACGGCGCCTTTGATGAAGACCAGACCACGGTCGGCGTCGGTTTTGACAACCTCGAGGTTCTGGGTGGTTACACGGGCAGCACCCATGTGACCGGCCATCTTCTTGCCTTTGAACACCTTGCCCGGGTCCTGACACTGACCGGTCGAACCGTGCGAACGGTGGCTGATCGAAACACCGTGCGAAGCGCGCAGACCACCAAAGTTCCAACGCTTCATAGCACCGGCAAAGCCTTTACCGATCGAGGTACCCGAAACGTCAACCTTCTGACCTTCCAGGAAGTGTTCTGCCGAAATTTCGGCGCCCACTTCGATCAGGCCATCTTCGGAGACGCGGAACTCGGCCAGCTTACGCTTGGGCTCAACCTTTGCAGCGGCATAGTGACCGCGCATGGCTTTCGAGGTGCGTTTTGCCTTGGCAGCACCGGCGCCCAGCTGAACGGCGGTGTAGCCGTCTTTGTCAGCGGTACGCTGTGCAACAACCTGCAGGTTGTCCAGGTGAAGAACGGTCACAGGGATCTGCTTGCCGTCTTCCATGAACAGGCGGGTCATGCCAACTTTTTTTGCGATAATACCAGAGCGCATAATCTATACCCTCCGATCTTACGACTGCAGCTTGATCTCGACGTCCACACCAGCAGCGAGGTCGAGCTTCATCAGCGCGTCAACGGTCTGGGGGGTCGGATCAACGATGTCCAAGAGACGCTTGTGAGTGCGGATCTCGAACTGGTCGCGGGATTTCTTGTCAACGTGAGGGCCACGGAGAACCGTGAACTTCTCGATCTTGTTCGGCAGCGGGATCGGGCCGCGCACGTTCGCGCCGGTCCGCTTGGCAGTGTTGACGATCTCTTGCGTGCTGGCATCCAGAACGCGATAGTCAAATGCCTTCAGCCGAATACGGATATTTTGGCTTTGCATATTAACAGCCTTTTATTCAGGCGTTGGGGTTGAGAGGAGGACAAGCGCGCATCGCCAACCCTCTTCGAACCCAAAAGGCGGGAATCACCCCGCCTTGACGTTCTTGTTGAGAACTCGCGCGATTTACAGGGGCGGGGGGTGTTTGGCAAGGGGGAAGTGATACCAATACAGATTTACACCGTTAGGCGGCATCTTTTTGAGCAAGCCGAGAACATAAGCAACTTTTTTTGTCTGCTGGTAGCAACCCAAAAGCGTAGTCGATTGATCACACTAGTGAAGGTGTAGTTTGGCGTTCCACGGTTCCCATTGCAAGGCCCAATGGTTGTGGATTTTATGCGACCATCGGTGAGCAACTCAACGTATCAATGGTTAAGAAGATGCGTCCAGCTGTTTGGCTGGCTGCATGGAGCAAGGATAGAATGCAACTAGGCAAACATAATAACATTCGACGCTATATTTCATCAGCAATATTGGGCTGCCTGATCGCGACAACCAGCAGCGGCCAGACCAAGAACGAGTTGGTCGCGGAAGATAATGCGTTGGTGCCAATGTGTCTGCGCTATCTCGAAACAGGCAGCGTCGACAAATTGGGCTTTGAGTCTGCTGGATATACAAAGCGCGGGAAATATTACAGAAAAAAAGTGGGCGACGGCTACATCCGCGTGAACTTAACGAGCCACAAGGATAGGTCACAATGCGTATTTCAAGTTGGCTCCCCCTTAATTGAGGATGCCAAGGCACAATTTAAGCACATTAACCAGTTGATCTATGAGAATGGATACAAAGATGCTACGCTCACCTACAACAAGGGCCGTCGCAGTGAAGCCAAGACACAAGGCTTCAAGAAGGGGTCAGTTACCTTCGTAGTCCATGGGAGCGGAACGCGTCGTGGAAAGAAAGCAGATTCACTCATCCGTATTGAACGAGGAATGTACACTGAATGATACTAATTCAGTCGCATAGCAGGGTACCCTATAGACGTTGATCGCTTCTTGAATTAGGCCGCTACGGTTCGGAGCGGCCTACCATTATTTGACATTCGAAGTACATATGCTCTCAACACCCACTTGGGCCAGTGGCCACCCCCACCCTTAAGGAATCTGCGCCCTCGCCGTCTGCAGGAAACGCGAAATCTCAAGGCCGAGGCTGGCTTCAATCGATATCCTCAGGTCCGTGTTTTTTTGCAGTTCGGGTTCCAACGCTGCAAACTCCCAGACAAGGATGCGTGATGGTTTGGTGGCCGTGACTGTCACCGGCGCGGCGAAAGTCCTGTCGTTGCTCAGAAACGCTGTTCCGCCCAAAAAGCGGCCCTCACCCAGCTTGTCCACGACCTCACCATTCATTTCGACGCTGACTTCGCCGTCGATGATCAGCGACAAGCCATTTACCGGCGTACCCTGTTTAAGCAGCTTGGTTTGGGCGGGAACAGATGTCCGAGTGCCCATATGCAGCAGGTTGAACGCCTCTCTCTCGGTAAAGTTGCGAAGGGCGATTTCGTAGAGGTGCCTCTCCTCGTCACTGAACGGCACGGGCCTGCGTTCCAGCAACAGCCGTGTGATCCAGTAGAGGTTGATGGCCATGAAAAACAGGTTCCACCCGATCGGCGCCCAAAGGGGAGCGTTTTGAAAGTAATAATAAGGCAACAGCAAAACCGCGCCGATAACCGACAGTACCCTCAACCAGAAAATATCTTTTGCGGAATAAGACAAAAGGTAGAAGATGTTCGCGGCGTTCACCAGAATATCCAGCCCCAGCATTCCGTTCCCCCACATTGGCCTGCGCGTGGGACTTACCGTAAATTCGTTCACGCAAGGCGCAAAGCCGGATTTGTTGCCTTCTCAATTGGTGGCAGATTCCGACATTTATTTTAAACTCAAAATTTCTATTGTTGAAATACTTTCACTTTGCTACGCTTCCTTCAAGCGAGGTGCAGAATGGTTCTTTCCGATGCTCATGTGGTTGTGACCGGCGGCGGGTCCGGGGTTGGGGCGGAATGCGCCCGACAGCTCTCGGATGCCGGGGCGCGCGTCACCATCATGGGGCGCAGCCGGGATGCGCTGGTCGCACAGAACCTGCCGTTTCAGATCTGCGATGTTACAGAGCCTGAGCAGGTTGAGGCGGCGTTTCAGGCCGCCCGGTCGAAAAACGGACCTGTTTCAGCGGTAATCGCAAATGCTGGGGCCGCACCCAGCAAGCCTTTTGCAGCGATGTCGCCCGGGGATTTCTCGGATGCGCTGGCGGTCAATCTGAGCGGTGTGTTTCATTGCTTTCAGGCCGTTCTGGGTGACATGCGTGATGCGGGCAAGGGTCGGATGATCGCCATTGCCTCGACCGCCGGTCTGAAGGGCTATCCCTATGTGTCCGGCTATTGCGCAGCTAAACATGGCGTTGTCGGGCTGGTGCGGTCGCTGGCGGTGGAACTGGCGCAGACGGGCATTACCGTGAACGCGATCTGTCCGGGGTTTGTTGCGACGCCGCTGTTGGAACGGTCCGTTGAAACGATCATGGCCAAAACCGGGGCGACCCGCGAGCAAGCCGAAGGGGCCTTGAAACAGGGTAACCCGCAAAACCGGTTCATTGAAACTGACGAAGTGGCGGCCTCAGCGCTGTGGCTGTGTTCGGACGCGGCACGCAGTGTCAATGGCCACACCCTTACCCTGTCCGGAGGCGAGATATGACCCGGCCCGACCCCATTCCCACTGAATCCCCCAGTAAGGAGCGTCTGCGCCTGTGGCTGCGACTGCTGAAAACCTCGCGCGGGATCGAGGCACAGTTGCGTGCCAGATTGCGGGACGAGTTCAGCTCGACCCTGCCACGGTTCGATGTGATGGCGGCCCTGTCGCGGCACAAAGACGGCCTGAAGATGAGCCAGTTGTCGGGCGTGTTGCGGGTATCGAACGGCAACGTGACCGGGATCGTGGACCGGCTGGTCGAGGAAGGGCTGGTCATGCGTGTCGCGGTCGAGGGGGACCGGCGGGCATCGCTGGTGCGACTGACCCGAAAGGGAGAGGCCGAATTCGCAACGCAGGCGGCAGCGCATGAGGGCTGGATCGATGACATGCTGGGCGCGCTGAGCGCAGACGAGGCCAGCGCGATGGGCGCGCGGCTGGAGGACTTATTGACGGCAGCGGAGCAGGACACATGACCGATATGCGCAGCGAGACCACTCATTTCCTATGCCATATCGAGGATGGTATCGCGACGATCTCGCTGAACCGGCCCGAACGGAAGAACCCGCTTACATTCGACAGCTATGCTGAGTTGCGCGACTGGTTCCGCGATCTGGTGTATTCGGACGATGTGAAGGCGGTGATTTTCACTTCGAACGGGGGCAATTTCAGTTCCGGCGGCGATGTTCACGACATCATCGGGCCGCTGACGCGGATGAATATGAAAGAGTTGCTGGCCTTTACCCGCATGACCGGAGATCTGGTCAAGGCGATGGTGAATTGCGGCAAACCCATCATTGCGGCGGTGGATGGCATCTGTGTCGGCGCGGGCGCGATCATCGCAATGGCCAGCGATCTGAGGATCGCAACGCCTGAGGCCAAAACGGCCTTTCTGTTCACGCGGGTCGGCCTTGCCGGTTGCGATATGGGGGCCTGCGCCATCCTACCCCGGATCATCGGACAGGGCCGCGCGGCTGAGCTGCTGTATACCGGTCGTTCGATGAGCGCTGAAGAAGGCGAGCGCTGGGGGTTCTTCAACCGCCTTGTGCCTGCGAGCGATCTGGAGGGTGAGGCCCGCGCATTGGCAGCCCGGCTGGTCGAAGGTCCGAATTTCGGACACATGATGACCAAGACCATGCTGGCGCAGGAATGGTCCATGTCGATCGAGCAGGCCATCGAGGCTGAAGCGCAGGCACAGGCGATCTGCATGCAAACTGGCGATTTCGAACGAGCGTTTAACGCCTTTGTGGCTCGCGAAAAGCCAGTATTTGAGGGGGACTGAGCCATGCCCGACCGGTCCTTTCTGAGTTGGCCCTTCTTTGACGACAGACATCGCGAACTGGCGGACATGCTGGATCAGTGGGCCGATGCTGAACTGGGCGGGATCGATCATTCGGATACGGATCAGGCGTGCCGCGATCTGGTCGCGTCGCTTGGGCGCGATGGCTGGCTGACGCATACGGCGGTGACGCCTGATGGCGGCCCGCTGGATGTGCGCAGCCTGTGTCTGATCCGCGAAACGCTTGCGCGATATGACGGGCTGGCGGATTTTGCCTTTGCCATGCAGGGTCTGGGTACCGGGGCGATCTCGCTCTTCGGGTCAGACGCGCAGAAATCCGAATGGCTGCCGCTGACCCGTTCGGGGCAAGCAATTTCGGCCTTTGCACTGACCGAACCTCAATCGGGGTCCGACGTAGCGAATTCATCGATGACAGCGACACGGGACGGCGCCGATTTTGTCCTCAACGGCGAAAAGACTTGGATTTCGAATGGCGGCATTGCAGATGTCTATACCCTGTTCGGCCGTACCGGCGAGGCGCCGGGGGCAAAAGGTCTGTCCGCATTTGTCGTTCCTGCCGGTTTGCCTGGTTTCGAGGTTGTCGAGCGGCTGGACACGATCGCTCCGCACCCGCTTGCGACATTGCGGTTTACCGATTGCAGGATACCCGCAACCGCGATGATCGGTGCGCCGGGCGCAGGTTTCAAAATCGCCATGTCGGTGCTGGATGTGTTCCGTTCCACAGTGGCCGCCGCTGCGCTGGGATTTGCCCGCCGGGCATTGGATGAGGCGCTGAGCCGGGTGACCACTCGCCAGATCGGTGGAGCGCCGCTGTTTGAGCTGCAAATGGTGCAGGGACATATTGCGGACATGGCGCTGGACGTGGATGCGGCCGCGCTGCTGGTTTATCGCGCGGCATGGGCCAAAGACACAGGTGCACCCCGCGTGACGCGCGAGGCCGCGATGGCAAAGCTGTTTGCCACGGACCACGCCCAGCAGATCATCGACAAGGCGGTACAGCTATTCGGCGGCGAAGGCGTGAAGTCCGGTGAAACCGTCGAGAAACTGTATCGGGAAATTCGTGCGCTACGCATTTACGAAGGCGCCTCGGACGTTCAGCGCGTTGTGATTGCACGGCAGACGCTTGGAGCACATCAGGGAGGATGACATGCTCGGACCTTCGGCCCATACCGACACATTCGCACGGGACAACCTGCCACCTGCGGATCAATGGCCCGACCTACTGCTGGATGGGTTCGACTATCCCGACAAACTGAATGCGGCGGTCGAACTGACCGACAGGATGGTCGAGAAGGGCTTTGGCGATCACACCGCGCTGATCGGCAACGGGCGGCGACGCACCTACAAGGAGCTGGCGGATTGGAGCAACCGGATCGCGCATGTTCTGGTCGAGAACCTTGGCGTCAAACCCGGCAATCGCGTCTTGATCCGTTCGGCCAACAACCCGGCGATGGTGGCCTGCTGGCTGGCCGCGACCAAGGTCGGCGCGGTAGTGGTAAACACGATGCCGATGCTGCGCGCGGGCGAATTAACTGCCATCGTGGACAAGGCAGAAATCAGTCATGCGCTGTGTGATACGCGCCTCAAGGATGAACTGGTCGCCTGCGCCAAAGCCTCCGGATATCTGAAAACCGTGGTCGGGTTCGACGGCACGGCCAACCACGATGCCGAACTTGACCGGCTGGCGTTGGAAAAACCCGTGCAATTCGACGCGGTGGAAACCAGTCAGGATGACGTGGCGCTGTTGGGTTTCACCTCGGGCACCACCGGATCGCCAAAGGCGACCATGCATTTTCACCGCGACCTGCTGATCATCGCGGACGGATATGCCAAAGAGGTGCTGAAGGTGACCCCCGAGGACGTATTCGTGGGCTCGCCCCCGCTTGCCTTCACATTTGGTCTTGGCGGGCTGGCCATTTTTCCATTGCGGTTCGGCGCAGCCGCCGCCTTGCTGGAGAACGCTTCACCGCCGAACCTGATCGAAATCATTCAGAGCTATAAAGCTACGGTGTGTTTTACCGCGCCCACCGCGTATCGCACCATGCTGGCCGCGATGGAGGAAGGTGCCGATCTGTCCAGTTTGCGTGCCGCCGTTTCAGCAGGCGAGACCCTGCCCGCCCCGATCTATGACGACTGGATGGCCAAGACCGGCAAACCGATGCTGGACGGGATCGGCGCAACGGAACTGCTACATATCTTTGTCACCAATCGCTTTTCCGACCACCGCCCGGCCTGCACCGGCAGGCCCGTCACAGGGTATCAAGCGAAAGTCATTGGCGACGATGGAGAGGAAGTACCAAGAGGATCAGTTGGCCGTCTGGCCGTTCGCGGCCCTACAGGGTGCAGGTACCTGAACGACGAACGCCAGAGGGATTATGTTCTGAACGGCTGGAACATCACCGGCGACAGCTTCACCATGGATCCCGACGGATACCTGCACTTTGCCGCCCGTAACGACGACATGATCCAAAGCTCGGGCTACAACATCTCGGGTCCCGAGGTCGAAGCGGCGCTGCTGTCGCACCCCGCAGTCGCGGAATGCGCTGTGGTGGCCAAGCCGGATGAGGCGCGCAGCAATATCGTTGAGGCCCATGTGGTTTTGACCGAGGGCCATCACCCCGATGCAGATACGATCAAAACTCTGCAGGATCACGTCAAGGCAACCATCGCACCGTACAAGTATCCGCGAAGTGTCGTCTTTACGGATACGCTGCCCAAGACAGCCACGGGCAAGATCCAGCGGTTCCAGCTGCGCGAGAATGCGAGATGATCCAAACGGTTG
Source organism: Ruegeria sp. BJ6 (assembly GCF_056537885.1). Taxonomy (NCBI): domain Bacteria; kingdom Pseudomonadati; phylum Pseudomonadota; class Alphaproteobacteria; order Rhodobacterales; family Roseobacteraceae; genus Ruegeria; species Ruegeria sp. BJ6. The sequence goes on along the minus strand of NZ_JBQFSG010000003.1, from coordinate 237,048 downwards.
CACCCTGCGAGAAACCCTTTAGCTTGCCGGATGCAGGCACCTACGCGTGCATTGAAATCAACCTGTCCGATTTGAAGGGATCGGCGGGATATCCCGGACGGCGCTCGGAAGAGTGCTGCGTAAAACCTTCGCATTTGACCTTCAACAGGGGAAGACAATGATGAAAACCAAATCCTTGCTGCTGGCGGCAACGACCGCCCTGATGACCGCCGGTATGGCACTGGCCGAACCGGTCAAGGTCGGAATGATCACCACCCTTTCCGGCGGCGGGGCCGGTCTGGGCATCGACGTGCGCGACGGGTTCATGCTGGCCGTGAAACAGGCAGGCAACCCGGATATCGAAGTGGTCATCGAAGACGATCAACGCAAACCGGACATCGCCGTGCAACTGGCCGATCAGATGATCCAGTCCGACAAAGTGGATATCCTGACCGGCATCATCTGGTCCAATCTGGCGATGGCCGTGGTGCCTTCGGCCACGGCACAGGGCAAATTCTATCTGTCGCCCAACGCCGGCCCGTCGGCGCTGGCAGGAAAGGGGTGCCATCCGAACTATTTCAACGTGGCATGGCAGAATGACAACCTGCATGAGGCGGCGGGCGCCTATGCCAATTCCGCCGAACTGAAGAACAGTTTCATCCTGGCCCCCAACTACCCAGCCGGACAGGATGCGCTGGCCGGTTTCAAGCGGATGTATCAGGGCGATCTGGCCGGAGAGATTTATACCAAGTTGGGCCAGAAGGATTATGCCAGCGAGATCGCACAGATCCGTGCATCAGACGCGGATAGCGTGTTCTTTTTCCTGCCCGGCGGTATGGGGATTTCCTTCCTCAAGCAATATGCCGACAGCGGCGTTGACCTGCCAGTGGTTGGACCCGCGTTTTCCTTTGATCAGGGCATTCTGCAGGCCGTCGGTGCCGCTGCGATGGGCGTGAAGAACACCAGCCAGTGGAACAAGGATATCGACAACGCCGCAAACAAGGCCTTTGTCGAGGCGTTTCAGGCCGAATATGGCCGCCTGCCGTCGCTTTATGCGAGCCAGGGCTTTGACACCGCGAATCTGATCCTGTCCGCGATGGCCAAGGCCGACGTCAAAGATCAGGACGCATTCCGCGCGGCGCTAGAAGCAGCCGAGTTCGACTCGGTTCGTGGCGATTTCAAGTTCGGTCCGAACCATCACCCCATTCAGGACATTTATGTCCGTGAAGTGGTGCAGGAAGGCGATGTGTTCACCAACAAGATCCTTGGTGTCGCATTAGAAGATCACGCGGACGCCTATGCGGGCGAGTGCAGCATGTAAGAACCCGGTGGCGCAGGGGCTGATCCTGCGCCATCCTTCAGGGTAGAGAAATGTCCTTCATTCTATTGATCGAACAGATCCTGAACGGTCTGCAATTCGGGGTCATGCTGTTTCTGACGGCTGCCGGATTGACGCTTGTGTTCGGCGTCATGGGGTTGATCAACCTCGCGCACGGCTCATTGTTCATGATTGGCGCGTTTGCCGCCGCCGCAACCGCGGCCGCAACCGGCAGTTTCGTTCTGGCACTGGCGGCCAGCCTTGCTGCAGCCGCAGCGGCCGGGGCACTGGTTGAGGTTCTGGTGATCCGGCGCCTTTATAAGCGCGATCATCTGGATCAGGTGCTGGCGACATTTGCGCTGATCCTGATTTTTTCCGAAGGCACGCGATGGGTGTTCGGGTCGTTCCCGCTTTATCTTAATATTCCGCCTGCGCTTTCCGGCCCCGTCACCCTGCCCGGCGGCATCGAATACCCGATCTATCGTCTGACCATCATTGCCGTCGGATTGTTGATCGCGTTGGGGCTGTTCCTGCTGATTTCCCGAACCCGACTGGGCGTGCAGATACGGGCGGGCGAAAGTGACCGGGAAATGATCGCAGCCCTTGGGATCGACATCAACCGGCTATACACGATCGTATTCGCTCTGGGCGCAGCACTTGCCGGGCTGGCCGGTGCCCTGGTCGGCGCCATTCAGTCGGTACAGGTCGGGATGGGGGAACCGGTGCTGATCCTAGCCTTTGTCGTGATCGTGATCGGCGGCATCGGATCGATCAAGGGCGCGCTGGTCGGATCGATACTTGTCGGGCTGACGGACACGCTGGGCGGCGTTCTGCTGCCGGAAACCTTCAAACTGTTCATGGATCCTGCCTCGGCCACGGCGGTCGGTTCGGCGCTGGCCTCCATGCTGATCTATATCCTCATGGCTGCGGTACTGATCGTGAAACCCACTGGCCTTTACGGAGCACGCGCATGAGCCGCGAGAGAATATTCAACACCGCCCTGGGCCTCGGGCTGTTGCTGTTTCCGTTGTGGGCCTATTTCACGGATGAACCGTTCATGATCACGCTGGCTACGCGCGTGGCAATTCTGGCGCTGGCCGGTGTTGGCCTGAACATTGCGCTTGGTCTTGGCGGGCTTGTCAGCCTTGGTCATGCCGCGTTTTTTGGCATCGGCGGTTATGCGATGGGCATTCTGGCCAGTCACGCGCAAAGCTATGCACCCCTCATGGAATCGCCGTTTCTGATCGAAGGCACAAAATCCATGCCGGTGATCTGGCTGACGGCCATCGTTGCGTCGGCGCTGGCCGCATTGGTAATCGGTGCGCTGTCGCTGCGCACCTCGGGCGTCTATTTCATCATGATCACCCTCGCCTTTGGCCAGATGCTTTATTACTTCGCCATCAGCTGGCCCGCATATGGGGGTGAGGACGGGCTGTCGATCTATGTGCGCAACAGCTTTCCCGGGCTCAACACTCTGGACCCGATCCAGTTTTTCCTGATCGCCTATGTGATCCTGATGCTCGCGCTTCTGTTCTCATCCCGGTTGGCCAGATCGCCTTTCGGCTTGGCCCTGAACGCAGCACGACAGACCCCCGAACGGGTCGAAACCATTGGCATTACCCCTTATCGCCTGCGTCTGACGGCCTTTGTCATTTCGGGCATGATGACCGGCCTTGCGGGTGCACTGTTCGCCGATCTGAACCGCTTTGTCAGTCCGACGATGTTCAGTTGGCAAACCTCGGGCGAGATCATGATCTTTATCATTCTGGGGGGTACAGCACGGCTGTTCGGTCCGGTTGCCGGTGCAGCCCTGTTTATTGCGCTTGAGCATGTTCTGGGCGATCTGTCCGAGTTCTGGCACATTTATCTCGGCCTTCTGCTGCTCGCCGTAGTCCTGTTTGCACGCGGTGGCATCATCGGCACGCTTGCCGGTCAGGAGGTCAAGCATGGCTGATCCTGTCCTTGCAGTTCGGAATATCTCGAAAAGCTTTGGCGCACTTAAGGCATCAAACGACGTCAGTCTGGATCTGCATCCGGGGGAAATCCATGCCCTGATCGGGCCAAATGGCGCGGGCAAGTCGACGCTGATCCAGCAGATCGCGGGCGGATTGCAGCCGGATAGTGGCACGGTTCACTTCCTCGGGCAGGACGTAACCGGACTTGGTACGGTGAAACGCGCGCAGATGGGGCTGGGCCGCACCTTTCAGATATCGGCGCTGGCGATGGAGGACACGGTGCTTCAGAACGCCATGCTGGGCGCGCTGGGGGCCAGTGGCCGCCCGTTTCGTTTTTTCCGGTCGGTTCTGGGTGATCAGACCCTACGGAACATGGCCGAGGCAGCCCTCGAACGGGTGGGGTTGCTGGAACATGCGGCCATCCGCACCTCGGACCTATCACACGGGCAGCGCCGTCAGCTGGAGGTCGCCGTGGCGCTGACGCTGAACCCACGTGCATTCGTGATGGATGAACCGATGGCCGGACTGGGCGCCAGCGGGTCGAAGCGGTTGACTACCTTTCTGGATGAGTTGCGGCATGAGGCCCCGATCCTGCTGGTCGAGCATGACATGGATGCGGTCTTCGCGTTGGCCGACCGGATCAGCGTTCTGGTCTATGGCAAGGTCATAGCGACGGGAACGGTGGACGAAATCAGAAACCACCCCGAAGTTCGCCGTGCCTATCTGGGGGAAGACGCATGAGCCTGCTGAACCTGACCAATATCTCGGCCTTCTATGGCGCGTCACAGGCCCTGTTCAAGGTCAGCCTGCGCGTGGACGAAGGCGCAGTTGTCGCCCTGATGGGGCGCAATGGGATGGGCAAGACGACGACAATCAAAACCATCCTGCGAATGTTGCCCACGGCAGGCGGTGAGCTGATGTTCGACGGTCAGGACCTGCGCCGCCTGCCCAGCCACAAAGCAGCCCGTCTGGGGCTGGGGCTTGTGCCGGAGGGCCGCCGGTGTTTCCCAAACCTCAGCGTTGAGGAAAACCTGACAGCCGCCGCGCGCCCGGGTCATTGGGACCTGAAACGCATCGCGCAACTGTTCCCGCGGCTTGAAGAACGTCGCACGCAATCTGCGGCATCACTGTCTGGCGGGGAACAGCAGATGCTGGCGATCGGGCGTGCCCTGATGACCAACCCGCGCCTGTTGATCCTTGACGAAGCCACCGAAGGACTGGCCCCGATCGTACGGCAGGAGATCTGGGCGGCCATTGCAACGCTAAAACGGGAAACCGGTCTGGCCATTTTGGTCGTGGACAAATCACTGCGGGAATTGGCCGAAGTCGCGGATGAAGCCGTGGTATTGCAACGTGGCGAGACCGTCTGGCACGGCGCGATGTCCGCACTGACGGCCGATGTAACCGACCGATATCTGGGGGTGTGAGATGGCCTATCACTTGCGTCAGAAAGTTCTGTTCAAGCACTGCGATCCCGCAGGCATCGTGTTCTACCCGCGCTACTTCGAGATGATCAACGATTGTGTCGAAGCGTTTTTCTTTGACGCCCTGCACTATCCGTTCGAAGATTTTCACAAATCCGAAGCCGGCGCGCCGACGGTTCAGATCGACACCTCCTTTCACGCGATCAGCCGCCACGGGGATTGGTTGGACTTTACACTGACACCCACCCGGATCGGGCGCAGTAGTTTCGAGTTCGTCATCGTTGCAACCTGTGATGGCGAAAAGCGGCTAAGCGCACGGGCAACACTGGTGCATATCAGGAAATTCGCGTCCGAGGCCTGGCCCAAAGACGTGCACAAAAAAATATCTAAGATGATCGGAGACCCGCAATGAGCAACAAGGTGATCCACCCCGAAGGCTGGGTGCCCGCCAAAGGCTATGCCAACGGTATCCTCAGCGAGGACGGCACACTGTATGTGGGCGGTCAGATTGGATGGACTGCAGAACAGAAGTTCGAAACCCATGATTTCATCGGTCAGATGGAACAGGCGCTGTCAAATATCGTTGAGGTTGTCCGGGCTGCCGGTGGCTCGGTAGAGAACATCACGCGCCTGACCTGGTACGTGACCGACAAGCGTGAATATCTGGCCCGGCAGCGCGAGGTGGGCGAGGTTTACCGAAAGGTAATGGGCCGGAACTTTCCTGCGATGACCATGGTTGTCGTTGCGGGGCTGGTCGAGGATGAGGCGCTAGTCGAAATCGAAGCCACCGCGAAACTTTAAGCCCCGAGGCAAAGCATCGCTGGTACAGACCCGCGAACCGGAGAACGAAAATGGCGGATCAGGACAAGAAAGAAAAACTTCTCAAGCGCGGGATCGAGGACACGTTGGTCACAGATTTCGCCGATACGCACCGCAAAAGCTATGGCGATTTCCTGCAGCTCAAAACACTGCTGAACCTGCAAAAGACATTTCAAGACCCGGCCCAGCCGGATGAGATGCTTTTCATCATCATCCATCAGGTCAGTGAGCTGTGGCTGAAACTGATGCACCACCAACTGGTCGAGGTGCGTCATTTTCTGCAACAGGACGATTTTGGCCCGGCGATGAAGAACCTCGACCGGATCAAGGCAATCCAGCGGCAGCTGATTACAGCGTGGGAAACGCTGCTGACGATGACCCCCGCCGATTACCTGACGTTCCGCTCGGCATTGGGAAACTCGTCGGGGTTTCAAAGCTACGGCTACCGGCAGATCGAATTCATTCTGGGCAACAAGGACATCTCGACACTGAAAGTGCACGAACATGACGCAGAGGTCATGGAGATGCTGAACGCGGCGCTGACAAAACCGTCCCTGTATGACGAAGTGTTGCACATGCTGTCCCGCCAAGGGTTCGATGTTCCGGCGGACCTTTTGGATCGCGATTATGCGCAGCCCTATTCTGGAGACCCGCGCATCGTGAAGATCTGGGTCGAAGTGTTCCGCAACACCGACAAGTACTGGGATTTGTATGCGCTGGCAGAGAAACTGATGGACGTGGAATCGCTGTTTCAGCGGTGGCGTTTCGATCATGCCACCGCGGTGGAACGTGTCATCGGAATGCAGCCCGGTACTGGCGGGTCCAGCGGTGTGGCGTTCCTGAAAAAGGCGTTGGAGCTGAAGTTCTTTCACGACTTATACGACATGCGAACCGAACTAATGTACAATCAGGAGAGCTGAGGCGTGCTCTATCGCGGATTTTCCCAAGAGGAACTGGTACAGGAGTATTCGCCCAGTTCGATGGTAGGCGGTGACATTTCCCCGTATCTTTCCAGCTATGCGGCGCTCAGCGTCGAGGCCCGCGCAAGCCTGACCGTTCATGAGAACCTGCAATATGGCAGTGGACCGACGCACGTTCTGGATTTTTTCCCGAGCCGTAATTCCGACGCGCCACTGCACGTGTTTATTCACGGTGGCTACTGGCAGGCACTGAGCCAACGCGACTCGGCAATGATGGCACCGGCGATTGTGGAAAGCGGGCATGCCTTTGCCACATTGAACTACACGATCGCACCCGATGCGCGGCTGGGTGAGATGATAGCGGAATGTCGTCAGGCTTTGCTTTGGCTGGCGTCGAGGGCCGACGAGTTGGGATTTGATCCGTCAAACATCACGATTTCCGGTCACAGCGCGGGTGGCCATCTGGCTGCGATGATCATGGCCACCGCCGCAGATGAGTTGAATAAAGCGGGTTTGACAGTTCGGGAGGTGATCCTGATCAGCGGAGTCTTCGATCTGGAGCCCGTCGCGCAAACGCCGGTGAACGATCTGATACAGCTTACAGCGCAGGAGATTCGGGAGCTATCCCCGGTTCTTAACCTTCCAGCCCCCGGACCGCACTATAGGGTTACCGTGGCCGAACGAGACACGCCCGAGTTTGTCCGCCAAAGCCGTGAATACGCCGAACTTTTGCGCAAGGCAGGCCATTCCGTCAGTTTCGATCTGCAAAAGGGGCTGCATCACTTTGACATCATCCTGCATTCCGCGAGCTTCACGAGCGCGCGGTAATCCGGATTCATGGTAGGTGATGCATGCTTAAATATTTTATACTTAAATTAATTACCTGGACGTGGTAGATGTCGACCAGAGATCAGGGGAGGGCAGCAATGAAAATCACGGTGATCGGAGGCGGTCCGGGCGGACTCTACACTGCGCTTTTGACCAAAAAGGCGCGCCCGGACTGGCAGGTCGAGGTATTCGAACGCAATCAGGCCGATGATACGTTCGGGTTCGGCGTCGTTTTTTCGGATGAAACGCTGGATGAGTTTCTGAGCCGGGACAAACCGGTTTTCGACCGGATGCGTGATCAGTTCGCCTATTGGGACGACGTGGCGATTCATTTCAAGGGTCAGGAAATGCGATGCGCCGGAAACGGCTTTTGCGGCACGTCACGCCATACCCTGCTGCGCGTTTTACAGGAACGGTGCGCAGAGCTGGGTGTCGATATGACCTTTGGCGCCGATATAGATGCGGGAAACCTGAAGTCTCAGTTTCCGGATTCAGATGTGATCGTTGCCAGTGACGGCATCAATTCAGCGATCCGAAACCACCATGAGGATGGTTTTCAACCGACGACTGTCTGGAAATCGAACCGCTTCTGCTGGATGGGCTCGACCCGTCCGATGGATGAATTCAACTACTTCTTCCGCGAAACGGAACATGGGCAGATGGTCGCTCACTGTTATCAGTACGACAAGGACCATTCGACCTGGGTGTTCGAGATGGACGAGGCCACGTGGCAAGGCCACGGGTTTGAGGAGTTGGACGAAGAAGGATCCAAAGCCAAGCTGGAGAGGATTTTCGCCGAGGAACTGCAGGGGCATCCCCTGTTGCTGAACCGGTCGAACTGGCGCAACTTTCCGCGGATATTCTGCGAGAACTGGTTCGTGGACAATATCGTCATTCTGGGCGACGCAAAGGCCAGCGCACATTTTTCGATCGGGTCGGGCACAAAGCTGGCGATGGAATGCGCCATCGCTTTGTCCGATGCGCTGATTGAACACGCAGAATCCGATGTGCAAAGGGCTTTTCAGGCCTATGACGATGCGAGGCGCACGCCCTGCCAGATTATCCAACACAATGCCGATGTTTCGCTTGCGTGGTTCGAACATATGAACCGGTCATGGGACATGGAACCTTATCAGTTCGCCATGGTGGTGATGTGCAGGGCCAAGTCGATCACCTATGACAACCTGCTGATCCGCGACGCCGAGTTTGTGCGAAAGGCGGATGATGAATGGTACGCGCGCCACTTGCGCGAAACCGGAGAGGATTTGCGCGTTTCCCGCCCTACCCCGATGTTTTCCAAATTTACCCTGCGGGGCATGGAATTGGGTAACCGGGTGGTGATGTCGCCGATGGCGCAATATTCGGCGGACAAGGACGGCAATCCGACCGAGTGGCACAAGGTTCATTACTGCGGTCACGCGACCGGAGGCATGGGGCTGATCTACACCGAAATGACCTGCACGTCGCCGACCGCGCGCATTACCGAAGGTTGCCCGGGCATGTGGACCGATGAACATGAGGCGAGGTGGAAAGAGATTGTCGATTTCATCCACGCCAATTCCGCAGCCAAGGTTGCAATGCAACTGGGCCATTCTGGGCGCAAGGGATCGACCCAGCTGGGATGGGAACGGATGGATCACCCCATAGCTGACCCGGCCGCAAACTGGCCACTCGTGTCGGCGTCACCGATCCCGTGGTTTGATGGCGAGAGTCAGGTGCCGGAACAACTGGATCGGGCTGGAATGACGAAGATTCAGGAAGAATTTGTGCAGGCCACTCAACGTGCTGCTCGTGCTGGTTTCGATATGCTGGAGCTTCATTGCGCGCACGGATACCTGCTCGCGTCATTCCTGTCGCCCCTGACCAATCATCGTAAGGACGAATACGGCGGCAGTCTGGAAAACCGTCTGCGTTTCCCGCTGGAAGTTTTTGCGGCCATGCGTGAGGTCTGGCCCCTCGAACGTCCGATGTCGGTTCGCCTGTCCGGCAGCGACTGGAAAGAGGGCGGGGTGACCGAAGCTGAGTTGATCAGAATTGCCGAAGCCTTCCGCGATGCGGGATGTGATCTGATTGATGTCTCTGCCGGGCAAACGGTCCCGGATCAGCAGCCCGTATATGGCCGCATGTTTCAAGCCCATCTGGCCGAAGCAGTTCGCAACCTACCCAAAATCGCCACCATGGCGGTCGGTGCGATCACCGAACCGGCACAGGTCAACACCATTCTGCACACCCGCCGCGCCGATCTGGTGGCCATCGGGCGCCCGCATCTTTGGAACCCATATTTCACGCATCAGGCCGCCGCTTGGTACGGTGCACGCAACGATGCGTTCTGGCCCAAACAATACCTGAGTGGTGGCGCGCAGGCCTTTCGTGAAACCGAAAAATCGCGTGAAAAGTTACAGGAACTGCAGCGCAAAGCCGCACCCGGTCGTCATATCAGAGGGTTGTAACCCGCATGCAACTTACCGTCTGGGTGAACAGTACAGGAGTTTCTGCGCGTGATATCCCCTGTTTGCATGATCACTTTTTTGGATTTGGCTGAATTGTGAAGTGAAATGTTCAGGTTTTGGCGTATATTTATTTTATGCAAACTCCCGAAAGAGGAGTGATGCACTGAAGAATCTCGACACCTATCGTGTGTCATCGATTCTGATGGACTTTGTTCAGAATTCTCCGGACGATTGACTTGGGTTTCTCATGCCAATGGACCGGTATGTTCTGCACTTTTCTGAGCAAACCGCTTAACCAGCGGTTACACCCCCACTCACGAACAAGTAGGGGATGAATTTTCATCCCCCTTTTTCTTACAAAGACAGCGGCCACAAAGGGCCGCTGTTTTTTATTTTCGCCAATTATCCGCAGATCAGTCCAGCGTACGCGTGACTTCCTCGCGCTCGAAGATTTCGATCACGTCGCCTGCGCGGATATCGTCGTAGTTCTCGAACGCCATACCGCATTCCTGACCCGACTGAACTTCGGTCACTTCGTCCTTGAAGCGTTTCAGCGTCTTCAGCGTACCTTCGTGGATCACCACGTTGTCGCGCAGCAGGCGGACGCCAGCCGAACGACGGGCAACACCCTCGGTCACCAGACAGCCGGCCACTTTGCCGACACCCGTGACCTTAAAGACTTCGCGAATTTCGGCATAGCCGATGAATTTTTCGCGAATCTCTGCGCTGAGCAGGCCTGAGGCTGCGGCTTTTACGTCGTCCACGAGGTCATAGATCACCGAGTAATAGCGGATCTCAACACCCTTCTGGTTCGCAGTGTTCCGCGCCGATGCGTTGGCACGAACATTGAAGCCAAAGATCGGTGCGCCCGAGGCCTCGGCCAGGCCGACATCTGTCTCGGTGATTGCGCCAACGCCCGAATGCAGCACGCGTACGCGCACTTCGTCGTTGCCGATTTTCTCCATCGCCTGAACGATCGCTTCGGCAGAACCCTGAACGTCGGCTTTCATCAGAATCGGCAGCTCGGTGACGTTTTCGTCTTCCTTGGCCTTCTGCATCAGTTGCTCAAGAGTTGTCGCAGCACCGGCAGCGGCGCGTTTGTCCTTGGCCGCCTGTTCGCGGTAAGCCGCGATCTCACGCGCCTGCGCTTCGGTCTCGGTAACGTTCAGAACGTCACCCGCCTCAGGCGTGCCGTTGAGACCCAGAACCTCGACCGGAACCGAAGGACCGGCCTCCTTGACGCGTTCGCCCTTGTCGTTGATCAGCGCACGGACCTTACCGTACTGCTCACCCACAACAAAGATATCGCCCTGATGCAGCGTGCCGTTCTGTACCAGAACGGTCGCCACGGGACCGCGGCCCACATCCAGCTGCGCCTCGATCACGGCACCTTGGGCGGCGCGGTTCGGGTTGGCTTTCAATTCCAGAATTTCGGCCTGCAGCGCGATGGCTTCCAGCAACTCGTCCAGACCCTGACCGGTGACGGCGGACACTTCGACGTCCTGAACCTCACCCGACATTTTTTCGACGATCACTTCATGCTGAAGCAGATCGGTGCGGACTTTGTCCGGGTTCGCATCAGGCTTGTCGATCTTGTTGATCGCCACGATCATCGGCACTTCGGCCGCCTTGGCGTGGTTGATCGCCTCGATCGTCTGCGGCATCACCGCGTCATCGGCGGCAACTACCAGAACCACGATATCCGTGACCTGAGCACCGCGCGAACGCATCGATGTAAAGGCCGCGTGACCCGGCGTATCCAGGAAGGTCAGCGTGGTGCCGCCATCGGTTTTCACCTGATAGGCACCGATATGCTGCGTGATGCCACCGGCCTCGCCTGCAACAACCCGCGCATCGCGGATTGCATCCAGCAGCGAGGTTTTGCCGTGGTCAACGTGGCCCATGATGGTGATGACCGGCGGACGCGCCTGCAGATCTTCTTCGCTGTCTTCGACCTCTTTGATGACGTCCTCAACATCCGAATCGGATACGCGGGTCACCTTGTGGCCAAATTCTTCGATGATCAGCTCAGCCGTATCGGCATCGATAGTCTGGTTCTGCGTGACCATCATGCCCATCTGCATCAGCGACTTGACCACATCGGCCACACGCTCGGCCATACGGTTGGCCAGCTCGGACACCATGATCGCCTCGGGCAGCTGAACGTCGCGGATAACCTTTTCCCGCTCGACCGGACCACCCATGGCTTTCTGGCGCGCACGCTCCTGCTTGCGCTTCATCGACGCCATCGAGCGCTGGCGACCGCCTTCGCCACCAGTCGCCTGACCCAGTGTCAGCTTGCCGGAACGACGGTTGTCATCACGACCTTTGCCACGGCCACGCTGTTCACGTTCACGCTCCTGCTTGCGCGGTGTGGCAGCAGGCGCGGGTTTGCTGGCCGGGGCACGTGCCGCCTTGGGCTCTTCAGGCGCCGGGGCTGCGGCAGCGCGTTTGGCAGCTTCTTCCGCCTCTTTGCGCTTACGCTCTTCCTCTTCGGCCTTCTGGCGCGCACGCTCTTCAGCTTCGCGCTGCTCGCGTTCTTTCGCTTCCTGCTCGGCACGGCGGCGGGCGCGCTCTTCCTCGCGGGCCTTTTCCTCGGCCTCGCGCTGCGCGGCTTCTTCAACCTCACGCGCCTTGGCAGCCTGCAGCGCCTTTAACCGGCGCGCCATTTCGGCATCGGATATCCCGGCGGGACGGCGTGAGGGATCGCCGCCCGGGGCAGATCCGCTGCCACCCGGCTTGGCCGCCCCCGGCTTGGGGACCACCACGCGTTTACGCTTGGTTTCCACCACGACATTCTTGGTCCGTCCGTGGCTGAAACTCTGTTTCACATTCCCGGGGCGTGCCCCGCCACGCAGACCCAATGTCTTTTTGCCGTCACTATCGCTCATAAAGCTTCTTACCCTTTCGAGCGGCCCTTGCCGCCGTCATCCGTTTCGCGCAAGCCACGCAGGCGCTGCGCTTCCTCTACAACACGTTTAGCGAGTCCGCCAGAGGCCAGCGCCGCATGTATCACTGTTTGGCGTCCAAATGCCATGCCCAATTCATCTGCGGTCAGCCAGCCGATGTATTTTCCAAGGTGCGGCGTACTCAGTTTCGACTTGCCGCGCCCCGAACCGTCAACCGCCTGCAGCAGCACCTGGGCCTCTTCCTTGTCGAGCCAGGTCTTGACCTTTTCATAGCCCGCAACCGCGTCGCCCGACTTGCGAGCAAGGCTGATCAGATCGACGACCCGGCGCGAAAGCTGACGTTCGACATCATCCACCAGCCCCTCGGGTGCCGTGATCTGCGTCTTCAGACCCCGGGCAAACAGCTTTTTGCTGATGGCCCGCTGTAGGGCGGTGCGATCAGCAGCCACATAGACACCACGGCCCGTCAGCTTGGCTGCAACATCAGGATACACCTGACCGTCCGGCCCGGCCACAAAGCGGATTAAACCATATCTAGGCTGAACCTCGCCAGTGGCGATACATTTCCGCTCGGGCCCACCCGATTTGTCCTTTGAGACGCCGCCGCGACCCATCTGCACCACCCGAGGCCTGAGATCAGGCCCCAGCCTCCTCGTCAGATACTTCTTCTTCGACTTCTTCCGCAGCTTCCTCCAGCTCGGTCGGATCAACCCAGCCAAGCAACACGCGGGCCGTCATGACCATATCCTGCGCCTCTTCCAGCGTAACGCCGAAAGGTTCAAGGATGCCGTCGTCCTTTACCCGCTCGCCATCAACAGTGGTCCAGCCGCCGGCGAGCTCCCAGTCGGCACAGGTGGCAAAATCTTCCAGATTTTTGACGTCGTCCTTGGCCAGCGCCTCAACCATCTGGGGAGTGAGCCCCTCGAATTCAATAAGGCTGTCCTCGACACCCAGTGCACGTGCATTGTCCAATGCTGCCTTGGCCTGCGCCTCAAGGTAATCACGAGCACGAGCCTGCAATTCGGTCGCGGTACCTTCATCGACGCCGTCGATGACCAACAGTTCGTCCAGTTCGACATAGGCAACCTCTTCGAGGTTGGTGAAACCTTCGGAGACCAGCAGCTGCGCAAAGAATTCGTCCAGATCCAGGCTTTCCATGAACAGACCGGTGCGGGCTTCGAATTCCTTCTGACGGCGGGCCGATTCCTCGGCTTCGGTCATGATATCGATGTCCAGATTGGTCAGCTGGCTGGCCAGACGCACGTTCTGGCCGCGACGGCCGATGGCCAGAGACAGCTGCTCTTCGGGAACCACAACCTCGATCTTGCCTGCCTCTTCATCCAGAACCACCTTGGAGACCTCGGCGGGCTGCAATGCGTTCACTAGGAAGGTCGGCTGATCTTCGTTCCACGGGATAATGTCGATCTTTTCGCCCTGCAGCTCGTTCACAACGGCCTGCACACGGCTGCCGCGCATACCAACGCAGGCACCCACGGGGTCAATCGAACCGTCATACGAGATAACGGCGATCTTGGCGCGCGATCCGGGATCGCGGGCGACGGCCTTGACCTCGATGATGCCATCATAGATTTCCGGCACTTCCATCTTGAACAGCTCGGCCATGAATTCCGGCGCGGTGCGCGACAGGAAGATCTGCGGGCCACGCACCTCGCGGCGGACATCCTTGATGTAGCAACGCACGCGGTCGTTCGGGCGATAGCTTTCGCGACCGATCTTTTCGTTGCGGCGCAGAATCGCTTCGCCCGCACCCACATCGACGATGACGTTGCCATATTCCTCACGTTTGACGACACCGTTGATGATGCTGCCTGCGCGGTCCTTGAACTCTTCGTACTGACGGTCACGCTCGGCTTCACGGACTTTTTGCAGGATCACCTGCTTGGCCGATTGCGCGGCGATGCGGCCCATTTCGACCGGCGGCACCTCTTCGACGAAGACATCGCCGACGGCCGGGCTTTCCATGTACTGCTTTGCCTGTTCGACGGTGAACTCGGCCTGATAGTTCTCAAGCTCTTCATCCTCGACCACGGTACGGACGCGGGTAAAGGTCGCCTTGCCGGTCTTGCGGTCGATCGAGACGCGAATGTCCATTTCGGCGCCGTAGCGGCTTTTGGCTGCGCGGGCGAGCGATTCTTCCATCGCCTCGACGACCAGACCGGGGTCGATCATCTTTTCGCGGGCCACGGCCTCGGCGGTTTGCAGCAGCTCCAGCTGGTTTGCAGAGGTGATTGCCATCAGTTCGTCTCCTCTTCGGACCCTTCGGTCTCAATCTCGTCGAATTGGTCTTCGTTCAGGGCACCCGCGTCTTTGCGCTGGCGCAGCATTTCCTTGATCAGATCATCCGTCAGCACCAGCTTGGCGTCACTCAGCCAGTCGAATTGCAGACCGATCGTTATTGTTTCATCGCCTTGCGGGATGTTGATCAGAACCTCATCCCCTTCGATACCCGCCAGTTCGCCCTTGAAACGGCGGCGGCCATCAATCAGCTCGTCGGTTTCCAACCGGGCCTCATACCCTTCGAACATCTCAAAATCCTTGAGGCGGGTCAGGGGCCGGTCGATACCGGGGCTGGACACCTCAAGCGTGTAGGCATCGAGAATCGGGTCTTCGACGTCCAGCGTGGCACTGATTGCGTTCGAGATTTCGGCGCAATCGTCCACTTCGATCCCGCCATCGGGCTTGTCTGCCATGATCTGCAATGTGGTCTGCTTGCCGCTCATCAGGCGAATGCGGACCAGTTCATACCCCAGATCCTCGATCACGGGCGTAATGATCTCGGCCAGACGCCGGTCTATGGCTGCCTTTGCTATAAGGTCGTTGGTCATACGGCTCACTTACCCTATCAATCGGGTACAAAAAAACGGGCGCGCGGCCCGTCGAACTTTCCCGGTGGTACCCCGGTTCCAAGGACCCGACGCGCCGCTGTTGTCAAGCCATATAGAGACGGATTGACGAGTCTGCAAGCCGAATATCCGATATTGTTTCTGCGGCCGCTTATTCCTGATCCGACCATCCCTGATCGCGATGTGTTCCGTCACAAAACGGCTTGTTGCCCGATTTGCCGCACCGGCAGAGGACATACTTGTCCCGACACGCGCCTTCGGCCTTCAGTTCCGTCGGCGGATCGATGCCCAGTACCCAGTATGGGCCATCTTTCTGAATTTCGATCTGCGCGCGGGATGCGTAAAGATGCGTGCGCGGCGCGTCCTCGCCCAGCGCCAGGGCACCGGACGGACAGGCTGCAACAACCTCTTCCACATCTTCGATGGTCCCGTTGTCGGGCTGAACCCACGGCTTTTGAGAGGGGTTGAAGATATTCGAGGCCAGACGACCGCATTCCGCCGCATGAGAGCAAAGCAACGGGTTGAAGCTGACCGTCAGGTCCTGACCCTTATAGCCGATGATCCTGTCCCGCCCTGCCGGAGTGCCGCCCCGGCTTTGAAAACCGACCTTTTGGTGCGTACCGTCACAAAACGGCTTGTTTTGCGAATGCCCACAGCGGCATAGCGCCGTGACCTGCTTCACTTCGACCTGATTGCCGTCCGCATCGCGCA
This sequence comes from Ruegeria sp. BJ6, assembly GCF_056537885.1. Classification (NCBI taxonomy): domain Bacteria; kingdom Pseudomonadati; phylum Pseudomonadota; class Alphaproteobacteria; order Rhodobacterales; family Roseobacteraceae; genus Ruegeria; species Ruegeria sp. BJ6. The sequence continues at coordinate 220,871 of NZ_JBQFSG010000003.1, read as the reverse complement.
TGGAGTGCAGATGCTTGACGATCAGTGGGCCGTTTTCACGTTCTTCGATGATGGTTGTATCGGACATGCGCACACCCTCCCAATACATGAAAAGGGTAACGGGTATGGCCCGCTTGTCAAATTTTGCGGATCAGGCGCGCCACCATCTTTCGGCGATGCGCCCGTCGTCCAGCGGCCCCTGTGCACCTATGTGCCGAGGCATACCGACTGGTGCGGCGACGGCCAGCGCCATGTCCGACTGTGACGGGTGAAAGCGGAAGGCCCGGCGTTCGCGAAGGGTGTCCGGCAACGGCAAGGCGGCAATATCGACATATCCGTCCTGCAATGCCTCGGCCCGAACGGCTGCATCGGGAATGACGATGATTTCAAACGTGTCCGCCCAGCCAGCCTGACCGTCCTTGTAATGGCCGGAGACCCGGCGACCCAGAAAATGCCGGTTATCCTCTGCCCGCTCGACCCGGTAACACCCGGTTCCGTTTGCGGCTTTCAGCGGCGTAACGCTTTGACCGTCGCGGGTTACGACAAACCGGCTGTCTGCCAAATAAAACGGCAAACCGGGATTGGGTTCCATCAGTTCAAGAAGAACGCGCCCCGGCGCCAAGGCTTCGGCCCGCCCGACCCCTTCAAGGGTCGCCAGCACGTCCTGAACCGTAAGTGGTGCACCATCGTGGAATATGGCGTCATCGCGCAGATCGAATGTCCAAGTCCGGGCACCGGCATCGGTTTGCCAGCCCATTGCCAGTTCGCCCCGCAACGTGCCGTCCGGTGCAATTTCCGTCAGGGTATCGAAAACGGCACCGCGTGCGACCCGTTCCAGACTGTCGTCGCGGGGCACGGCCAGTCGCAACACGCCACCCGATTTCGGAGTATCCGCTAGCGAAGCGCCCGTCGCTGCCAGCAGGGCAGCCGCAGCACCAGAGGCAAAAAGGGCACGGCGGTCGAGACGTGTCATGCCACCCCCTCGGCCACACGGTCCATGATTCGGACCAGTTCGGCGCTGATTCCGGGTTCTGACAGGGCGTGTCCCGCCTGACGTATCATTTTCAGTTCTGCATTCGGCCAAAGTTCGGCCAGTTTCCATGCGGCAGTGGGCGGACAGATCATGTCATAGCGACCCTGAACGATATGTCCGGGAATGTGGGTTATCCGGTCCATCTGCTTTAGAATCTGGCCATCCTCGTCCAGAAAACCGCCGTTCGTGAAATAGTGATTCTCCAGCCGAGCAAACGCGCGGGCATATTCGCCGGGACTTTCGCCCATGGCGCCGCTGTTGTGGATCGACGCCAGTGCGTTTTCCCAATTCGACCAAGCCCGCGCATACAGAACCTCGGTTGCGTGATCACCCGAGAACAGACGCTTGTGATAGGCGCGGATGGTGTCGGACTGTTCGGCCTCGGGCAGCAGAGATGTGAATTTTGCCCAATGTTCAGGCCAGAACTTTCCGGCCCCGCCGCCATAGAACCAGTCCAGTTCGGCCTGCGTCATCAGGAAAACACCGCGAAGCACCAGACGGCTGACATGATCGGGCTGCGCCTGAGCATAGATCAGCGCCAGAGTTGCCCCCCAGCTGCCGCCAAACACGATCCACTCGTCGATTTCCAGAAGTTTGCGAATACGTTCGATGTCATCGACAAGATGCCAGGTCGTGTTGTTCTCGACCGACGCATGGGGACGTGAACGACCGCAGCCGCGCTGATCAAACAGAATCACCCGATATGCACGTGGATCAAAATAACGCCGCATCGCGGGGCTGCATCCGCCGCCCGGACCACCATGCAGCACAACAACCGGAATCCCGTCGGGATTACCGCATTGTTCCACGTAGATACGATGCCCATCGCCCACATCGACGATTCGCTGATCGAAAGGGTCGATCGGCGGATACAGATATTGAACTGCGCGCTTTTGGTCCGGGTACTTGTCCATTATGGGCCTATATAGTCCTTAAGCGTAAAAGAGCATACGGAGACAGGAATGCAAGCGCATCCGAACACGGTGGACCCGTCCGAGATCGCAAAATTCGAGGCGATGGCCGCGGAATGGTGGGACCCGCATGGCAAGTTCAAACCGCTGCACATGCTCAACCCGTGTCGGCTGGATTATATCACGCAACAGATCGCGGGCGAATTCGATAGGGATCTGACGTCCTCAAGGCCTTTTGAAGGACTGCGATTGCTGGATATCGGCTGTGGCGGTGGATTGTTGAGCGAACCAATGGCGCGGTTGGGTGCCGAGGTGGTGGGCGCAGATGCCGCAGAGGGCAACCTGCCTGTTGCACGCATTCACGCCGAACAATCCGGGCTGGAGATCGACTACCGCCATACGACCGCCGAAGCGCTGGCTGAAAAAGGCGAGCGATTCGATGTGGTTCTGAACATGGAAGTCGTCGAACATGTCGCGGACCCGCTTGAATATCTGACCGCCACGCAGCAGTTGCTGAAATCCGGTGGGCTTGAGATCTGTTCGACCATCAATCGAAATCCGAAATCCTATGCCATGGCGATTTTTGGGGCCGAAGTGGTGATGCGCTGGCTACCGCGCGGCACGCATGACTGGTCCAAGTTCATCACCCCGGACGAGCTTTTCGATCTGCTGCGCCGGGCCGGGCTGGACCCCGTGGACCGCAAGGGGTTCGTGTTCAATCCGGTGTCCTGGAACTGGTCGATTTCCGACCGGGATCTGAGCGTGAATTACGTCACGGCAAGCGTGAAACCCGGCTGACCGGGTTTTGCGCCTTATTCGTCTTCCAGCTGCAGCCGCAGGTCACGCAGAACCGGCAGGGCGGTGCGGACGCGTTCCGGTCCAAGCTCTCCGACCACACGGTTGATGAGCGGCACAATCGCCGAGATCGCCTGTTCCCGCGCCTGTCGCCCTGCCGGGCTGATCGCCACCATCTTGCGGCGGGCATCGTCCCAGTCGGGGCGCACGTGGATATACCCGGCCCATTCCAGCTTGGCCAAGGTATTGGTCATCGCCCCGCGCGTGACATGAAAGGTACTTGCAAGCTGAGCCGGGCTCCGCTCTCCACCAACAAAGATCAGATGGTTCAAAACGGAAAAGTGCGAAATTTCCATACCTTTGGGCAGCACGCGGCTGAGCCGGTTCCGCAATAACTGATCGGCGGTCAGGATTTCACTGAACAGCGCCGCTGCCAGGGCATTTGTATCGTCTGCCATCTTCCGTGTCTGGGTCAGGGGCCGTCAAAGGGACGGACGTGAGTCAGAGAGGGCACGCGTTGGCGTGCTTCTGCAACAGACTTATCATCCAAATCGAAAAAGTGAATGCCAGGATCGGTCCCTGCGTCGATCAGCACCTCTCCCCACGGGGCGACGACCATGCTGTGACCATGGGTATATCGCGTCTTTCCGCGCGTTTTCGGATGTTCCCCGGTCTGCGCGGGTGCGATCACCCAGCATCCCGTTTCTATTGCCCGCGCACGAAGCAGCGATTGCCAATGCGCTGCCCCCGTCACCGGCGAAAACGCCGCTGGCACGGTCAGAATGCGCGCGCCAGACTGCGCCAGCGCCGCATAAAGGTGCGGAAAACGCACGTCATAGCAGATGGTCATTCCCACCTTCCCGAACCCGGTTTCCGCAATCACTGCCCGGGCACCGGGGCGATAGTTGGCAGATTCGCGGAACGTTTCCGATTCGGTGACCTGTACGTCGAACATGTGAATCTTGTCGTACCGGGCTACGATCTGCCCCTGCGGGTCAATCATGAAGGACCGGTTGGCAAAACGGCCGTCCGCGTCGTGGGTCTTGATACCCAGCGACCCGATCAGCAGCCAAACGCCCAGCTTTGCCGCCTGTTCGCGCAGCCCCGACAGCGTCTGGTCATCCTCTTCGTGCTGCAAAACCTCGCGCTGACGCGTGGTGCTGGTCGAGACGCAGTTCGTCACCTCGGGCGTCAGAATGAACCGGGCGCCCTGCCCCGCGGCCTCGGCCATCATGGCCTGCACCATGGCCAGATTCTCCAATGGGTCGTCAGAGGACGTAATCTGCAGCAGGGCTGTCTTCATCAGGCCGCCAGAAGCGGATCAAGCTTACCGCTTTGTTCAAGGTCATACAGATCGTCGCATCCGCCCACATGGGTTTCACCGATGAAAATCTGCGGTACCGTTCGACGGCCACCTGCGCGCTGGATCATCTCGGGTTTGCGCTTGGGATGCATCAGAACGTCGATTTCACTGAATTCAACGCCTTTCTGTTTCAGCAACCGCTTGGCAGCGTGGCAAAAGCCGCAAAGCGGCGAAGTATAGATTTCAACCGTTTTCATGATCCGTTCCCTTGGAGTTCCGCGTGATCTTGGGGGAATTAGGCATCCTTGGCAACGCGCGCCAGTACCAACACGAAAATATGATTTGCGCCGGCATCAAGACAGGCCCGCGCGCAGGCGGTCAATGTCGCCCCCGACGTCATGACATCGTCGATCAACAGCACATCGCGCCCGGCAATCAGGTGGTGCCGTCTGGGGTGCACAACGATAGCATTTGAGAGTGCTGCCGAGCGCTCGGTGGCAGTTTTCCCATCCAGAACCGGCGTGCGGATGCGGCGCCTGAGCAGATCGGGACACACCGGCAGCCGACATTCCCGGCCGAGATACTGCGCAAGTAGCGCTGATTGATTATAACGCCGACGGACCAGACGCGACCAATGCAACGGAACCGGAGCGATCAACATGTTGTCGTGGAACATCTCTCTGCCGCTCTGCGCCATCCAACGTGCGGCGGGGCGCGCCAGTTCCGGCCTGTCGCCATGTTTTAGGGACAGGATCAGCTTACGCGCCTGCCCCTGATACAGCAGGGCGGCGCGACCGTCGCGCCACAACCGCGGAGATGCCATGCAGTCATCGCATTCGGCCCGATCTCCATCAACCTCGCCCGGCAATGGCATGCCACAGCTTTCGCATACCGCCCCGGCGATAAAGGGTGTCTGGCACCAGCACGGGCCGCAAAGGCCGAAGTCAGTCGTCACCAAGTCACCGCAGGCCAGACAACGCGGGGGATAGACAAGTTCAACAGCGGTTTGAAATCCGCGCCACATGCGATAACTGCGGGTCATGAAAATGCCAACACCAAATGCACCCTCTCTTTTCGACCGGGCCGCCCTTTCAGCGCGCCGCTCCCGCGCCAGCAATGACGCCTTGTTTCTGCATCGCGCCGCTGTGACCGAGGTGCAGGATCGTCTGTCTATGGTTAACAGGTCGTTTACGGCACCCGCCGTCGTGACCCCGTTTCCACACCTGTGGCAAGACGTTTTGCCCGGGGCGGTGATCGTTTCGGATGACGATGTGCTTGCGCTGGAACCGGGTCGACATGATCTTGTTGTCCATGCCATGGCACTGCACTGGGCAAACGACCCGGTGGGCCAGTTGATCCAGTGCAACCGCGCCCTGTCGCCCGACGGTCTGATACTGGCGATATGTCTGGGCGGCGAAACGCTGCAAGAAATGCGCGCGGCGCTTGGTCAGGCCGAAGTCGAAGTGACCGGTGGTCTCAGCCCGCGAATCGCCCCAATGGGAGAGCTGAGGGAACTGGGTGCCCTGCTGCAGCGCGCAGGGCTGGCCCTGCCGGTCGCGGACAACGTGGCGCTGAAAGCCGAATACCGGGATATCTGGCACCTGATGCACGATCTGCGGGCCATGGGGGAAACGAACACCCTGACCGGACGCCTCAGACACCCCACGCGACGAGCCGTGTTCGACCGGGCACAATCAATATACGCGCAGAACTTTGCCACACCCCAGGGCCGTCTGACCGCGACGTTCGACCTGATCTGCCTGACCGGGTGGTCGCCCGATGCAAGTCAGCCCAAACCGTTGCGTCCCGGCTCGGCCACGGCACGGCTGGCCGATGCGCTGGGTACGGATGAGAACAATCTGTCCGATTGACGCGCGCGCAATTCCCTTTATCTGAGGTCGGAACGAATGAAATCTGGAAGCCTCAATGTTTGACGCCACCCGCCCCGCTCATGCGCCAGCCGATCATCCGAAGGTAAAGATGGGCCGCGTCGGAATTCTTCTGGCCAATCTGGGAACACCCGACGACTATTCCTATTGGCCGATGCGCCGATACCTGAACGAGTTTCTGTCGGACAAGCGGGTGATCGACTATCCCGCATGGAAATGGCAGCCAATTCTGCAGGCGATCATCTTGACCAAACGCCCGTTCAGCTCGGGAGCGGCGTACAAATCGATCTGGAATCACGACAAGGGCGAAAGCCCGCTGATGAGCATCACCAAAGGCCAGACCGCGAAATTCCGCCAGATGATGGAGGCCCATTATGGTGACCGGGTGATGGTGGATTTCTGCATGCGCTACGGCAACCCGTCAACCAAATCGAAGGTTCGGGAAATGGTCGCCGCAGGCTGCGAGCGCATCCTGTTTTTCCCGCTTTACCCGCAATATGCCGGGGCAACGTCAGCAACCGCAAACGACCAGTTTTTCCGCGCGCTGATGGAGGAGGCCTGGCAACCGGCTGCACGTACGGTTCCGGCCTATTTTGACCAACCCGACTATATCGACGCGTTGGCGCAATCGGTGGAGCGTGCTTATGCAGCGATGGACTCCAAACCGGATATTCTGGTCTGTTCCTATCACGGCATGCCGGAACGGTATTTGCAGCAGGGCGATCCGTATCACTGCCAATGCGTCAAGACGACCAGACTGCTGCAGGAGCGGCTGGGCTGGAGCGATGATCAGCTCGTTTCAACGTTCCAGTCCCGGTTTGGTCCGGAAGAGTGGCTGAAACCCTATACGGTGGATCATGTGGCCGAACTGGCCAGACAGGGCAAGAAGAACATCGCGGTCATTGCCCCGGCCTTTTCCGCCGACTGCATCGAAACCCTTGAAGAGATCAACGAAGAGATTCGGGAAAGCTTTGAAGAGGCAGGCGGCAATAACTTCACCTACATCCCATGCCTGAACGATGACGATTCGCACATCGCCGCATTGAGCAAGGTCGCCCGGGACAACCTCAGCGGCTGGCTTGACTGATCTGCGGCGGCCGCGCGGCACAAAAAAAAGGCGGTGGAAAATTCCACCGCCTTTTCTTTGATGACTTGCGTCGTCTTAGCTTGCTGCAACAGCGATGCCGACCAGAACCAGCAGAACCAGCGGCAGAACGATGCCGCTCGAAGTGCCCTGTGTCTCTTCGACGACAACCGGTGCTTCAACAATCGGCTCTTCCAGGTTACCGGCATAAGCGGTCGAAGCAGCAGCAGTCAGAGCAGCAGCGAGAACGAGTTTCTTCATATTAACCTCCAGAATTTGCGCGATTCTACATATTTGAACCGCGCACCCAAGACTTACCTCGTGGTTTTTTCTAATCAGCAATGCGGCTGGATTGCAATTGCAACTTGCGCGCCAAGCGGCTTGGCACCGGAAAATGTCGTCAAATTAGCAACACTTGCGTGCCGACCTTCGTCATTGAGAACAGCTCGGAAATGTGTTCGTTGTACAGCCCGATACAACCGTTCGATGATCGACGCCCGATCTTGCGTGTGTCATGCGTGCCGTGGATACGGTAATATTTCCAGCTCAGATACAAAGCGTGCGTTCCCAGGGGGTTATCCGGCCCCGGCGGGATATGGTCAGGCCATTCCGGGTTTCTTTTCTTCATCGAAGGCGTCGGCGACCAGCTTGGCCCCTCGACCTTGCGGATCACACTTGTACGACCGCGACGCGTCAGTTCCTCGGTCAGCGGAACCGAAGATGGGTAAAGTTTGTAGACTGACTGGTCGTCGGACCAGTAGTGCAGCGCCCGCGATACCGTATCGACCAGTATCGCGCCATTCCGTGTGTTCGAAAAATACGGCTGCCAGTCCAGCGCGCGGAAGCCCGATACGTTGCGCCGGACGGCGGGTTCAGGCTCGGGCGCCGGTCGCAAAGGATCGCCGGGAATGTACTGGGCAATCGCGGGTGTTGCCAGTACCGCAGTCGCGCTGGCCAGAAAGCCGCGCCGTGTCGACAATTGAATGTGTTTCTTGACCATGGATACGGTCCTTTATCACGTTGGCACTTGAAATCTCTCGGCAGTTTATTGCCAGAATGCCTCAGTCGCAAATCAAACCGGCAGAATCATGCAATGTTCCGCCACTGCGCATTTGCTACGGGGCGCATAGCAGGCTATTTCGCTTTGCATCACAATGACAAGGCCGATCATGACGCGTATCTTTTCCATTTTGGCAATTTGCTTGGTCGCACTGGCGGCATGTACCGATTCTTCCAACACATCCGCTCTTGGTTCGGATGGCAGGCCATTGCCCACTGTCTACAAGATTCGCGGCAACCCGGAAAAAATCCAGTTTCGCATGCTCGATTCGGTCAATGCGCTGCGTCAGGCTTCGGGCATTCAGCCGGTGCAGTTGAACGCGCAGTTGAACGCCGCTGCGGCAACCCACTCCAAGGACATGGCGCGGCAAAACAGGCCCTGGCACTTTGGTTCGGACGGGTCTTCGCCTATCGATCGCGCAGCACGTGTTGGGTATTTCGGAACATTTCTGGGCGAAGCCATTTCTGAGACCTACGAAACCGAGACAGAAACATTGGCCGCCTGGATGGAAGAACCTGGCCCGCGTTCAGTCATCATGGACCCCAAAGCCACACAGATGGGATTCTCCTGGCATCAGGAAGGCGGCGGCAAGATTTGGTGGACGTTGGAAATGGGTGCTGGCGGATAACCCGAATTGCAAAGCCCAAAGAAAAAGCCCCCGAAATCCGGGGGCTTTTTCTTTTGTTCCTGATTCTCAGGCCGCTTGCACGGATTGTGCTTCGGTCAGAATCGCATAGAGCTTTACCGGATCGGGGTTGGCCCGCAGTTTGGTGCAGACCGCCGAATCCCGTAGCGTGCGCGACACAAGTGCCAGCGCCTTGAGATGTTCAACACCGGCGTCTTCTGGCGCAAAGAGCGAAAAGGCGATGTCGACCGGTTGCCGGTCCACCGCACCGAAATCGATCGGCTTTTCCAGCATTACAAACACACCGGCGACACAATCCAGTTGCGGCAAACGGGCATGCGGAAGGGCGACCCCGTGGCCAACACCGGTTGGCCCAAGGCTTTCACGCTCAAGCAGGGATTCGACGACCATCGGCGCTTCAAGTTTCAGGGCACTGGCAGCGACGTCGCCGATTTCCTGAAACAGCCTTTTCTTGCTCGACGCAGCCGACAGCACGCGAACCGCCTCAGGTCTTAGGATACTCGAAAGCTCCATTATCACGCTCCATGGCAAACCCCCGCATCTGCAGAGGTTCGCCCAAGTTACACTTGCCTGTTACGGATCGATCCAGCCGATATTTCCGTCTTCCCGGCGGTAAACGACATTCAATCCGTCTTTGTTCTCATTCCGGAACACAAGCACCGGAGCGCCCGCAAGTTCCATTTGCATTACAGCCTCACCCACGCTGAGCGATGGGATCTTGGTTTCCATTTCGGCCACGATGATCGGCTGCAGAGAGTCCGGCTCACCCGTAGCTCCCGAATCGTCCGACGCGAGGATATAGGACGACGCACCAAAGAGTTCAACCGGCTCGGAGCGGTCCCGGTGATGGTCCTTGAGGCGACGCTTGTACCGGCGCAGCTGCGTTTCCATCTTGTCGCAACAACCTTCGAACGCAGCGTAGATTTCAGTGGCATGCGCCTTGGCCTGTGCCGTCAGGCCGGTCGACAGATGGACGGTGGTTTCGCATACATATTCATGCGCCGAACGGGAAAAGATGACGTTGGCGTCGGTCGGTCTCTGGGCATATTTGCCCACGACCTCACCCAGCTCGGTCTGCACGTGTGTCTGCAGTGCTGCGCCGATGTCGATCTGTTTTCCGCTGATTTGGTAACGCATGTGATCTCCTTCACAATTCACACCCATTCTGACGCCGCAAATCGCAGCGATCCGTTTTTTTATCGGGTGGTGGGACGGGGCATGTTCCGCGGTTGTCTGTTATTGAACCCTTCCGAGAAGGGATATCGCGATCCAGACTGGAACCGAAGAAATACCATGTGGCAATTGAGGCAAGAGACGGCGGCAGAGTCAATCAAAACAGTCGTGTATATACGCGATTTCCGCCATGCACCCAGCGCAATTCCGCTCAAGCTCATGAAATCTTGAAGTTTTCGCCCAGATACACCCGGCGCACGTTCTCGTTTTCGACAACTTCATCCGGCGTTCCAGACATCAGAACCTGACCGTCGTGCAAAATGTAGGCGCGATCGACAATTTCCAGCGTTTCCCGCACGTTATGATCAGTGATCAGAACGCCGATTCCGCGCTTTTTCAGATCCGCAACCAGATGTCGGATATCGCCGACACTTATCGGATCCACCCCGGCAAACGGTTCGTCCAGCAGCAGGTACTTCGGGTCCGCCGCCAGACAGCGCGCAATCTCGACCCGGCGCCGTTCACCGCCCGACAAGGCCAGTGCGGGCGCGCGGCGCAGATGCTCGATGGAGAAATCGGAAAGCAGCTCCTCAAGGCGTTCCTTCCGCCTGTGGGCATGATCCACCGTGATGTCGAGAACGGCGGCGATGTTGTCTTCAACGCTTAGCCCGCGAAAAATCGACATCTCCTGCGGCAGATAGCCAATTCCCATGCGCGCGCGCCGGTACATCGGAAGTGTCGTGGCGTTCTGGCCATCGATGGTCACGGTTCCCGCTTCGGGGAAAACCAGCCCCGCAACCGAATAGAAAGTTGTTGTCTTGCCGGATCCGTTCGGTCCCAGCAGCGCCACCACTTCGGACCGGTCGAGCGTCATGGAAACGTCACGGATGACCGTTTTCTTGCGGTAGGATTTCCGCAGCTTTTCGATCCTGAGCCCGGATGAACCGTTGGCAACGGATAGTTTCGGTGTCGCCATCAATTCTGCTCCGTGTGCAGGATTGTTTTCACTCTGCCAGTCACTGTCGCCAGTCCGGTTGTCAGATTCGCGTTCATCTGATCGCCGCTGATGGTGCTGGGGCCCTGTGACAACAACACGTTGCCTTTCATCACGATGACGCCCGACTCGATCGTATATTCAGCCCAATCGCCTTCGGCCGCATCAGGCGGGCTGACCAGGACCACATTCTCGGTCGCTTCCATCCGTTCGATCGCGGATTGCTCTTCGTTATAGATGACCAGCACACGTTCGGCCGTTAGGCGCATCTCTCCCTGAATCACGATCACGTCGCCCAGAAATTCAGCCGAACCGTCTTCTTGATTCACGTTCAGCGTTTTCGAAGTCACTTCGACCGGAAGGGTCGGGTCGTTGTTCACGGATCCGAACGCAACCTGAGTTTCCTGAGCGGATGCAGACACCGCACCAAACGCCAGGCCAACAGACAGTGAAACTACACGAAAATCGAACACAGGTTATCTTTCTGCTTTTGGAGGCTCATATATCAATTTCACACCGTCTGTAAAAAGAATATGGACCGGCCCATCCTTTTTTTCAGTCCCGAATGTCATACGGCCTGCGGTAAAGTTACCGATAGGGCCTGTTCCCCGAACTTCGCCCGGTGTATCGCCCCTGATCTCGTCCAGAGATGTATTGAGCAAATCGGTTGTCAACTGCATCCCGTCGGTTGTCGTGATAATGACATCGCCGACAAAGGTGGCCGTTCCCTCATCCGGCCGGACCGTACCGGCGTTGGAATCCAGAACGATTTCCCTGCCATTCAACAGGCGATAGTGGCCGCGCAAAACCGACGCATCGACGGTTGAGGCGTTATCACCCGGACTGGCCCGCACCGCTTCCACCTCAACTTCTTCGCCTTTGCGGGTCGTGCCCCGATAATGAGGCCGGGTGACCAACTGGCCCTCAAGCCGCTCGTCAATGTCCTGCTGGCTAAAGGGGCTGGACACATCCGTATCGATACTGCGCGACAGCAGGAACACCGTGGACAGCAGCACAATCGCCGCCAGCGGCAGCAGAACCTTGAGGAACTGCACCATGCGGGAATAGCCGTCCATCGCCGTACCCTCCTAGCCCAGACCGACGCGCAGGCAGTCGTGGATGTGCAAAATACCTTGCGTCGAGCCATTGCCCTGTGGATCCACGACGAACAGGCAGGTGATCTTGGGCGTTTGCATGGTCATCAGTGCCACCGCTTTTTCGGCGAGCTCGTCCGGACCGATGGTTCGCGGATCGGTGGTCATGACCTGATCCACCGTCAGTTCCAGCAGCCCCTGCATATGGCGACGCAGGTCACCATCGGTGACAATTCCCAATAGTCTACCCTGAGCGTCGGTCACACCAACAACACCAAAGCCTTTCTGGGTCATGACAAGCAGGGCTTCGCTCATGAGAGTGCCCGACGCCACCAGTGGCGTGTCTGTGTGCATCAGGTCGCGCACAGTGCTCAGACGCGCACCTAGTTTGCCGCCGGGGTGGAAAGCGCGGAAGTCCTCGGGCTGGAAGTCGCGGTATTTCATCAGCGCAATTGCCAACGCGTCCCCCATCGCCAGCGTCAGCGTGGTCGAGATCGAAGGCACCATGCCAAAGCCGCAGGCCTCGCCCATCGACGGTATCAGCAGATGCACGTCGGCCTGTTTCATCAGTGTGCTTTCGGGCTTGCTGGACAGTCCGATCAGCGGAATATCGAACCGGCGGGTAAAGGCCAGCAAATTTGCCAGCTCGGGTGCTTCGCCGGAATTCGAGATCGCCAAAACAACGTCGCCTTTGGACAACATGCCCAGATCGCCGTGACTGGCCTCGGCCGGGTGCACGAAATAGGCGGGCGTTCCCGTGCTGGCCAGCGTTGCCGCGATCTTGTGACCGATATGGCCAGACTTGCCGATGCCGCTGACGATGATGCGGCCCTGCGCCTGCAGGATCAGATCAACCGCTTCGGCGAAATGATCATCAAGACCATCGGCCAGAGCATCCAGCGCCCGTGCCTCGTCGGCAATGACCTGTCGTGCGGTTCTGAGGAATGAGTCGGTATCGGTCATGAGTGTGCAAATATATCCGTTTCAGGCCAGCCAGCCAGATCAAGCCGGGCGCGCATGGGCAGAAAGTCGAAACAGGCCTGCGCCATTTCAACCCGGTCCTCGCGGGCCAACCGCTTGTTCAGCGCATCCCGCAGACGGTGCAGGTACAGCACATCCGAGGCTGCATATTCCAACTGAGCATCGGTCAGCTGCTCCGCCCCCCAATCGCTCATCTGCTGTTGTTTTGAGATGTCGATCCCCAGCAACTCCTGACACAGGTTCTTAAGCCCATGACGGTCGGTGTAAGTGCGTACAAGACGGCTCGCGATTTTTGTGCAGTAGACCGGTGCGGCCAGTGCGCCAAAGGTGTGGTACATCGCTGCGATATCGAAACGTCCGAAATGGAACAGTTTCAGAATGTCCGGATTTTCCAGCATGGCGCACAGGTTTGGCGCCGAAGTCTGACCCTTTTCGACCTGAACGATATGACTGTTGCCATCGCCGCCCGACATCTGGATCACGCACAACCGGTCGCGATGGGGGTTCAGGCCCATGGTCTCACAGTCGATGGCCACAATCGAGCCAAGGTCCAACCCGCCGGGCAGGTCGTTTTTATACAGATGGTTCGCCACGGAGTCGTCCTTTGTGCCTTGTCGACACCGAGATAGGAGGTTTGCCCGGCAAACTCAACGTCACACGCACATAGCCGGCCTGACCCGTCCTCAAAAGTTGACAATATCCCCATGGGGAGGATAGGGATATCAACATGACCACTCATATTCACGAATCCCATCCGCAAATCTCGGCACGCCTCAAGCGGGCTCAGGGTCATCTGGCAAAGGTGATTGCGATGCTGGATGACCAGGCACCCTGCACCAATATCGCGCAGCAACTCTTTGCAGTGGAAAAGGCAATCACCAATGCCAAACGTGCGCTGATCCACGACCATATCGACCACTGCCTGTCCGCCGATAACGACGAAGGCGGGGTGGAGGATTTCAAGGCCATCACAAAGTACCTGTGACCAATGCTGAACATTTTGCGAAACAGAACCTATCGGCATCTCTTCGCAGCACAGATCGTTGCGTTGACCGGTACGGGTCTGGCCACGATTGCACTGGGGTTGCTTGCCTTTGAATTGGCCGGTGACGCGGCTGGCATGGTGTTGGGCACGGCCCTGACCATCAAGATGGCCGCCTATGTGACTGTCGCGCCGATCGCCGCGGCATTTGCTGAAAGGCTCGACCGCCGCCGGATGCTGGTGGCGCTGGATCTGGTGCGCGCAGCCGTGGCGGTTTGCCTGCCGTTCGTGACCGAGGTCTGGCAGGTCTATGTGCTGATCTTCGCGCTGCAATCGGCCTCGGCCGGGTTCACTCCGGCATTTCAGGCCACGATTCCGGATGTGCTGACCGACGAAAAAGATTACACAAGGGCGCTATCGCTGTCGCGTCTGGCCATGGACATGGAAAGCCTGCTCAGCCCCATGCTGGCGGCGATGCTGCTGCTGATAGTCAGCTTTGACAGCTTGTTCTGGGGCACGGGTCTTGGTTTTGTCGCATCGGCGCTGCTGGTCGTTTCGGTTGCGCTGCCATCCCCCAAACCATCCGAACGGCGAGGGATATACGAGCGTACGACACGCGGCATCCGGATATATCTGAAAACTCCTAGATTGCGGGGCTTGCTGGGATTGAGCTGGTCAGCTGCCGCGCTCAGTTCGATGGTGATCGTGAACACCGTTGTTCTGGTCCGTGCAGACATGAGCCTGACCGAAAGTGCAGTCGCAATCGCGCTGGCCGGTTTTGGCGGCGGTTCCATGCTGGCTGCCTTTGCCCTGCCGCGGCTGCTGGAGCGGATCGAGGATCGGCGTGTTATGCTGGCAGGTGCAGCGCTGGGAACCGGGGCAATGGCGGCCACGGCAATCGTAACCGCAACGTTTCCGTTGACCTTGTCCCTGCTGACGGTGGCCTGGGTTGCGGTCGGGTTCGGTTATTCCACGACCCTGACGCCATCGGGCCGTTTGCTGACACGCTCTGCGCATCCCGAAGACAGGCCCGCGGTATTTGCGGCGCAATTCACGCTATCACACGCCTGCTGGCTGGTTCTGTATCCACTGTCCGGTTGGCTAATGACTGTCAGTGGCGCAACCGTTGTACTGGCAGTTCTGGCAACGATGTCGATCTTCGGGATCGTTGCCGCCTTTCTGGTCTGGCCCCGCAAAGACGCAGGTCCCGTTGAACACACGCACGATGGGTTACCTTCTGATCACCCGCATCTGACCGGGGGTGGGGTACACCGCCATCCTGTTATTATTGACGATCTGCACCCAAGCTATCCGAAAGAGCCTTGAGCGTACCGCTGAATTGGTGCCAAGTCGGAAAAAGACACTCTGACGCGGAGTCCTTATGGATCAACTCGACCGCCTCATCATAACGGCCCTGCAACACAATGCGCGGGCCTCAACAACCGGGATCGCGGCCAAGCTTGGTGTTGCCCGCACGACCGTGCACGAACGCATCAGCCGAATGGAAGATCGCGGCGTGATTGCGGGATACTCGGTCGTGCTGCGCGACCCTCAGGACGAACCCAGAGTGAACGTGGTGGTCATGCTGGAAGTGCAGCAAAAGGAAACCTCGCGCATCATCAAGCGGCTCGAAGCGTATCCCGAGATCAAGCTGTGTCTGTCGATCAATGGCGATTATGATCTATTGCTGTCTGCCGAAGCGCCCAGGATCGAAGATCTGGATATCCTCGTCGATGAACTGGCTGCAATTCCCGGCGTCCTGCGCACCAATACCAGCGTGGTTTTTGGGCGCCGTATCGATCGCAGATAACACATTGACGATAGTACCGTCATAATGACGGCATCAAGACTCATATCGTCACTCTGATCCCTACAAACCGAACAGCGCAGTTGTCAGACTTTCTGAAAAAGGAAGGAAACGAGCAATGCGCTGGAACATATGCGTTATCGGAGCCGGAAAAATCGGCCAGATGATAGCGACACTACTGAAAACCTCGCCGAATTATTCGGTAACCGTTGCCGATAATGATCTTGCGGCACTGGCAGTGCTCAAAAAGATGGGCGTTGCAACCAAACAGATCGACGCTGGCGATGCATCGGGACTGGCCGAGGGGTTGCGCGGCTTTGATGCGGTCATTTCCGCAGCACCGTTTTTCCTGACCCCTGCCATCGCGCAGGCGGCGAAAGAGGCAGGTGCCCATTATTTTGACCTGACCGAGGATGTGGCCGCGACAAATGCGGTACGCGAACTGGCTAGGGACAGCCGGACCGCGTTCATGCCCCAATGTGGTTTGGCACCGGGATTTGTTGGCATCGCGGGATCGGCGCTGGCACACGATTTCGACGAACTGGACAGCCTGCACATGCGGGTGGGCGCGCTGCCGCTGTATCCGACCAACGCGCTGAAATACAATCTCACCTGGTCGACCGACGGTCTGATCAACGAATACTGCAATCCCTGCGACGCCATCGTAAACGGCGAACGCGTCAAGACCGCGCCGCTGGAAGACTACGAAATTCTGGGCCACGACGGCGTAGAATACGAATGTTTCAACACCTCCGGTGGTCTTGGCACCCTGCCCGAAACGCTGGATGGCAAGGCCCGGGCGGTATCCTATCGCTCGATCAGGTACCCGGGTCACCGCGATATCCTCAAGCTGCTGTTGTCGGATCTGGGACTGGAACGCCGCCGCGATCTGCTGAAGGAAATTTTCGAAGCCGCCCTGCCCCGCACCGATCAGGACGTTGTGCTGGTCTATTGCACCGCCAAAGGCATGATCAATGGCGAGCTTCGTGAGAAGTCGCTGATCAATAAATCCTTCAGCCGTGTGATCGACGGGCAGGTCTGGAGCGCCATCCAGATCACCACCGCCGCAGGCGTACTGGGTGTCGTCGATCTGATGCGGACCGATGCGCTGCCGTCAAAGGGATTTGTACGGCAAGAGCAGGTGAAGCTTGCAGATTTCCTGAACACCGAATTTGGCCGCCTGTACCGGGCGGGGGACGTAACTGAACAGAATAAGGCAGCCTGAGACATGAAAGATATTGTCATGACCGCTGAAACCACACTTTCGAAACTGGGCCTGAGCGCCGCCGAGCTGAGCGGCGGTACATTGAGGGTGAACTCACCGATTGACGGCGGCCTTTTGGCCGAAGTGCACGAAACACCCGCTTCGGATATGGACCGGATCTTTGCCAATTCCAAAACTGCGTTCAAGGCATGGCGCACGGTCCCGGCACCTCGCCGCGGCGAATTGATCCGCCTGCTGGGCGAAGAGCTGCGCGCCGCCAAAGATGAACTGGGCGCCCTTGTCAGCTGGGAGGCAGGCAAGATCACGTCCGAAGGGCTGGGCGAAGTGCAGGAAATGATCGACATCTGCGATTTCGCCGTTGGCCTGTCGCGCCAGCTTTACGGCCTGACCATCGCCAGCGAACGCCCCGGCCACCGCATGATGGAGACATGGCACCCCGCCGGGCCGGTTGGTGTGATTACCGCGTTCAACTTTCCAGTCGCGGTCTGGTCGTGGAACACGGCGCTGGCGTTGGTTTGCGGTGACCCGGTGATCTGGAAGCCGTCCGAAAAGACGCCTCTGACCGCGCTGGCGTGCCAGAAGATATTTGAACGTGCCATCGCCCGCTTTGGCGATGCGCCGGATCATCTGCTGCAAACCCTGATCGGCGGCGCGGATCTGGGCAAGGCTCTGGTTGAAAGTGAGGATGTTCCGATCATTTCGGCCACCGGCTCCACTCGCATGGGCCGGGCCGTCGCACCCATTGTCGCCCAGCGCTTTGGCAAATCCATTCTGGAACTGGGCGGCAACAACGCCATGATCGTCGGTCCGTCCGCCGATCTGGAAATGGCAGTGCGCGCCATAGTATTTTCCGCTGTCGGCACCGCTGGTCAGCGCTGCACCACCCTGCGGCGACTGATCGCGCACAACTCGATCAAGGACGATCTGGTGGCGCGGCTCAGCAAAGCCTATTCGGGCCTGCCTATTGGCAATCCTCTGTCCGATGGAACGCTTGTCGGTCCGTTGATCGATGAAGCATCCGGCGCAGCCATGACTGCAGCCCTTGAAGCGGCCAAGGCCGAAGGCGGAACGGTCCACGGCGGCGCCCGGGTCACCAAGGACGTACCCGAAGGCGGCGTCTATATGGAACCGGCTATTGTTGAGATGCCCGGGCAGTCTGACGTCGTAAAGACCGAAACCTTCGCACCCATTCTTTATGTGATGGGGTATGACGATTTTGCGGATGCGCTGGATATCCAGAATGACGTTCCGCAGGGGTTGTCCTCGTGCGTCTTCACGCTGAATATGCGTGAGGCGGAACAATTCCTGTCGGCAGCCGGTTCGGATTGCGGCATCGCCAACGTCAACATCGGGCCTTCGGGCGCAGAAATCGGTGGTGCGTTTGGTGGCGAAAAGGAAACCGGTGGCGGTCGCGAAAGCGGATCGGACGCGTGGAAAGCTTACATGCGCCGTCAGACCAACACCGTAAACTATTCGGCGGAACTGCCGCTGGCGCAGGGTGTCAAATTCGACATCTGAGAACAATTTTGCCCGCCCTGAAACCGGGGCAGGTTTTTCACTGGTTGGCGGTTTCCGATAACCGTCTGTAAACCGGTGACTGAATAGCCTGTCCGTGACTCAGAGAATCCCGGACAGGCAGAATGCCCAAATACCCAGCCCTGATATTCATACCGGTCTTTATCGCCCTGTCGGTTTCCGCAGCGGGCGCGGCGACGGATGCTCGCACGGCCGGGATTTGCGACCGGGCCGCCCGGCAGGCCGCCTTGTCCGAGGGCGTGCCTCTTGACGTGTTGCGCGCGATCACCCGCGTGGAAACCGGGCGACACCGGAATGGTCAGGTGATGCCCTGGCCCTGGGCCATTAATCTGGAAGGCAAGGGATTCTGGTTCAACAGCGAGGTTGAGGCGAAATCGTTTGTATTTAAGGTGTTCAAAGCGGGTGCGCGCAGTTTTGACGTTGGGTGCTTTCAGATCAATTACCGATGGCATGGCCACCGGTTCCGATCCATTGATGCAATGTTCGACCCTGCGGAAAACGCAACCCAAGCAGCCCGGTTTTTGAAAGAACTGCATGATGAGCTCGGGACATGGTCTGCTGCCGCTGGCGCCTATCATTCGCGCACGCAATCTTTGGCAGCTAAGTATTCCAAACGTTTTGAGGATGCTTTGGCGCAGCTTGGCGGCACCCAATTGCTCCAAGATGAAAACACGCCAACAGCCCCATTCCACACGGCAGCGATTCCTCTGATATCGCCGGCCGTACCTCAGCGGTCGCAGCAGGCCAAGGCGCTCGGCTCCCTTGTTCCGGTCTCAGCCAATACCGGGCCCTTCATCGCGCTCAACTAGGAGGCTCGCGTGCCCCAAATCGACGCCCGGTCGCTGTTTTCACCCACCGTATTGCTGGCGCTGGCCCTCATGGCGGTCATCGTCATGATGATCCTGCCCATGCCCGCTTGGGTGCTGGATGTCGGGTTGGCCGCGTCCTTCGCTCTGGCCATCCTGATTTTTACACTGACCCTGTTCATCGAACGGCCGCTGGAGTTCTCGTCTTTTCCCACGATCCTCCTCGCCTCGCTGATGTTGCGGCTGTCGCTGAATGTCTCGTCCACCAAACTGATTATTGGCCAGGGTCACACTGGCCCTAACGCAGCGGGCGACGTGATCGAGGGGTTCGCGCAATTCATCATGGGCGGCAGTGTCTTTCTGGGCCTTGTCGTGTTCGGCGTCTTGCTGATCGTCAATTTCATGGTCATCACAAAGGGCGCGGCCCGCATGGCCGAGGTCGGCGCGCGCTTCGCGCTGGACGGGATGCCGGGCAAGCAGCTTGCCATCGACAGCGACATGTCCGCAGGCGCGATCGACCACCAGCAGGCCAAGGAAAGGCGCGAGCTGGAGCAGCAGGAAACCACCTTCTTCGGCTCGCTGGATGGAGCTTCGAAATTCGTCAAGGGCGACGCGATTGCCGGGCTTCTAATAACATTGCTCAATCTGGTGATGGGCCTGATCATGGGCATCGTCGTGCACGGCATGCCCATTGCTGCGGCCTTTGAAACCTATGCCATCCTGACCGTTGGCGACGGGCTGGTGTCACAAATCCCGGCGGTGATCATCTCGATTGCTTCAGCTTTGTTGCTGGCACGCGGCGGCACGCAGGGGGCCACCGACACTGCGATCTTCTCACAGCTGGGCAGCCACCCGGCAGCGCTGGGAACCGTTGCCGGCCTGATGGTTCTGTTTGCGTTGGTCCCGGGCCTGCCGTTTCTGCCCTTTATTCTAGGGGCTGGCGTTCTTGGTTTTGCCGCGTATTCCATCAAGCGAAAAAGCGGACCGGAAGAACCGGACACGGAGCGTGGTGAGGCGCAGGTGCCGGTCGCGCAAGCCATCGGGGATATTCTGGATCTGGACGACGTGCATCTGGAATTTGCACCCGATCTTGTCAGCATGGTGCTGAACCCCGGCACCGGTCTGGACGCTCGGATCACAAATATGCGGACATATGTGGCGTCAAATTATGGGTTGGTCATGCCGGAGATCCGCCTGACGGATCGCGCGGATCTGCCCAAAGGAACTTATGTCGTCCGCATTCACGGCGTCGAACAGGCACGCGGGGTGCTGAATCCTGATCTGGTACTTGCCCTGATTCAGGATGAACCTGGCCTGCTGCCAGACGGCAACGACGTTACCGAACCGGTGTATGGCGCCCCCGCCCGCTGGATTTTACCAAAGGATCAGGAGACCGCAGCGCTGAACGGGGCCACAATCGTGTCGCCGCCGGAAATTCTGGCCACGCACCTGCTGGAAATCATAAAGCAGAATTTCGCGCGCCTGCTCACACTCAAATCCCTTCGCCGCCTGCTGTCAGAGATGACGCGCCTCAGTGATCCGGTTCGGGCCGAAGCCAACAGAAAGCTGCTGGACGAACTGATCCCTGACAGGGTGCCCATCGATACGCTGCACGCTGTGTTACGCCTTTTGCTGGATGAAAGGGTGTCCATACGCAACATGCCTCTGATCCTGGAAACCGTTGCCGAAGCGCGCCTGACAACAACGCAACCCGAAGGCATCTGCGAACAGGTACGTCAGAGGCTTGGGTTCCAGTTGGTCGCCGATCTGAAACGCGACGATGGGTCAATCCCGCTGGTTCAGTTGGCCCCGGAATGGGAAGATACGTTCGCTCAATACCAGATCGACACGGCCCCGTCCGGTCTGGACGTCGCATTGCCGCCGGATCTCTTTAACAAGCTGGCGGATGGTTTGGCCGAACGAATGGCCTCATCCGCCGATCAGGGCCTGTTTCCTGCACTGGCAACATCGTCCAGGCGACGCAGGCTGCTGCGGATGATTATGCATGCACGTGGCGTATCAAATCCGGTACTGTCTTTCGAGGAAATCGGGTTGGAAGCGCGGCCAGCCCTTGTGGGCACAGTCGCTGCATGATTGCGCTGCCGCCAGATCTTCTTGGAATGCTGGGCTTTGAACTCTGGCATTTGTTCACGGTTTTTCTACGTGTTTCAGCCTTTGTCGCATTGCTACCTGCTTTCGGCGAACGGTCCATCCCTGTCCGGGTCAGGTTGGGCGCAGCGCTGGCGTTTACGCTGATCATCGCGACCGCTGTTCAGGGCACGTCGGTTGATTCCGACTTGACCACCCTTCTGGGCCTCGTCGGGACCGAGGTCGTGATCGGTCTGGCCATGGGGATAGCCGTCCGCCTGTTTGTTCTGGCCCTACAGACCGCAGGCTCGATTGCTGCGCAATCAACCTCTTTGTCGCAAATTCTGGGCGGAGCAGCCGCCGAACCGGTTCCGGCGATGGGATATCTGCTGATGATCGCCGGTATCGCATTGGCCTGTTTGATGGGAATTCACGTGCGGGCCGCCGAATTTCTGATCCGGACTTACAACATGTTGCCCGTTGGAACGCAACTCGGTGCTGCGACTCTTGCCGAATGGGGTGTTGGGCAGATATCGCAGGCGTTTTCCCTGGCATTTTCTCTGGCTGTACCTTTTGTCATTGCCTCACTGGTCTATAACCTTGCCCTTGGCGTGATCAATCGGGCCATGCCTCAGTTGATGGTGGCGTTCGTCGGCGCCCCTGCCATCACACTGGCGGGGCTGTTCCTTCTTTTTGCCGGTGCGCCATTGATTCTGTCGGTCTGGTCAGATGCGCTTTTCGGGTTCTTCGCCAATCCCTTCGGAGAATTGCCGTGAACCCGCAGGACGACGACAGCGAAAAGCCATTCGAACCAACGCCGAACAAACTCAGGAAAGCGCGCGAGAAGGGAGAGATCGCGAAATCCTCGGACCTGTCGGTTGTGGCCGCTTATGTCGGCCTGGCAATTGCAGTTCTGACAATCGGGAAAATTGCCGTTGAACAACTGGGAACGCTGTTTCTGATACTGATCGAGCAATCCGGGCCCCTGTCGCTGCAGCTTGTCCGTGGCCCGTCCCAAAGCCTCGTGGCTGAAATCACGACCCGTATGGGTGTAACCGTGCTGGCCTTTTTTGCAATACCGGCGGCGGCCGTTCTTCTCAGCCTCGTTGCGCAGCGGGCATTTATACTTGCACCAAACAAACTGAAGCCCCGACTGTCGCGCATTTCGGTCATATCCAACGCGCGAAACAAATTTGGCCGTCAGGGTTTGTTCGAGTTTACCAAGAGCTTTGTAAAACTTATCCTGTACTCTGTATGCCTGGCATTGTTTTTGCGCGCCAATCTTGCGGAAATCATCACTTCCAGCGCGGTACAACCGCGATCATCAATCCTGCTGATGGTGAACTTTTTAACCCGTTTTCTGGCCATCGTAATTGCAGTGGCTTTGATGATCGGTGTCGTTGACTACCTTTGGCAATATTCGGAACACATTCGCAAAAACAGAATGTCCCGGAAGGAGATCCTTGACGAAACAAAAGATTCGGAAGGAGATCCGCATATGAAGCAGCAACGCCAGAGGCGCGCTCAGGACATTGCCGCCAACCAGATGATGGCGGATGTTCCAACTGCCGATGTTGTGGTGGTGAACCCGACCCATTACGCGGTTGCGCTGAAGTGGTCGCGCGCACCGGGCGAAGCGCCTGTGTGCGTCGCCAAGGGAGTGGACGAGATTGCCGCCGCCATCCGGAGCGCCGCAGAAGATGCGGGCGTGCCCGTTCACCCGGATCCGCCTACGGCACGGGCCCTGCATGCGACCGTCGCAATCGGGCAGGAAATCCCAGCAGAGCATTATCGCCCCGTTGCCGCCGCAATCCGCTTTGCAGAAGCCATGAGAAAACGCGCGAAAGGTCAGGTGGGATGAAAAAGCCGGCCCTCTCGAACCTAGGGAAAGTAACCGAGGTTCTGTTTCTTAAAAAACTGGAAAAAGTCCGGCCTGTTCTTGAGCAGGAAGCGGTCCTCAACCGTCAGATCAGCCGTCTTGACGAGCAGTTGGCCGAGGTCCGCAGGAGCGGCAGTGAAACTTCGGGCTATCACCTCTGCGGCGCCGACATTCTGTGGCACGGTTGGGAGGCCGGAACACGCAGAACTGTAAACATGGATCTGGCGCGGCTACGCGCGCAGAAACTACAACAGATGGACGAATTGCGGCACGCATTCGGTCAACGCGAGGCTGTTCGGGAAATCGTTAAAAATCTGACCAAACATTCATAGCGTCGGATCCGATATCGGTCTTTGACACGTCAGGCCGTTCAGGTGTCCTGTCTGCTCACGCTCATGATCAGAACCCGGGATACGTCGGTCCCGAGATGTTTTTGCGCCTCTTCCAAAAGCGTGCGCCGCAGTAATTGCAGGTTGTCCGAGTGGGTGAAATTCCCGTCAAAACCGCCGACATTGGCGTGATCGAACAGAACCTGAAGAAAGCCGTCCCTCAGGTTCGGTTCGATCGCATAGATCTCCTCGCTTACTCCGGCGCGCGTTTCCAGGCTGAGAGACATGGTCACCAAGGCTGCGATCCGATCCTGCTCGACCACAGGGACAACGAATTGTTTGGGCAGCTTCAGATACTCGTGCTGTTCTTTCTTTTCATCCTTTGTATCCGAACTGACCTTCACGTTTTCCTTCTTCTGCTTGTCAGTTTCAGCCTTTGCTGTGGCCTTGTCATCTTTCGTCTGACTTTGCTGCGCCTGCGGCTCGGCCGGGGGACTCAGGGCTATGCCTGCTGCCACTCCGGCCCCAAACCCGCCGATCAGCAACAGTATTGGCAGTACTTTTTTGATCATGACGAGGCCTCAGAACGGAAGCAGCGTGTCAAGGATTTGCTGCCCGTACCGGGGCTGCTGGACATCCGTGATCTGCCCGCGCCCGCCATAGGAAACGCGTGCCGAGGCTATCTTGTCGTAGGTGATTTCGTTCTGTCGGGAAATGTCTTCTGGGCGGACATAGCCCGCAACCAACAACTCGCGCAGCTCGAAATTGACCCGAAGTTCCTGCGAACCGGAAATGGACAGGACGCCGTTGGGTAGAACATCAACAACCGTTGCAGCAACCCGCAAGGTAAGCTTCTCCTTGCGCTTGACCGACCCCTTTCCCTTGGTCTCAGAATTGGAATCGATCGACACCGCCTCGGCCAGCGACGCCCCTTGGGGCAGCTTCTCACCGGCACGCTGTGGATATCCGAACAGATGCGGCACGCCCAGTGTTTCCGCCCCTGTACGCGAGCGCTTGGTGTCGTTCGAGATTTCGGCCTTTTCATCGATTTCGATGACAACGGTCAGGATATCCCCCTTTTTCATCGCCCGCTGATCCCCCAGCAGAGAGTTCTGCCCGCCGCTCCACAAGGAAGACTGATCAACCTGACGCTGGGGCTGGGTGTGAAGGGGCAGTCCCGGCCAAAGCATCGCGACATGTTCCGGAGATTCCGAATTGGGTGTAAAACTCGGCGGCTTACCCAGATGATCCAACCGGCCACACGCGGAGGTGACGAGAAGAACAAACAAAGCTGGTTTAAGAAGCTTGAGATTCTGCATTATTTAACCTCGATACTGCCGTCCGGGCGGATCCGGCCGGTGACGGTTGTGCGTGACGACAGGTTCATGACCCGAATGAATTCTCCTTCGGCACCACGCCCCAGCGCCCGGCCGTCTGTTGCAATGGAAAGGGCGCCGTGATCGAAGAGGATGGTGACCAGATCGTTTCGGTCGACCAAAGCCGGTGGGCCGACATCCGACAGGCGAATTGGCCGCCCTGCATAGAGGGTCACGCGCGCTTCCATTCCGATCAGATCATCCGCTTGCGTGACCGCATTCGGCACCTCGGCCTGTTTTTGGGTCAGATCCTCGACCAGAATGACTTCTTTGGCGCGGATAGTCCGCGCGGGCACGACGATTTCGGCCTGTGCGATCACCGGGTGAGTCAGGGCCAGTATCAAAGCAACCGTTTTCATCACCGTACCTGCGTTGTTGCGCCCATCATCTGATCGACCGCTGATATGACCTTGGCGTTCATCTCATAGCCACGCTGTGCTTCGATCAGCTCTGTTACCTCACGAACCGCATCGACCGAGCTGTCCTCGAGATATCCCTGACGCAGGGTTCCCAGACCATCCTCGCCGGGAGTCCCGACAACCGGGCTCCCCGACGCTTCGGTTTCCTTGAACAGATTGCCCCCGAGCGCCTCCAACCCCTTGGCATTTGAGAAGCTCGCCAGGGTGAGTTCACCCAGCAGCTGCCCTTCGGCCGTGTCATCGAAATAGGCATAAACCTCGCCAGAGGCGTTGATCGAGATTGAGCGTGCATCGTCGGGAATTGTGACTTCGGGCGTTACAACAAAGCCGTCGGCCGTCACGATCAGCCCCTCGGCAGATTTCTTGAGGCTGCCATCGCGGGTATACGCAGATTGTCCGTTGGACAGCGTGACTTCCAGATATCCCCGGCCTTCGATGGCGATATCCAGATCACTGCCTGTTGCGGACAAGGTCCCCTGCGCCAGCTGCACCGTAACAGCGGCCGGCCGAACACCAAGCCCGAGCTGAATGCCGGTGGGTAGAACTGTGCCGTCTGCCGCATTCACGGTGCCTGCCCGGACCATTTGCTGATAGTGCAGATCGGCGAACTCGGCCCGCCGTGCGTTGTAACCCGTCGTGTTCATGTTCGCGAGGTTGTTCGAAATAGTCTCGACCCGCATCTGCTGTGCGGTCATTCCGGTAGCTGCAATTTGCAAGGCACGCATTTCGGAAACTCCTTTGATTATTGATCAGCGCATCAGAGTTTTGAGCGCACTACGCACCCTCTCATCCTCGGCCTCGAGGAAGCTTTGCCCAAGTTCATAGGCGCGCTGGACCTCGACAAGCCGGGTAACCTGTTCGATGGCATTGACATTTGACCCCTCGAGAAACCCGCGAAGGACGACAGGTTCCTCCAACGGTTCCGCGTCGCCTTCGATACGAAATCCAACGCCGCCCTCCCGGACAAGACTGTGGGGGTCTGTAGGCCGATAGGTCCCGATCTGGCCCAGCAGGCGGCCTTCGACGCTCAGCGTTCCGTCGCTTCCAACATCAATCGAAGTGGCGTCCGGCGGTATGAAGATCGGAGAGCCGTTCGCGTCCAGAACGGGAAACCCGTCGGCTGAAACAAGATCGCCTTCGGCATTCGGTGTGAAACTTCCGGCCCGGGTCAGGCGGGGACCGAAGGGGGTTTCCAGCATAAAGAACCCCTCGCCTTCGATCGCAAAGTCAAACTGTCCGCCGGTCTGGGTCAGGACACCCTGCTGCTGAGATGTGCTCCGGGTCTGTGCCCGCGCCATCGAGAGTGATGGCTGATGTCCCATGTCCCTGACAAACTCAGAAAACACGAGCCCCTGCTGCCGGTACCCGGTGGTGTTGGCATTGGCGATATTGTTGGCGACCACTCGTATTTCATTCATCAGACCCGATTGACGGGACAAAGTGATATATGCCGTATCCATCAGCGGCCTCCTGAAATCAGCGGAACAATTGTGGCGGTGAAGAAGGTGACCAGGGTTTGGGTCATGAAGCCCATCGAGACCCAGAAAACCGCGATTATGGCCAAAAGTTTTGGCACGAATGTTAGGGTCATTTCCTGGACAGAGGTCAGCGCCTGAAACAGGCCGACAACCAGCCCTGCGACCAACGCCACCGTCAGAATCGGAACCGAGGTTATCACCGCGACCCAAAGCGCCTGACGCAGAACGTCGTAAAAGAGACCTTCACTTAACATCGCTCAAACCGGCATACGCAGGATTTCCTGATAGGCCTCGACGACCTTGTTTCGCACGATCACAGCCGTTTCGACGGCGAGTTCGGTCTGAGCCAGCGCTTGCACCAGCGCATGAGGGTCGGCCTGACCCACCATTGCTGACTGGGCCACCTGCTCGCTTTGTTGCAGTGTTGCTGCAAAGTCCTGAAAAACCTCACGAACCCCCGCTGTGGAATTCGGGTCGGCCTGCGTTGCCGGGCGCACCGAGGCATAGTTCTGTGCTGCGCTGATTGAGCGGATATCCATTCTGGTCGTCCTTGCTATTTGCGGAGAAGATCCATCAGACTGGCTGACATCTGTCGGGTCTGGTCGAACATTTTCAAGTTGGCTTCGTAGCTGCGGCGCGCCTCACGCGCGTCGGCGATTTCGATCATCAGATCGACATTCGAGCTGTGGTAAAATCCTGCATTATCAGCCAATGGGTGGCCGGGATCGTAAACCCGCGTCAACTCACTTTGGTCCAGACGCACTTTTCCGGTGCGAACCAGATCAGCGCCTGCTTCGCTGACCATTTCAAACGGAACGGTCTTGCGCCGATAGCCCGGCGTATCGGCGTTCGAAATGTTCTCTGACACGTGGCGCAACCGGGTCGCCTGCGCGCGCAGAGCGCTGGACGAGGCGGCAAGGGCATTTGCAAAATCACTCATCCCGCAACCTCCTTACACTTTGCCCAGACCGGTGCGCAGAATGTTCAGTGACGACCGGTAGATCGCCAGCGCCCGGTCGTGCTGTCGCTTGACATCAACCGCCCTGAGCACTTCCTGCTCGACCGAAACGCCGTTTCCATTGGGATCTGTGGCACCGTCCCGCACGACCTCTGCCCATACCCGGGCATCGGATGACGCGCCGTGAAGATGGCCGCTGCGCGTAGCAGTCATTTCGGAGTCGGCACCCTGTTTTCCATAGGCCGTCTGAAAGGCCACCAGATCGCGTGCGCGGTATCCCGGGGTGTCTGCATTGGCCATGTTCCGGGATATGACAGCTTGTCGCTGACCGGCATGTGTTGCCATTGCGTACGATATCTTAAAGACGTTCAGGTCCGAGAACATCGGGGCTTCTCCCTCGATCAATTTCAATCAAGGCTTAACCCCGATTCCTTTAGAAACCGTTTTCAGAGCTCAATCGAAGGAATCACAATGTCCGCGCCCGATCCAAATTCTCTGAAAGCCGCTTTTGACCGACTGAATCCTCTGGGCCAGGTCGGTCGCGTTGCCGGGGTCACAAACGGGCTGATCACGATTGCCGGTCTGGCGGATCAGGCCAGAACCGGGGACCATCTGCGGTTGGAACGAAAACACGGCCCCCATCTGGCCGGCGAAGTGCTAAATGTCGCGCATCAGGCAGTCCATATGTTGCCTGCAGGTGCACCTGACGGTGTTTCTCTTGGCGACAGGGTGGTGCTGGAACAAACTCCCGCTTTCACACCAGCGATGAACTGGCTGGGCCGTGTCATCGACCCGTTCGGGCGACCTCTGGACGGAAAACCCCTGTTGGGGGGAGAGGTGACAAGAGACATAGTTCAGGACCCACCTCCCGCTGTCCGACGCAAACCGCTGGGGCCGCGCATGGCCACGGGACTGACCATGCTCAACACGGTCCTGCCAATCGTGCGCGGACAGCGCGTCGGACTGTTTGCAGGGTCCGGTGTTGGTAAATCAACCCTTTTGGCAACACTTGCACGATCCATGCAGGCCGATGCCGTCGTAGTGGCTCTGATCGGAGAGCGTGGCCGGGAAGTGAACGAGTTTGTCGAGAAAGCACTGGGCGCCGAAGGCATGAAGCGGGCAATCGTTGTGGCCGCAACCTCGGACCAGTCCGCCCTTGTGCGCCGCCGCTGTGCCTGGTCGGCGATGGCTGCTGCAGAACACCTGCGCGATCAGGGGTTGAACGTTTTGTTTCTTGCGGATTCGGTGACCAGATTTGCCGAAGCACATCGGGAAATTGCGGTTGCAACAGGCGAGGCGCCGTCGTTGCGGGGCTTTCCCGCCTCTCTGACGCCTCTCATTTCAGGGCTGTGCGAACGAGCGGGGCCGGGCACAAAAGAACAGGGGGATATCACCGCGATTTTCAGCGTTCTAGTCGCCGGTTCCGATATGGATGAGCCGGTTGCAGATATCCTACGCGGCGTTCTGGACGGGCATATCGTGCTCAGCCGTGAAATTGCCGAACGCGGACGGTTTCCTGCCATCGATCTGAGCCGGTCGGTCTCGCGAAGCCTGCCCGAGGCGGCTACGGCCGAAGAGAATGAGTTGATCACCCAAACCCGCAGACTGGTCGGCAGCTACGAGCAATCCGAGGTCATGATAAAGGCGGGGTTGTATTCCGAAGGCGCGGACCCGCTTCTGGATCAGGCTGTGCGCGCGCACGCGGATCTGGATACGTTTTTTGGCAAGACCGAATCGGAAAATGTTGCGGACAGTTTCAACCGGCTGTCACTGATCCTACGCCGCGCCCGAGCGATGCCGCTGCAATAACGGTATTCGGGATCATCCGGGGAATTCCGAACAACTTTAGATGTTAGATATCCCTTAAGACCTGCTCTGCTATCCCGGTTGTCGGGTGATAAGACAGGTGGTGGATATGGGTGCGCAATCGAATGCGGCGCCAATCATCATCAAGAAGAAACGGGTCGTTGGCGGTGATGGTCATCACGGCGGCGCGTGGAAGGTCGCTTATGCGGACTTCGTGACGGCCATGATGGCCTTCTTCATGCTGATGTGGCTGCTGAACGCAACGACGGAAAAACAACGCAAGGGACTGGCGGACTACTTTTCGCCAACCATTCCGGTCAACCCGGTTTCGGGTGGCGGCGACGGGGCCTTTGGTGGCGAAAACATGTTTTCCGAAAAGACAATGGTGATGGACGGATCGGGTGCGACCAACCGTAACCCAACCGAAGCCAAACGGGCGCGCGGCTCGACCGGTGTCGATTCTGAAGGTGGTGGGCGCGGATCGAACGAAGATTTCTCGACGCTTGAGGCGCGGTTGCTCGGTCGAACCGGTGAAAGTAGCGTCTCCGAGAAAATGCTCAGGCACATAGTGACTCGGGTGACAGACAAAGGACTGATCGTTGAACTTTTTGACACGGACGAATCGGCCCTGTTCGAACGGGGCTCTGACAGGCCAACCCGAATGATGCGGGCGCTTGCGCTGTTGGTGGCAAGATCGTCGGATCTGGTGACAAACAACGTTTCAGTTGAAGGTCATGTACGAGCGAACCCCGTAGTTTTGGTGCAGAACCCGGTTTGGGACTTGTCGGCATCCAGGGCAATGGCGGTACGGGAAATGTTGGAAAGCAAGGGCGTTGCCCCTAGCAGATTGCAACGGATTACTGGTCACGCGGACCGCAAACTCGCTGTCGACAATCCGATGGCAGCCCGCAACAACCGGATAGAAATCATCTTTCTCAGAAACCCGTGAACTCGGAGAATTGCGTGGATTTTATCTGTTAGCGGGCTGTTAAGAGGACGTGCGGTATCTGTTGCGACAACAATTGACGCAACAGAAAGGCGTGCAGATGACCATTTCCTCTTCGCTGAATGCAGGCGTGGCGGCGCTGAAGGCCAATGCCAACAGGTTGGCCACCATTTCCGACAATATCGCGAATTCTTCGACGTTCGGGTACAAGCGGGTCGAAACGGATTTTCATTCCATGGTCACCTCCAGCTCTGGCGGCGCATATTCCGCTGGCGGGGTTCGCACGACAAGCCAGCGCCTGATTGATCAGAGCGGATCTTTGGTCACCACCAACAATTCGACCGATCTGGCGGTACGTGGGCGCGGGATGCTACCGGTCAGGCCCAGCTCACAAATCGGTTCCGGCTCATCGCAGATGCTGTTAACGACCACCGGGTCTTTCCGGGCCAACGAACAGGGGTATCTGGTCACTGAATCCGGGCTGGTTCTTCTGGGATGGCCTGCGCAGCCCGACGGATCGATTCCCAGTGTGCCGCGTGACACACCTGCGGCACTGCAACCTGTCCAGCTCAGCGTCAATCAACTGTCGGGATCGCCAACGACCCGCATGAACCTGCGGATGAACCTTCCTGCCACTGCGACCGAGGCCGGATCTCCCGGCGATACGCAGCCCCTGTCGGTCGAATACTTCGACAACCTCGGCAAATCCGAAAACGTCGATATCGAACTGGTGCCCACAGTTCCCGCAACGGGTACAAGCAACGAATGGACCATGACACTGCGGGATACCGCATCGGGCGGTGCCGTGATCGGAGAGTACACTTTGACTTTCACCGACAGCCGTACAGCCGGTGGGACCTTGGCCAGTGTTACCACCGTATCCGGAGGTGCATATGATCCTGCCACCGGAAGCTTCCTGGTCAACGTGGCGGGCGGCCCCATGGAGGTTAATATCGGCCAAATAGGCGACGCCAACGGCATTACCCAATTGTCGGACACGTTTGCCCCGGTTTCCATTACCCGGGACGGGTCCGCTGTAGGTACGATGACCAGCGTTGAAGTAGACGAAAACGGGTTTGTATACGCCTTCTATGACACCGGTATCAGCCGCCGTATGTTTCAGATACCGCTGGCGGATGTTCCCAATCCCAACGGGCTGACAGCGTTAGACAGCCAGACTTATGCCCCTTCCCGCGAAAGCGGCACGTTTTTCCTGTGGAATGCCGGGGATGGACCAACCGGTGATCTGGTCTCATTCGCGCGCGAAGAATCGACCACGGATGTCGCGACGGAATTGACCGCGATGATTCAAACCCAACGGGCTTATTCCTCCAGCGCCAAAGTCATCCAGACCGTGGATGAGATGCTGCAGGAAACAACCAATATCAAACGTTGACCCGGCCGATGATCACGGATTGGAGCTAAGCCAATGAATATGTCTACGGCCCTGAACAACGCAATTGGCGGCCTGACCGCAGCCAGCCGCGGGGTTGCCGTTGTCTCAGGAAACATCGCGAACGCTCTTACGCCGGGATACGCACGGCGTTCGCTGGAACTGGCGACCAGCCCGGTGTCGGGAAATGGCGTGCATATCGCTGGCGTCACCCGGCATCAGGATCCGGTTTTGATGGCGAATCGTCGTAACGCAGATGCCCAAGCGGCGAATACGACTGCTGTATCAGGTTATTACACCAACCTCGAAAAACTTGTCGGGACGGCCGATGACCCCAGTTCGATCATCAACAAACTGGCAAATTTTGAAAGCAGTCTGATCACTGCCGCCAGCCTGCCAGGGTCGGAACAGCGGCTCGACGACGTAGTAAGGCAGGCAAAGAGTTTGGCGTCCAATATCAGTGAGGCGTCAGAGGGGGTGCGCCAGATACGCTCACAGGCTGACCGGGCGATCGGCTCCGAAGTCGAAAAGCTGAACCGGTCGCTCACTGATATCGAGGCTCTGAACGCAAAGATTTCAACGATCCGCAATTCAGGCGGTGACGTTGGCGCATTGCTGGATCAGCGACAAGGTCTGATTGACCAGATCAACGAATTGATTCCTGTTAACGCGATCACACGGGAAAACGACGGCGTATCACTTTATTCCGATGGCGGTTTGATCCTACTAGAAGGATCCGCAGCCGAATTCACGTTTTCCGTCACTGGGGAGACTATGCCGCATATGTCGGTCTCAAACGGGCTGCTGTCCGGGCTTGAGATCAATGGGCAGCCGGTCAGAACGACGGGCGAAAATTCTGGTATCCGCGGCGGCAAGCTGGCCGCCCAGTTTGAAATCCGCGACAATCTTGCGGTTGAAACTCAGTCGGACCTTGATGCGGTCGCCCGCGACTTGATTGAGCGGTTTGAAAACCCGGGCCTCGACCCGACGGTTTCGATCACCGACGCAGGCGTGTTCACTGATCGCGGAAGCAGATTCGATCCAACTGCAACGGTCGGTCTGGCAGGACGGATCGAAATCAATTCCCTCATAGATCTTGGGGCTGGCGGCGATAGCTGGAAACTTCGCTCTGGTCTTGGAGCGGCCGGACCAGGTGATCCCGGAGATGCCAGACAACTCAGGGCATTTGGCGTTGCTCTCACCGAAGCGCGTCCGATGCCGGGTGCAACATTCGGAACCGGCAACATGAACGCGGCCGAAATCGCTGAAGCGCTGATGTCCAAGGTTGGAACGAACGCCCATTACGCGTCAGAACAAAAAACGCAGGCCGCGTCGGCGCAACTGGAGATGCAGCGGATTGAGGCAGAACAGGGCGTGGATACCGACACCGAGTTGCAGCACATGATGCGGATTGAACAGGCCTATTCGGCCAACGCCCGGATTCTCTCGGTTGTCGATGAACTTATGCAAACATTGCTGAGGATTTAGATGTGACATTGAGTTCAATTGGCGATCTGGCACGAGGCCTCACCCTTCAGGCGCGTGGCCATCAAATCAAAACGGAAATCGAGACACTTTCGTACGAGTTGTCCTCAGGGAGGGTGCAGGATATTTCCGCCCGGCTGAAAGGCGACTATTCGCACATTGCGGATTTGGAACGCGGTCTGACCCGCCTGGAT
Source organism: Ruegeria sp. BJ6 (assembly GCF_056537885.1). NCBI lineage: Bacteria > Pseudomonadati > Pseudomonadota > Alphaproteobacteria > Rhodobacterales > Roseobacteraceae > Ruegeria > Ruegeria sp. BJ6. The sequence goes on along the minus strand of NZ_JBQFSG010000003.1, from coordinate 187,222 downwards.
GCATATACCGTCGCGAATTCCGAAACCAAACTGTTGACCGATGGGATGCAGATCAGCCTGACAAAATTCGACGACTCGGTAACCGCCCTGTCCACATCACTGCTGGCGTTCGGCACTTCAACTCAGACCGTAACCCACGAACACGCAAGCGTTCAGGCCCGCAACGAACTGGATACAATGATCTCGGCACTGAACACCCGCGTCGGTGGGCGCAGCTTGTTTTCCGGAACTGCCACGGATCAGACTCCATTGGCCAGTGCCGATACTCTGCTCAATACGTTGCGAAGTGAACTGGCGGGACTGACAACGGCGGCGGATGTCCGGCAAGCCGCTGACAACTGGTTCAATGATCCAACCGGATTTGAGGCCGTAATCTATCAGGGGTCGAACGCTGACCTCGCTCCGATACGGATTTCCGACACCGAAGATATTACCCTGGCCATCAGGGCTGACGATCCGGAACTTCGCGATGCGCTGCGCGATGTGGCAGTGGCAGCACTTGCCACGGACTCAGCACTGCCGTTGAGTACGGATCAGCGAACCGCATTGTTCATGGATATCGGCGTTCGATTGGCGAATTCAAATGACAGGAATGTAGCCCTACGCGCCGAAGTCGGTGCTGCCCAGGCCCGCATCGAGAATGCGCAATCGCATAACTCGGCGGCTCAGACCAGCATTGAAATCTCCAGGAACGAACTGATTGGCGCCGACCCCTATGACACCGCAGCCCGATTGCAAACCGTTCAGTTCCAATTGGAAAGCCTGTACTCTGTCACCGTTCGCAATGCGAACCTTTCTCTGGTGAATTTCCTGAGATGAGGGTCCTGTGTTTCCTGCTGGCTTTCCTGTTACCGGAACTCGCATTCGCCGGGGCAATCCGCCTGAAAGATCTAGTGGATTTTGACGGCGTACGCGGCAACGACCTTGTCGGATATGGCCTCGTTGTTGGTCTGAACGGCACTGGTGACGGATTGCGTAATGCACCTTTCACCGAAGAGATCATGTCGAATATCCTCGAACGTTTGGGGGTCAATGTGAATGGCGAGGATTTTCGACCCAAAAACGTGGCCGCCGTTCTTGTTACTGCCAGCTTGCCACCTTTCGCGCGCGTCGGAGGCCAGATCGACATCACCGTCTCGGCCATCGGAGATTCCAAAAGCCTGCTAGGCGGAACGTTGATCATGACCCCTCTCAATGCGGCGGACGGTCAGATTTATGCGGTGGCGCAAGGCACAGTTCTGGCTGGTGGTGCAGTGGCAGAGGGCGACGCGGCCTCGGTCGTACGCGGGGTGCCCACTTCGGGCGTGATCCCGGCTGGGGCGCGGGTCGAACGCGAGATCGACTTTGATCTAGATTCACTGACACAGTTGCGATTGGCGTTGCGCGAACCGGATTTTACGACGGCGGGCCGCATTGAAACCGCTATCAACCGCGAATTCAATCGCGCGGTTGCCGTCATGCGGGATTCCGGAACCGTCGAGCTGAACGTCGAAGCGACCAGAGAATTTTCTACCGCGCACGCGATTGGCCGGATCGAAAACATTCTGGTCGAGCCCGAGCGCAAGGCCCGCGTCGTCGTCGACCAGAGGTCGGGCACAATCGTTATGGGTGACGATGTAAGGATTTCGCGCGTTGCGGTCTCTCAGGGCAATCTGACCCTTCGTGTCGAAGAAGCGCCAATCGCTATACAACCCAACCCCTTTGCTGACGGGCAAACCGTTGTCGTTCCCAGAACCGTTGCCGAAATTGAAGAGGACGAAGGCACCGGATTAGCGGAACTGGCCGAAAGCACGACCTTGTCCGAGGTCGTGGCCGGGTTGAATGCTCTTGGCGTTTCACCTCGTGACATGATCGACATTCTAAAAACGATCAAAGCCGCAGGTGCCTTACATGCCGAGTTCGTCGTTAGGTAGGGCCGTTTACCAGGAAACGCCTGACAGTTACTTCGATTTCCAACTATCCAGCCACCTGCGCAGCCTGCCGCGCCGTTCCTCGATGGCGTCTCCGGCCGCATACAGGCCATCCTCGACATTCTCGATCATAGGATCAATGCGCGACACCCGAAAACGGCGCCAGCGGACATGAATGGCCCAGGCGATTGCGGCAAATATGGTCAGGAAAATGATGTTGAACCAGGGGATGATCCGAACATCGGGATCCTCGACCTGCCATAGTTTCACGGCGTTTGGGAAGATCGACAGAAACTCGCTGCGCCATCCATAATGGCGCACCGCGACCCAACGCGGTGCCTCAGTCGTTGATTTCAGATCCGCCGCTTCAGCCTGCAGATTTGAAGAGTTCAGTTTGAAATAGGGTGGCCAGCCCCAGCCAGTATCTTCGTTCCGATAGACCATGACCTTACCATTGGCCTTTCGCGTCTGAATGAAAAACACGTCGCGGTTCGGCGTGGTCGGATCGCTGCCAACGTCCTGAACCGACCAGAAGATACTGTTTTCACCCGGATCAATCCGCTTCTCATAGGTATCCGAAATGCGAACGATATCGTGCTGCGGCAGGGTGTAGTTCAATACCGATGCAATGGTGCCCCAGAACAGGATGACGATAGCCCATTTGATGTAACGCATTTGCAGAAACCTTACATGAAATTAGTGACATAGATCAGGATCGCGATCAGCCCCAATGGCACGATGTAGACCCCCAGGATCAGCTTGCGGCGAAAGGAATTGTCGTATTTCTTCAATCCGCGTTCAACAAAAGCATCCCGATCGCCCGTCATGCCCTTCTTCTCCCAATGCGCAATCAGCTTTCCGCGACGAACCCAACGAGAATAGAGCGACACCGCGACATAGACGATCGTCAGTACGATCAGCAGAGGGATAAGAAATCGCAGTGCGACGAACATTCAGTTACTCCTAACGGCACCCCACGGCCCGACACGCGAAATCATCGTTTCGCTTATCAGGTCCTCACCGCTCATGTCGGGTTCATGTCCGAACAGTGCGGCACGGGCGCCTGCCTTGTCCACCTGATACTCGCGCGCGAGGAAGTCGGCAACATAGGCTTTCTTGCTGTCTGGCCATGTGGCGAAAGTGCCGTAAAACAGCTCTTTATGGCAGATGAACATCTGGCGCGGGTCCAGAGGCGCAAGTTCGGCCAGCAGCATGTTCACCAGATCGCGGTCCGGCGTATCGGCGGCGCGCAACGTATAGAAATAAGCCGAGTGATCCGAAGTGATGCGCGGCCACGGCCCGCCATCCTTGGCCCAGCGCAACAGTTGCGCCAGACCGTGATAAGCCTCGGGCAGACGATCGGCGTGGTTGCGGGCCAACCGCCGCATGTCGCCGCGATCCAGCCCCGTCAGATCAACTCCTGCATCCGCCGCAGCGTCGATTGTCAGAAAGTCCATCTTTTGCTGCAAGATCGCAGCGGCATCGACACCACGCGCCTTGACGATGGGTTCAACCAGATCGTTGTAGCCCAGAAACTTTGCGATCTGATTTCGCTGTGATGGGTCAAAGACATATTTGATTGGCAGATCGTCGGGTTTGTCACCCATGCAGATCGCCGCCGGGTGATCCATATCCGGGAACAGGTACAGGCCGCCGAAATGCGCCGTCCAGAAGTTGCGCTGTTCAAACGCGGTATGGCCCAGGCGGACCGGATTGCGCGTCACGTCGCCGGTTTCCTTCGCGGTTTCGATCATCTTTGCAATCAGCACATCGTCGAACCAGGCGTCCTCTTCTGACTTGAAGCGTTCGACCATGCCCGCCAGTTGCTGTGCCTTGCGCAGGGTGCCACCTGCGGTATCGGCCTCGATCTCGATCTTGCGCAGGTTCAGCAGATCGCGCGGCGTGCTGAGTTTGAAAACCGAGTTCACCAGCTCACCGGCCACCGCATCGGTGGCGGTCAGGGCAAACAGCTGCGCCTCGTTCATCTCGATGAATTCGCGCAGGATATCGCGCGAGGTCGAGAATTTGACGTTTAGCAAAGGCGCGCGTTTCTGCTCGGTCGTCAGCAGGATGAACTGCCGGTTGACCCCGTTGGGGTTGAGGTAGAGCTCATCCTCCAACTCAATCCCCACTTCCGGCGAATAGCCCGAGATATCGACATGGAAATCCGTCAGCGCCGTGGTCTTGCCCGCCAGATGCTGCAGCGCGCGGTTATACCGCTCGACCAGAGCCGGGCTGGAGATGTGGACGAGGTTGCCAAACATCAGGCCTTTTTCGATGAGGCGGATCATGACATTTGCCTTTTCGCACAACGGTAGCGATGCGCCCGGCCCGAGGGTGGGTGCGGAACGCGCCCGCCCTGGGGGGCGGGTCGGGCGCGTCGCGGCTTCGCCGCGATAATGCTTGCGACTAAAGACCTGGTTTCCGCCAATTCAAATTTCATGCTCTCCTGCCTTTAACAAATGCAAACACAATTGCAGAGCCCATGGGCACTGCAAACAGCACTAATTGCTGATGAACATAAGCCAAAGCGTGCGCAATATTTGCCTCTTCGCCCTCTCTTGCAAACTGATCGATAAAAGTTTCTGTCAAAGTGTAACTGACGATGAGCGCGATCAAAGCTGCTACCGCAGTGTAACCGTAGAAGGGTAGAATCCACTCCTTGCCGTTTTCTTTTGTCGCCCGGGCTGTGCGAAACGCAAGCCGACCGATGAGCACTGAAATCGCGAGGCTCAAAAACAATGGAAGGCAAATTGAAATCAGAACAAATTTCACCCCTTCCCCTCCAGATACCGCCGCTTGGCCTCTTCCATCCGGCCCATCTCGCGGACCGCATTCTCGATGGCGACTTCGTCGCTCTTGTCAGCATAGCGGAATTCGCTGTCGGCATAGCGGTTGATCTCTTGCATCACCATTTCCACGGTAATCGGCTGGCGCAGGTCCTCGATCATCGCCTTCTTGGTGTCGTAGTCGCGGAACAGGAACAAGTCGGGGTTTTCCATCCACTCGTCGGGCAGTTCGAAATCCATCGCGCGGACCTTGACCGCGTCGGTGATGTTCTTGATCGCACGGCCAGTAAACCGCTCATCCGCCTGCTGGATCGCCTTGAGGTAAGTGCCCAGTTTGGCGATCGTGTCCATCTGGCCGATATCGCCTGAAACGCGGTCATAGACCTGCAGCAAAGCGTCCTCATGCGGGTGGGCGTGGCTTTCGAAGCTGGCGGCGACGGCCTTTTTAATCTCCTGCGCGGCATAGGCTTCGTGTTCGCCCAGCGGGATGTCGTGGTTGCGGCCCATCAGCAGGTGCAGGATGTCGATGTAATCCTCACGCGTTTGCGGTCCATCCACCAGGAACCGCGCCCCTGCCCGCTGACGCAGGGCGTCGTCCACATTCTCGGGGTAGTTCGAGAACATGCCAAAGGTGCAGTTGCCGCGAACGACGGTGTTGGCGCCCGCGAAACTCTCCATCAGCACGGCGGTGATTTCCAGCTGCCCGGCCGAGGACTGTCGGTCGCCGCGTTTACCCGCCAGTTGGTCAATATCGTCGATGGTGCCGAAACCGATAACCGAGGGGTCGATGATCGTGTTGATAAAGGCCTTTGCGTTCTGGCCGGATTTACCCTGATAGCTGTCGATATTGTCGGTGCTCAGGTTCTGGTAGCGGAACGGATAGCCCGCGTTCTGGCAATAGTCGTTGATCAGCCCGGCCATCATCTGGATCAGAGTGGTCTTGCCGGTGCCCGGTTTGCCGTCACCCATGAAGGTAAAGATGAACCCGCCAAGCTCGGCAAACGGGTTCAGGCGGCGGTCGAAGTCATAGGCCATCAGCATCTTGGCTAGCTTCATCGCCTGATACTTGGCGATATGGTTGCCCACCACCTCGTTCGGTTTCTTAAACGTCATGGTCAGAGTGGTGGATTTGGCCTTGGAGGCCGGTTCGAACCCCCGGATCGTCAGATCATCCGCCTCGATATGCCAAGCGGCGTTCTGGAATGGGGCCAAATGGCCAGCGGACTGGGCGCGCAGAGCGGCCTTTTCCAAAAGTTGCTCGGCATAGGCGCTGGCAGCCGCGATAAGGTGGGCATCATCGGGGGCGTGTTTGGCAAGCGTTTGGTCCAGTTCCCACAGCGCGCCGTGCAGTGCGAGTTGGCCGTTATCGGTCAGAACCTCTTCGATCTCGCCAATATCAACCGTGGTTTCACCCAGATGAGAGGACATCAAATAGGCCAGCGCGTTGCCGAACGTATGGGAAGTGATCAGAGCCTCAGCCGTCAACAGTTCCGAGAACTCCGTCTTACGGGCGGCTGGCAAATCCCCGGCGAGGTTCGCGCGTTTCAGATCGGCCAGCGGCGTCTGTTCCGCATAGGCCTCGGCCACGGCCAAAGCGATTGCAATCGCGCGCCGGATCGCCTGCTGCACAGTCGCCTGCGGAGGAGAGACCAGCGTATCGCCATCATCAGACGCCTCAATCCGCTCGACCAGATGCACCCCGTCGGCGCGCACTGTGCGTCGGGTCACCAGACCCGGCGTGGTGGACCGAAACCGCCGCCCGGTCGATACCCCCGGAGACCGCGTGGTCGACACCTCAACAGCCTTGGCAATTCGGGGCGCATGTTCGAACCCGTTCAGCAAAGCGGTCGCCGCCGGATAATGCTTGCGAATATCCGCCTCGCGCAGTTCCATCTGATCTGACGTCAAACTCATTTGCTCAACCCTGCTTATTCTCGTTCAAAATACGGTCGTCCCGCTGCCCGGCAGGACCCTTCCAGGGTCCGAAAGGGGCGAAAATTTCAATATCGCAACACCTGCCCCGTCTTGCTGACGACGAACTTATTCACATCGGCAAAACCCGGCGGGTTGCGTTCTGCCAGAACCTGAAACGGGCGCTGCGGCAGGATGATCGACCGCTGCGTGCGCGTGGCCCCGGTTTCGGCCCCCTGCCCGCCGAAGGGGTCAAGGGCAAATACCTCACGCTCGACAGTGGAAAACCACCCGGCGCGTTCTTCGATCACCTCTTCGCTTTCCAGCTCCTCAGTGGTCCAGGCCAGCGCCCAGTCCTGCCCTTCGGGTGCCTGCGCATCTTCCAGCACCTGCCGCAAAGGACCGGATTGCTCTGTATAGGCCGAGGAATACATCGGCCCTACGTGAATGCGGCGCAGGTGTTTGGGGTGCAGGTCGTCGAAATCCTGATCGAAACCTTTGGCGATGGTCACCAGCTTCAACCCACCCAGCGCTTGCGCCATCAGATGCGCCTGCACCTCGGGCCAGCGGCGCTGATCCTTGGGCAACGCAGTTTTTCCGCTGTCCTCAAGCTGCATCAGATAAATCACGGGCAGGTTGATCTGGCTGTCATAAACCGCCCAATGGATCAGGAATTTGCGCCGCTCGCCGTCGTTCCCGATCCAGTGGCATTCGGGATCGTTGCGGGACCAGAACAGCTGACCTTTCAGCAATTCCTCGTAATAGAGCCTTTGGGACAGCGCGAATTGCAGTTTGGTGGGGATTTCCTGATCACCGATTATGGTGCGAACCATGTCGGTTTTCAGGTCGTCTTCCGAGGGCATGTTCGCCAGATGTACCTGCGCCTGCTGCGCGTCATTAGCCATGGTCAGCAGCTCAGCCGCTACCGGAAACCCGCTGTCGCGCTTGTCCATGGCGAGGCTACCAAAAAACCGTCCCGTATCGCGCCCAACCAGCAGGTATTTCATGCTGAGCGCGCGGAAGGTGTAGAGCAGCCCCGAGAGGTAACGCGAAATGATCCGCACCTCTTGTTTCGAGATCGCGCCCTCAGCCTCCATCGTCGCGGCCACGCGCAGCAGGTGGACGGTGATCACCTCGAATTTGCGGAAATAGCGGCGCGAGGCGAAGGTGTCGGTCAGGCCGACATGGTCTTGGGTGGGGTTAGTCATTGGGAATGTCTAGGCGTTCTAGTCGCATTCTGCAGTCTTCTATCTGTCGATGGAATGCGAACAGGTAAAGGCCAATTGCGGCAGTAACCGTAAGCCCCCAATCAATAAAGTTCGACATCCCCCACATCATGACAATAAACAACCATGCATATTTTTTCAGGAACATACGCCAAAAACGCCTTGATTGGATTGCTTCCATAAAGCTCAATCGGCGATCAGGATCTACAAAGCCTTCCATTTTCGGGTTTAAGAAGATCGACATATACAAAGAAAGTGCGACCATGGCCCAAACCGCAAAAGCACTCAGATTTGGCATTCCCGAGGTCAAACCCAAGACAAACGTTATTAAAAATGCGGTTAGCAACAACAAGGGAATAGTGTTCAGGACATCACGTGTTGAGTAGCGCAACTAGCTCAACCCCCATACAAATTCTTATCATGCTTCTGGACAATCGACGCGAACCGGCGGTTAAAGCGTTCGTCCGCCTTGGCCTTTTTCTCCAGCACATCGCGGGCAAAGACCATGTGGTCCTCGTGTGCCTCAAGCATGTCGGCCATCTTTTGGTTGGTGGCGGTGCCGATGGCGGCCATCGCGGTCTGCGCCTCTTGGTCCGTCTGCACGCCGATTTCGTTGATGCGGTGCGCAACGTCCTGCTGCTGCGCCGTTTTCAGCGATTTGGACAGGGCGTCATACAGGACCACACGCTGCTGGGTGTCTGTCTGCAGCTTGTTGATCAGCACCATCTGCGTCGCCGCCTGGTTCTGCAGTGAATCGACCCAGGTCTTGCCCTTTTCGATATAGCGCTCAAGCGTCTGCGATTTGGCCAGCTTGACCTGCTCTTCCTGAACCTTGGCGTTGTACTGCTTGTTCAGCTCGGCCAGTTCGGTTTCCAGCTGCGTCCGCGCGGCGGCATCCTGTTCGACGCTGATCTTGTTTTCCAGCGTGATGATTGCCGGGTCCATGCCCTGAATCTCGGTGCGCAGCGCCTCCAGCTCGGCCACGGTTGCTTCGCGGTCGTCCAGCGTGACGGTCAGGTTGTCCTCAACCTTCACGCGCTGCTCTTCCAGAACGGACAATTGACCCTCCAATAGCTTCACGATCACGTCCGATTTGGCGATCAGATCCTGCAGCTTGTCGTCGATATTGGCCGTGCGCATCCGTTCTTGCCGCAGCGACTCGGACTTGCCCTTGGAAAAGATACCGACGAACGATTCCCATCCAGTTTTCGAACGCATCTCGTCGAAATCCTTGGAAAAGGCGTTGGTGACGTCGTCCAGACCCATGATCAGCTCGGCGATATTGGCGTTCATCACCTCGGTATGGGCATGCACATCCTCGAGCGTGGCGTTTTCGATGTCGATATCCGCCTCGGCGGTACCGATCTTGGCACGCGCCGCTTCGATCCGCGAGGTCAGCCCTTCGATCTGCGACTGACTCTCACGCACTTTGGCCTGAGTTTCCTGAATCAACGCGTCAAATTGCTGGTTCGCCATCTTTTCTATCCCTATTTTCTTTATTTACCCAATAAGATAGGGAATGTTACGGTCATTTACATCCCCTCGGGCCTACAATTCCCGCGAAGATTGGCAAACTCATCGACAAAAAGATAGACGGGATCTCATGTTGACGAGTGTTTAAGTTTGAGCACTTGATTAACTTAACATGTTAATAGTATTTTGATCAAATCTGGAGTGATTCCACATCCAGAGTGGCCATAGACAATTGCGTCGCCACCTGCTTGGGTGCGCGCAATCCAATTTCCGCCGGAGGCTTATCATGCTGGACGCAACAACCGATCTGAAATCGATCCTGAAAAACCCCGACCTGTTGGCAACCAAGGCCTATATTGGCGGCCAGTGGGTGGATGGCGACAATGGCACATTCGAGGTAACCAACCCCGCACGTGGCGATGTGGTGGCCGAAGTGGCCGATGTCAGCCGCGCGCAGGTTGCGGGTGCGATTGCACAGGCTGAGGCGGCGCAAAAAGAATGGGCCAAACTGACCGGCAAGGAACGCGCGGCGATCCTGCGCCGCTGGTACGACCTGATGATGGAAAACGCCGAGGATCTGGGCAAGATCCTGACTGCTGAGCAGGGCAAGCCATTGGCCGAAGCCGTGGGTGAGATTGGTTACGGCGCCTCGTTCATCGAATTCTTCGGTGAAGAGGCCAAACGCGTCTATGGCGAAACCATCCCCGGCCACCAGCGCGACAAGCGGATCATGGTGCTGAAACAGCCGATTGGGGTTGCGGCCTCGATCACCCCTTGGAACTTCCCCAATGCGATGATCACCCGCAAGGCGGCTCCGGCACTGGCTGCCGGCTGTGCATTTGTCGCTCGCCCGGCCAAGGAAACGCCCCTGTCGGCGTTGGTGATGGCCGTTCTGGCGCATGAGGCTGGCGTCCCGGCGGGTGTGTTCAACGTGGTGCCCTCGTCCCGCGCCAGCGAGATCGGTAAGGAATTCTGCGAAAATCCCGGCGTGCGCAAGCTGACCTTTACCGGTTCGACCGAGGTGGGACGCATTCTGTTGAAACAGGCTGCCGATCAGGTCATGAAATGCTCGATGGAGCTGGGCGGCAACGCGCCGTTCATCGTATTCGACGACGCCGATCTGGATGCAGCTGTCGAAGGCGCGATGCTGTGCAAGTTCCGCAACAACGGCCAGACCTGCGTCTGCGCCAACCGGATCTATGTACAGGCCGGTGTCTATGACGCATTTGCCGCCAAGCTGAAGGCTGCCGTCGAAGCGCTGAAAATCGGCGACGGTCTGGCCGAAGGCACCACCACAGGCCCGCTGATCAATGACGAAGCGGTTGCCAAGGTGCAGGAACATATCGAGGACGTTACATCTAAGGGCGGTGCCATTCTGACCGGCGGTCTGCCGCATGACTTGGGCGGCACCTTCTTCCAGCCGACGATCGTGACAGGCGTAACCCAGGACATGATGGTCGCACAGGATGAAACCTTTGGTCCGCTCGCCCCGCTTTTCAAGTTCGAGGATGAAGATGACGTGATCGCAATGGCCAATGATACGATCTTTGGTCTGGCCTCGTATTTCTATGCCAAGGACCTGAGTCGCGTTTACAAGGTGGCCGAAGCGCTTGAATACGGCATTGTTGGCGTGAATACAGGAATCATCTCGACCGAGCTGGGCCCGTTTGGTGGGGTCAAACAATCCGGACTTGGCCGCGAAGGCAGCCATCATGGCATGGAAGACTATCTTGAGATGAAATACGTCTGCATGTCTGTCTGATCAGCTGGTGCCGCCGTTCTTTTACAGCGGCGGCACTACTTCAGTTACTATCAGCCGGATTTTCAAAGGTCAGACACAGGACTTTGGTGAATTCGCGGACATAATGTTCTTTCAGCTGCAGATAAAATTCTTCGCTGAACATGCTGGAAAGTGTCGGTTGCGAAACCGCAAAATAGCTGATTGATCCAAAGAACTGATAGGCGACCGCCAACGCCTGTGCATCAGGTGCGTCAGCCCATTTCCGCGTTTCCCGAACATCTGAAATCAGCACCTCAAGGAACGGTTTCAGGTACCATTTTTCAACCTGTTCCGCCCTATGCCTGTTATCCAGAAGTTCCCGCAAAATCAGGCGGGTGTCGCCGGGATGAGCCAGCGCGTGGGCCAAAAATCTGTCAAAGAAGGTTCTCAGGCGATCTTCGGGCGCTCCTGCAGTGTCACCCGCCCGTTGCACTGACTTCATGAAACGTTCCGATATCCGCTGCAGCACCGCGCCGTACAGTTTCTCTTTGGTTCCGAAGTGATGGATCAGCGCCTGTTTGGTCAGGCTCAGGTCATCTGCGATATTGGCGAGGCTCACACCGTAAAACCCCCGCTCTGCAAAAAGTCGCGTTGCGACGGTGATGATCTGATCCTGGGTCTGGGCCATTTACCGCTCCGGGATTTGTTCGGGCACACAGCAAGTCTTGACAGCTTACCGATTGGTAAGCAAGTTACTTACCAATCGGTAAGCACGCAGCAGGTGGAGACGCAATATGCAACGGGAAACCGAACTGGCGCTAATCAGCGAGCTGCTGGATCTGGACGCCAGCCAAACAGCCTATCTGGACGAAACTGTTACAACATCGGACGTCGCTCATTATCTGGACGAGGCGCACTTCCAACGCGAGATGCAGGCTGTATTTCGCGCCCATCCCCAGATCGTGATTCATTCCAGCGAGTTGCCAGAACCGGGATCTTTTATGCGAAGGGAAATTGCCGGCCTGGCTGGGCTGCTGACCCGCGACAAAGACGGCGAAGTTCACGCGTTTCTCAACGTCTGCCGACACCGTGGCGCACGACTGGTCGAAGAAAAAAGCGGGTGCAAACACCTGTTTTCCTGCCCCTACCATGCATGGACATTCACGAATTCCGGCCAATTGCGCGGTATCCCCCATGGTCGGCAGGGCTTTCCGGATATCGACAAGACGAAGATGGGACTGAAGCGGCTACCGGCGTGGGAGCGTTTCGGCTGGATCTGGGTTTTGCCGCAGGTCGACGGAGAATTCGACTTTGACGGTTTCGTAGCAGAAATCGCCCCTGATCTGGCGTGGCTGAACATGGAGAACATGCGCGTCGCTCAATCCGACGAAATCACATCGAATACCAACTGGAAGATACTGGTAGAAGGCGGGATCGAGGCCTATCACTTCAAGGTCGCGCATGCCGATACCATCGGGCCGTATTTTCAGGACAATCTGTCAAGCTATCAGATGTTCGGACAGCACATGCGATCAGTTCTGCCACGCGCTACCATGCCTGACCTGCGCGATGTGCCCAAAGACCAATGGGATATCCGCAAGCACACCAACCTTCTGTACACGGTCTTTCCGGCAAATCAGCTGTTGGTGCAGCAGGACCATATCGCATGGATCAATCTGGAACCCCTATCCGCCGGTCGATCAAAGCTGCGCATCAGCACTGTCGTTCCCGCAGATGCCGGGCCGGATCTTGATACGCACTGGGCGCAAAACCAAAAGATCACCCGCATCACGCTTGCAGAGGATTTTGCGATTGGCGAAGGGATTCAGGCGGGCCTCGCCTCGGGCGCGAACACGCATCTGACCTTTGGCCGCTACGAAGGTGCATTGGACAGTTTTGCCCAAACCGTCGAACAAGCGCTGGCAAAGTCCTGACGGACTTCGCCCCGCGTCTGGAGGAACGCGGGGCGTTGCGATAACCGAGGGAGGGAAAGATTATCGCAGCTGGGTCTTTCGGAGCTGTCTTGTCACAGCCCCGGGCAAACCTCAGTTCACAGCCTTGGCATCGACCACATCTTTTTCGATGGCCTTGGCCGAAGTAATCTCGATCCGGCGCGGTTTCAGCGCTTCGGGCACTTCTCGTTTCAGATCGATGTGCAGCATGCCATTTTCATGGCTTGCGCCGGTGACGCGAACATGATCGGCCAGTGCAAAGCGACGCTCGAACGCACGGGTGGCTATGCCGCGATGCAGATAGGAGCGGTCCTTGTCTTCGGTGGCTTTCTTGCCCGCGACGACAAGAGAGTTTTCTTTCACCTCAACCGTCAGATCCGCTTCGGAGAAACCGGCAACGGCGATCGAAATCCGATAAGCGTCGACGTCGGTTTTTTCGATGTTGTACGGCGGATAGCTGGGCTGAGATACATCATTGGTCAGAACGCGGTCCATCATGTCGGCAATCTGGTCGAAACCAACCGTGGCGCGGTGAAGGGGTGCAAAGTCAAAACTACGCATGTGTCGTTATCCTCATGTTCAGAGCGATTTACGATATATGCCCTCCGATACGGACGGGCGGTGAATGATACCGGACCCCATCAGCGGCGATCCGATACAGTTCACATGGGTAGCAAAGAAGATGAGTTCAAGACCCGCCAGAACTGATGAATTTCGCACCTGAACTGGATTTGTCCGTACCGACCTGCAACCGGCGGATCGTGGCCTTTGGCTGCGGGGCGTCGCGGCGCAAAATGGCTTTGAGGTCAGACACGATACTGGACAGCTCCATGCCATATCCAACGGCCCTGTTGCCGTCATTACCACCGGCTGAAACCACCGACAGGATTTGCCAGCGCGGCCCGGACCTTGCCAGAATCGCCGATCCCGACGACCCAAAGGTCACGTTGCAATCAAACGACATCAGCCCGCGTTCCCGCCACAGGATGCTGCAGGAACGTTGTCGCGATATCGCCTCTTCCCGGCCGCGACCATAGGATGCGAGGCTGACCTCGGCGTTGGAAACCCTGCCACTATGCAGGGCAAACGGGTCGGCTACCGAATAGGGGATCGGCTGATCCAGCCGCATAAGGGCGACGTCGATCCTGACCCTGTCCGCTGAAACCGGCGCGTTAGCTACAAAATCCGGATGTGCGGCGATCTGAATAACCTTACGGTCCGCCAAGGATTTCCCGTCGCTCAGCCCGGCCCGGAACGTGACATGGCCCGCAGGGTATGGCCGCCCGGTCCGCTTATCTAAGGCACAGTGGGCTGCGGTCAGAACCAGATCGGGCGCGATCAACGTTCCCGTGCAGAACCCCGTTTGGGCAATGTCAAGCCGCCCGACCGCTTCCCAGCCGTAAAGATCGTCCCGGTCGGTCAGCCGCCGTATGCCGCTGTTCTGGGCATCGGCAACGGTCGCAAACAAAAGAGCAAGCAGCGTACCCAAAAGAGGCAGACGGATCATGGTTTGACGAACCTCGCCCCTATGTTTTTTCGTGCGCCGCCGACGGTAATCCGGTTGACGCCGGATTCGGATGACCCAAAACCGCGCCCGGCGGAAATTTCCGCCTGTAGCAGCTCAAGCGATTCCTCCAACGCCGCGCCCAGCGCCACATGCTTTCCCTCAAGCTCGGCCTTGGCCGACACGACGGACACGATGCGCGGTTGTTCATCCTCGAATGAGAAGACCGGCGCGCCGGATGACCCGAAGTCGATATCGCAGGACATCACCAAAATTCCCGACTGCCGCGCAATGACGGAACAAACTTCCTGCAAAGACGGGGCCTCGGCCCGATTGTGGGCATAGGACACCACACCCACGTCTTCACCCCGGATCGGACGGTACCCGGTTTCAAAAGGGGTGACGGTTGTGTTGCGGATCGGCTGCCACAATTCGATCAGGGCCACATCGTGGCGCACCCGATCAGCCGAGGCCTTTTCATCATAGCGATAATTCGGGTGAACAACGGCCTGGCGCGCCGCCCGATATGCAGACGCACTGCCGCGCCGCCAGCCTGCCAGAAATTCGATACTTGTCGGGTCGATGCGCTGGCGGGTCGTTTTGTCAAACAGACAATGCGCGGCCGTCAGCACCAGAGTTGGTGAAATCAATGCACCGGTGCAAAATCCGGTTCCGTCGATGTCCAGACGTCCAACGGCCATCCAGTCCCGCCCAGCCTCGGTCGTTTCAAGGCTTTTCAGCCCTGTATCCTGCGCCATGACCGCCATTGGCGTTAGGCACAGCAAGATGGCCTTGATAGTCCCGCGCAAGAATGCCTCCGACGACCGCTCCCGACAGAGTTTCTTACGAAGGCGCTGCGGCGAAAATAGGGCAGACCCGGATTAAGGCTTTCAACTCATCACTGGTGCCCTGCTGCATCAGTCCGACAGTTCCCGCGGCTTAAGGACAGGAATACCGGCCTCTGCACCCGTCAGGGCCGGAGGAACAGGCCCACCGGTTGCCCAGTCCAGCAATTCGACGGTGTGTACAATCGGTATATCTGTGCCAGACCCGATCTGCATCATGCAGCCAATATTGCCAGCAGCGATGACATCAGGTGTTTTTGCCTCCAGCGTCCGAACTTTACGCGTCTTGAGCTTTGCGGATATCTCGGGCTGCATCAGGTTGTAAGTTCCTGCGCTGCCGCAACACAGGTGACTGTCAGCAGGTTCCACAACTGAAAAGCCAACCCGTTTCAGAAGGTCCTTCGGCGCTGCCTTGATCTTTTGCCCGTGTTGCAGTGAACAGGCGGCGTGATAGGCAACTTTCAGTCCCTTTGCCGGACCTTCGGGAATATCCAGATGCTTCAGCAATTCACTGACATCCATCGCGATATCGGCAACACGTTTGGCATCTGAAGCCAAGATATCTTCGCGGAACATATGGCCGTAATCTTTTACGGTTGTCCCGCAGCCCGACGTATTGATGACGATGGCATCCAATCCGTCCCGGTCCATTTCCCTCACCCAAGCGCGAATGTTGTTAGCCGCCGCCGCGTGGCTGGCGTCTGTCTGTCCCATGTGATGGGTTAACGCCCCACAGCACCCGGCACCTTCAGCGATGACAACTTCGCATCCCAGCCGGGTCAGCAACCGTAACGTGGCATCGTTGATATCCGTATTCAGCGCCTTTTGCGCGCATCCGGTCATCAAAGCCACGCGCCTGATACGTGGAACGGTAGGCGGAAATGTTTGCGGGTCATCATTCCGGCTGACGGGCGGGATACGCTTTGGAGCCATGTCTAGCATCGCGCGCAATCGCGCATCCGGCATCAGAAAGCGGAACGGCCGGCCGATTTTCGCCCCCAACAAGGCCCAGCGAAACCGCATCGGATATGGCAGAACTCTGGCCAGCACCCAGCGCAACATACGGTCCGAAAACGGACGCTTGTAATTGGCTTCAATGTACTCGCGCGCGTGGTCGACCAGATGCATGTAATGCACGCCGGACGGACAGGTGGTCATGCAGGCCAAACAGGACAGACAGCGGTCGATGTGCCTGACCGTCTTTTCATCCGGCACCCGCTCATTCTCCAGCATGTCCTTGATCAGGTAGATACGCCCACGGGGGCTGTCCAGTTCATCCCCCAGAACCTGATAGGTCGGGCAGGTCGCCGTGCAGAAACCGCAATGAACGCAATTCCGCAAAATCTCGTTGGACCGCTGGATGGCCGGGTCTTTCAGTTGCTCTTCGGTAAACGTCGTCTGCATCGGCCTACCCCATCAGCCCCGGATTAAAGATCCCACGTGGGTCAAACTTTTCGCGCAAACCACTGGTCAGGGCCGCAACCGCGACCGGCTCGGGCTGAAACCTTCCCAAAGTTTTGAAAATCTCGTCATTGGCCCGGATCAGGGTGGCATGCCCGTCAAAAGCCCCAAGACGCCCCCGCAAATCCGTCCCCTCGGGCACCAGCACCCAGATCAGGCCACCGCCCCAGTCGTAGAGCAGACCGTCGGCATCGGCCCGGCTGGCAATCGCCGCAGCCTCGGTTGGTTTGACCGACAAGCGCCAAACATCGCCTTGCCTATCGTGGAATGGCTGAACATCCCGAATATCCGCCCAGACCGGTCCTGACTCGTCCACAGCATCGACTGCGCCAAAGGTGTCCAGAATGTCCCGTAGTCTGGCGGTACGATATGTTACCGAGTCCGCAAATCCTTCGACGCGCAACAGGGTTTGCCCTTTCTGAGGGTCGTATGCAGCACCGCTGACCTCAAAAGGTGAGGTCAGCCCAGCGGTCATGACCTTGATTGCGTCTTTGGTGTCGGGGACCGGCACCGCCAGCGTTGCTTCGGTCTGGGCTTTAGGCAGGACCTTCAGGGAAACTTCGGTCAAGACCCCCAATGTACCCCAAGAACCGGCCAAAAGTCTGGCCAGATCGTAACCGGTGACATTCTTCATCACCCGGCCACCATTTCGGATGACCTGCCCACGCCCATCAACGTATCGCACCCCCAACAGAAAGTCGCGACAGGCGCCTGCCTGAACCCGGCGCGGACCCGACACGTTGGCGGCAACCACACCACCGATTGTCGGTTCACCGACCGTTCCCAGCAGTCCGCGATGATCCATCGGTTCAAACGGCAGCCGTTGCCCTTCGGCGTCCAATACGCGCTTGATTTCAGCTACAGGTGTCCCAGCCTTTGCAACAAGTGTCAGTGCACCCGGCTCATAAAGCGTGACGCCCTGCAAGCCTGACGCGCATAACACCGGTTCGGGGCCGGCAACACCGCGTGTACCACCCCCCGCAATTCTCACTGGCCCATTCAATGCGGCCACACATTCGGCCAGCTCAGCCTCTGTTTCAGGTCTCATGTGAACTCATCTTTTTTGATACCGAGGGAGATCGGCCGTCATTTCTCTGCCGCAACCTGCCCGACCCTGCGCGCCTGCGAGGCCTCCAGCGGAAACACCTTAGCGGGGTTCAGCAACCAGGCCGGATCGAACACATCCTTGACGACCATCTGCGCCTCAAGATCAGAACGTGAATACTGATGTTCCATTAGGTCGCGTTTTTCGACACCAACGCCGTGTTCACCTGTCAGACAACCGCCAACGTCGACGCAAAGTTTCAGAATGTCCGCGCCGAATGCCTCACATTTCTCAAGGTCTCCCGGCTTGTTGGCATCGAACAGGATCAATGGGTGCATATTGCCATCCCCTGCGTGGAATACATTGCCCACCGGCAGGCCATACTCCTCACTCAGTTCGCTGATCCGTCGCAGCACTGCTGGCAGGGACGAGACCGGGATGGTTCCATCCAGACACATGTAGTCGTTGATCTGCCCCATGGCTCCAAAGGCCGATTTGCGCCCCAGCCAGATTTTTGCGCTTTCCTCGGCCGACTGGCTTTCGCGCAGTTCAACCGGATTATGCCGTTTTGCAATTTCGATGATCTTCGTTAGCTGTCCGTCAATTTCGGCCTCGGACCCTTCGACCTCGACAATCAACAGTGCCTCGCAATCGGGATAACCCGCATGGGCGAAATTCTCGCAGGCCTGAATGCACAGCCGGTCCATGAACTCGATCGCCACAGGCAGGATGCCGGATTTTATGATGTCAGACACGCATTGACCCGCAACCTGATTGTCGTCGAACCCCATGAGAACGGGCCGGGCACTTTCGGGTTTACGCAGAATACGCAGTGTGGCTTCGGTCACCACGCCCAATTGCCCCTCGGAGCCG
Organism: Ruegeria sp. BJ6; assembly: GCF_056537885.1. Taxonomy (NCBI): domain Bacteria; kingdom Pseudomonadati; phylum Pseudomonadota; class Alphaproteobacteria; order Rhodobacterales; family Roseobacteraceae; genus Ruegeria; species Ruegeria sp. BJ6. The sequence goes on along the minus strand of NZ_JBQFSG010000003.1, from coordinate 168,513 downwards.
CAAATAACACCCAGCAGATCCAGCCCACCTGCATCCGAATGGGCGCCGCCGATCTCAACCACCGTTCCGTCCATCATGACCATCGTGACCCCGAGCAGGTTGTTGGTCGTTACGCCATATTTCAGACAATGCGCCCCGCCGGAGTTCATCGCGATGTTTCCGGCGATGGCACAGGCCAACTGGGACGATGGGTCGGGTGCATAAAAGAACTCTTCCTCTTCCACCGCGCCGGTAACGCTCAGATTCGTGCGTCCTGATTGGACGCGGACAAAACGGTTGTTATAGTCGACCTCAAGAACGTCGTTCATCCGTGCTACGCCAAGAATGACACAGTCCGCCGTCGGAAGCGCGCCCCCGGCAAGCGATGTACCTGCGCCGCGTGGAACAACCGGAACACCTTCGTCATGGCAAATGCGCAATACCTCGGAAACTTCCCGCGTCGTGGATGGAAGAACCGCAAGCATTGGCGGGCATTTATAGGCGGTTAGCGCGTCGCACTCGTAAGCGCGGGTTTCAGATTCGTCATCGATCACCGCATCCCGCGGCAGAACCTGAAGCAATCGCGCAAGGATTCTGGCCTTGCGCGACAGAACGCGCGGATCCGGGCTTGGCATTTGCATGGCTGATCCCCTTTTGGTAAGATAATATTACCAATTACAGGATATGGCAAGTTCATCCGGCACGGCTTAGTGTCTCAACCATGACATGGATCGACCGCGCCCTCTTGTTCTCTCCTCTTGATTATCTGGCCATCCTTCTGCTGATCCTTGCATGGCAGTTAATCGGTTGGAAAATCGAAAACCCGTCTCCGCAAAAGCTCTCTGTTGCCACGATGATGGATGACTTCCGGCGTGGGTGGATGAAGGAAATGGTGACCCGGCAACCGCGGATGTTTGATGCGCAGCTTGTTGGAAACATGCGTCAGGGCAGCACGTTCTTCGCATCCACCTCGATGATTGCAATCGGCGGCGGCATCGCACTGTTGGGCAATACCGAGCGCCTTGCGGGCGTGGCAAGCGATCTGGCAATCGGCAGTGAGCCCGCACTGGTCTGGGAAATCAAAATACTGGTTGTCCTGTTGTTTCTGTCCAACGCCTTTCTGAAATACGTCTGGGCCCACCGGCTGTTCGGATATTGCGCCGTGCTGATGGCAGCGGTGCCCAATGACCCCGAAGACGCCAAAGCCTATCCACGCGCCGCACAGGCCGCTGAAATCTGCGTCACCGCCGCTCGTAGCTTTAACAGGGCGTTGCGAACCACCTATTTCGCGCTGGCGTCTGTGGCCTGGATCATTGGTCCGATCGCCCTGATCCTTGGAACGCTTGTCACATTTGGCGTACTCTATCGGCGCGAATTCGCCTCGCACTCGCGGTCAGTATTGCTGACCCTACCCCCTGACACGGAGTCGTGAACGCAATGGATTGCAATCACATCTATTCTCGCCGCATGAGATGCGTTGCTTTACTTGCCCTTCTGGCCTCACCGGCATTTGCCGATTCGCCTGTGATTGAAAACGTCGCCGCCCAAGGCTCTGGCGATACATGGCGCTTTGACGTCACCGTTTCCCATCCGGATACCGGTTGGGATCACTATGCCGATGGCTGGCGTGTCCTGGATATGCAGGGCAATGAATTGGGATTGCGCGTCCTTCACCACCCGCATGAACAGGAACAGCCGTTCACCCGATCCCTTGGCGGCGTTTCTATTCCATCGGATATGAAACAGGTGCAGATTCAGGCCAGATGCAATGTCGATGGCTGGGCCGAGGCCACCTATGTTGTGGATCTACCCTGAAAATCCTCAGAAAAGCCCCATGCTCAGACCGGCGGCCATGGCCAGCCCGATCTCGCGGCATTGTTCTAGCTGGTCGTTCGGGATGACCTTTTCCGCAAGGATTTGATCGGGCGTTTGCGCGTGGGTACAGATGATCAGGGGGGGCTGCACCTCTTTTAGCCGCCAGCCGGTGGCAATCCGTGCAGTTTGTCGGGCGGCATTCTCACCGTCTGAGCCTGCGCAGATCATCTGGGCATAGGGGCGCCCCTCGATGCGACCCAGAACCGGATAATAGCAGCGGTCGAAAAACTCTTTCATCAGACCCGAAATCGCAGCCAGATTCTCGGGCGCGCAAAAGATGTAACCGTCGGCTTTCAGCAAATCTTCAGGGCAGGCCAGATCGGCGGGTTTCAGAACCACCTCTGCCTCTTCCCGCCCTGCCTCTGCGGCAGCTTCGGCCATCTGGCGGGCACCGCCGGTGCGCGAATGGTAGACGATCAAAAGCTGCGCCATGTCAGACCCGGTGATAGGGGCCGCCCGACAGGATCGTTGCTGCCCGATAAAGTTGTTCGGCCAGCATCACACGAACCAGCATGTGCGGCCAGACCATCGAGCCAAAGGAAATGGAAAAATCGGCCTCCGCCCGCAGATTAGGGTCTATTCCATCGGCTCCGCCGATAATCAGCGCCAGATCCTGCCGACCCGCATCGCGCCAGCCGCCCAACCTCTCGGCGAAATCGGGCGAGGACATCACCCGCCCCCGCTCATCCAGCGTGCAGATCACAGCGCCTTTGGGAAGCGCTTTGCGAAGCAGCGCACCCTCGGCCCCCATGCCTGCGTTTTTCTTGTCCTCAACCTCGATCACTCGCGCAGGCCCAAGGCCCAAGCCACGGCCGGTCCGGTCAAATCGGGTCATATAATCGTCAAGCAGGGTCTTCTCCGGTCCGGCGCGCAATCGCCCGACCGCAACTATGCTGATACGCATATTACTCTCGCCTCCAGCCCTTCAATACAGGCCGGGATGGCGCCTCAGTTAGCCGAGGCGCTGCCGCCCTGAGGCAGCCACATCTTTTCCAGCTGGTAGAATTCACGCACTTCGGGGCGGAAGATATGGACGATCACGTCGCCCGTATCGATCAGCACCCAGTCGCCGGCATCCTTGCCTTCGACCTTCGAGGTGAAACCGAATTCCTGCTTGATGCGATCCGTCAGCTTTTCCGCCATGGCCGAGACCTGACGGGTCGACCGGCCCGATGCGATCACCATGTGATCCGCCACCGAGGACTTGCCCTGCAGGTTGATCTGCACGACGTCTTCGGCCTTGTCATCGGAAAGTGAGGAAAGGATGCGCTCAAGCAGCTTGTCGCTGATTGACTGAGAGTGGGCCATCACATTGGCCCGATCATCGGCGGGCAAACCCGCCTGGGTATGTAGAGACAGGACATGGTCCTCCTTGGTTGCGCGCCGCAAATCCCCGGCGCCGGGGTATTACAAAGGTAACAAGCACCCCGTGACATTTCAATGAAAGCACAGGGCAGCCTCGCGCGATTGTGCCTCAAAGGCACCGATGGGCGGTACAAGACCTTGATAGACTCACTTCACACCTTTATGTGAAGCAGCATGAGACCCCATACGGCCCCGAATATCGACCTGCAAGACCGTACGCGCCTGCGCGAACGGTTCTTTGGGGCTGCCCGCACGGTTCTGGCCCGCCTATAAGCGGCGTCCAGCCAACGATCGCCAGCTATTCTCAATACATATGGGAGAGGACCGATGTCCCCCAAAACACTCTATGACAAGATCTGGGATGCCCACGTCGCGCACGAAGCCGATGATGGCACCTGCCTGCTCTATATAGACCGCCATCTGGTGCACGAGGTGACCAGCCCGCAAGCCTTTGAAGGGCTGCGCATGGCAGGCCGCAAGGTGCGCGCGCCGGAAAAAACCATTGCCGTGCCGGACCATAACGTTCCGACCACGCCGGACCGTGTGAACGGGATCGAAAACCCCGAATCGCGCATTCAGGTCGAAGCATTGGACAAGAACGCCAAGGATTTCGGGATTCATTACTATCCGGTGCATGACGTCCGTCAGGGCATCGTGCACATCGTCGGCCCGGAACAGGGCTGGACCCTGCCCGGCATGACCGTTGTCTGCGGCGACAGCCACACCGCCACCCACGGCGCGTTTGGTGCGCTGGCGCATGGTATCGGGACGTCCGAGGTTGAGCATGTTCTGGCCACTCAGACTCTGATCCAGAAGAAATCCAAGAACATGAAGGTGGAAATCACCGGCAAACTGCAGCCGGGCGTGACCGCCAAGGACATCACTCTGGCCGTGATTGGCGAGACCGGAACCGCGGGTGGCACCGGCTATGTCATCGAATATTGCGGCGAAGCGATCCGTGATCTGTCGATGGAAGGCCGCATGACCGTCTGCAACATGGCCATCGAGGGCGGCGCCCGCGCGGGTCTGATCGCACCGGACGAGACCACGTTCGAATATGTCAAAGGCCGCCCCCACGCGCCGAAAGGTGCCCAGTGGGAAGCCGCGATGGACTGGTGGAAAACGCTTTTCACCGACGAAGGCGCACATTTCGACAAGGTCGTCACCCTGCGTGGTGAAGATATCGCTCCGGTCGTCACATGGGGTACCAGCCCCGAGGACGTTCTGCCGATCACGGCAACCGTACCGAACCCCGAAGATTTCGAAGGCGGCAAGGTCGACGCGGCCCGCCGTTCAATCGAGTACATGGGGCTGAAGGCCGGTCAAAAGCTCAGCGATGTCGAGGTCGATACCGTCTTTATCGGCTCGTGCACCAATGGCCGCATCGAAGACCTGCGCGCCGCCGCCGAGATTCTGAAGGGTAAGAAGATCAAGGAAGGCATGCGCGCCATGGTCGTGCCCGGTTCGGGTCTGGTACGTGCTCAGGCCGAGGAAGAGGGTCTGGCAGACATCTTCAAAGAGGCCGGTTTCGAATGGCGTCTGGCGGGATGCTCGATGTGCCTGGCGATGAACCCCGACCAGCTGCAACCGGGCGAGCGCTGCGCCGCCACCTCGAACCGCAACTTCGAAGGCCGTCAGGGCCGAGGCGGACGTACCCATCTGCTGAGCCCTGCGATGGCTGCCGCTGCGGCAATCACAGGACGGCTGACAGACGTGCGTGAATTGATGTAAGCTGCCCTCATAGTTGAATTTTTGAGGGAGAGACTGAAATGAGTGACTGGGTCAAATGGCTTCTTCTGGGGCTTTTGTCGATTGTGTTCGGCATCGTTGTGCTGGGCGCCCCATATGTGGCATCGATTGCCGTGACATTGGTTGCAGGCGCATTGCTGCTGGTGTCTGGCGCCCTACAGGTCGTTGGCGGGTTTACCGTGGAAGGTGCGGGCAACAAAATCCTGTCCTTCATCATGGGTGCCGTAATGCTGTTTCTCGGATGGTCGTTCCTAGACAATCCGCTGGAAGGTACGCTGACGTTGGCCACTGTGGTGTTGATCCTGTTCATGGCAGGCGGCATCGCACGAATTTTCCTCTCATTTCAGATGCGCGGAACACAGTTCTACTGGCCGACGCTCATCTCGGGCATCTTGTCGATCATCCTTGCGGGTATCCTCTGGTCTTATGCCAGCGCGGAACCATCCGTTCTGCTGCGGTTGCTGGGAGTTCTGCTGGGCATCGAGATGTTGTTCAACGGGTTTGGATTGGTCTTCATGGCGCTCTTTGTCAAAAGCGCGCCTAACGAAACGACAGAAGCGAAAGAAGCTTAAACGCGGGGCATGGGCGCGGCCCTCTCCCGCAGGAGTGTGAACATGGAAAAGTTTGAAAAAATCCACGGGGTGGCCGCCCCAATGCCTTTGATCAATATCGACACCGATATGATCATCCCCAAGGTCCACCTGAAAACAATCAAGCGGTCCGGACTTGGCGTCGTGCTGTTTGATGAAATGCGCTATCATGACCATGGCGGTGAAAACGAAGAGTTCGTCCTGAACAAACCCGCCTATCGCAACACCGAAATTCTGGTGGCGGGCGACAATTTCGGCTGCGGCTCGTCGCGCGAACACGCGCCCTGGGCGATCAAGGATTTCGGCATCAAGGTTGTGATCTCGACCAGCTTTGCCGACATCTTTTTCAACAACTGCTTCAAGAACGGCATCCTGCCAATCGTAGTGGAAGAAGAGCATCACGCGATCCTGATGGATGATGCACACAAGGGCGAAAACGCCCGTATGACCGTGCATCTGGAAGATCAGGTAATCACCACCTCTGACGGCGTCGTCATCAAGTTCGAGGTCGATGCACACCGCAAACACTGTTTGCTGAACGGTTTGGATGACATCGGCCTGACGATGGAAAAGGATCATCACATCGACGCGTTCGAATCGCACGCAACGCAGGCACGGCCCTGGGTCTGATTCCATTCTGCGCAACCTAACGGGGTCGCCTTGGCGGCCCCGCTCTCATTTTAGGGGTAGAAACCCCGGCAACCACAACATGTAGAGCTTGCCTTGTAATACACGCCGGATTTGCGTCAACAATGATGCAAAGCCGCACCAGTTTCGCCATCATTTTGCCCGAAACACCGTGTTTTCTGCCCCTTGGCTTGAGCTGAGTGCCCAATGAAGTCACAAATGTTCTTCGTGGGGGCACCCGTCAAAATAACAAACGACGGGCACAAGTTGGATTAGGGACCGACATAGAATCGGCCACTCCGGTTTGAAAGGGTTCGGATAGTGATAGCACGCACAACAGGGGCGGCATTACGTGGATTGCTTGTTGCACTTCTTGTGCTGACACCTGCGTTATACCTGCCAGTTTCGACGTCAAACGCGACCGAGATTGTTGTCTTTCTGGCAATCCTGGCGTTCATCCTGACTTTTGCCGAATACAATTCAGCCTTCCCGAGCTTTATCGAATTCCGCGACGCGCCACCGGTTAACCGCCTTCGTTTCGTCGGCCTGATGTCGATGGTCACCTTCCTGACCCTGATCTGCAAAAACGCCTATACACCAACTCCGATGACCGAAATGTTCTACGGCATCGGCATGGCGGTCGCCAACGTGGTGGATTTCCCCTATTCACCGGTGCGCCTTGTGGTACTCATGTTGCCTCCGGAAGCCGCTCAGCCGTTGGTTGACCTTGTGCGTATGGCGGCGGGAATTGCTTATGTCGCCGCGCTGGTGACAGTGGCAAGCTTTGCGTATGCAGTCCGCGTGCGGGGCTGGCCGACCGGCAACGGCGCATTCAATGTCTGGATCAATCTGCCGCTGTTCGATCCGACCAAAGGTGGCGATGTTGTCACCCGCCTGCAACGCGATGGCCGCCTCAACATCTCTGTCGGCATCTTGCTTCCGTTTGTGATCCCTGCGCTGGTCAAACTGACCACCGATTTTGTCAATCCGATCTCGCTCAGCAACCCGCAAACCATAATCTGGACGATGAGCGCCTGGGCATTTCTTCCAGCCAGCATGATCATGCGCGGAATGGCCATGCTGCGGATCGCGGGGCTAATCGTAGAAAAGCGCCGCGCCTATTCGACGTCCGAGGCTGCCCAGACTGCATGATCCGAATTCTGCTGATTTTTCTGCTGCCGTTTTCGGCACAGGCAGAAACCCTGCGGATTGCAACCTTCAACACGGAACTCAGCCGGGACGGTCCGGGCCTCATGCTGCGGGATATCCGGCGGGGTGAGGATCAGGTTCAAAGCGTCGTTGCTGTGATTGCCGCCGTTTCACCAGACGTTTTGACACTGCAGGGCATCGACTGGGATCGTGACGGATTGGCGCTTACCGCCCTTCTGGACCGGCTGAAGCAGGCCGGGGTGGACTATCCCCACAGTTTTTCCGGACAACCCAATTCGGGACAGGAAACCGACCTTGATCTGAACGGCGACGGAAAGCTTTACGGTCCCGGCGACGCTCAGGGCTGGGGTCGCTTTACCGGTCAGGGTGGGCTGGCCGTTCTGTCGCGCTTTCCGATTGCCACCGAAGAGGTGCGGGATTTTTCAACCCTGTTGTGGCGGGATCTGCCTGACGCCCAAATCCCTAAAAAAGATGGGCAGCCCTTTCCGTCACGCGAAGCGCTAACGATACAGCGGCTGTCTTCAACCGCGCATTGGGTGGTTCCGATAGATGCGCCCGGAGGCCGGGTGCACGTGCTGACCTTTCACGCCAGCCCGCCGGTCTTTGACGGCGACGAAGACAGGAATGGATTGCGAAATCATGACGAAATCCGGTTCTGGACGCATTACCTCGGGGGCGCGTTCGGACCAGCGCCCCAGACCCGTTTCGTAATCTCCGGAGACGCAAATCAGGACCCTGTGCTTGGTGAAGGCCGGAAACAGGCGATCCGAGGCTTGCTGTCCGACCCCCGGCTACAGGACCCGCTATCGGACAGCGGCCCGACCGTTGCCTGGCGAAACGTTGGCGAGTTGCGGGTCGACTACGTGCTGCCCTCGCAGGATTGGGACGTTGTCGATGCCGGTATCCATTGGCCCGAGGCGGGTACTGACACGCGGCAGGCCGCCTCAGGCGCCAGCCGCCACCGGCTGGTCTGGGTCGACCTCGCGCCTTGAAAACTCGGCGGGAATTGCCTGGCGGAGCGCCTCGTCGACAGCAGTATGCCTGAACTCTCCGACCAGATCGGCAAAATACGATCCATCCAATTGATGCGGCGTATCCCAGAGGTAACGCATCTCCAGCAAATGCGGTGCCAGACGCCAGAACGGTCGTGACAAACGAACGGGCAGCCAGTTCATAGGCCTGAGCGTTACATCCTGCTGGGCAATCCTCGACAAGGCGTCGGCCATCTGATGGCCTGTCAGAGTGTATCCTTCAAACGGGACATCCGCGAACCGGGGCAACTCTCCCCTCAGTTCGCAGAGCATTACCGCCGCGCGGGCCAGATCCGGCAAAAAGGCCCACGCATGAGGAATGTCCGGGTTCCCCGGATAGACAAACCGCCCGCGGTGTAAAGATTTGACCAGAATCTGGTCAAACCAGTTACCCGAGGCCCGAGTGTCGATGAAATCGCCCGCACGCAGAATGATCGTTCGCACGTTGGAGGCGCGATAGGCCTCTTCCATTTCGACCCTGATCCGACCCAACGGATTGGTCGCCAGATGTGGCGTCGCGCCGGACCACGGACCGGACGCCTCGGCCCCGAAGACATAAACATTGCCCGGAATAAGAACCGTTGAACCGGCGGCGCTGGCAGCCTCAATGACCTGTGCGTGCAGTTTCTGAACCAGTCTGGCCCAATCCGGGTAAGCAGGATTCCAGGCGTTCACGATGACATCCGCACCCTGAGCGGCCTGCATCAGGTTATCCGTCTTGCGGTCAAACCGCCGAACCGTCCAACCTGCCTTGCCAAACTGAGTCGCTGCGTTCCGGCCAAATCTTCCATTGGCACCCAAAATAAGAACTGTCTGATTCATTGGGATTCTCCTGTTGTCTGGCCCCAATTTATCCATTCAAAATGATATGAATATTGCCCACAAATGCAGATCATGTATTCATTTCTGAATGAATAACACGCTGAAACTTTCCGACTGGTCCTTGATTCAAAGCTTTTTGGCTGTTGCAGAAACCGGGTCTTTGTCCTCGGCGGCCCGTCGGCTGCACTGCAGTCAGCCGACGGTGGGTCGTCAAATTCAATCTCTGGAAACGGATTTGGGAGTAACCCTGTTCGAAAGACATGCCCGCGGACTGACGCTGAGCGATACTGGCATTCAACTATTGCCGATGGCCGAGCAGATGCGCACGGCAATGAACAGTTTTGAGATGACGGCTGCCGGACAGTCGCAGCAGCTTGAGGGGTCGGTTCGCATCACGGCGTCGGTCTTTGCGTCGCATCACATGTTGCCACCCATTCTGGCCCGAATCCGTCAGGAAGAACCGGCGATCCAGTTGGAGCTTGTTCCGTCAGACACCAGTGAAAACCTTTTGTTCCGCGAAGCGGACATTGCCGTTCGGATGTATCGCCCTCGTCAGATGGACATCGTCACCCGATTTATTGGCGACGTACCGCTTTGTACCTGCGCCGCGGTTTCCTATCTGGACCGGGCTGGCAGACCGCAATCCCCCGAAGATCTGCTGCAGCACGATCTGGTCGGATATGATGCGAATGATCTGATCCTTGCGACCATGCGGCAACTGGGCTGGGAGGCTGATCGAGAGAGTTTTGCCACGCGCTGCGACAATCAAAGCGCCTATTGGCAACTCATTCGGGCCGGGTGCGGGATTGGATTCGGCCAACTTCGCGTGGCTCTGGCCGACCCTGATATCGAGGTCCTGCCATTGGATCTGCACATTCCACCGCTTCCGGTCTGGCTGGCGGCACCACAGTTAATGCGCCAGACCCCGCGCATCCGCAGGGTCTGGGATTTGCTGGCCAACGGGTTGCTGGCCAGCATCTGAGTTCCGTCACAGAGCGTCGGTGTAGGTCCCGCGCGGCGGATATTGATTATCCAGCGCGTATTTGATGCCACCCTTGATGTCAGCAATGGACGGGCGCCCGAATGGGGTCGATTGCGTCCATGCGAAATACAGGCTGCGATCAGGCGCAATATAGAAATGCCCTGGCTCGGCAAAGAACGGTGCCTCAGCGGTGCCTTCGCGCCCTTTGGACAGATAGAGCCCCCAGTCGTCACGCGCACCCGACAGCGGCAGGCTGTGCCCGACGCGCAGACGTTCGGTTCCGGCCTTACCCACCGTCTCGGCCGCGCGCTCTTCAGAATCGGTGCTCAGCATGATGACTTCGATTCCCAGCTCGGCGAACTCATCCAGCGCGGCCTCGACCTCACCCATCTGGCGGATACAAATCGGACAATGAAGACCGCGGTATTGTATGACCAGCGTCCCGTTTTCGCCCTTGTCCCGGTCCAGATCAAAGGTTCCGTGCGCCAATGTCTCGATTTTCAGTTCTGGGACGGCATTTCCCGGTATCAGCATGTATTTTCCTCGTGTTTTGGCCGGATCGTCTCATTGACCCGTTGCGGCGCACACGCTAGGGCGATTGCAACGAAACGCAAGGAGACCCTTCATGTCCAACCCCTCGCTCCTCATCCTGCCCGGAGACGGAATTGGCCCGGAAGTTATGGCCGAAGTGCGCAAAATCATCGATTGGTTCGGTTCCAATCGCGGTCTTCAATTTGACGTGAGCGAGGATCTTGTGGGCGGCGCGGCCTACGACGCACACGGCAAACCGCTGTCGGACGAGACCATGGCCAAGGCGCAGGAGGCGGACGCCGTCCTGCTGGGCGCCGTGGGTGGCCCGAAATACGACGATCTGGATTTCAGCCTGAAACCCGAACGAGGGTTGCTGCGCCTGCGCAAGGAGATGGACCTGTATTCCAACCTGCGCCCGGCCCAGTGTTTTGACGCGCTGGCAGATTTCTCGTCACTTAAAAAGGACGTGGTCGCCGGCCTCGACATCATGATCGTGCGCGAGCTGACTTCGGGTGTCTATTTCGGCGAGCCGCGCGGAATCTTCGAGGAAGGTAACGAGCGTGTGGGCATCAACACCCAGCGCTATACCGAATCCGAGATCGAACGCGCCGCGCGCTCGGCCTTTGAACTCGCCATGCGTCGGAACAAAAAGGTCTGCTCGATGGAGAAGGCCAACGTCATGGAATCCGGCATCCTGTGGCGCGAGGTCGTTGACCGCGTGGCCAAGGATTACCCCGAGGTCGAACTGACCCACATGTACGCTGACAATGGCGCGATGCAGCTGGTGCGCGCGCCCAAACAGTTCGACGTGATCGTCACCGATAACCTGTTTGGCGATATCCTGTCGGACTGTGCCGCAATGCTTACCGGCTCGCTGGGTATGCTGCCGTCGGCATCCCTGGGTGCTCCGATGGCCAATGGCCGCCCCAAGGCGATGTACGAACCCGTACACGGCTCGGCACCGGACATCGCGGGTCAGGGCAAGGCCAACCCGATCGCCTGTATCCTCAGTTTCGCCATGGCTCTGCGCTACAGCTTTGATCAGGGCGCCGAGGCGGACCGTCTGGAAGCAGCAATCGAGAAAGTTCTGGCGGATGGTGTACGCACCGGCGATCTGCTGGCTGATGAAGGCGTTACCCCTGTTTCGACCACCGAAATGGGCGACGCGATTCTGGCGGCACTTGACGAAAGCCTCTGAACGAACTGACCGGCGGCCTCTGCCGCCGGTCCCCTATCTGGCGCGGTCATTCGTTTGCCGTCAAAAGCTGAACGATATCGCCGCGTACAAACCGTTCTGATCCAGGTTATAGGCAAACGGACCTGTATCGGCATTGGTCGAATAATCGATCCCGTAGAACTGATATCCAAACCTGACAGACGTCTTTTTCCACGCCTGCCAGTCAAAACCGGCCAGCACCAGATATTGAAGATCGTCGCCGTTGACACCAAAGCCACTCAGCTCTGCGCGGGCGGCAAATGCCCAGTCATCATTTAGCTCGGTTGCATAGCGCAGCCCGATCATGGGCTCGACCCATTCCTCTGTCCCACCGAATGTTCTGCCGGGCCCGGGTCCGGTCAGGTCGATTTCCTGCTTCAGCCGGTTCATTCGGATACCAGCCGTAGCATCAACTGCATACCGCCGACCGGATGAGTTCACCCCATGGGCAAATCTGTACGCGCCCTGCAGACTGAGATAGGCCTGCCGCACATCCACATTCACCCCCACATTTGGCACGGGCAGTTCGCCATCCCCGCCAAGCCGGACGTAGTAGAGTTCGGAAATTATGCCCCAATCGCCGTTCCAGCCTTCATATCGCAGGGACAGTGCACCATCGAGCGCATCCAGAATATCGCTCAGGCTCAGATCCAGTTCCGTGGTGACTCCGCTGACCGTTGACGTGCCTTTTGTGGTAAGCGGCAGGAACAGATAGGGCGTGATTGAATGACGCCAGCCTTCGTCTTCAGCGTCTGAACGTGTCAGGGCCTGCGCCTGTGCCGTATTACCCAAGGTGACAGCAAGAATACCGGCAACGACCGAACTCCAGATGCGGTTTGACACAAATTTCATTGTTCCCCCCTCAAGCCTTGCTTCAAAAGCGGTTGGCAGTTCCCGCATCGGACCGCAAAATCGGAATCCGGCCAAAGGGCCATGAACTGCGCCAAATCAATATATTCTGACATTCATAACATTCTTCGGATGACGTATCCACGATTCACTTACGTTGGGTCAAAACAAACCCGACCGTGTTGTTTTACAGCAAATCAATACGTTCAGTTGCGACCGAAGATGTCCCGCAACAGATTGTCCACGGCCCTGCCAAACCCACCGCCGCCTTTCTTCTGCTGGCGCGGCTGTGCCGTCTTTACCGGGGGTTCGGGTGCCTGCGCAGGCAACGGGGTTGGTGTCATGCCTTCGGTAATGCGGATCATGGTCTCGCGCCAGATCTCAGCGGGCAGACCACCGCCGGTCACACCGGATAGTGGCGTGTTGTCATCATATCCCATCCAGACACCGGCAACGTAATCGGCGGTAAAACCGATGAACCACGCATCACGTGCCGCCTGCGTTGTGCCGGTCTTACCCGCCACCTGCCAGCCGGGCAACGCCGCACGGCTGCCTGTCCCCTGCGACACGACACGCTCCATCATCCAGGTCAGCTGCCTTGCGGCGTCCTCGCGAATGACACGCTCACCAATGCCCGAGGTCGTTACCATAACCGGATCCACGTCCCCCAACAGCTTGAGTTCGGTCAACCCATAGGGTTCCACCGACGACCCGCCGTTGAGAATGCCCGCATAGGCGCCTGTCATTTCGATCAGCGTGCTTTCGGACGCGCCCAGCGCCAGGGCTGGACCGGCCGCCAGATCGCTGTCGATACCAAATTCGCTGGCAACGGTGCGCACATTGTCGAGCCCTGCCGCCTCGGCAACTTTCACTGCCGGTATGTTCAGCGAGTTTTTCAATGCGTCGGCCAGAGTAACGCGGCCATAGTATTTGTTGGTATAGTTCTTTGGGCACCACTGACCCGAACCGGGGATGTTGATGCAGTAAGGCTCATCCACCACCGTATCGAGCGGTGAGTATCCAAGTTCCAACGCCGTGGCATATACAAATGGCTTGAATGCGGACCCGGTCTGCCGCAAAGCCTGCGTTGCCCGGTTGAACGCACCTGATACGCGGGTCTTGCGCCCACCAACCATGGCACGAACGGCGCCATCTGCGGACATCACCACGATGGCCGCCTGTGCCTTGGAGCCCGGACTGACCTTTTCCTGGAACACGAATTGCAGGGCCTCTTCGGCCGCCTGCTGCATCTGTTGATCCAGAGTTGTCCGGATAACCACATCTTCGGTCGTGTTGCGCGTAAAGAACTCGGGCCCGCTGGCCATGACCCAATCGGCAAAATAGCCGCCCGCCCGTGCAGCCGCCGCCTCAGACAATTCAGCAGGATTGCTGCGCGCAGTACCGGCCTGCGCCGTGGACAGATAGCCCTGATCTTCCATCAATCCGATAACAAGATTCGCCCGGTCCTGAGATCGTTGCAGGTTATTGGTGGGCGCGTATCGCGTGGGGGCCACCAAAAGCCCCGCCAGCATCGCCGCCTCCGAAGGGTTCACCTCGGCAGCCGACTTGCCGAAATAGCGCTGACTGGCAGCTTCGAAGCCACGGGCGCCAGCGCCTAGGAACGCACGGTTCAGATAGATCGTCAGGATCTGATCCTTGGAATACTTGACCTCCATCGCCATCGCATAGACCGCTTCCTTGGCCTTGCGCCACAGCGATCCCTGGCGACAGTCGGATTCGTATGCCGCCTCGGATTCCCATTCACCGGGAACGTAGGGAACGCCCAGACACAGCAGTTTTGCGGTTTGCTGTGTAATAGTCGAACCACCGTGACCGGATAACGGGCCGCGCCCCTCGCTCAGGTTAATGCGGACGGCGCTGGCGACACCGCGGGGGCTAACGCCGAAATGACGGTAGAACCGCTTATCCTCGGTCGCGATCACCGCATTCTTCAGGTGTTTCGAAACAGTATCCGCCGTGATGACACCGCCAAACTGATCACCGCGCCACGCAAAAACGTTCCCTTCCCGGTCAAGCAACGTCACCGATCCGCGCGCGCGACCGTCCAGCAAGGTGTCGGCCTCGGGTAGTGTCGTATAAACCAGCCCCACCGCCAGAGCGAGCAACAACGCTGCGATGGCACCGATGCGCCACGTCAGCCCCCAGATCAAGCGGAATATCCAACGGAAAATGCGGCGGAAGAACCCTCCGATGCCGCCGCCTCCGGATTTACGACGAGTAGTTTTGCGGGCCGCTTTCCGGGTAGTCGCGGACTTTTTGGGCGCCGCCTTCTTTCCCGCAGGTTTGCTGCTGCGTTTGGCAGACGTCTTCTTTCCGCCCGCCGACGGGTATCTTTTCTCCGCGACCAGTCGCGGCTTGCGGCGTTTGGACTCAGCCATGCTCAAACTCTGCCCGTTCTTTGCTTTTGGCGCACCATACCCCGGCACGCCGTACATGTTGAGGTGTGAAATTCCGGTATTTCCCCTCATTTCTTTGCCTTAATTTTAGGCAATACCGCCTATTTGTGCAAAAATTGTGCAAACTAGTGGGATTTTCCCCTGCGTGACTCTCTCCAACCCGTTTCATTGACGCGTCAGCCGCGCTCTTTTTCTGCAGGTGCAAAATAACCGGCCTGCCCGGAAAGCAGAGGGGAAAGACGTGAAGCTGATCATTGCGACAATCAAACCATTCAAGCTGGAAGAGGTACGCGAAGCGCTGACCGAAGCAGGCGTGCGCGGCATGATGGTGACCGAAATTAAGGGCTTCGGCTCACAGTCGGGCCACACAGAAATTTACCGGGGTGCTGAATACGCCGTGAATTTCGTGCCCAAGATCAAGCTGGAAATCGTCGTGCCCGCCGCGATGACCGACCAGATCGTCGAAACCATCACCAAAACCGCCAAAACCGGCAAGATCGGCGACGGCAAGGTTTTCGTCCTCGATGTCGAGCAGGCCCTGCGCGTGCGGACCGGGGAAACGAACGAAGAGGCGCTGTAAGGCGCCCCCATTCACTATCATTCGAGGACTGACAATGAACCTGAAGAAATCTCTCATCCCTGCTGCCGCGATTATTGCGCTGCCGCAGATGGGTCTTGCACAAGAGGCCGCCGCTGGCGAAGCCGCATTGCACACCCAGTATATCTTTACCACGCTGCTGTTCCTGATGGCGGGTTTCCTCGTCTTCTTCATGGCGGCAGGCTTTGCCATGCTGGAAGGCGGCTTGGTGCGCTCTAAGAACGTCGCCATGCAGATGATCAAGAACGTAGCGCTGTTTTCCATTGCCGCAATCATGTACTGGCTGGTTGGCTTCAACACGATGTATCCGGGCGACTTCAATGGTATCTTTGCCATTGGTGGCCCGACCGTGCTTGATGCAGTGGGTGTTGCGCCCGCAGACGCCGCGCTGGATTACGCGTCGATCGGTTCGGACTTCTTCTTCCAGCTGGTCTTTGTGGCGGCAACCGCGTCCATCGTGTCCGGTGCCGTGGCCGAACGTATCAAACTGTGGCCCTTCCTGATCTTCGTCGTCGTCCTGACCGGTATCATGTATCCGATTTCGGGTTCGTGGAAATGGGGCGGCGGCTGGCTGGACGGCATGGGCTTTTCCGACTTCGCCGGTTCGACCGTTGTACACTCGGTCGGTGGCTGGGCTGCTCTGGCAGGCGTCATCGTCCTTGGCCCGCGTATCGGCAAGTACACCAAAGAGGGCAAAGTACACCCAATGCCCGGTTCGAACCTGGCACTGGCAACTCTGGGTACGTTCATCCTGTGGCTGGGCTGGTTCGGCTTCAACGGTGGCTCGCAACTGGCGATGGGCACCGTGGGTGATGTATCGGACGTCTCGCGCATCTTTGCCAACACCAACATGGCCGCAGCTTCGGGTGCCGTCGCAGCCCTGATCCTGACCCAACTTCTGTACAAGAAGCCTGACCTTACCATGGTCCTGAACGGCGCGCTGGCCGGTCTGGTTTCGATCACTGCCGAACCTCTCGCACCAACCCTGTTCGGTGCGCTGTGGATCGGTGCTGTGGGCGGTATCATCGTGGTCTTCGCGGTTCCGATGCTGGACAAGTTCAAGATCGACGACGTTGTTGGTGCGATTCCGGTTCACCTGTTCGCAGGCATCTGGGGCACCATCGCCGTGATCTTCTACGGGGAAGCAAACCTGATCACACAGCTGACCGGCATCATCGCATACGGTGTCTTCACTTTTGTAGGCGCTCTGGTTCTGTGGATCATCCTGAAAGCCACCCTTGGCATCCGTGTTAGCGAAGAGGACGAAATCAACGGCCTCGACATGGCAGAACTGGGTATGGAAGCTTACCCCGAGTTCTCCAAGGGCTAAGTCCTGAGTTAACCACTCGAAGGCCGGGCGTTCGCGCCCGGCTTTTTCTTTTGGGTAGGTTCTTTTGGACAGGGTCACAAAAAAAGCCGCGCTGTGCTGCGCGGCTTTTGTCATTCGCAGATGGCTGGCTCAGACGCCGGCGTCGATGATTGCCTTGGCCAGAATCGGCACAGTCGTCGCATTCAATCCGGCAATGTTCAGACGGCTGTCGCCAACCATGTAAATCCCGTAATCATTGCGCAACTTCTCGACCAGCTCGGGCGACGCGCCCAAACGCGAGAACATGCCCCGGTGTTCCGCAATGAAACCGAAACGGTCCGATCCGCTCAGGCGCTGCAGTTCGTCAGCCAGTTGCTGACGCAGCTCCAGCATCGAAAGGCGAACCTCCTCCAGCTCGGCCTCCCAATCGGCCCGCAGTTCGGGATCGTTAAGAATTGTCGTGACAACCCGCGCACCGTGATCGGGGGGGAACGAATAGTTCTGGCGGTTCAGAAACGCCAGATTGCTTTGGTTCAGCCCGGTATCTGCCCCGCCATTGCTGACGACCATCAACAAACCAGTTCGCTCACGGTAGACACCGAAATTCTTGGAGCACGACGCCGCGATGACACAATGCTTGACCGACGATGCAACCAGTCGGGTCGCCTGCGCGTCCTCTTCCAGGCCGTCACCAAAGCCCTGATAGGCAATATCGATCATGGCAACCAGATCGCGCTCGTTGATCAGGGCCACGACCTCTTGCCATTGCACCAGATTGAGGTTCGCGCCGGTTGGGTTGTGACAACAGCCATGCAGCAGGACGACGTCTCCGGCCTCGGCGGTTTTCAGATCCTCGATCATACCAGCAAAATCGACACCGCGGGTCTCGCTGTCGAAATACCGATACTGAACCGTTTCAATCCCCAGATAGTTCAGGATCGACAAATGGTTCGGCCAGGTCGGGTTTGACACGAAAACACGGGCTTTCGGATTCGCCATGCGAATAAGCTCAAAGGCCTGACGACATGCCCCTGTGCCACCCGGCGTTGCCACGGCCGCAATGTTTTCGCGCGGCACTGCGTTACCCAGAATCAGCCCGATCATCGCATCGGCAAAGGCCGGATCACCTGCAAGCCCGGTATAGGCCTTGCTTTCCTGTTCCTCCAGAATGCGTTTCTCGGCCGCCTTGACCGCGCGCATGACCGGGGTCACCCCTTCGGCATTCTTGTAGACGCCCACACCCAGATCAATCTTTTGATCGCGCGGGTCGTCGCGGTACATCTGCATAAGCGCCAGAATATTGTCGGCTGGCTGCGCCTTCAGGTTTTCGAACATCAGGTTTCTCCGGTTGCGACGGGCAGGGTTGGGAAGGCACCCCATTCAGCCCAGGAGCCGTCGTAAAGTGAATGATCTTTCTTGCCCAAACGCTCAAGTGCAAGGCTAAGGATCGCGGCGGTCACGCCGGAACCACACGAGGTGATCGCGGGCTTGGACAGGTCAACGCCTGCCGCCTCGAACACTGCGCGGCATTCCTCGGGCGATTTCATCGTGCCATCTTTGTTCAGCAATGCACCAAATGGCACGTTCCGCGAACCCGGAATATGGCCCGAGCGCAGGCCTTCGCGCGGTTCGGCTTCGCTACCAGCGAACCGACCCGCCGAACGGGCGTCGATAATTTCATGATCGGCCAGCTTGGCGGCGGCAGACACCTGCGTGACGTCGCGCACAAGATGGTTCTGAACCCGCACGGTCATATGACGGTCGCGAATGACCGGTGGCAGATCTTCGATTTCACGCTCTTCAGCCTGCCATTTGGGCAGCCCACCGTCCAGAACGGCCACATTCTCTTGCCCCATAAGGCGAAACAGCCACCAGACCCGCGCGGCCGACATCAGCCCGGCGCCATCATACACCACGACCTGATGGCCATCGCCGACGCCCATTGCGCGCAGACGGGACATGAACTTTTCCACAGGCGGTGCCATGTGCGGCAGGTCCGAGCGATGATCGGAAATCTCGTCGATATCAAAGAAACGTGCGCCGGGGATATGTGCGGCCTCGTACTCGGCCTTGGCGTCGCGCTCTTGCTGCGGCAAATACCACGACCCGTCCAGAACCCTCAGGTCCGGGTCCTTGATATGAGCGGCAAGCCATTCAGTGGAAACAAGGGTTTTCGGATCGTCCTGCATCAAAGCCTCCCCTACGCACACATTGGTGTCCCTATACTGCCGGGAAATGTGACGCAAGATACAGGATATTCACAGGCCGCTATTGCCGCGCCCAACACGCTGCGGCGACGGGTAAGAGATGGCAGCTGGTTGCAGATCTTTGCCGTTCTTTTGCATTCGCTCCAGAAGGTGCCGCAAGCGGCGCCCCTGCGCAATCTGGCGACACGGGGTTGCGGCCATCGAAACCGGCGGCAGATTTCCGGCCTGACTCAAAAGCGATCCGTCAAGCAGCCCGGCGGTGGACTGATCCGCAATCAGCAGGCTTTCAACCAGCGCCCCGTTGACGTCTATGATCTCATGCCGATCAAACAGCAGATGCACATAGATCACGCCATCGGGGCACTTCGCTGCAGTGATACCGTCAAAGGCATCCAGCTTTTTCGCCGCAGCAAGAACTTCTTCGCTGCCAAACATGCGTTGCGCTACTGCGGATCGGATCAGAACCCTGTGCTGCGGCGAAAGATGCAGGTCTGTTCTGGGCACGCCTTCTGACAGTGCACCCTGCCCCAACAAAATCGGACGCTGCATGGGCTGATTGCTGAGCTCCTGAGCTGTTACCCGTCTCAGGCCCACCCAACGAAGCGGCTGATAGCCGTGGTCCAGTGTCCAGACCAGATCGCCCGCCGCAAGTTGCGTTGGGCAAACATGACCGTTGGACGTGCGAACCGCGCTTCCGGCTGTCAGGCACAATACGGCATCCCCGGGCGTTGCGGGCCCGATCGTCTGATTGCCGAAGATGTCCCATTGATAGCTTTCACCCGCTGAAAGCGCACGATGGTCCAGAAATGGGTCCGACGCTACACCATTGGCTGCACCTTCTGTTGCAGTGATCGTGCCCTGCCTGTCAGAGCTGAAAAACGAGATGACATTGCCCGATGATGTATCGGTCAGTGCAACACCGCTGGCCTCGTTCGCATTGCTGGGTCCGTTTCTCAGACCCAGTGGAATGACATAGACGGTGAATCCGGGATTATCCGGATCAGGTGTGCCGGTCAGGCTGGACAGCGTAACCTCGCCCCCCGGAATACCGGCAGAGGTGTGCAAGGCGCCGTTATTTCGGTATGCGCTGACAACAAAGTCTGCAGGATCATCGCCGGGGCCAAGGATGATTTCGATGGATTCACCGTTTCCTGCGCCACCGCCGCCGCGAAAATCGATTTCCGAGATGAATGCCATGTTCCGGTACCCGGCCGCCTTGTCTGAATCTAACGCTAGGGCCCGCTTGCGCTATCCCCAGCCACGGAACGCCATACGCTCTCTAAACCAAAACCGAAGGGTATGAATATTGCGTTTCGATTCTTAACGCAAACCACCCCGACGCAGGCGTATATGTTGAACGATGCCGACCAGACTGATCGCAATCCAGAAACTCTCGATCAGCATCGAAGCGAGATTGAAGTTCTGTAAAAGTGAATAGACGATCAGGACCGACCCCAGCATGTTAACGACCGGAAAAGCCAGATCCTCGGAATTCATCCAGCGCATCTGAGTAGCGAAATACGCCGCAACCACCATAAGTGCCCCAAACGAACCGACAGCATCCGCCAGCGTCAGGGTGTCAAAAAATGCTGTCATGTTCTGCCTCCGAAAAGCGATGTTCCAATACTGATGGCATCAGACGATCGCTGCGCCCTGTTGCGCATAGTGGTGCATGTTGAGAAATGCTGCGCCTGCCCCGCCAGCACGGTAGCCATGTGGCAGATCAGCGGCAAAACGCAACCCCTGACCGGCCTGCAGCGTGATCCACTCTCCATCACGCAGCACATCCAGCGTGCCATCCAGTACAAAAACCTCTTCGGTCACGCCGGCTGCATGGGCGGGTGACTCGTGACACTGGTCCGCTGTCAAATCGACGTGAAACGTCTCGGCCCCAAGGGTCGGGTCGAACGGGAATACGATCTTTACCTTGATGCTGCCAGGAAAGGTCACGGTGCGGAACACACCGGCATCTGCCGGATCACGCAGTTCCGCGGAACCGATCAGCGCGCTCAGCGGTAATTGAAAACCCTTGGCGATCTTCCACAGCGTGGCGATGGTCGGACTTGATTCGCCACGCTCGATCTGGCCCAGCATCGCCTTGCTGACCCCGGTCATTTCAGCCACTTTCGACAGGCTCAGACCCGCTGCGGCGCGCACATCGCGTAGTCTGAGGGTAATTTCGTCCGAATCCATGCTCATGCCCTGCAATATCGCTTGTACGTTATAACGCACATAGGGTAGCGTGCGCTATAACATACGCAACCCCTATCGCAGGGCGGGCAAAAGGGAAACAGCATCATGCCAATGTACCGATCCAGAACTTCCACACATGGCCGTAACATGGCCGGTGCCCGCGGGCTGTGGCGCGCCACCGGCATGACCGAGAGCGATTTTGGCAAGCCGATCATCGCAATCGTCAACTCGTTCACGCAGTTTGTTCCGGGCCACGTACACCTGAAGGATCTGGGCCAGATGGTCGCCCGCGAGGTCGAGGCCGCAGGCGGTGTCGCCAAAGAATTCAACACCATTGCGGTGGATGACGGTATCGCCATGGGCCATGATGGTATGCTGTATTCACTGCCTTCGCGTGAGGTGATCGCGGATTCCGTCGAATACATGGTCAACGCCCATTGCGCTGATGCCATGGTCTGTATCTCGAACTGTGACAAGATCACGCCCGGAATGCTGATGGCGGCGATGCGCCTGAACATTCCGGCCATCTTTGTCTCGGGCGGGCCGATGGAGGCAGGCAAGATCGACATTGCCGATCTGGACGTCAAGAAGATCGACCTTGTCGATGCGATGGTCGCTGCCGCCGATGATCATTACACTGATGAGCAGGTTAAGCATATCGAGGAAAACGCCTGCCCGACTTGCGGGTCGTGCTCGGGCATGTTTACCGCCAACTCGATGAACTGTCTGGCCGAGGCACTGGGTCTGGCACTGCCGGGCAATGGCTCGACGCTGGCCACCCATGCCGACCGCAAGGACCTGTTCCTTGAAGCTGGACGCCGCATCGTCGAGATCACCAAACGCCACTATGAGCTGGACGAAAAAGGCTTCCTGCCGCGCGAGATCGCAACCTTCGAAGCGTTTGAAAACGCCATGAGCCTTGATATCGCCATGGGTGGCTCGACCAACACCGTGCTGCACCTGCTGGCCATCGCGCATGAAGGCGAGGTTCATTTCAACATGAGCGATATGGATCACCTGAGCCGCAAGGTGCCGTGTCTGTGCAAGGTCGCGCCAAATACTGAGAATGTCCACATGGAAGACGTCCACCGCGCGGGCGGCATCTTCTCGATTCTGGGCGAACTGAGCCGGGCGGGGCTGCTGCACGAAGATTGCAGCACGGTGCATTCGGCGACGATGGCTGAGGCGATTGCAAACTGGGATATCAAGATCGCCAACAACCCCAAGGCGCAGGAACTTTTCAAAGCCGCACCGGGCGGCGTTCGCACCACGCAGGCGTTCAGCCAGTCAAACCGATACAAGGAACTGGACACTGACCGCGAAAACGGCGTTATCCGGAACAAAGAGCACGCGTTCAGTCAGGATGGCGGACTGGCAGTGCTGTTCGGTAACATCGCCCGCGAGGGGTGCATCGTGAAAACCGCAGGCGTCGACCCGAGCAGCCTGACCTTCACCGGCACCGCCTATGTCTGCGAAAGCCAGGATCAGGCGGTCAACGACATTCTGACCGGCAAGGTCGAGGCAGGTGATGTGGTCGTAATCCGCTACGAAGGTCCCCGCGGCGGGCCGGGCATGCAGGAAATGCTGTATCCGACCTCCTATCTGAAATCCAAAGGTCTGGGCAAAGCCTGCGCCCTGCTGACAGACGGCCGCTTTTCGGGCGGCACCTCCGGTCTCTCGATCGGCCATGTCTCACCTGAGGCGGCCGAGGGCGGTGAGATCGGTTTGGTGCAACAGGGTGACAAGATCGAGATCGATATCCCCAACCGCACCATCCATCTGGCTGTGTCGGACGAGGAACTGGCGGCGCGGCGCGAAGAACAGGACGAAAAGGGATGGGTGCCCGCAGAACCACGCAAACGCAAGGTGTCTACTGCGCTCAAGGCCTATGCCAAGCTGACAACCAGTGCGGCGAAAGGGGCCGTTCGACAGGTCTGATCAAGCCTGGGCCCGGCACCGCGCATTCTGCGGTGCCGGGCCCAATCGGAAGAGATGTCTCGTCACAGGCATGGGTAGACGGGTGCGGGACTTACGGCTTCAGTCACCCAGTTTTGCGTGAATTTCGTCCAGGTCGATCTCACCTGTCGGCATCTTGTTGGCCGGGTTTTCAAAATCGTATTTGAACAGCTCGAAATCGCTTTTGTAGATTTCATAGACTAGATGCATCGACAGATCGTCAAAGTAGTCCTCTACCGGATGCGCACGCTTCGGGCCGTGCCCCTCGGACTCGTTGAACCGAGGAATTTCAGACAGATTTATCGAGTTGGGTGTTTCAATATGGTTCAGGACGCCCTGCATTCCGTCATTGAACTTTTCGGTCCAGAAAATTTGGTCATACCGACCGCCATTGACGATAAAGGTTGATACATGCCCCGACATGGCCGACCAATGAATGTCCGGGTCCATCGGGCGACGCCAGCGGATCGTGTCACGGGCAAACAGCAGAAAGCGCCTGAAACTCTTGATCTGGTCAAAATCACCCCGCCCGTCATCGCCGCCGACCTCGATCCCGTAGTTGTAGACCAGCGACGGCACAAGATTTCCGCGATAGCGACGGCCGTTGCGCTGGATACCGCAAATCTTGTCAAAGAACGAGCTTAGGATACGTGTATACGGGTTGCGAACACAGGTGAACGCATAGGAGCGATGCGCACGGACATTGTTGGAAATCGGCCCCTGGCTCTGATCGAAGGCCCATTTATGCATGCCGTCTTTGGCATCGTGAATATCGCCGTCAAAGAACTGCCCGTGATCCGAAAAATACATGATCTGGCCGATGGTTGAACATGCGCATTTCGGCACGACGCGGTAAACCACGCTTTCGCTTTCCGTCATCCACGTGCCTGGAAATCCCATATGCCACCCCTCCTTCGCCCACCGAGTCTCAAACTGATCGGCCAGCTTTTGGGTTCAAAGAACCAAAAATATTCTGTTTATTCAATCGCTCATCCTCAGTATCAGGGGTGAAACCAGGCGGAAACCGGAAAAATCGTACCTATAATGGCAAGAATTGCGTATATTTTGCTGTGCCACAAAGGTCCTGATGCAATCATCGCACAGGCCGAACAGTTGACAGCTGCTGGCGACTACATGGCGATCCATTTCGACGCCCGTGCCAGCGCGGTTGATTACAATCGCATTCGCAATGCGCTGAAAGACAACCCAAATGTCACATTCGCACGCAAACGCATCAAATGCGGCTGGGGGGCGTGGTCACTGGTTCAGGCCACGTTACACGCAATAGAAGCCGCGGTTGAGGCGTTCCCGCGCGCCACCCATTTCTACATGCTGTCTGGCGACTGCATGGCGATCAAGACGGCGGAATATACCCATCGCTTTCTGGATGAAAACGACGCTGATTTCATCGAAAGTCACGACTTTTTCGAAAGCGACTGGATCAAGACCGGAATGAAGGAAGACCGGCTGATCTATCGCCACTATTTCAACGAAAGAACGCAAGCCCGGCGATTTTACACATCTTACGAACTGCAAAAGAAATTCGGGCTGACCCGCGAAGTTCCGCATGACATGCAGATCATGATCGGTAGCCAATGGTGGTGCCTGCGCCGTCGGACCATCGAAATGATACTTGAGTTTCTGCGCAAGCGTCGGGACGTAAAGAGGTTCTTTTCGACGACGTGGATTCCGGATGAAACGTTCTTTCAAACGCTCGTGCGCCACTTCGTTCCCAAAGAAGAGATCGAGAACCGGACGCTCACGTTTCTGATCTTCTCGGACTATGGCATGCCGGTCACTTTCTGCAATGACCACTATGACATGCTTTTGGCCCAAGACTATCTGTTCGCCCGTAAAATCAGCCCGGAAGCGACAGAACTGAAAGAGCGTCTGGGAAATCTCTACGCCAGCAGTGGCGTGGAATTCCGCATCTCGAACGAGGGCCGGAACCTGTACAGCTTTCTGGCAGGCCGCGGCAGGGTCGGACGCCGGTTCGGACGCCGGTTCTGGGAAGTGGGCAGCACCACAGGACCCGAACGCCAGCTGTTTCTGGTTGTTTGCAAAAAGTGGCACGTCGCAAAGCGGCTTGTGCAACGGATCAGCGATGAAACGGATATCAAAAGCGTCCAGTATCTGTTTAACGAAGAGGACACTTGGCTTCCTGATCTCGGGGGCATTCAGACCACGCTAGAGAAACGCAACCGGCATCGCCGCGCCGTTGTTGGAATGTTGTTCGAACAATTCGATACCGACAGGCTGATCATATGTGTCGATCCCGCAAATCTGGATCTGATCCAGGACTTTTGCGCCGATCAGGCAAAGACGCATGTCATGGAGATCAGATGCCAGTATTCCGACGACTATCTGATTGGACACGCCCGTCGTGTCGGATTGGCGGCACCCCACACTCCGGAAGCAACCATGAAACACTTGCTGCCGACAATCCGCAACGACCTGGCTTACGAATCTGATTGTATCCGCGATGCGGGTATCGATCAGCTCTGGCGGATTGCCGAGACGTCTTCCATGGATGAGAACGCAGTTAATATTGCTGAATTTCTGTCACTCTCGGAAGATCAGAGCAGAAAGATCATGCAGTTGGATTATCTGTTCTCCGACTAAACGCACACCGTCCAGCCCGATGTCCAACCGTGGTTCAGGACTGTACTGCCATCCGGGCACGAACCTGAACTCCGAGAACCACGAAACACCAAGGCAGAACCTTCTGCAACACTACCAGTTGAAGTTGGGATTTTCGTGGGGTGGCACGCCGAACTCTTACCCCCCTGAGGAATACTAACGTGATAAAATAAAGACGTGCCACCCTCACTGTCAGTCTGTCATTATGGCGAAAATGTGTCCAAGCTTTTCTTTGAAATTGACTGTCGCCACCGCGGAAACCAGTTGATTGAACGGAATGCGATCAACCTGTGATAGCGGCGCGTTTTGGCTTAATCAGACCGGCAAGTGTGTCTGACTTCTGTGCCGAATTTGCCGTTCGGTGCCGGTTTTGAGAGTGCCAAGTACGATGTCACAGAATTCAACTACATGCCGGAGAACAAGGTCGTTTTTCAGGAAAACACCGCAATCAGTCTCTAACCTTATCAAGGCCAGCCCTCATCGCTCGCGGAGATGCGCCAAACTCAGCGCGAAATGCACGTGTCATTGCACTCGGGTTACCATAGCCTGATCGTAAGGCGATCTCGCCAACCGAAAGGTCCGTTTCAACAACAAGCTTTCGCGCCAGATTCAGGCGCAGGCGGCGATAGACCTGGGCCGGGTTCGCACCAAGTTCGGCTTGCATGCGCGTCTCAAGTACCTTCAGCGACCTGCCAGTCCGCCGTGCGATTTCAGGAATTGAGATGGGATCCTCTACATGTTCCTGCATCAGTGCCAGTGCCTTGTTGACCGAAATACTGGTCGATCCGGCCCCCCCAAAGTGAGAGCGAGCCGACTCGCGCGTCATGAACAGTTGCGCGACCTCCAACGCCAGCGCCTGTCCATGATCCCGCCCGATCAGGTGCATGATCAGGTCAAAAGCCGCCATTGCTCCTGAACATGTGATGCGGTTTTCATCAATGACATAGCGCTCCCTGCTGCTTTCAACCTCGGGGAACCGCTCAGAAAAGGCCGTTAGTTCCTCCCAATGGATTGTGGCCCGATACCCGTCGAGCAATCCAGCTTCGGCCAACAGCCAGCTTCCGGTATCCATGCCGCACAGAACCTGAAATCGAGCGGCCGCAGAACGCAGGCTGGCTTGGGTTCGCCATCCCCCATGCGCCTGAAACCCGTAGGACGGCATGACCACCAGCATATCCCCGGCTGCGTCGGACAAAGTAGCATGTGGAGCAACCTGCAGACCGGATGAAGACGTAACCGGCCCCGGCCCCAGCGACAGAAAACGCCATTCAAACAAAAGGCGACCCGATAGCGTATTCGCCGCCCGCAAGGGTTCAACTGTGTTCGCAAGACAGTGGTTCGAAAATCCGTCAAACAGAAGAACACCAAAGTTCTGCGCTGCGGTGGTAGGTTTTTTCCAATCTGGCATGAAAGATGTCTATTCCTGCATGATACGTCAGGCAAGTCCCTTCAAGCTGACTCCAAATCCAAATCTGGAGATCAACAATGCAGTATGGCCTGTCCGAAGAGCAGGAGATGATTGTCTCAACCGTCCGCAGCTTTGTGGAGAACGAGATTTATCCCCATGAAGACCTCGTGGAACGGAGCGGAGAAGTTCCGAAAGAGATTGCCGACGACATCAAACGCAAGACGTTGGAGTTGGGATTTTACGCCTGCAACTTCCCCGAGAGCGTCGGAGGCGCCGGGCTCAATCATCTGGAATTCGCTCTGGTCGAACGTGAACTTGGGCGCGGCTCGATGGCATTGAACCATTTCTTTGGCCGACCACAGAACATCCTGATGGCCTGCGAAGGCGATCAGATCGAAAAATACCTGATGCCCGCAGTGCGGGGCGAGAAGATGGACGCCCTTGCAATGACCGAGCCGGGCGCGGGTTCGGACGTGCGTGGAATGAAGTGTTCAGCGGTGCGCGATGGCGGTGACTGGGTCGTAAATGGCACCAAACATTTCATCTCGGGCGCCGAACATGCCGACTTTATCATCGTTTTTATCGCAACAGGTGAAGATCAGACGCCTAAGGGTCCAAAGAAACGAATTACCGCATTTCTGGTGGATCGCGGCACGCCCGGCTTCACGATTCGGGATGGCTACAAATCCGTCAGCCATCGCGGCTACAAGAACATGGTGCTTGAATTCGACGATTGCAGGCTTCCCGATGCTCAGGTGTTGGGAAAGGTCGATGGCGGCTTCGATGTGATGAACACGTGGCTTTATGCGACCCGGATCACGGTCGCGGCAATGAGTGTTGGACGCGCACGTCGGGCCTTTGACTTTGCGCTGGATTATGCGGCGACACGCGAGCAATTCGGCCAGAAAATCGGCAAGTTCCAGGGCGTGAGCTTTCAGATTGCCGACATGATCACGGAAATCGATGCAGCAGACCTATTGACACTTGCGGCTGCGGATCGCCTGGACAAGGGCTTGCCGGCGAACCGGGAAATCGCCTCTGCCAAGCTCTATGCATCGGAAATGCTGGCCCGGGTGACCGACGCTGCGATTCAGGTGCATGGTGGAATGGGCCTGATGGACGATTATCCGCTTGAACGCTTCTGGCGCGACGCGCGGGTTGAACGGATCTGGGACGGAACCAGCGAAATTCAACGCCACATTATCAGCCGCGACTTATTGCGGGCGCTGGGTGCATGATAGAAGTAGAAAAATCGCGCTGGCGCTCGATGTCTCGCCTAACCAGAGTTCTGGCGCCTGCGACACTTGCTGTTATTGGCGGCGGTGCATGGTGCAAGGAAGTCATCCGACAGGCGCGCAAAATCGGGTTTGAGGGTGAGATTTGGCCCGTACACCCAAGGTCTGGTGAGATTCTGGGTGAGCAGGCATATGCAACTATCGAGGACCTGCCCAGTGCGCCGGACGTGGCCTTCGTTGGCATCAACCGACTAGCTTCAATCGAAGCCGTTGCGGCCCTGTCCCTCAAAGGAGCAGGCGGCGCTGTCTGTTTTGCCTCGGGTTTCACTGAGGCTATTGCCGAAGATGCAGGGGCTGCTGATTTGCAAACCCGGTTGGTTGCTGCTGCTGGCGATATGCCCATCCTTGGCCCGAACTGTTACGGCTTCGTAAATGCGCTTGAGCGGGTGGCGATCTGGCCAGACCAGCACGGGATGAAGCCGGTAGATCAGGGTGTGGCGATCCTGACGCAGAGCTCCAACATTGCCATCAACATGACAATGCAAAGTCGTGCCTTGCCTTTGGCGTTTATGTTGACCTGCGGCAATCAGGCCCAGACACATCAGGCCGACATTGCTTCGGCATTGCTGGAGGACGACCGTATCACTGCGATCGGCGTTCACATTGAAGGTTTTGGTGACCTGAGAAAATGGGAGGCTTTAGCTGAACGCGCCCGGGCCAAGGGTGTTCCTATCGTCGCGCTCAAGGTGGGACGGTCGGCCCATGCACAGGCCGCAACGATTTCACACACCGCTTCGCTTGCCGGAAGTGATGCGGGCGCGCAGGCGTTTCTGGATCGGTTGGGGATTGCGCGGCTCTCGGATATCCCAAGTTTTCTTGAGACGCTCAAGCTTCTGCACGTAACAGGGCGGCTGGAAAGCAATGCCATTGCCTCAATCAGCTGTTCCGGGGGTGAGGCCAGCCTGATCGCAGACATGGCCGAAGGCCGAAATCTTGTATTTCCACCGCTGACGCAAGCCCGGCGTGAAGCATTGGGTCAGGCGCTTGGCCCAATGGTGGCGTTGGCCAATCCGCTGGACTATCACACGTATATTTGGCGGGATACTCAGGCAATGACCCGAGCCTGGTCTGCCATGGCGGGACCGGATGTGGCTCTAACCATGACGATTGTGGACTATCCGCATACAGATGTAACGGATTGGAAGTGTGCTACCGAGGCAGCGTTGAACTGCGCCCGTGAAACCGGCAGACCCTTTGCCGTTGCTGCCGGTCTGCCAGAACTGATGCCCGAGGATGTGGCACACCAATTGATGAGCGGGGGCGTAGTTCCATTCGCCGGGTTGCACGAGGCGCTTTCGGCTGCTGAAGCCGCATCACGCCCGCAACCCGAAGCCTCAGAACCTGTGTTGTTGCCGACCAGTTGCACGGCTGATCTGGTTCTGACCGAAGCAGAGGCCAAGGACGCCTTGGCCGAATTTGGTGTAAAAACTCCTCGGCGTGTTTTGGCGACGGCAGGAGGGGTTGACCATGCCGTCTGTCAGATGCGACCGCCGTTTGCCGTCAAAGGGGTTGGGCTGGCGCACAAGACCGAACACGGGGCCGTAAGGCTTGGCGTACCTACCGAAGATCTGACTTCTGTAACCGAAGAAATCGGAACCAGCGAGGTCCTGATCGAAGAGATGGTGACCGGTGGTGTGGCAGAATTGCTGATCGGTGTCACACGCGACCCTGCGCATGGTTTTGTCCTGACGGTTGGCGCCGGCGGGGTGTTGACCGAGATTCTGCGCGATTCCGTTTCAGTTCTGATCCCTTCGAGCCGGGATGCCGTAAAAGCAGCTCTTGGAAAGCTGGCCTGTGCGCCCCTTTTACGAGGGTATCGCGGTAATTCCGCTGCGAACATGGACTCGGTTCTGGATGCTGTCGAAGCCGTTCAAAGATACGTGGTTGCCAATGCGGCAACTGTCAGTGAAGTTGAAATCAACCCGCTCATTTGCACCGCCGAAACTGCGGTGGCAGTAGATGCCCTGATCCGAAAGGCCAGTTCATGAACCCTGTAAAAACGAGGCGCGATGGCGCCATTCTGGAAGTCACACTGGATCGTCCCAAGGCAAACGCGATTGATCTGGCGACCAGCCGCGTGATGGGTGAGGTCTTTCGCGATTTTCGCGATGATCCCGATCTGAGGGTCGCGATCCTAACTGCTGGTGGAGAAAAGTTCTTTTGCCCGGGGTGGGATCTGAAGGCGGCGGCAGATGGCGATGCGGTGGACGGTGACTATGGCGTTGGCGGATTCGGGGGGCTGCAGGAATTACGGGACATGAACAAACCCGTTATCGCGGCGGTGAACGGAATTGCATGTGGTGGCGGTCTGGAGCTTGCCCTCAGCGCGGACATGATCTTGGCGGCAGACCACGCGACCTTTGCCCTGCCCGAGATTCGTTCAGGTACTGTCGCCGATGCGGCCAGTGTGAAACTGCCAAAACGCATCCCGTATCACATCGCCATGGAGTTGCTGTTGACCGGGCGCTGGTTTGACACCGAAGAGGCGCACAGATGGGGTCTGATAAATGAAATTGTTCCCGCCGATCAGCTTCTCGACCGGGCCTGGGAACTGGCCCGCCTTTTGGCGAGTGGTCCGCCACTTGTTTACGCTGCGATCAAGGAGGTCGTGCGCGAAGCTGAAGACTCCAAGTTCCAGGATGTCATGAACAAGATCACCAAACGCCAGTTGCGTACCGTGGACGTTCTTTATGGCTCCGACGATAACAAGGAAGGTGCACTGGCCTTTGCCGAAAAGCGCGATCCCGTGTGGAAAGGGCGATAACGCCTCTCAGGCCTTGTCGAACAATGCGATGAACGCCGTGTCGTCCTTGTTGGGACCGGCCGCGAGGTCGCCATAGATACGGACTTCGGGCAAGGTCAGGTTATCAATCTGGCCTTGCTCCATTTTACTCAGGGCGTCGGCAAATCCCATCGTCTCAAAGTGTTTTGCATTGATCGACAGGGCAAATTGCGCACCGGGTCGGGCAATACGCAGCAGCGCCGGCAGGGCCTCGGGCCCTAGGTGGCCGTGCGTGAAGGTACCAGAAGAGACGATGCCGGAATAGCTGTCGCGCGGAACCGGAATACCCTGATTCAGATCAGCCTCGATCGCATCGCGGTAAATGTCCTTGCGCATCGCCTGATCCAGCATTTCAGCGCTGATATCCGTGGCATCGATAGGCCCCACGCCCAGCCCGGCCAGAATGGCACCGCAAAGGCCTGTGCCCGCACCAACATCCAGCACCGGCCCCTGCCCCCCCGCACCGACGAAAGCGCGGGCAGTGTGGATATGCAGCTGATAATCTTCGAGCGCCGCAAAACTATCGTCATAGTCTCCGGCCCATTCTGCATAGAGCAGTTTGTGATCTTCGGGGGTTTCCAGTGCGTAAGCGGCGTGCAGGTTCGGTTTTTTATCGGTCATGACTTAATGAAAGGCGCAACAGGAGATTCGAATCAAGTGCGTCCATCCGGCGCTTGCATCCTTTTTGCAGCCGGATCATCTAGGTGGCATGACTGGTACGTTACTTTCTTTCGGACACGGATACTCGGCCCGGGCGCTGTCCCGGCAGCTGAAGCCCCTGGGCTGGCAAATTATCGGCACGACGCGCAATCCAGAGCAGGACGGTGAAATCCGTGGCTCGGGCGCACAAACGGTTGTCTGGCCCGGTGAATCGCCTTCTTTCGATGGTGTTACCCATTTGCTCATCTCGACAGCGCCGGATGCAGATGGCGACCCCGTTCTCAGTGAATTGGGCGATGAGATTGCAGACCGCGCAGCCCAGTTTTCATGGGTTGGATACCTGTCCACAACCGCCGTCTACGGGGACCACAAGGGGGGATGGGTGGATGAGGGCACCGCACCCGCGCCTACGGCAAAACGTGGCCGGTGGCGTGTCAGCGCCGAAGAGCAATGGGCGGCGATACCCGGCCTTCCCCTGCACATCTTTCGGCTGGCCGGGATATACGGGCCGGGCCGTGGCCCATTTTCCAAGCTCAAACGCGGCGGTTTGCGGCGGATCATCAAGCCGGGACAGGTGTTTTCGCGCATCCACGTTGAGGACATAGCACAAGTCCTGATGGCTTCGATGGCGCAGCCAAATCCAGGTGCGATCTACAATGTCTGCGATGACGAACCGGTGCCGCCGCAGGACGTGATCGGTTATGCAGCGGAATTGCAGGGCCTGCCCCTTCCTCCCGCAGTACCGTTCGACGAAGCCGAGATGACGCCGATGGCGCGCAGTTTTTACGAGGAAAACAAGCGGGTTCGGAATGACCGGATCAAGAATGAGTTGGGGGTTAAGCTGATCTATCCAAATTACCGGGTTGGGTTAGAGGCGCTGTTAAAAGCCCAAGGTGCTGACCCGCAAAATTCGTAGGCGTCGGAATGGGTTGGGCGCATCTGGTTTATGTTATTTGGAACTTTCGCACGTTGGGGCGACTGCATGCCCGCCTTCAGCAACAGTTTCCGGGAACCACCGAGCAAATCTGGAAATCCCTGTCTGCACTGCAAAGGTTCGACATCGTGTTAGGCCCAGCAGTTTTTGGGATGAGGGCGGCACTATTGAATCTGGCAGTCGCTCATCCGGAACGCCTACCGGTTTACATACTTGGTGACGATGAAATAGCCAGGTTGGTTCGTGCTTTGAATCAGAGCCGTTTTTCGGAGCTTTATCGCTGGCTTGATAAAGCGACCGGCTTCTCGTACTAAAAATTTCCGGCCTTGCACCCGCTATTTTCAGGCCCGCTTCTCTCCGATCGTTGCGATGCCCAGAACGTCCAGAACCTTGGCTTCTATCTGTTCTGCGTTCATCCCGGCAACGGCGTACATATCCGCCGGATTGGCCTGATCGATAAAGATATCCGGCAGGACCATCGAACGATATTTCAGTCCGGTGTCAAAGACGCCTTCCTCGGCCAGAAGTTGCGCAACGTGGCTGCCAAAGCCGCCAATCGCACCTTCTTCGATGGTGATCAGAACGTCGTGATTTGACGCAAGATCCAGGATCAGATCCCGGTCCAGCGGCTTGGCAAAGCGTGCGTCGGCAATAGTGGGGGTGATACCTTTGGCAGAAAGGGATTCG
Source organism: Ruegeria sp. BJ6 (assembly GCF_056537885.1). Taxonomy (NCBI): domain Bacteria; kingdom Pseudomonadati; phylum Pseudomonadota; class Alphaproteobacteria; order Rhodobacterales; family Roseobacteraceae; genus Ruegeria; species Ruegeria sp. BJ6. The sequence continues at coordinate 134,641 of NZ_JBQFSG010000003.1, read as the reverse complement.
GCGGCCTTCTGAACTTCGGCCATACGTGTGCCGAAGGACAGCAGTGCAACGCGTGAACCTTCCTGTATCATCCGTCCCTTGCCGATCTCCAGCACCTCGCCGCGCTCTGGCAGATCGACGCCCACGCCCTCACCGCGCGGATAGCGGAAGGCGATGGGTCCATCGTCATGGGCCGCCGCTGTGGCGATCATGTGCACCAGTTCGGCCTCATCCGCAGCGGCCATGACGACCATACCGGGCAAGTTCGACAGATAGGCAACGTCAAATGAACCGGCGTGGGTTGCGCCATCCGCGCCCACCAGACCTGCGCGGTCTATGGCAAAACGCACCGGCAGGCGCTGGATTGCCACGTCATGCACGACCTGATCGTATCCGCGTTGCAGGAACGTCGAATACATGGCGCAGAACGGTTTCATGCCCCCGGCGGCCAGCGCGGCCGAAAAGGTCACCCCGTGCTGCTCCGCGATTGCCACATCGAAACAGCGCGACGGGTACCGTTCGGCAAACAGGTTCAGACCCGTTCCATCGGGCATGGCGGCGGTGACGGCGACAATCTTGTCGTCCCGTGCAGCTTCCTCGACCAGAGTTTTGCCAAAGACAGACGTATAAGAAGGTGCGTTCGAGGGCGCCTTTTTCTGTTCGCCTGTTACCACATCGAATTTTGCGGTTGCGTGTCCTTTGTCGCGCGCCTGTTCGGCGGGGGCATAGCCTTTGCCTTTTTTGGTCAGAACATGGATCAGGATCGGACCATTCGCACGCGCTTTGACCGTACGCAGCACCGGCAGCAACTGATCCATGTCGTGCCCGTCGATAGGACCGAGGTAGGAAAACCCAAGCTCTTCGAACAGCGTGCCGCCCATGGCCATGCCTTTGAGCATCTCCTTGGCTCGCTTCGCACCCTCACGGAACGGCTCGGGCAACAGCGAAACGGCACCCTTGGCGGCGGCCTTCAGGTCCTGAAACGGCTCTTCCGCATAAAGCCGGGAAAGATAGTTCGACAACGCCCCCACGGGGGGTGCGATGCTCATTTCATTGTCATTCAGGATGACAATCAGGCGTTTGTTCAGGTGGCCTGCGTTGTTCATTGCCTCGAAGGCCATGCCTGCCGACATGGAGCCATCTCCGATCACGGCGATCGCATCGCCCAGACCTTCGGGGATATTGCCGCCCAAATCACGGGCTACAGCAAAGCCCAGCGCGGCGCTGATCGAGGTTGAGCTATGCGCTGCGCCGAACGGGTCATAGGGGCTTTCGCTGCGCTTGGTAAAGCCGCTCAGCCCGTCCTTTTGCCGCAGAGTGCGAATGCGCTCGCGCCGTTCCGTCAGGATTTTGTGCGGATAGCACTGATGGCCCACGTCCCAGATGACCTTGTCCCGCGGCGTGTCAAAGACCGCGTGCAAGGCGACCGTCAGTTCAACAACGCCCAGACCTGCGCCCAGATGCCCGCCTGTCACGGAAACGGCCGAGATCGTCTCGGACCGCAGCTCCTGCGCAAGCTGGGTCAGTTGTGCATCCGAAAACTGCTTCAGGTCCGCCGGGCGGTTCACGAGATCCAGCAACGGTGTATTCGGGCGGTCAGACGTCATGTTTTGGCGCATCCCTTGCGGCTTAGCTGTCCCGGGCAATAACGAAGCGTGCGGCATCCTTCAAGGTTTCAGCCCTTGATCCGTAGCCATCCAACGCCGCACAGGCGGCTTCCACCAGTTCCGCGGCACGCGATCTGGCCGCATCCAGCCCCAGAAGCGAGACGAACGTTGCCTTGCCCGCCTGCGCATCCTTTTGCAGACGCTTTCCGGCTTTTTCGGCATCACCTTCGACATCCAGAATGTCATCAGCAATCTGAAAAGCAAGGCCAAGCGCCCGGGCATATTGGCGCAACGGGATACCGTCTGCCTGGGCCAATCGGGCACCGGCGCAGGCCGACCATTCGATCAGGGCACCGGTTTTACCTGCCTGCAATCTGGTTATCTGTTCCAGCGTAAGCGGTTCAGACGCGGTTTCGGCGGCGATATCCAGCGCCTGTCCCAGCACCATGCCCTGGGCACCGCTGGCTTTCGCCAATGTTAGAGCCAGTTCCGCGCGAACATCGGCTGTTCCCACCTCGGGTCGGGTGCAAAGTTCAAAGGCCAGAGTTTGCAGCGCATCACCTGCAAGAACCGCGGTGCCGTCATCCCATTTGACATGCACGGTCGGCCTACCCCGTCTCAGATCATCGTCATCCATGCAGGGCAGATCGTCATGTACCAGAGAATAGGCATGCAACGCTTCGATTGCGGTGGCGGGCCAGATTGCCTGCGTTTCCTCGATATCGTGCAGACGCGCGCTTTCCAGCACAAGAAACCCGCGCAGTCGCTTGCCGCCCCGGGTGGCATAGGCCATCGCCTGAGTGATCTCCAGGTCGTCCAGCGCCCCCAGAACCAGATCGAACTGCTTCTGAATGCGCTCGGCATCCCCCACCAATTGTTCGCGAAACATCAGAGCCCTTCGACAGGTGTGGTCCCGGTTGGCTGACCACCAGCATCCAGCGTGATGGCAGCCACTTTTTCCTCGGCCCGTTTCAGCTCAGCCTCGCAACGCGCCTTGAGTTTTGCACCCCGTTCGTACAGCGCAATCGACTGGTCCAGCGCCACGTCGCCACGTTCCAGCTGTCCGACAACGGTCTCAAGCTCTTTCATCGCCTGTTCAAAAGTCATCTGGTCAACAGGTGTCTCGGTCATTGTGCAGCCTTTATCAGTTCTTCCACATGCGCGCGTGTCGCGTCGGCAAGCGCGTTCAGATCATACCCGCCTTCCAAAGTCGAGACGATACGACCCTGACAAACCTCATTGGCGATCCCGCACAATTCGGCGGTAACCCATGCAAAATCACCGGTAGACCAGTTCAGATTGGCCAACGGGTCGTCCTGATGCGCGTCAAACCCGGCGGAAATGATAATCAGCTCTGGCTTGAATGCGCGCAGGCGCGGAAAAACCTGTCCCTCATAGGCTGCACGCATCTCAGCCCCGCCCGAGCCGGGGGCAAGCGGGATATTCAGGATCGTGTCGTGTACACCCGTTTCATCCGGGCGACCCGAACCGGGCCACAACGGCATTTGCTGGCTGGTTACCACTAGCGCGCGCGCCTCGTCCCACAGCAAATCCTGAGTCCCGTTTCCGTGGTGAACGTCGAAATCCACAACAGCAACCCGCGACAACCCGTGATGGTCAAGGGCGTGCTTGGCTGCCAGCGCCGCATTGCCAAACAGGCAAAATCCCATGGCTGTTTCGGATTCGGCGTGATGACCTGGCGGACGAACTGCGCAAAAGGCATTTGGCACCTCGCCGCCCAGAACCATGTCGACGGCCCGCACCACCGCCCCGGCTGCGCGATAGGCCGCATCGATCGATCCAGGCGATATGAACGTATCACCGTCAATCTGGGTAAATCCGCTGTCTGGGCATGCAGCGCGAATATCCCGTATGTAACTGTCCGGGTGGACCCGGCGCAGGTCGTCATCGGCGGCAAGCGGAGCGGTCACGCGCTTGAGTTCCAGCGCTTCGAGCGCATGAAGAATATGTTCCAGACGCGCCACCCTTTCCGGGTGGCCCTGCGGGGTAACGTGGCCGAGGCAATCGGCATGGGTAATGAGGGCGGTTGTCATGGCGCGCAGGCTATCAACGCGAGGACGCGAAGGTAAATAGTCAATCTATTTGCGACAACAATTCCGGGGCCGTTACCAACTGCCGGGCACCATGGCTCTGAAACTCTTCGAAGGCATTTCCTTTCGCCGCCCAATCCTGAAGAGAGCTATACGAAACTTTCTTGCAATCCGGCCGCACGTTCCACGTCACCTGCATCGGAGAGCAGATTTTCTGCATAAAGTCCGGACCCGTTGTCGAGCCCTTGTACATCACTGCCGCATCGCCAGCAGACGGCAAGGCCATGGGTTGGTGAAAGCCGTTGGCAATGTTGCCGTCATAGGCAAACATTGCGAAATCAGCCGCTTTGTCATCATTGACGACCAAAAACACCTGACTTTCAACACGTAGTGCAGGGTTCGCACAACTGTCACTAAAGCAGGAATTCAGTGTAGGCCCGGGGGCCACATCGCATGTGGTAAACACCCAATGCACTTCAATCGTGTCGCCCGGTTTTGCTCCGCCATAGCTTACGGTACCATCGGGCTGGGTGAGTTCCGCTTCGCTAAGCTCATCTGTTTGGTTGCATCTATACCCCACCATACCGTCTTCAGCCGCCAATACCGAAAAGCCCGGCCCCTTGTGTTCGGCCAGCGTATGCGAATGAATGTCGCACAGGTTCATCCGTCTGATATCTGTTGCGACCGGAAAACTGATGGGGTTCGTGCCCGCATCGTTGGAGATGTCCCGAGGGGACTGAGGTCCGTAATTCCGGCACAACTCCTGCGCCATCGCAGACATTGGAAGCATTGCAATAAATAATGTGAGGAAACGCATAATAATCACTCCACTCGATTAAATTCGCGCGCAGTGTATCATGAGCCAGAGTACTACTCACAAAAAGCGTAACGTCAGTCCGGTGCCAGCATGTAGCCCGCGCCGCGAACCGTCTGTAAATAACGTGGCCGCTTGGGGTCTTGTTCTATCTTTCGGCGCAGACGAGTGATCTGAACGTCGACGGCGCGCTCCTGCGCCTGTCCCCGGTCACGCCCCAGGTCCTCGACCAGCTTTGCCCTGCTGATCGGCTCACCAGGCTGTGCAGAAAATATCTTCATCAGCTGGCTTTCCGTCGCCGTCAGGCGCACCGGGTTTTCGCCCTGCCACATCTCACCGCGTTCGATGTCATATCGAATAGGCCCAAGATGCAGGATCTTGGAAACGCTGTCCTGTGCCGGTGTTTCCGGCATCCGCCGCAGGATCGCATTGATCCGCAGCAGCAATTCCTTGGGTTCGAAAGGTTTGGCCAGATAATCGTCCGCTCCGGCCTCAAGCCCGGCAATCCGGTGTTCGGTTTCCCCCCGCGCCGTCAACAGCAGGATCGGCGTGTTGTGCGTTTCACGTAGCGCCCGTGTCAGGCTGACACCATCCTCTCCGGGCATCATCACATCCAGCACGATCAGGTCAAAATCCAGCCCCGACAAAACCCGCCGCGCATGCGCGGCGTCTCGTGCGGCTGTGACCAGAAAGCCGTTCCGCATCAGAAACTTCTTGAGCAGATCGCGAATCCGTTCGTCATCGTCAACGATCAGCAGGTGGGCGTCCATTTCGCTCATGAAGTTGTTTCCCGCAATTTGGTATAGGCGCGACGCATATCAGCATCCATCATCGCTTCAAGTACTTTACGAAACCCTGCCACGGCTTCAGGACCTGCATCTTTATAGGCGGCGCGCATCCGGGCGCGCTGGGCGTCGGACAGGCGGGTTTCCAGCGCCCGACCTGCCTCAGTCAGAAACAGATGCCGTTCGCGTTTATCCACTTTGCCCACACGGCTTTCGACAAGACCATCTTCGATCAAAGTCCTCAGAACCCTGTTCAGAGATTGTTTGGTAACACCAAGGATGGCCAAGAGATTGTTGACGGTGGTTCCCGGCGCGCGATTGATGAAATGGATGGCCCGGTGATGGGCGCGACCATAGGCCATCTGGGTCAGGATTCGATCCGGATCCGCCGTAAATCCGCGATAGGCAAAGAACATCGCCTCGATTCCCTGCCGCAATTGCTCATCTGTCAGAAACAACAGGCTTTCGCCACCAAAGACAGGGGCGGGGCGGGTTTCGGACATATCGGGCCTCTTTTCTTAGCTCTATCCGAGTTTATGTCAGCGTTGTTGACATTCCAATAGTGAACAGGTATCGACTCGCAGTTTTTGCGCAACATTATGTCCACTCCGGACCTATTGGGCGCAACAATCGGAAATTCAGGCCGGTTTTGGAGGTTAGCATGGCGGGCTATGACGATCGTGAAGGTGTCATCTGGATGGATGGCGAACTGGTACCCTGGCGCGACGCGAAGGTGCACATTCTGACCCACGCGATGCACTATGCCTCGTCCGTGTTCGAGGGTGAGCGGGCGTACAATGGTAAAATCTTCAAAAGCCGCGAACACTCCGAGCGCCTGATTGCGTCGGCAGAAGCCCTCGATATGCCAATGCCTTACACTGTCGATCAGATTGAGGCCGCAAAAGATGAGGCGCTGAAGGCCAGCGGATTGCAGGACGCTTATGTCCGCGTGGTTGTCTGGCGTGGTTCGGGCGATGACATGGGTGTCGCATCCGCGCAGAACCCGGTTCGTATGGCCATCGCGGTCTGGCCGTGGGGGGCGTATTACGGCGACGCTAAGATGCAGGGTGCCAAGCTGGACATTGCTGAATGGAAACGCCCCAGCCCCGAGACCATTCCGGTTCACGCAAAGGCGGCGGGTCTGTACATGATCTGCACCATCTCCAAGCACAAGGCCGAGGCCAAGGGCTGCTCGGACGCGTTGTTCATGGATTACCGCGGTTACGTGGCCGAGGCGACTGGCGCCAACGTCTTTTTCGTCAAGGACGGAGAAGTTCATACGCCGTTACCGGACTGTTTTCTGAACGGCATCACCCGTCAGACCGTGGTTCAGATGCTGAAGGATAAAGGGATCACCGTGCATGAGCGCCACATCATGCCCGAAGAGATGTCAGATTTCGAACAATGCTGGCTGACCGGCACCGCAGCCGAAGTCACACCTGTAGGTCAGATTGGTGAATACACCTTCGAAGTTGGCGATCTGACCCGCGAAATCGCCGAGGACTACGAGAAACTCGTCCGTTCCTGAGAATTATACACGACCTTTTCCGCCCCCGTGTTTTGCGGGGGCTTTTTTGTGCCATTCATTCAAATAGTGTTGCAGATCGTTCAGCATAGTGGACGAAAGGCAATACTTGCCTATCTTTTGGCCATGTTGGACCTGCTAAGCGATATCCTCACCCGCCTGTCCCTGAAGGGGACATTCTATTTTCGAACGTCCTTTACGCCGCCCTTCGGAATTCAAGTGCCAAGTTTTGAAAACGTGGCGCGGTTCCACTTTGTGCAACGCGGCGAACTCAAGGTGTTTTTGCCTGAAACGGGAGATAAGCTTAGGCTCAAACAAGGGGATTTGATCCTTATTCCGCATGGTGCGGCGCATGCGCTGCTGTGTAACGAAGTGCGGCCGATGGATGCCTTACCTCTGGAAAACGTGCTGGAAGCCGCCGGATACAATGGCGATGGCGTTCTGGTCTATGGCGGGACCGAAGAAGGCCGGGACACTCAGCTGATCTGCGGGCATTTCTCGTTTACGCAAGCGCCGGGCAAACGGGGCGCAGGGCACATGTTGGTTGACCGGTTGCCGCCATACATTCTGATAGAAAACTATGGCGAAGAAGTGGGCACCTGGATCGAAGCCACACTGCGCATGATCGGCTCGGAGGTAGGCGGCGCGCGTATTGGGGGCGACCTGATTGCGCTAAAACTGTCCGAAGTGCTGTTTGCCCAGGCAATACGGGCCTATCTCGAACGTCAAAGCCCGGACAATGCGGCACTGGCCGGGTTTGCCGATCCCCGTATTTCCCGCGCCCTGACGGCGTTCCACCATTCTCCGGCGCAAAGTTGGAGTGTTGAAACCCTTGCGCGTGAGGCCGGCATGTCACGAACGGCATTTGCGCAGCTGTTCGCGCAAAAGATGGGAACAACGCCTTTGCAATACCTGACCAGCTGGCGGATGCAGATCGCCTGCCACGGGTTGACGGAAAACCGATGGAATGTGGCCGATGCCGCAATCGAGGTGGGATACGCATCCGAGGCCGCATTTTCGCGCGTGTTCAAAAAACAGATCGGACTGTCACCGGCGGCATACAGGGCGTTGCATTAATACGCGCCGGATTTTGAACGATCTGCAAAGAATGCAAAACGATCTGGGCTGCTGCGTCCGGGATGACTTTCCTAACTTGGGGGTATCTTAACCAGGGAAAGGAAACTCGAATGTCTTTACGTTTTGTGACCCGTACAGTGCACGCCTACCTTGACTATCCGGTCGCCCTTGCGCTGGTCATCCTGCCATTTGTTCTGGGGTTGGGGCAGTCCAACCCGATGGCGCTTTGGCTTTCAGTGATCACCGGTGTGGCGGCCTTTCTTCTGACCGTACTGACCGATCACCATCTGGGTATTTGGAGGGTTCTGCCATACAGGTTCCACCTTGCAGTGGACCTTGTTGTCGGCATCACATTCCTGTTTGCACCGGGTCTTTTGGGCTTTTCCGGGCTGGATGCTGCCTATTACTGGCTGAACGGCGCGGCGGTGGTGCTGGTGATTTCACTCAGTGCACCTGAACGGGGCGTGACAGCCTGAAACAACCGGAACCGATCTGGCAAATCGCTAAAATCCGGGCCGCGTATATAGAAATGCGCGGCCCGAATTGTATCCGCGCTTAGTGCGCAGCAGGTCCACGAACCCGCAAAAACGTGATAACCGCTGTGTCGCGTTTGGAGGCTCGTGTCGCATCCGGCGAAGTTCCGGATGCCATTTCTTGTGAAACTGTCTTTGATTACAGCTGTTTTCAGGATGTGACATGGAACGCACCATTCGAAGACGCACCGCCCGGCGTGTGCCAAGCACGCCAAAGCCCGCAATCATCGCAGGTGTACGGCGCGAAATTCCGCCCTATGACATGCTGAGCGAAGAAGGGCTGGAGCTTATCGAGGTCAGATCCGAGCAGCTATTGCGTGATGTCGGTGTCCGATTCATCGACGACCCCGAGGCGCTGCGACTTTGGCGCGAAGCCGGGGCGGATGTTCAGGGGGATAGGGTACAATTCCCGCCGGGCCTTATACAGAGTCTTCTGAAGACGGCCCCGCGGACATTCCGTCAGCACGCCCGCAATCCGGACCGCACGGTGGATCTGGGCGGGAGCAACCTGGTGTTTGGTCCTGCCTATGGCATGCCCTTTGTCAGTGACCTTGATCGGGGGCGCCGGTACGGCACCATTGCCGATTTTCAGGACCTGACAAAGCTGGTTTACATGTCCCCATGGCTGCACCATTCCGGCGGGACCACCTGCGAACCCACCGATCTGCCGGTGAACAAACGCCATCTGGACATGGTTTTTGCCCATCTGAAATACAGCGACAAGCCGTTCATGGGGTCAGTCACAGCACCCGAACGAGCAGAAGACAGTATTGAGATGGCGCGCATTGCATTCGGACGCGAATTCACCGACCAGAACTGTGTGATCATGGCGAACATCAACATGAATTCACCTTTGATGTTCGATTATGCGATGTCGGGCGCCATTCGAACTTATGCCGCCGCCAATCAATGCCCCGTCATCGTTCCATTTGTGCTGGGTGGTGCGACAGCGCCGGTATCGATGATTGCAGCAGTCACTCAGGCCTATTCCGAAGTGCTTGTCGGATGCGCACTTGCACAATTGGTCCGCCCGGGGGCGCCTGTAGTTTTCGGCAATTTCGTCACCTCGGTGGATCTGAAATCCGGGTCGCCGTCATTTGGCACCCCGGAATCGGCGCTTGCGTCTTATGTGGCCGGACAACTTGCCAGACGTGTTGGCCTGCCCATCCGCTGTTCGGGCGCGTTTACCAGCTCGAAGCTGCCGGACGCGCAATCCATGATGGAAAGCGTAACTGCCCTTCATGCCGCCGTTCTGAGCGGTGCGAACTTTGTTTTGCAATCCGCGGGCTGGCTGGAGGGCGCCCTGACCATCTCATACGAAAAGCTGGTCATGGATGCGGATTATCTGGGCGCGATGCACCGATTTGTGGCCGGGCTGCCGCTGAATGACGAAGCCTTTGCGATGGACGCCTTTACCGAGGTCGGGCCGGGCGGGCATTTCTTTGGCTGCGCCCATACGCTCAGGAACTACGAAACCGCGTTCTACAACGCCGAACTATCCGACACGCAGCCCTTTGAAACATGGTCCGAGCGTGGTGGCGCGGATATGGCAGTCCGCGCCAATGCCAAGTGGAAAAAGCAGCTTTCGGATTATGAGGCACCGCCTCTGGACGAGGCGGTCGAAGAGGCTTTGCAGGACTTCATGGCGCGCAAGAAATCAAGCTTGCCGGACATCTGGCACTAGCTTGATCCTACCTGCGCCGTTTCAGAAATCCACGCCACGCTGGGCTTTGATCCCTGCTTGGAACGGATGCTTTTCCTCAGTCATCTCGGTGACAAGATCGGCATAGTCGCGCAACTCCTGCGGAGCGTCACGGCCGGTCAGGAACACGCTGGTCTTGTCGGACCGGGCCTGCAGACCCTCGAGAACATCAGCCACCGAAAGATATTCATAACGCAGGGCAATATTGATCTCGTCCAGCACCACCAGATCGTATTCGCCGCTTTCCATCAGCGCACGCGCCTTGCCAAAGGCAGCGGTGGCGGCGGCGATATCGCGTTCGCGATCCTGCGTGTCCCAGGTAAAACCCTCACCCATCGTGTGCCAGGTGACCAGATTGTGTTCTTCAAAAAACCGACGCTCGCCGGTTTTCCACTTGCCCTTGATGAACTGCACAACGGCGACTTTCTTGCCCCAACCCAGCGCCCGGATCACGACCCCGAACGCAGCCGAGGATTTGCCCTTGCCCTTGCCGGTGTTGATCAGGACCAGCCCACGTTCGGGATCAACCGCCTCGGACACTTTCTTGCGGTGCTGGGCCTGCACCTGCTGCATCTTTTCCTTGTGATCCTGCGCGTCGCTCATGGGGGAACCTCATTTCATTGTCAGGGCCAAACTAGGGGAAGTTTGGAAAAGGTAAAGGTCATGCTTTGGGGTCCGTGACCGATCGGGCCTTGCCACGTTCAAGCCCCAGCTGGCGTTCGCGCCAGATCACCAGAACGTTGCCAGCAATGACCAATGCCGCCCCAGACAACATCACCAACGTCGGCAACTCGTCAAACCAGATGTACCCGATGACAATGGCGAACAGCATGGTTGTATAATCATAGGGCGCCAGCATCGAGGCCTGACCAAACCGATAAGACGACGTGACAAGGATTTGCGCCACGCCCCCAATCAGACCCATTGCAATCAATATCGCTGCCTGTTCCCAGGTTGGCATGGTCCACCCAAAAAAGGCCGTCAGGGCGGACAGTACTGTCGCGGTCGCCGAGAAATAGAACACGATTGCTGCCGGATGATCGACCTGTACCAGTTGCCGAATGTGTATCTGCACAAAAGCGCGGGCGATTGTTGCACCCAGCACGCACAGGGCGCCGATGGTGGCGGCGGTCTCCATTCCGCCGCTGCCCAGCCGGGGCCACAACATGATCAAAACACCAAGTAACCCGATCCCTACAGCGCCGATGCGGATCATCCGGATACGTTCCCCCAGCATCAGCGCCGCCAGAATCAAGGTAAAGATCGGCGTCGCATACCCAATCGCGGTAACTTCGGGCAAAGGTAACAAGCTGAGCCCGGTAAAGGTCAGCCCCATCGCGGTTGTCCCAAGAACGCCGCGCCAGAAATGACCCGATGGCTTTTTCACAATGAACCCGTGCGCCAGTTCTCCGCGTGAAATCAACCAGATGACGATGACCGGGATTGCAAAAAGCGACCGGAAAAACACCATCTCGCCGGGCGGAAAGTCATCCGACAGAGCCTTGACCAGCGCTGACATCGCCGTGAACAGAAAAAGGGCGCTCAGTTTGAGCACCACGGCAAGAACGGGTCGATGCGATGTTAAGGATTTTGCCATCGGCGCGACCCTGCGCCTTTATGGGCTAAAGATCAACGCCCGGATGGGGCGCGATTAATCTGGTATCCAGTCCGGTGGCAGGTCGCTGCCGATTTCTTCGGCAAATTCTTCAAGAAACCGGATCATTCGCTGGATCCGGGCACCGGCCATCGCTTTTCCACCCTCGGTCAACATATCGTCAGGCAAGTTCAGCAATTTGACCTTCCAGTGATCGACCGAAAAGCGCAGATCATCCAGGGCGCGCGCGCTGGCGAACGGATCCGCGGGGTCATAAAGTTCCCGCCCCAGTGAACCGGAAACCGAAAAAGTGCGCGCAATACCGATTGCACCCAGCGCGTCCAGACGATCGGCATCGCGCAAAATGCGGGCTTCCTGTGTTTCAGGTGGGATTTGAGCCGAGAAACTATGGGCAGCGATAGCGTGCTGCGTGGCCTGAATTTCCGTCCTCGAATAGCCGATTTCCTTAAGCACAGGCTCTGATTGTTCAGCGGACAGGCGCGACGCAAGGTGACGGTCAGGCGCGTTTTTGGGCAGGTTGACCAGATCGTGCAGATAACAGGCAGCAAGCAGAACGCGCATATCGGTTTGCTCGTCCGCGATAGCACGGGCGTTAACCCAGACACGATCCAGATGCGCAAGATCATGCGCCGGGTCCGTCGCCATGCGGGACGCGGCGATGCTACGAAATTGGTTGCGAAGATCAGCCAATTTGACCACGGTTTTTGCCGATCTGGCCGCGATGCAGCAGCAGGTGGTCCAGAATAACGCAAGCCATCATGGCCTCGCCCACGGGCACCGCCCGGATACCGACGCAGGGATCGTGACGGCCCTTGGTAATGATCTCGGTCTCCTCACCGGACTTGGTGATTGTTTTTCGCGTCGTCAGGATCGAAGACGTTGGCTTTACAGCAAAACGTACAACGATATCTTGTCCTGTCGAGATGCCGCCGAGAATGCCGCCTGCGTGGTTCGAGCTGTATTGAGGACCATTCTGACCCATGAAAATCTCATCCGCATTGGCTTCGCCGGTAAGCTCGGCGGCGGCCATGCCTTCGCCAATCTCGACACCCTTGACGGCGTTGATCGACATCATCGCGGCGGCAAGATCAGTGTCTAACTTGGCATAAACCGGCGCGCCAAGCCCGGCAGGGACACCGCGCGCAACCACCTCGACTACCGCGCCGACCGAGTTGCCGGATTTGCGAAGCTCGTCCAGATAGTCCGCCCATTCTCCGGCCGCCTGCGCGTCGGGGGTCCAGAACGGGTTTTGTTCGATTTGTACCCAGTCAAAACGGTCTCTGTCTATTTTGTACGGACCCATTTGCACCATGTACCCGGTAATCTGGACATTCGGGGCTAGCTGTTTGATCGCCTCACGCGCCAGCCCACCGGCTGCCACCCGCGCAGCTGTTTCGCGGGCCGAGCTGCGACCGCCGCCGCGATAGTCGCGGATACCGTATTTTTGCCAATAGGTGATATCAGCGTGGCCCGGGCGGAACTTGTCCATGATGTCGCCGTAATCCTTGGACCGCTGATCGGTGTTTTCGATCATCAGCTGGACCGGGGTGCCCGTTGTTTGCCCTTCGAACACGCCCGACATTATTTTCACCGCGTCCGCTTCGCGCCGTTGCGTGGTAAACTTGTTCTGGCCGGGCTTACGCTTGTCCAGCCAGTGCTGGATCATCGCTTCGTCAATCTGCACGCCCGGCGGGCAACCATCGACAGTCGCGCCCAGCGCCGGACCGTGGCTTTCGCCCCAGGTGGTGACGCGGAAAAGATGGCCAAAGCTGTTCATCGACATGGGCGTGCTCCTTTGAACGATGTGATTAGCGGGGAGTGTCCTTGGCCTCAAGCGGATTTGCGTATGCGAGGGCAAAGGAGGGGGCGTTGCCCCCTCTTGAGCCGGTGGCTCAAATCACAGCCACCGGATATGAAACAAAATGTAGCGGTCAGGCCGCGTTATCGAGTTTCTGGCGTGTTTGGGTTATCTGCAGGGCAGCCTGCGCGGCTTCGCGGCCTTTCTGGACGAAATGCGCGCGGTAGATCGCGTTGTGATGATCGGTTTCCTGATACTGATGGGGTGTCAGCGATACGGACAGAACTGGTACGCCGGTATCGAGACCCGCGCGCATCAGTCCGTCGACGACGGCCTGCGCCACGAAATCATGCCGATAGATACCCCCGTCCACGACGAAGGCTGCACAGGCAATTGCAGCGTATTTGCCGGTCTGGGCCAGATCGCGGGCCAGCAGCGGCATTTCGAAGGCGCCAGGTGCATCGAAAACATCGACCTTATCGGCGGGGATCAATTCGAGGAATCCATCCAGCGCGCGGTCGACGATATCGGAATGCCAGTTGGCTTTGACGAATGCATAGCGGGTGTGTGTCATTGTGATCTCCTTTCGTAACAGACACGTCACCCAAGGCGATCACGAGCAGCCGCGCCGGATCGCGGCGTGGCCTGCACGTTCTCTTTCATCCGGACTGTAACCGTCGGCTCTGGCATCTCACCAGATCTGCTGACACTTCCGTTGCCAGAAGCCGCTCGCGGGCTTGCAGAGATAATCCGCATACCGCCGGTGGGGAATTCCACCCCGCCCTGAGAACGGTGCAAGCTTGCCAAATGGAGGGCTGCATCTGCAAGAGCAAATGAACAAGGGCAGAGGGGCAGAGTACGCTCCGCCTCGGTTTTTTCGGGAAGAACAAGCGCGCAAAAATGAATTTGGCCCCCGAAAGCCCCGGATCATGAGCGCTTTAAGGCGCGACTGACATTAAAGCCGTCAACGGGCTTTCACTGTCCCATCCCAATCGACGTGGGCAGAAGCAAACATCACCCGCTGGCCAGCAGCAGGTTCCGCCCCAATCTAGCCATGTCGGGCGGCCACCGTTTTCAATTGTGAAAACCCATACAGCGCCTCGAACCCTTTTTCCCGCCCGTGGCCCGATTTGCCAACGCCACCAAATGGCAATTCCACGCCGCCACCGGCGCCATAATTGTTGATAAAGACCTGACCCGCGCGCAGGTGCTTGGCCAGACGCATCTGCCGGGCGCCGTCCCGCGTCCAAATACTGGCGACCAGCCCATACTCTGTCCCGTTGGCGATTTTTTTGGCCTCGTCTTCGGTGTCGAACGGGATCAGCACCTGAACCGGTCCAAAGATCTCATCCCGTGCCAGAACGTGATCCGGCGGTACGTCGGCAAACAGCGTTGGGCGCACATAGGCCCCGGTTTCAGGCGCATGGTCGACCACCCGGCCCTGCGCGGCGGTGTTCAGATCGCTGCCCTTGGCCAGAAACCCGCTGACGATCTCTTTCTGCCGGGCCGAGATTAAAGGCCCAACCCGCAAATCCAATTGTGCGGGTCCGACGGTAAGGTCTGAATACGCCTCGGCCATTCTGGCCCTAACCTGATCGTATACACCGCGCTGAACCAGAATTCGGGACGAGGCCGAGCAGGTTTGACCGGCATTCTGTATGCCCGCATTGACAAGAAACGGCAGCGCCTCATCCAGATCGGCGTCGTCAAAGACCAGTTGCGGGGACTTGCCACCCAGTTCCAGCGTCACCGGGACTACGTTTTTTCCTGCTGCCTGCTGGACCAGAGCGCCCGTGGCAACCGATCCGGTGAATGAGATGTGGTCGACCCCCGGATGGCCGGACAGGGCCGCGCCCGCCTCGGCCCCCAATCCGGGTACGACGTTCAAGGCCCCGGTTGGCAGCCCCGCCTCAACCGCGAGATGGGCAAAGGCGAGCGCGGTAAGGCAAGCCTCCTCTGCCGGTTTCAGTACACAGGCGTTACCCATCGCCAAGGCGGCCCCGACTGAGCGCCCGATGATCTGCATCGGATAATTCCACGGCACGATATGCCCCGTGACCCCATGCGGTTCGCGCAGCGTATAAACGGTATAGCCATCCAGATAGGGGATGGTTTCGCCCATCACCTTGTCCGCAGCCCCCCCGTAGAACTCGCAATATCGCGCCAGAGCCACGGCATCCGCGCGTGCCTGTGTCAGGGGTTTGCCCACATCCATCGCTTCGAGCGCGGCAAGCTCATCGACCCGTTCCAGCACCAGCTGCCCCAATCGGGCAAGGATGCGGCCCCGTTCCAATGCCGTCGAACGGCCCCACTCCCCCTCCATCGCAAGGCGCGCTGCCTGAACGGCCTGATCTACCTCGGCAGGACTGCCGCGCGCGATGCGGCAGATTTCAGATCCATCGGAAGGGTTTGTCAGGACAAGGGTTTCACCGGAAGATGCCGGCATCCACTGGCCACCAATCAGACAATGGCCGGGATCAAACCATATGGGGTTGCTCATTGGTGCCTCCTTTACAAAATCAGGCTCTGAATAAGGGTAAATCCATGTATCACGCCGCACCCCTTGCAAAGTTCGGCAGGGTCGGCGCCGCTGCGATCAGTTTTTGGGTGTAGCTGTGCTGGGGATCGGCAAACACCTGCTCGGTCTCCCCCTGCTCGACGATCTGGCCCGCCTGCATCACCATCACCCGGTCAGTGATTGTGCGCACCACGCTCAAGTCGTGGCTGATGAACAGGTAGGTCAGATCATAGGTTGCGCACAGTTCGGCCAGCAGATCGAGAACCTGAGCCCTGACCGAGACGTCGAGGGCCGATACAGCCTCGTCAAACAGGATAAGTTCCGGCCGGATGATCAGGGCGCGGGCAATTGCAATCCGCTGGCGTTGCCCACCCGAGAATTCGTGGATGTACTTGCCAGCATCATCGGGACCAAGACCGACTGCGGTCAGCATCTCGGCAATCCGATCCTGACGCTCTGATCCGGTCGGGGGTGTTTCCAACAGGTGGAACGGCTCGGTAATCAGTCGCGCAACGCGATGGCGAGGATTGAAACTGCCGAACGGGTCCTGAAACACAACCTGCATTTTGCGGCGCACCGCCAGATTGGGCTTGTGGCCGGTGAAAACCGGCTGACCGTCCAGCAGGATTTCCCCCGACTGAACCTCCTCCAGCCCCAAAATGGCCCGTGTCAGAGTCGATTTCCCGCACCCGGACTCACCCACCAGCCCCAACCGCTCACCCTTGTTCAGCGCAAAGCTGACGTGATCGACAGCACGATGATGCCCCGGGGATTCATACAGACGTTTGCGTGGCAGGCGATAGTCGCGCACAACGTCAGACACCACCAGCAGCGGGTCAGGTTCGGGCGGGTCAGGCAAGGCGACCTGATGATCCGAAGCCTCGAACAACATACGGGTGTAGGGATGCCGCATATTGCGCAACAGATGGCCGGTTTCCCCGGCCTCGACCACCTGACCGTGACGCATCACGACGATCCGGTCGGCCATGTCGGCCACCACCGCCAGATCATGCGTGATCATCAGCAGGCCCATACCATATTCACTGACCAGCCCCTTGAGCAGGTCCAGTATCTGCGCCTGAGTCGTCACGTCCAGCGCCGTCGTTGGCTCATCCGCGATCAGCAGTTTCGGGCGAAGAGCGATGGCCATCGCGATCACCACCCGCTGCCTTTGACCCCCGGACAGTTCATGCGGATAGCGGGACAGGGGAAACCTGTCAGGGGGCAGGCCTACCCGGATCAGCACCTCTTGCGCACGATCCCGCGCCTTGTCCGGTGGCATAGCCTTGTGGATCAGGATGGTCTCCATCACCTGATCGCCAATCGTCTTGACCGGGTTGAGCGCGGTCATCGGCTCCTGAAACACCATTCCGATCGAGGCACCGCGCAGGCGGCACATGTAATCTTCGGAACCATTCAGCAGCTCGTGCCCCTCAAGCAGAACCGACCCAATGCTCTGCGCCCCGCCAGGCAGCAATTGCATGATCGCCAGCGCCGTCATCGACTTGCCCGAGCCGCTTTCCCCGGTGACTGCAACAATCTCGCCCGGTGCAATGGACAGGCTGACGTCCCGCAGGATTTCGGTCGCGTTGATCGACAGCGTTAGGTTTTCTATCTGCAACAGGGTCATGCGCGCGCCACCCTGATCCGTGGGTCCAGCCAATCGCGCAGGCCGTCGCCCATCAGGTTCAGGCCCAGCACCGTCAGTATGATGGCTAGTCCCGGAATCAGAGCCAAATGCGGGGCAATACTGACCATAGTCTGCGCATCGGCCAGCATTCGACCCCAGCTGGGCGTGGGCGGCTGTGCCCCCAGGCCGACATAGGACAGGCCCGCCTCGGCCAGGATACCCAGCGAAAATTGAATGGTGCCTTGCACAATCAGCAGGTTGGCCACGTTGGGCAGAATGTGCTCGGCAGAAATGCGCGCCGCGCCCTTGCCAGCGACGCGGGCGGCAAGGATGAACTCCCGCTCCCACAGCGACAGGGCTGCACCGCGCGTGATGCGCGCAAAGACGGGGATATTGAAGATACCGATGGCGATGATGGCGTTGATTGCCCCTGCCCCGAAGACGGCAGTGATCAGGATGGCGATGACCAGCGACGGGAACGCAAAGACCAGATCGTTGCCCCGCATGATCAGCTCATCCAGCCACGACCCTTTGCGCGCCGCTGCTGTCAGACCAAGGGGTACACCCAGCGCCATTCCGATGCCCACAGCCACCAGCGCCACCGCGATCGAGGTGCGCGCGCCGACCATAATCATCGAGAATATGTCGCGCCCGAAATGATCCGTACCAAACCAGTGCTGCGCGTTGGGGGGTTGCAGCTTGGCCGGGATATCCAGCGCCGCGTAGTCGTACGGCGTCCAGACAAACGAGATCAGCGCGGCCAGCAGCACGAGCGAAGACAATATCGCGCCAAGGATCAGGTTTCGGCTCATGTCCTGCTCCTTAGTCTGGGGTCAACGGCGGCATAGGCCAGGTCCACCACGAAGTTCACGGTAATGACCGCAAAGACCAGCAGCATGACAACGGATTCCACCACGATGAGGTCTCGGGAGGAAATGGATTGAAAGACCAGCCTTCCCAGACCCGGAAGATAGAAGACCTGTTCGATGATGATCGACCCGGCCAGCAGGAAGGAAAACTGCAACCCGATGATCGTCAGCACCGGGATCAGCGCATTGCGCACCCCATGCCGCCACAGCGCCTGACGGCGGCTGAGGCCTTTGGCGCGTGCAGTGCGCATGAAATCCTCGCCCAGAATATCCAACAGGGCCGAGCGCATAACGCGCGCCAGAATGGCTGCCTGCGGTAGCGCAAGGGCGATTGCGGGCAGTGTCAGCGAATGCAGCCCAGCCCACAGCCCTTTGTCCCAGCCAGCAAAGCCACCGGCATTGAACCAACGCAGATTAATGGCGAAAATCAGCACCAGCATCATGGCGAACCAGAAATTCGGTACTGCAATCCCCAACTGTGTGGTCCCCATGACAGCCAGATCGCCGGGTTTGCCCCGACGCGCTGCGGCATAAATTCCTGCCGGAAAGGCGATCAGCGTGGACAGGGCCAGTGCATAAAGCGCCAAAGGTAATGAGACCCACAACCTGTCCGCAATCATGCCTGAAACCGGTGTACGATAGGTGTAGGAGGTACCGAAATCCCCGCTAAGCATCCCGCCGATCCAATCGAAGTACCGCTGGGTTTTGGGGACATCCAGTCCAAGCTCGGCCCTGAGTGCGGCCAGCGTGTCGGGCTGCGCATTGACACCCAGCATGAACGACGCCGGATCGCCCGGTGCCACCTCGATCACCGCAAAGATGACGATCGAAGCCACAGCCAGACTAAGGGCCAGCGAAAACAGCCGTTTGAGCGCATAACGAAGCATCAGCGCCACGTTAGGGGTGGTTCGGGCCCGGGTCTAGCACCTAAGGCACCAACAAATAGGCAAAAACCGCGTAACCGACGATTGCTGCATATCCTAAAGGGTAGATCCACTTGATCGCGTAATTGTCGAGTTTTCTGGCCAATGCTTCGCGACCGGTTGTTTTGATTTTCCGCAGGGCAACATTGAAAACAATGATCGCCCCGGTCATCACGAACATGCATTGCAGGATGAAGTCGAGAAACGTCAGGTACCCCAGCTTTGGCAGATCGGCTGAAATCGCCCAGTTGAAGGCGACAAATACCAGCAGGTTGCCACCTGCAATCTCGATCCGCCTGCGATATTCATCCAGAAAGAACAGTGCCCAGCCAACCGTGATCAGGACCAGCATCGGCAGGAATACCCGGATCACGTAATAGGTCAGATGCCGTTTGCCTTCGAAGACCAGTTCAACCTGATCGCTGTCGCGTCCTGAGAAACCCGTGACCGTGGATTGGAGAATTCGCGCGTTATCGAGTATCCATTCCTCTTCGCCCAGCAGGTCGCCGAGGCCGGAAAATTCGTCCATGGGGAAATAGGTCACAAAGTCAGACGGAAACACCGACACCACCTCAAAGTGGAACTCCTGCGTATCGAACGGGTATTTGAGGAAATTAAAGTGAGGCGCCTGAAGGGTCAGAGACGATTTTTCCACATACAGAACCCGCCCGTCATGGCGCAGTGCGGCGGCGGCTTCGTGAATCCAGCGATTGGATTGCTGGTTATGAATGACAAAAGCCGGAACAATAGTGCCTATTTCACCAGCATGCTTGAGCAGTGTCGACGGATCAAGGACCCGGATATCGCGCCCCAGCACCTCGGGATCAAAGGCCAGCGCCGGGTCAATCCATTCGAACCGCAAGACAACAACTGCGCCATAGTTTTCAGCCTTCTGATCAACGCTGGTGATCTGGTCGATCTTGATTCCAACGCCAACTTCCAGAGGGTTTTCGGGCGTTCCCACCAGATCGCCCAACTGGCCGCTGAACAGTTCCTGCGCATCAAGGGATGCCCCGGATAGCACCAGCGCAGTTACCAATGCCGTCAGATGCAAAGCCGCCGAATTTATGAAACGAAAAATCCACATAGTTAATAAACAATAAGGGGCCTCAGGATGAGGCCCCGGAAAGGGTCATTATTCAGACCAGGTGATAGCCGTAAGGTCGTTGGCAGCGGTCGGAGCGTTTACCCACAACCCCTGAACGCCCGCTTTGGCAACGCTCAGCGCGGCCAACTGGAACAGGTAACCATTGACGAAATCCTCGGCGATGATCCGCTGCGCGTCACCCAGCAGTTTGTCCCGTTCCGCAGGGTCGGTCGTGGAGTTCAGCGTCTCCATCAGCTGCTGGAAGTCGGGATTGTCGTACTGAAAGTAGTAGTCCGGCCGCGCGTAAATGCCGATATCCATCGGTTCGGTATGGCTGACGATAGTCAGGCCAAAATCCTTGCCCTTGAATACACTTTCAAGCCATTGCGCCCATTCGACATTGATGATTTCGGCCTTGATGCCGACCTCGGCCAGTTGTGCGGCAATGATCTCGCCCCCGCGGCGCGCGTAGGATGGCGGCGGCAGGTGCAGGGTGGTTTCAAACCCATCCGAAAACCCGGCTTCTGCCAGCAGCGCCTTGGCCTTTTCCGGGTCATGGGCCGAATTTCCGGTCAAATCGACATAGGCCGGATGATGGGGCGCAAAATGAGTGCCGATGGGCGTACCATACCCAAACATAGCCCCGTCGATGATGGCCTGACGGTCGATGGCATGGGCAATCGCCTGTCGCACGCGGACGTCATCAAACGGAGGCTGCTTGTTGTTGGTGGACAGGATCGTTTCGCCCTCGGTCGATCCGACCAGAACCTGAAACCTTGGGTCAGCCTCGAATTGCGGCAGGTTCTCGGGTGCCGGGAAGCCTGAGAACACGTCAACATCTTCGGCCATGACTGCGGCAAAGGCTGCGGTCGGGTCCGAGATGAACTTGAACGTTGCCTGCTCCAGCGCGGGCTGTTCCCCCCAATAATCCGGATTACGCTTCAGCACGATCTTGTCGCCCTGAACCCATTCGCCGAACTTGTAGGCGCCGGTTCCGACCGGGTTGGTTTTGATGTCTTCGATACTTTCCGACGCAACGATTACGGCATCACCCCATGCCATGTTGAACAGGAAATTCCCGTTCGGCTCACTCAGCGTCACCTTGACCGTCAGCGGGTCCACGACCTCGACACTTTCGATTCCGTCAAACAACGCTTTTTGCGCGTTGGCGCTGTCTTCGGCGCGGGCTCGATCCAGACTGAATTTGACGTCCTCGGCATCCATGGCCGAACCGTCATGAAAGGTCACCCCGTCATGCAGTTTGAAGGTATAGACCTTGCCGTCGTCCGAAATTTCCCAGCTTTCCGCCAGCCCCGGTACGATCGATCCATCGCCCATGAAACGGGTCAGTCCTTCGAAAACGTTGGTGTAAACGACCGAATCAATCGCCTGCGCCGCGGCACTGGTCGGGTCCAGATGCGGCGGCTCGAGCTGCATGGCGATCGTGATGTCCGACTTTGCCAGCGCCTGTGTAGCCAACAGGCTTGCACCGACCGCCAAGGCCGAGGCGAAGGTGCGAAAGAGCGGCTGTCCCATAAATTTATCTCCCCTGAATAACCGGTTGGCCCTTTTCGTAGGGCGACCAATACCACCACAGTGTTCCTGCAAACTTTGGGTCAATCAAGGGAATGTTCGCGCAACCGGGGTTTCTCTGCAGGCGCACTCTCTGCTATGCCGCACTGCAATATGAACGCCGCAGGAGTGAGCATGAGCGCCACCGCCCGCAAGAAAGCCCCGAACGCCGAGGATATTCGCGCCCGAAAAGGGGGCGATCCTCTGGTCAGCCTGACCGCTTACACAACACCAATGGCAAGGCTGATGGACGCCCATTGCGATTTCGTCCTGGTGGGCGACAGTGTGGGTATGGTGCTGCACGGGCTGACCTCGACCCTTGGTGTGACCATGGAAATGATGATCCTGCACGGGCAGGCCGTGGCGCGTGGTCTGGACAAGGCAATGATGGTCATCGACATGCCCTTTGCCAGCTATGAACACGACGCGGCGCAGGCATTCAGAAACGCCGCCAGGCTGATGGCCGAAACCGGCGCGGGCGCCGTCAAGCTGGAAGGCGGGGTCGAGATGGCCGAGACGATCCGGTTTCTCGTGAAACGTGGAATCCCGGTGATGGCGCATATCGGGCTGACGCCTCAATCGATCAATACGCTGGGTGGCTACAAGGTTCAGGGCCGTGATGAGCAGGCCGAGGCAGTGCTGGCAGATGCCCGCGCCGTGGCAGATGCAGGCGCGTTTTCCGTCGTGTTAGAGAAGATTCCGCAGAGGTTGGCCGACAGAATTACAGCCGAAATACCTGTTCCGACCATTGGCATCGGCGCATCTGCGGGCTGCGACGGGCAGATACTGGTGGTCGATGACATGCTGGGTTTTTTCACCGCCTTCAAACCGAAGTTCGTCAAACGTTATGCAGATCTCGGTCCGCAGGCCGAAGCAGCAATCGCCGAATACGCCGCCGAGGTGCGCGCGCGCTCGTTTCCTGCAGACGAGCATGTCTTTGCGGATCAGGTGCCGCAGAAGGGACCAAAGTCATGACCGCCATGATCCTGCGCCGCCTCACCGACCTGCGTACACAGGTAAGGGAGTGGAAACGCAACGGCGAGGAAATAGGCATTGTGCCGACCATGGGCGCGCTGCATCAGGGCCATTTGTCACTGGTCGAGGCCGCCAAAGCCGGATGCGACAGGGTCATCGTGACCATTTTCGTGAACCCCAAGCAGTTCAACAACCCCGAAGATCTGGCCAAGTACCCGCGCACCGAGAATGAAGATGCCGCCAAACTGGTCCCCTATGGTGTTGACGCAATCTATGTTCCGGACCCGGATCAGATTTATCCTACCGGCTTTGCCACAACGGTGGCGGTTGCCGGTCTGACGGATGTGATGGAGGGCGAGTTCCGCCCCGGCCACTTTGACGGAGTGGCCACTGTGGTTGCCAAACTGTTCCTGCAGACGCAGGCAGACAGAGCCTATTTCGGTGAAAAGGACTTTCAGCAACTGATGGTCGTTCGCCGCATGGCCCGCGATCTGGACATTCCTATTGAGGTCATAGGCTGCCCCACCGTGCGCGAAGCTTCGGGTCTTGCCATGTCGTCGCGCAATCTGCGCCTGTCACCCGAAGGGCTGGATATCGCTGCGCAAAAAAGCACCATCATGCGACGGCTGAGCGAATCTTTGTCTCAGGGGCATCCCTTTGACGCGCTGGAAAATCAGGCAAAGGTGGATTTGCTGTCGGCCGGGTTTTCGCAAGTCGAATATGTCGAGCTGCGCTGTGCCGAATCGCTTGAACCACTGACGCATGCATCCCGTCCGGCCCGCCTGTTCGTCGCCGCGTGGGCGGACGGCGTGCGACTGATCGACAATTTCGAAGTTGCCAAAGCCTGATCAGGCGGCGACGGCGCAAGATCTCTGAGACATCGTCTCCTTTGTGGGTTGGCTCCGAAAGGAACCAGCTCTCGGACCCTTGGTGCCAACATTAAAATAACTCATCTGAATGCGTGCAGGCTTTGCGTAACGCCCCGCCCGGAATAACATGGACGGGAATCGTGGAGGGGTTTTATGTTTGCAAACATAATCTTTTACCTCAGCCTAGTTGTTTCGTTGGGGATTGGGTTCACCTATTTTCGGGACCTGGGCGACGTCAGCCAAATGGTCCTCAAGGTCAGGCGCGAGAATATGGTGCGCTTTATCCGGAATGAGTATCAGCTGCTGGCAGCGGCCGTCGGCGGGCTGGTCCTGATGACCCTGATGCATTTTGCATTCGGGGCAGGACCCGGATGGATTTACTGGATTGCCCTGCTTTTGGGTCTGGTTCTGATCGGTTTCCCGTATGTCTGGGTGCATATCGGTCTGCGCAATCAGAAATCCACTGCCAACTATTACAGCATTAACGAAGCCCGCGAATTCGTCAGCCCCACGAGCCCCGTTCTGGTCATCGAGAACGATGGTGTCGCGCGCGCGCATCCGGATGCGCAGATCATGCGGCCGCATCTGGCCGGGAATGACGAAGGTCTGGGTGGCCGGAATGTGATAATGACGTATTGCGCGATGGCCAATCTGGGCATCGGTTATACACCCGAGATCGAAGGCCAGCCGCTGGACCTGGAGGTACTGGCCCAGCACGGTAACAACCTGATCCTGCGCGACAACAAGACGGGCGAGCCGATCCAGCAGATTTATGGGTTTCGTGAAGCTGACAGTTCTCAAACGGAATCTGGCGCGGTCTGCCCGCTGAAGCCGTCGCAGGCGATGAAACCATGGCCCACATTCCGGATGACATTCCGGGGCTTTCAAAAGGCCTATCCCGATGGAAAGGTGTTTCTTAACAAGCTGCCCGGCAACCCGGTCTTGTTCCTGTTCGACAGTGCGCTTGAAATGCTGTTCTCGGCATCGATCGGCAAACAGCATCGCGAAGCGGCGCCAGTCATGGACAACATGAGCCATTCCGATGAGCGACTGGATAACAAGACCTATGTCTGGGGCGTCAATATCGGTGACGATGCCGTGTGCTGGACCGACGACTTCGTTGTCGAACACGGCAACATCATCAACGCTCAGGTCGGCGGTCAGCCTGTCGTTGTGGCCTGGCATCCCCGCTACGAAAGTCTGGGGGTCTGGTATAACACCACCGGCGCTCCGATCACCGAGATTGATTTCTTCGGCAATACCCCGGCTGGCAAGCTGGAGCGTGTCGAGGTGCTGAAGCCGGGCATGTTCTGGCATGTCTGGGTCGAGTTTTTTCCGCATACCGACATCAATCGTGTTTCCGATCAGGTCAAAGCCGCCTGACAAGCAAAGGGGAATATTGTGAAGAGTCTATGTTTGGTTTTTGCATTGGGAACCGCAGCAACCACGGCTGCGGCGCAGGGCACGGATATCGTGCACGATTCCGAATACTACATCCTTGAGGCACAGCACGCGGACCAGTGGGCGCAGGATGATGCGGCGGTGAACGCAGTGCTCGAGGAATTTCGCGCAGCAAACGCGGGCAAACCCCCGAATATCATCAGCGTGCTGATTGACGATATGGGATTCGGCGATATGGGAATCCCCGAGCTGAACGCCGTTCGCGGATATGAGACGCCGAATATCAACACGTTCTCCGATCAGGCAATGCGTATGGTGCGCATGTATACCGAACCCTCATGCACACCGACGCGTGTTGCGCAAATGACCGGCCGGTTGCCTGTTCGCATGGGCATGGGCGACACCACGGTCGACATCGCCGGATTCGGCCTGCCTGGAAATGAGGTCACGCTGGCCGAGGTGCTGAAACAGGCAGGCTATGCAACCAGCCATATAGGGAAATGGCACATGGGTGACATCGCCGAAAGCTGGGCGATGAATCAGGGATTCGACTATGCCCAGCACGCGATTCACCAGCAGGGTCAGCTGACGATCTTTCATGACGACGCAATCCGCGAGCAGGTCTCGGTCGGAATCGCGGATTTCGACCCGATTTACACTCTGGACGATCTGTTCAGGCCAGACGCATCGGCGATGATGACCGTCATCGAAGGCGAGGCTGGCGGACCTGTCCGCGAAATTCGGATGGAGGCTGGCGAGCGCTGGAACTCGGCAAAATATGACGAGATGAATCAGGCGTTTCAGGACAAGACGCTGGACGAACTGAGGCGGATGGCGGACGGGTCAGAGCCATTTTTCCTGCAATACTGGCCCATGATCCCGCTGGATAATACCCGAACCGGGCGCGATGGACCGCAAAGCCCCAACGGGGGTCTGTATGTCGACAAGATGCAACAGCTGGATGGGTGGCTGGGCGATCTGTTTGCAGAAATTGATGCACTGGGATTGACCGAAAACACGGTTGTCATCGTGATGGGCGACAACGGCCATTTCACCAAGTATGCCCCGCAATCCGGTTTTTCACCGATGATCTACAAGGGCGGCAAGGGAGATACGACCGAAGGCGGCGTCCGCGTCGATGCCTTTATTCGCTGGCCCGGCATGATCGAAGCGGATTCGATGATCAACAACATCATTCATGTCTCTGACCTCTATACAACGCTGTCGCGCTTTGCCGGGGCCGAAAGCCATATCCCGACCGATCGTCTGGTGGATGGTGTGGATCAGTCGGCCTCGATCCTGTTCGAGGATGAAACCAAAGGCCGCCGTGACAGTGTGATCATCTATTCGGTGGACAAGCCCAAGGCGATCGTAAAGGACAAGCTGCGCCTGAACCTGCCCGCACCTGGCGAGAGCCCCATTCTGGCCGAGTTTTATGATATCTACCGCGACACGCACGAGAAGTATCCGGTTTCAACCGAAGTGGGCGCCTGGGGCGGACAGGAGTTTGTCCGCATCCTTGGCCGCCATCTGGCCCGCAAGGAAAAATACCCGGACCAACCACCCGCCTTTGGCATGCCATATGAAGGTGTGGAAAACATGCGGCCCGAGACTGCCAAAGCGGTTGAGGCGTTTCAGATCAAGCGCGCATCCGTTCAGAAATAGGGCCTGACACGACGTCAGCTGTGATCTTTCAAAAGCCTCTGCTTTTGCCGTGACCAGTCACGCTTGGCCTGAGTCTCGCGCTTGTCATGGGTTTTCTTACCCTTGGCGATGCCAATCTTCACCTTTGCCAGACCCTTGTGGTTGAAATACAGCACCAAAGGCACCAGCGTCATGCCCTTGCGCTGTGTTGCGTTCCACAGGTCCGACATCTGTTTGCGCGACACCAACAGTTTGCGGCGGCGGCGTTCTTCGTGTTTGAAGACCTTGGCCTGTTCGTAAGGCGGGATATAGCTGTTCACCAACCACAACTCTCCGTCTTCGACGGCGGCATAGCTGTCAGCAATGTTCGAGCCGCCCGCGCGCAGGGCCTTGACCTCGGACCCGACCAGCACGACGCCGCACTCGATATCGTCCTCGATCGCGTAATCGAAGCGGGCACGCCGGTTGTCGGCAATCACCTTGTAGTTCGGATCTGTCTTCTGCTTGGCCATGACGCGTTGATTTATGCGGCTTATGCGCCCCTTGCAAGTCGGCTTTGGAAATGGCGCCCGATCAAATATGTGCACCCGCCGGAATCGTGCCGGGTCTGGCGTTCAGTTCGGCAATCGAGAAACCGGCGATCGTCTTGTATTTCTCGGCATGCGCCGCCAGTTCGGCATGCGGGATCACCTGATTGATATCCTCAAAATCGCCGCCACAAAGGTCTTCGACCCTCTGCAAGACGCCATCCGGCCCGCCGCCTGCCCTGTTGGCGTTTCCAACGGCGGTTGTAAGTGGCCGGACCTCGGCCTCATAGGCGCACAACGCCTCCGGGGATACGCCATGTTCCAACATCTTTGCACCAAGCAGGCGTGCATCGACAATTGCCTGACTGGCGCCATTGGATCCGACAGGATAGGTCGGGTGTGCCGCATCACCCATCAGCGTCACCCGGCCATCAGTCCAGCGCGGTAACGGATCGCGATCCACCATAGGGTATTCGTACACCACCTCAGCGCCGCGGATCAGGGCAGGAATGTCGATCCAGTCAAATCGCCAATCCTGAAAATCCGATAGAAAGTCGTCGATATTGGCGGCACGGTTCCAGTCTTCTTTCTTCCATGTGGCATCCAGCGGAAACCGCTTTTCGGCAATCCAGTTTATCGTCGCCTGCCCGTCACTGTCCGATTGCGAGATTGGATATGCCACCAGTCGAAGCGTGTCATGCCCGACCATCACCATGGCGGCCCCGCCGAAATACTCAGGCGCGCGCGTGGTTGCACGCCACAGCACCCTGCCATTCCAGATCGGCTCGCCTTCGTCGGGATACATCTGCGCCCGTAACGCCGAATGGATGCCGTCTGCACCAATCAGAACCGCCCCTTCAGCACGCGTCCCATCCTCCAGCAACAGCGTCGCATTATCGCCGGTCTCATAGCCCACCGCGCGTTTGCCGGGCAGAACGCTGTCCTGTCCGGCCCGCTCGAGCAATGTGTGGTAGAGCATCATCTGCAATGCACCGCGATGCACTGAATATTGCGGCCAGGCGTAGCCAGCCCAAAGACCGCGAGGTTCTTCCCAGATGGTTTTTCCCAGTTTGGAATAAAAGCCGTATTGCCGGGTGCGAACTGCAATATCCTCAAGCGCGTCACCAAGGCCCAGATCAATAAGCTCTCGAACCGAGTTGGGTTGCAGGTTGATACCGACACCCATGGGGCGGATTTCCCGGGCGGCCTCAAATATCCGGAACGGAACACCGATCTGATGCAATGTCAGACCAAGGCTCAGCCCCGCGATACCACCGCCTGCAATCAATACTGTCATCCGCAACCCCTCCCGTTGCGGACACAGAAGCAGGCAAAACGCGTAACTGCAAGGTTCAGCTTTTGGCCGAGATGATCAGATCCGGGCCAAAAATCGTGTCCGCATGATTGTGCAGATAAATCTTTAACCAGGGCGTAAAGCGTTCGGGGTGGCGACGAACCTCGGCTAGCAGGTCGTGGTAATCGACCCACCGGATTTCCATCACTTCGTCCGGATTAGGCTCGATTTTCAGCGGACCGCGCGCGTGGGCAAGAAATACATCGACCACTTCGTTCTCGACCATGCCGTTACCGACATCTGCATGATATTCCAGCCGATGGCGGTATTCGGGGTAAAGCCCGGTAATCCCGAGTTCCTCGCGCAGTCGGCGCACGGCACAGACCGAAGAGTTTTCATCCCAATCCGGATGGGTACAGCATGTGTTCGCCCACAAACCCGGCGTGTGGTATTTTCCAAGGGCGCGGCGCTGCATCAGGATTTCGGTTCCGCGTACAACAAAGACCGACACCGCCTTGTGCTTGAGGCCCTGTTCGTGCGCCTCCAGCTTGTCCACCGGGGCCAGTTCGCCATCGACCCAGGCCGGGATCAGTATTCCCATTTGACGTCTCCTGCTGCCGCTGTGCCGGTCCGGCATGCTACACGGGCTTTGGGGTGGCCGGACGGGCCACTATCGGCACCAAGGTGACGTCGAACCGCCTGCTGATCAAGCGCACGAAAGGCCGCAGGGGCTGCGGCCTTTTGCGCATTCTCAACTCTGGTTTGTCAGGGCTTATTCAGTGGAAACGCTCAGGATATAAGCATAAACGTCTTCGCCACCGCTTTTGAGTTTGAAGGTCATCTTGGATTTGGCGGACGTGCTGTCCAGATAGGATTTCAGGAATGCCTTTGGGTCCTGAGAATATTCGACAAAGCTCGCCTCGTCCCAGACCAGACCGTTTTCCCCGGCTTCGACGATGCTTTCGCCATATTTGAAACCTTCAAGCGTGCCCGCTGTGCGCCCCGCGATGCCGTAAAGGTTCGGCCCGGTCTTGCCACCTTTGACGATGGCCTCGCCGTCCGGGGCCTCGATCATGTGGCACGATTTGCATTTGTTGAAGGTCTTTTTTCCCTTCTCGGCATCACCTTCAGCAAAGGCGGGAACGGCCATAAGGCCGACAAGCGCTGTAGCGGTAATCCATTTCATAGCTCATGCTCCGATAAGATTTGGCTGATTAGAATGGAGCGCTCCATACCCTAAGTGTCAACGCGCAGATTGCCACGCGAGGGCAACGTGCCGCACTGAATTCCACCAGATGTTACTAATCGTGACCTTGAAACTCGGACCAGCAGGGCAAAAGGTCATTGTCGTGCGGGGTCGCCAGAAAAATCGCCCGCGCGATCGCCCGACTCAGGCATAAGGCGGCGGCGTGACCAATCGCAGTCAGACCCTGCTCTGCCTCCTGCAGAGGGCGGGCACCGGTGCTGACGCTGAAGACAAGATCCCCGTCCCCCGGAGAATGCGCGGGAACAATGGCCCGCGCAACGCCATCATGGGCGGCAATGGCCATGCGCTGGCATTCCGCCTTTGTCAGAGCCGCATCTGTGGCAACGACGGCTATTGTGGTGTTCGCGCGCTCCTGCGCCTGCGCCTTCATGGTCAGCATTTTGCGGCTGTCAAACCTGCGCCCCAGTCCTGAAGAAGGGTCAGGGCCGAGACCGCCAAACTCATCACCAATCTCGAAACTGGCAGCCCAGAAATGACGATCACCCGGCGTCGTGACCGTTCCCATGGGATTTGCGGCAACCAGTGCGCCGACCGTGATGCCCGAATCCAGCACAATTGACGCTGATCCCAATCCGCCCTTCAGCATGGCGGTCAGCGCCCCGGTTCCGGCACCGGTGGTTCCAAGATCAAATTCAGGCGCAGCGGCCTCGAACGCACTCCGGCCCAGTGAGCGATAGGGGTTTTCCTGCCAGTTCTTTTCGCCGCCATTCAGCAGATCGAAAATGATCGCTCCGGGTACAATCGGAATGACGGCATCCGCCACGCGATACCCGCGGCCCTGCGCGCGCAAGGCATCCGATACGCCTGAGCAGGCATCAAGCCCATAGGCAGATCCGCCCGACAAGACCAGCGCGTCGATTTTTGCCACGGATTTGTCCGGCGCCAGCAGATCCGTTTCACGGGTTCCCGGTGCGCCCCCCATGACATGAACGGATGCGGTGAACGGATCGTCCGCAGTCAGAACCGTCGCACCGGATTTCAGCCTGTCATCCTGCGCGTTGCCGACCCTGAGGCCGGGGATATCGGTAATCAGGTTTCTGGGTCCTGGATTCATTCTGACCTCATTTTCAGGCTTGGGAACGCAATCTCTGGCGCAGGTATCTCAGGTGGGTCAGATACAGCGGCCCCCGTCAACCTCCATCGCGACACCTGTGATCATGCTGGCCTCGTCTGAGCACAGAAAGCAGGCGGCGTTGCCCATGTCCTGTGGTGTCGAAAACCGGCCGATGGGAATCGTGGACAGAAATTTGGCACGCATCTCGGGCGTGTCTTCGCCCAGAAATGACTTGAGCAGGGGGGTTTCCCCTGCCACCGGACAAATCGCATTGGCCCGAATGCCGGAAGGAGCCAGCTCAACCGCCATCGTCTTGGTCGCTGTGATCATCCAGCCCTTTGAAGCATTGTACCAGTTGAGGTTGGGGCGCGGGGACAATCCGGCGGTCGAGGCGACGTTAAGAATGGCGCCACTGCCCTGTTCTTTCATATGTGGGACAAGCGCGCGCGCTGTCAGATAGACGGATTTCATGTTCACGTTGAAGACCCGGTCGAATTCGTCTTCGCTCACGTCTTCCAGCGGTGTCGGCAAATGGGTCACGCCCGCATTGTTAACAAGAATGTCGACCTGCCCAAAGGTCGTCAGGGCGGCGTTCGCCATCGTCCCGACAGACGCGCCATCGGCAATGTCCACGCGATAGGCCAAGGCGTTCGGACCCTGCTGGCTTGCCATGACCTCGGCCGCTTCGCCATTGATATCGGCGATCATCACGCGGGCGCCTTCAGCAATGAACTTTGCAACGATCCCCGCGCCAAACCCGGACGCACCGCCGGTCACAATCGCGGTTTTTCCCTCCAGCCTCATGATGTTGCCCTCTCCTGACACTTCGGCAGGCAGAGTAGCAACGTGTCGAAAAGATACCAGATTATTCTTCGGACACCTTGCCGCGCAGCGCCTTTACATCCGAGCGGGCCTTTTTGGTGGCGAGGCGGCGCTTGACCGAGCCGTAGGTGGGTTTGGTTGCAATGCGACGCTTGGGTTTGATCAGGGAGCGGGCAATCAGTTCGGCCAGTCGGGTACGTGCAATATCGCGGTTGCGGGATTGCGATCGGGTTTCGTCACACTGTATGACGATCGCGCCGTCCTTGGTCCAGCGGCGACCTGCCAGACGTTTCAGGCGCGCCTTGACCGGATCGGGAAGGGACGGAGAGCGTGCGGCCTCAAACCGCAATTCGACCGCGGTCGAAACCTTGTTCACGTTCTGCCCGCCGGGACCGGACGCACGCACAAAGCTCTCGGTCATTTCCCAGTCCTGCAGAATGATATCTTCGCTCACGCGCAACATGGCGCGACCTTACAGGCGGTCGGAGCAAACAAAAAGGGCCACCTCTGCAGGTGGCCCCATGTATTCAGGCAGTGCTTGTTCTTGGGTCCAGCCAGGACACGATGACCCGGAACGGGACAAGCGCGATCAGGGCCAGCGACAGCTTTACCAGCCAGTCGGCAAAGGCCAGCGTGACCCAGAGCGGCGCCATCGGACCGGTCAGCATGAAGGGCACGGGCTCCCACGCCCAGTTGATTGCGGCGTCCGCGTTGGCGCCAAAGAAGGTAACCGAGGCCGAGAACGCGATGGTGAAGAAAAGTGCAGTGTCCAGAGCCGATCCTACAAGGGTCGAGACCAGTGGCGCCCGCCACCAGCGACCACCCCGCAGTGAATTAAAGACGGTCACATCCGTCAGTTGCGCGATCAGGAAAGCGGTGCCCGATGCGACTGCGATCCGCAGTGGCACGGCGGCATAGGTGAAACCGTCGCCCTGCAGCATGATCTGGCTGCCGATCAGCGAACAGACAATGCCGGTCACGAAACCGGCAAATACGACCTTGCGGGCCGGACCCACGCCATAGACGCGGTTCATGATATCTGTAACGAGGAAAGCCAGAGGATAAGTAAAGGCGCCCCATGTCAGGAGGCCATCAAGGATCAGAAACTGAACCAGTATGTTCGAGGCCACGACAATGGCGGCCATGGCAATAATGCCGGGAATGTAAGCGCGTTGCATGTTTTGATGCCCGTTTTGACAAGGTAGCGGCGACTTGGCCAAGGGCATCGCCCAAGGCAAGCCGCGCTTCTAGCGAGTTAAAACGCATTTGGCAAGTCAGTCAGGTAAAGCGTATTCCACAAGCTCCGTTCGTTGCAGGAACAGGAAATTATCATCAGATACCATCGTCGCCCTCAGCCTGTTCTGGCCATCGCGCCAAACAGACAGACCTTCAAGATTGTCATGGGTGCGGGCCGAGGTTTCAAACAGGATCTCTTCGGCAAAGACATCATCCTCGTCCAGCTGCCACCGACGCAATCGCGATTTGAAACCAAACAGGGAAACCGCACGCTCCAGCACATAGAACCGGCCATCCGGGCCAAAATCGGACGCGACCGGACGAAACCTGCCCCGCTGTGGGAGAGTGAAAGGCATGGACCATGCCGAACCGTCCCAGCGATAGACGGGAATGTGGCCGTCTGCCGTTCTGCTTTTTTCGGTCAGGGTATACAGCCTGCCCTGCCCGTCGATTGCCAGCGCTTCGAACGATCCGTTGTCCTCAAAAGTCCTGAACACCGGGGGACGTGGCAGAACCCGGGCCCGCGCGTCAGGCTGGGCATAGTGCGCCACCCTGTGTACGCCTTCGAACGAGATGTAGAAATCGCCGTTGTCACCGGCGGCAAGCCCTTCGGAATCCCCGGTCCATCCCGGCAGGATACGGTTTCGGCTGGATCGGACGGGCCAGACTTTATCTATTCTGACCTCTCGTATATAGCCGCCCGAGCGAATTATTCGTGCCGTCGCAAGCTTTGCGCGGTCGCTCAGAATAACCATGCTTTGCCCGTCATCTGAAAGCGTCAGGGCGGAAAACCCGCCAAACCAGTCGGCGTCGTGTTGCCAAGTATAGCTGTCCAGATGCGTGGCTGTTCTGACCTCAACCGCGCTTGCGGCAGCGGCCAGAAACAGCGCTGGGATCAGTTGGATTGCAGCACTGAAACGCATTGATTGGGCAAATCTGCCATTACATACTCGCGACGCTTTTTGGGCGGTGGTGCGTTTGGATCAGGCGGCGGCGGGTTCAGGATGTTGCGAACCCATTGCTGCGCCTCGGCGCAGCCATCGCCTTTGGGCGGCGGGTCCTGATTGACGCAGCCGCGCGATCCTTTGGGGCACTTCAGTCGGACATGGAAATGATAGTGATGTCCCCACCACGGTCTGATCTTGCGCAGATAAGCCCGGTTGCCTTTTTCATCGTTGCACATCTGAACCTTGGCACCGGGGAATACAAAGATACGCGCGACCCGTTTGTCTTTGGCCGCTTCGCGCAGGATGGCGTGGTGCTGCGACGACCAGTTGCTGTTTACATAAGCCCCATTGGAGCGGCGCAGAGATACCGACGAGATATTCTCGCGCGATTTACGAGACAGGCGCAGATTGTCTGCCGGTAGCATCCAGATATCGATGTCCAGGCCCAGTTGATGGCTGCGGTGCCCCGAAGTCATCGGCCCGCCACGTGGCTGGCTGATATCGCCGATATAGAGACCACTCCACCCCGGTTGTTTTGCGGCAAAGCCGCTGAGGTCCTGAACATAATCGATCGCCTGTGGGTGTCCCCAGTTGCGATTGCGCGACAGGCGCATGGCCTGCCATGTGGGGCCGGTTTCAGGCAACTGCACAGACCCGGCGGCACAACCACGGGAATAGCTGCCGAAAGCGGCGGGTTTCTGCCGGGAGCTTTCCTTCTGCGCCCCGAATAACTGTTTCGCAAGGGGCTCGGCGCTTACCGCACTCCCCATAATCAAAGCGATGGCGACAGTCAAAAAACGTAATAAAATCATCCGGTCTGGTCCCCTTCCGGTCTGACCCAGCGCATCAGGAACAGGCCCAGAATAAACAACAGAACGATTGGAGACACCCCCAAACGTGCACTACCGGTGGCAACTGTTGCGATGTCGATCAAAAGCGGTGCTGCGAATGCAGTTGCGCGGCCAGACAGGCCATAAAGACCGAAGCTCTCGACAGGTGTTTTCGGATCGGTATGACGCACCATCATCGAACGGCTGGCCGATTGCAGAATGCCGCCCATGCCCCCGATCAGAACACCGCAACCAAAGAAGGTCAGATCGGGCAGGTTTGACCCCTCGGGCAGGCCGATGCCGAAAATCTGCGTGCGATCCATCGAAACCACCGTCGTGCACACCAGAATAAGCACCCAGATCGCAACCAGAATGACCGGTTTAGGGCCATATTTCTTATCCATCTTCCCGCCGATCCAGGCAAAGATGGCCGAGGCCAGCACGCTGACGATCCCAAAGACACCGATCTTGATGAGATCCCATTCCAGCACCAGACGGGCATAGATGCCGCCAAAGCTATAAAGCCCGTTCAGCGCATCGCGGTAGAACATGGACGAACCCAGATAGGCCGCCAGGCTGCCCCGGTGGCGCAACGCCGAGACCGATTTGCCCAAAAGCCGCAGCGCCTCACCCACGCTGCCCTTTTTATTCGTTACCTCATCGTCGCGAACCCACAGGAAATAGGGCACCATGAACAGGACGAACCAACCGGCTGTGAAGGGGCCGACAAAGCGCGTGCCCTCGCGCGCAGCGGCATCCAGACCAAACAACGGGTCCATCCCGATCAGGGTCTTGCCGTTCGGCTGCTCGACAAACAACGCAAGCATGATTGCAAGCGACAACAGACCGCCAAAATATCCAAAAGCAAAGCCCGAGCCCGAGATTTCGCCAACCTCATTCTCATCCCCCAGATCGGGCAGCTGCGAGTTGATGAAGATCAACGCGTATTCCGCACCGACAAAGCCGAAACCGAAGGCGGACAACATCAGCCACATGTTCGATCCGTCCGGCATCGTGTACCACAAGGCCGCAGACCCCACCGCGTACATCACGGAAAACGCAAATATCCACGGAATGCGGCGACCGGTTACGTCAGCCATGGCCCCCAGCAGCGGCGCGCCGAAGGCGATGATCAGCCCTGTTATGGTCAGGCAACGCGCCCAAACGCTCTGCGCGTGCGCAGCGGCGGATTGGGCATCCATGCCGGTCTCTGTAAAGTACCCGGCCGCAACCCCCGCGAAATAGGGGCCGAACACAAATGTCACCAGAAGGGTGTGAAAGGGCTGGCTGGCCCAATCAAAAAACCACCATCCCCATATGCGCCTGCGCCTGGAAATCTCTGCCATGACTGCCCCTTGCGTTCTTTTGTGCCATAAGACGGACCTTTGGGCATTTTCGCAAGCATTCTGTTGGCTTCGATGCTGCACGGGCTTGCCCTTTGTCCCTTCGGCGCTTAGGTCTCAGCCAATGTGAAAACGGAGTTCCCATGCTGTCGCTGATCCAAATCCTGCTGCTGATCCTGGATATCGTCTGGTTCTTCATTCTGGCCCACGTGATCATGAGCTGGCTGATCAGCTTTCAGGTACTGAACCTGCATCAGCAATTCGTGGCACAGATATGGTATGGCCTGAACCGCATTCTGGAACCGCTTTACGGTCCCATCCGCCGTATCCTGCCCGCAATGGGCGGTCTGGACCTGACACCGCTGGTGGTGTTGATCGGTGTCTATGCGCTGCGGATCGTGCTGATCAACAATGCGGTCTATTTCTACTGACCTCTTGTTCACCGAATCTTAGTATGTGATTGTCCTGTCATAAGAGCAGATAAACCTTAAAACAGGGCCACCCCGCACATGTTCGACGCCGCACCGCTGCTGCGAGATGTCTTTGGATTCGACGACTTCCGCCCCGGTCAGGAAGAGATCGTCGATGCCGTCACGCTGGGTGAAAACGTGCTCGCCATCATGCCGACAGGCGGCGGCAAATCCTTGTGTTTTCAACTACCTGCCCTGTTGCGCGACGGCGTGACGGTGGTGATTTCCCCGCTGATCGCGTTGATGCGGGATCAGGTGCGCGGGTTACAAGAAGCAGGCGTCGAGGCCGGCGCGCTGACCTCGGGCAACACCCCCGAAGAAACCGATGCAGTGTGGGAGGCGTTGGAGGCCGGACGGCTGAAACTGCTTTACATGGCGCCTGAACGGCTGGCTGCCGGGTCGGCCCTGGGCATGCTGCGGCGGATCAATGTCAGCCTGATCGCGGTGGACGAGGCCCATTGCGTCAGCCAGTGGGGCCACGATTTTCGCCCGGATTACCTGCGGATCGGAGAGCTGCGGCGCGCGCTTGACGTGCCTCTGGCGGCGTTCACCGCCACGGCGGACGCGGAAACGCAGGACGAGATTGTCGAGAAACTGTTCGACGGCGCCGCACCGCGCAAATTTCTGCGTGGCTTTGATCGCCCCAACATACATCTCGCTTTTGCCGCCAAAGACGGTCCGCGCAAACAAGTCCTCGATTTTGCCGAGGCGCGGAAGGGCCAGTCCGGCATTGTCTATTGCGGCACCCGCAACAAGACCGAGGTATTGGCCCAGGCCCTGCGCGCCGAAGGCCACACCGCCTGCCACTATCACGGCGGGATGGAGGCCGAGGATCGCCGCATCGTTGAAACCCGTTTTGCTCGTGAGGATGGGCTGATCGTGGTTGCCACAGTGGCGTTCGGCATGGGCATCGACAAGCCCGATATCCGTTGGGTCGCCCATGCGGACCTGCCCAAATCCATCGAGGCCTATTATCAGGAAATTGGTCGCGCTGGCCGCGATGGCGGCCCTGCCGAGACATTAACCCTGTTCGGCACCGACGATATCCGCCTGCGACGTTCGCAAATCGACGAAGGGCTTGCACCGCCCGAACGGCGCATGGCCGATCACGCCCGGCTGAACGCCCTGCTGGGTCTGGCCGAGGCGTTGGTATGCCGCCGCCAGACTCTGCTGGGCTACTTCGGAGAACAGATCGAACCCTGCGGGAAATGCGATCTGTGCGATACACCACCCGAGGTGTTCGACGGCACCACGCCGGTTCGCATGGCCCTGTCCGCGATCCTGCGTACCGAAGAATGGTTCGGCACGGGTCATCTGATCGACATCCTTTTGGGCAACGAGACCGACAAGATCCGCGCACGTCGCCATGACAGCCTGTCAACCTATGGCATCGGCAAAGACTGGTCGCGCCCGCAATGGCAGGCGATTTTCCGTCAGATGATGGGCCATGATCTGGTCCGCCCCGATCCCGAACGCCACGGCGCATTGCGCATGACCGAAGCGGCCAAGCCGATCCTGAAAGGTGAGGCACAGATCAACCTGCGCAAGGACACGATCCGCAAGGCCACTCGTCGCCCCGCAGTCAAGATGATGGTGTCGGAAGAGGACGCGCCCCTACTGTCCGCGCTCAAGGCCAAACGCCGCGCTCTGGCCGAGGCCGCGCGTGTTCCGGCTTATGTCATCTTTCCCGACCGCACCTTGATCGAGATGGCGGAAAGCCGCCCCGGCACCTTGGATGATATGGCCCGGATCGGCGGAGTTGGTGCGAAAAAACTGGAACGCTATGGCACGACATTCCTTGAGGTTCTGACCGGCGCCATCGAAGAATTGCACCCTGCCCGCCGTAAACTGGCCGGGCGCGATCAGGGCGGTATCTATGACCGCCTACTTGAGGTGCAGACGCAGCTGTCGCGCGGGCCCGATGGCATCGACAAGCCGCTGACCTGTTCCGCCTCGCAACTGGCCAGGATCGCGCAATTGCGGCCTGAAGATTCGCGCGGAATAGAACAGGTGCTGGGCGACCGGCGTCACGAAAGGTTTGGTGCCGCGTTTCTGGACGTGCTGCGGGATGCGGGCTAGATACGGCCAATCAGGCAAGGAACGAGGACGGATATGCTGGTAGTGATTTCCCCGGCCAAGCGGCTGGACTGGGCAGAGCGGGACGCCGAGGTCACGCAGCCGGATTTTCAGGATGACGCGATCCGCCTGTCAAAAACCGCCCGCAACTTGACGCTGGGCGATCTTAAGAAACTGATGGACCTCAGCGATGATCTGGCCCGCCTGAACCGGGACCGGTACCGCGCCTTTTCCGATACTCCTGCGGCAGATGTGACCCGCCCTGCCGCACTGGCCTTTGCCGGTGACACCTATCAGGGGCTTGAGGCTGCTTCGCTGGATAGCGA
Source organism: Ruegeria sp. BJ6 (assembly GCF_056537885.1). Classification (NCBI taxonomy): domain Bacteria; kingdom Pseudomonadati; phylum Pseudomonadota; class Alphaproteobacteria; order Rhodobacterales; family Roseobacteraceae; genus Ruegeria; species Ruegeria sp. BJ6. The sequence goes on along the minus strand of NZ_JBQFSG010000003.1, from coordinate 95,475 downwards.
TGAAATGGCATGGGCGCAGGACCACTTGCGCATTCTGTCCGGGCTATACGGTGTGCTGCGCCCGCTGGACGCCATTCAGGCCTATCGTCTTGAGATGGGCAGCAAGCTGAAGACCCGGCGCGGCAAGAACCTGTATGAATACTGGCGCGACCAGCTGAGCAAGACCCTGAACGCGCAAGGTGAAGTGATCGGGTCAGGTGTTCTGGTGAACTGTGCCAGTCAGGAATATTTCGGCGCAGTAGACCCTAAAGCGCTGAAACTGCGGGTGATCACCCCGGTCTTCATGGAAGACAAAGGCGGCACCCCCAAGATCGTCAGCTTTTTCGCAAAGAAGGCACGCGGTGCCATGGCCCGCTATATCATTCAGCACCGATTGACCGATCCCAACGGGTTGCTGGATTTCGACACCGGCGGCTATGAATATCGCCCGGACCTGTCGGAAAAGGATAAGCCCGTTTTCCTGCGCCCCTATCAGGCCTGATCCAGCATCGAAGGGTCATAGGCGACCAACTCGACCGTGTTGCCCTCGGGATCTTCGGTGAAAATACCGCGCCATCCGATCCAGCCGAATTGTTCGATGCGATAGGGCTGGCCAAGTTTGTCATACCAGCGCATCACGGCCTCCTGCTCGGCAAACGGCAGGGACAGCGCAATGTGGTGCAGTGACGACCCTGCCCCGGTCGCGGGCCGTTCCGTGCCGGTTGGGTGCAGGCCGGGGCGCGGCGCAGCCATGTAGTGAAACAGGGCCAGCACCTGCGTATGCCCGCCGAACCCTTCGGCGATGCGAAAAAAGGTGATGGCGCTGTTGTGATCGCCGGTCAGACGCTCCAACCCGATCACATTCTCATAAAACTCCACCATCGCGCCCATATCGGCGCAGCGAATGGCAATCTCGCCCAGCGCGCGAGGCCGAAACCCTTTTTGATCTGACATGTGGCGAAACTACAGCGCCGGCTCATCCTCATCAACAACAGGGAACACACCCGCAGGGCAGTGTGTGCGGATCGCCTGATGGATCAGCTGTTTGTGCAGTGGCTTTGTCAGATAGTGATCAAGCCCTGCGGCCAGTATCCCCTGATCATCCCCCGCCATCGCATGAGCGGTCAGAGCAATGATCGGCACGTGCCGGTCTGTTCCGACCTCTGCCGCTCGAATTTCGGCCGTTGCCTGTTTTCCGTCCATCTGTGGCATGGAAATATCCATAAAGATCAGATCGGGGGCAAAGTCTGAACAGGCCTGAACCGCCTCTACCCCGTTTGCGGCGAATTGCAGATCAATGTTCAGGTCTTTGGTCATCTTTTTCAGGATCAGTTGATTGGTGCGGTTGTCTTCGGCCGCCAGAACGCGCATGCGCCTTTGTCCGCCCTGCGTTGCGCCGGATTTACCCGTATCAGGCAAGCTATTCTGTTCGGTATCCCTGTCCACAAAAACCGGATCACCAAGTGCGATCAGCCGTGAAAACAGCTCGGCCCGGGGAAGCGGTTTTTGCAGCACACCCTGAATAAGCGCGCGCGCAGGATCAGCCTGCACCAACCCCGGATTGGCGGACATCAATACAACGGGCACGTCCTGCCACCCCTTTTCGCGCAGGGATAGGGCCAGTTCCAGCCCGTCCATATCCGGCAGGTCGTGGTCGCACAGGATCAGATCGACCGAGCCATCAAGCCGTTCCAACGCCTCGGTCCCGGTTTCGCACACCGTCACCCGGGAACCCAGCCGCCCCAACTGTTTCATCAGGATCGCCCGGTTAACGGCCAGATCGTCCACCACCATCACGTGCTGCAACCTGTCCGCAAGATCGGGAGGCGCGGGCTGTGGCCCGTCCGTGGTCGGCAGTGTGACACGAAAGCCAAAGCAGGAACCGCGCCTTTCTTCGCTTTCCACCCAGACCGTCCCCCCCATCATCGAAATCAACCGCTTCGAGATCGCCAACCCCAGCCCCGTGCCTTCAAACTGGCGGTTGCGTTCGCCTTCGACCTGATTGAATTCGCCAAAGATGTGGTCGATCTTGTCCGGCGCGATCCCGATACCTGTATCTTCGATTGCTACATGAATGTCGCAGGTTTGGCTGTCCTGATGCGGCACGCCCGTAACCCGGATAAGCACATGCCCTTCAGCGGTGAATTTCACCGCATTTCCCACAAGGTTGGTCAGCACTTGTCGTATCCGGCCCGGGTCGCCGACAAATAACGTGGGCAAAAACAGATCATAATCGACAAGCAACGTCAGCCCCTTGTCCCGCACGCAGGGCTGCAACAGCATCGCCACCTCGTGAATGCAGCGTTCCAGATCAAATTCTTCGGCGTGCAGCAGCAGCTTGTCCGCCTCGATCTTGGAATAGTCCAGAACATCGTTGATGATGACCAGCAGCGCCTCACCCGAATTCCGGATGGTGTTGACGTACAGCCGCTGTTCTTCATCCAGTGGCGTTTCGATCAACAACTCACTCATCCCGACAATGCCATTCATGGGCGTCCTGATCTCGTGACTCATGTTGGCCAGAAAGGCGGATTTCGCGCGATTGGCCGCCTCGGCCCGGTCCCGCGCACCCTGCAATTCAGCTTCATGCCGGACCGAAGCCGTGATGTTCAACGCAAGGCTGACGACATCGCCGCCCTGCCCCCGCTGATCTATCAGTCGGATATACTGGCCATTCCACAACTGGATCACGATCGGCTCGGGGTTTGACCGGCCCCAGCGTTTCTGCATTCTGGCGCGCCAGTCGGCACCCGGCTCCGACCCTGTATCAACAATCCCTTCGTCCGTCATGATTTCCAGCAGGCGCAGGTATGAGACACCTGGCGCGACCTCGCTTAGCCCTTCGAATACGCTCAGGTAGGCTGCGTTCGCGCCAATCAGTGTGTTTTCACCATCGAAAAACGCGAACCCGTCATGAATGGTCTGGATGGAGTGCCAAAGACGGCGCTCTGCCACCTCGATCTTGGCGTTGGCCACTGTCAGGTCCGATTTAACCTTTTCGTTTTCATCCCGAACTGTCGCCACCTCGGCCTGCGTTTCGCCGATCTGTCGGGTCAGGGCAATCGCGTGGCGGCCAAGCTTGCGGTTCGCAGCAGACAGTTCGGCCTGTTTCTGTTCCAGCAATCTTTCGGCGGCCAAACGCGCGCGCCGTTCCTGGGCAAGTTTATCGGCAAGGCTCATGATCTGGGTCTCCGGGCGGTTCTTCCGCAGCATCCGCCGAGACGATGAAAAAGAGTTTAAGCCGTTGCATTGTAAAGCGGCCTCATGCGACCCTTTCGTCAAACAGGAGGTCGTGATGCGTCGCTTCGTATTTTCCGCAATACCTTTGATTATATCGCTTTTTTTCCCGGTAACCGCCGTTCACGCGCAATCGGCGGTTCCGGAGTTCCGCTATGTCGGCACGCGGGATGCCGATTTTTATGGGTCTGATCTGAATGCCCTGTTCGATACAGACCTTAAATCCTGCATTCGGGCCTGCTCGGCAAACCGGAACTGTGCGGCATTTACCTTTAACACCAGGTCGAATGCATGTTTTCCCAAAAGCGGAGTGAACCGGCAGGAACCTTATGAAGGGGCGATATCCGCGCAAAAAATCGTGACAGATGCCCGGACACTGGAGCGTTCGAACACCCGAGCAGCGAATCTGGAGTTTCTGAAACCCGCCGATCTGAAACAGGCCTATCAACAGGCCCGGGATCTGGGACTGCGTCATCTGGCGGGCGGACTGGATTTGGATGCAATTCTTGGAGCGGCACAAGCCGCATCGACCCCCGATCAGGCCATGCGATGGACCGGCGCTGCTGTGTCGCTTGATGACAGGCCCGACCTCTGGACCGAATACGCCCGGTTGTTGCTGAGCATTCAGACCAACGACTGGACCCGAAAACGCGCGCTGCGAGCGCGGGCACTGAGTGCCGCAATCAACGGTTATCTGCGGTCAGACACTGCAGGCGCGCAGGTCAGCGCGCTGATGATGCTTGCAGATGCGCTGGAGGAAAACGAGCGCGGGCGCGACATGGTTTCAACGCTGCGCCTTGCGTCAGAGCTTCAGCAGCGGCCGGATGTTCTGGCTGCTCTGGAACGGGCCATCGGCAAATATGGTTTTCGCGTTGTTGATAGCACAGTTGAAAGTGACGCATCGGCCCCCCGCATTTGCGCCGAATTTTCCGAGCCGCTTGTCAAAGCGGGTGTAGATTATGAGCCATTCGTGCGCCTTCCCGACCCGCAGCTGGTGGTGCAGGCTGACGGAAATCAGCTTTGCGTGGATGGTGTCGAACACGGGAAAAGGTATCGTGTCACCTTCCGGCAAGGCCTGCCTGCTGCATCAGGCGAAGCCCTGATCAAAGATGTTGAACTGACCCACTATGTCCGCGACCGCGCCCCATCGGTCCGGTTTCCGGGGCGGGCCTATGTCCTGCCAAAAGCCGCGGATGCGGCATTGCCGGTGGAATCGGTCAATGTCACGACCCTGGATCTGACGTTGCGCCGCGTCAGCGACCGCAATCTGCTGCGCGCCGTGCAAGAGGATTTCTTTGGCCGTCCCCTCAGTAACTGGCAGGAACGGACATTCTCGGACGAAATAGCTCAGGATGTTTGGTCGGGAACCGCCGAAGTTACCTCGGAGTTAAACCGGGACATGACCACGCGCCTGCCGATGGCTGACGCCATTTCGGGACAGCCCGCTGGTATTTACGCTCTGACCGCGCGCGTTCCCGGTGCCGATCCCTATGACGACCCCGGTGCGACGCAATGGTTTGTTTTGTCCAATCTGGGGATCAGTTCGGTTTCCGGTACAGACGGATTGCACGTCACGGTGCGCGGTCTGGCTGATGCGGCGCCGCGTGCCGGAGTGGAGGTTTCGCTTGTGTCCCGCGCCAATGCCGTCATCGGCAAAACTCAGACTGACGCCGAAGGGTATGCCCGGTTTGATCCCGGACTGGCCCGAGGCAAAGGGGCCAGCGCACCAGCTATGATACTTGCGGCGGACGGAGAGGTGGATTTCAACTTTCTGTCGCTGACCGATCCGGCCTTCGATCTGTCGGATCGCGGCGTCGAGGGCCGTGCGCCCGCGGGGCCTGTGGATGTATTCTTGACAACAGATCGCGGGGCCTATCGCGCCGGAGAGACAATCTATGTGACGGCGCTGTCGCGCGATGATCAGGCCGGCGCCATCGAAAATCTGCCGCTGACTGCAATTTTGCGCCGCCCCGATGGCGTGGAGTACCGCCGGTCGGTATCGGATGGCGGTTTCGCCGGAGGCCACGTCTTTGCCCTGCCAGTGGCGGCGGATGTTCCGCGCGGGTCCTGGCAGATCGAACTGAGATCGGACCCCAAAGGTGACGATCTGGCCCGGCAAACCGTTCTGGTCGAAGATTTCCTGCCAGAACGTTTCGACTTTGATCTGGCTCTGCCGGACGCACCGCTAAGGGCCGGAGATACCCCGCCCCTGCGGATCGAGGCGAAATATCTGTTTGGCGCCCCCGGCTCGGATCTGACGATTGACGGGCAAGTGATCGTACGGCCTGCCGAGACGATTTCGGGATATGACGGATATCGATTTGGCCGATATGACAGCCCCCTTTCCACCCAAAGCACCCATTTCGGTGGTGACCGAACGGATGCACAGGGTCGCACGACGATACCAGTCGAAATCCCCCAATTAGAGACTGATGGCAAACCGATGGAGGCTACGGTAACTGTACGTCTGGCCGACGGGTCCGGCCGTCCGGTCGAACGTCAGATAGCAGCTCCGGTCCTTTCCTCAGCGCCCGTAATCGGGATCAAACCGATGTTCGAGGATGTCGTCAGTGAAGGGTCCGAAGCCCAGTTTCAGATCATCGCCCTGTCCCCCGAGATGACCCCAGCGCCAATGCAGGTTCGCTGGACGCTGAACCGGCTGGAAACGCGGTATCAGTGGTATCAGCTTCACGGTAACTGGAATTGGGAACCCACAACCCGGCGGTCGCGTGTCGCCACCGGAGAATCGCAGTTGGGACCCGACCCGCTGACCCTTGGCCAACTGGTTGATTGGGGCCGGTATGAACTGGTGGTGCAGCGCATTGATGGCGACTACGCTGAAGCCGCGGTGGATTTCTATGCGGGCTGGTACCGGTCGGCGGATGCGTCAACCACGCCCGACCGGCTGGAAATGTCGTTGGACCGGGACAGCTACCGCCCCGGTGACACCGCGCAATTGCGGATCGTGCCGCGCATGGCCGGGGTGGCTCAGATCGACGTGATGTCCAACAGGTTGATCGAACGCCGGATGGTCGAAGTCCCCGAGGGCGAAACCGTCATACCGCTGAATGTCACGGATGAATGGGGCGCGGGCGCATATGTCGCCGCGACTGTAATCCGCCCGATGGATGTGTCCGCAGGCCAGAACCCATCGCGGGCACTGGGCCTTTCTCATGCCTCGGTCGAGCCTGTTGGGCGCAAACTGTCTGTGGCCATTGACGTGCCCGAAGTCAGCAAACCAAGACAAACCGAAAAGGCCCGTATCACTGTCGAAGATGCCAAAGAAGGGGAACAGGTATGGCTGACCCTTGCGGCAGTTGACGTCGGCATCCTGAATCTGACCGGGTTCGAAAGCCCGGACCCGACCGGCCACTATTTTGGGCAGCGCAGACTAGGGGTCGAATTGCGGGATGTTTATGGCCGTCTGATCGACGGAATGAACGGCGCATTGGGTATCGTGCGTTCGGGCGGGGACAATGACAACGGCATGCGGATGCAGTCACCCCCGCCAACGCAGGATCTGATGGCCGTGTTCAGCGGGCCGGTTCAGGTCGATTCTGACGGAGAAGCCATCGTCGATATCCCGCTACCTGCTTTTAACGGCACTGTGCGGCTGATGGTTGTCGCGTGGTCAAAATCAGCACTTGGTCAGGCCGAGGCTGAAATGATCGTGCGCGATCCGGTCGTCGTCACGGCCAGTCTGCCCCGGTTTCTTGCACCAGGTGATGAAAGCCGGATGTTGCTTGAGATCGTCCACGCCGACGGGCCAACCGGCGACATGGGCTTGGCCCTGACGGCGCCGGACACCCTGACACTGGGTGAGGTTCCGGCATCGTTTTCCCTGACTGCCGGCGGCAAGATCACATACGAGGTTCCGGTACGCGCCAACACGCTGGGCGACCCCGAATTCACCGTGGCGTTGAAAACGCCGGACGGGCAGGAGCTGAGGCAATCACTGCGCCTGCCGGTCCGGTCAAACGACCCGGTTGTGGCTCTGACACGACGGTTTTTACTGGGTTCTGGAGACAGCTTTCTGTTCTCATCCGATGTGTTTGATGGTTTCCAGTCCGGATCGGCTAGGGCAATTCTGTCCGCGGGTCCGCTGGCCAAGCTCGACGCGCCAGGACTGTTGGACAGGCTGAACCGTTATCCTTATGGCTGCACCGAACAGATCACGAGCAAGGCCTTGCCGCTGCTGTATCTGTCCTCGGTCGCGCAAAGCTGGGGCCTTGACGAAGGATCAGCCGCCGACAAAAGGGTCAGTGACTCGATCCGGAGCATTCTGGCGCGGCAAGCCCCGAACGGTGCGTTTGGTCTGTGGCGGGCCGAAAGCGGGGATTTCTGGCTGGATGCCTATGTCAGTGATTTCCTGTCGCGGGCACGGGCGCAGGGTCACGCAGTTCCGGACGGGGCTTTTGCACAGGCGATGGACAACCTGCGCAATCATATCAACTATGCCCCGGACTTTGACACCGGAGGACGGGACATTGCTTATGCCCTGATGGTGCTGGCGCGCGAAGGTGCCGCGTCGATGGGCGATCTGCGCTACTATGCCGACGTAAAGGGAGGGGCCTTTGACTCTCCGCTTGCAGCGGCCCAGCTTGGTGCGGCGTTGGCCTTTTATGGGGATCAGACGCGGGCAGACGCGATGTTTGCCCGAGCCGCCCGGATGATTGGCGCGGATAACTCACAACAGGCATCAATCTGGCGCGCGGACTACGGAACCTCTTTGCGCGATGCAGCCGGGGTGCTTGCACTGGCTACCGATGCAGGCAGCGCCGTAGTAGATCGCGATGCTCTGGTGCAGCGGATCAGTACACCGCGCGAATATCTCTCAACGCAGGAGGCTGCGTGGTCCCTGCTGGCCGCGCATTCGCTGATCGCGACGCCTGAACAATCGGGGCTGCGCGTGAATGGCGCGGTGGTCGAGGGACCGTTTGTGCAGGTGCTGGAAAGTGACGCGAACAAAGAACTGAATATCACCAGCGCCAGCAATCGTAGCACCGATATTACTCTGACGGTCACCGGTGTACCCGAAGTTGCCCCGGGCGCGGGCGGAACCGGTTACGCCATTGAACGGAAGTATTACTCGATGGAAGGCGAACCGCTGGATCGCCGGGATTTCGCCGTGGGGGAACGATTTGTCACGGTGCTCACCGTAAAGCCCTTTGAAAATGGTGGTGCACGGTTGATGATGGATGATCCTCTGCCTGCCGGGATTGAGATAGACAATCCCAGCCTGTTGCGCTCTGGCGATGTTCGCACGCTCGATTGGCTTGATTTGTCCGAAGCCACCCATGCCGAATTCCGAACCGACCGGTTTCTTGCTGCAGTGGATATTCAGGGGCGCAAGACCGTGACGCTTGCCTATGTCGCCCGTGCGGTCACTCCGGGCAACTTCCACCACCCGGCGGCGTCGGTCGAGGATATGTATCGCCCGCAAAACCGCGCCCGGACGGATACCGGGCGGGTGATTGTACGATGACCGGCCGGACGGCCATAGCAACAGCCCACTGGCGGCGGCTGGATAAGGAGGGAACGGATCGTTGCACCTTGTCACGGCTGAACAATGGCTGGATGCTGGTCGGTCAGGCGATCTGGCATGATGGGAAGGCCGATGCCAGCCTGACTTATGATATTCGCTGCGATCTAGGTTGGGCCAGTATTTCGGCAGATATCGGCGGCGAGGTTGATGGCCACGAACTTTCCCTGCGGCTGCATCGCGCCGAAGACGGCTGGTATCTGAACGGCGATTTGCAGGAGGGGACCGCCGATTGTATTGATCTGGACCTGAGCTTCACGCCCTCGACCAACCTTCTGCCTTTGCGACGCCTGCCATTGAAAGTCGATCAATCTGCGCCAGTTTGCGCGGCGTGGTTGAAGCCGGATTTCGCTACAATCGGGCCTTTGGAGCAGACCTACACCAGCCTTGGCCCTGACCACGTTCAGTATGTGTCGCCAGCCTTCTCGGCTGAGTTGAGGGTGCACGAGTCCGGTTTCGTCACCCGGTATCCAGGCCTGTGGGAGGGATGGGTCGATGCCTAAACCCGGCCATCTGTTCCTTGGCCTCGCCTTCGGGCTTTTTTGCGCCGCGTCCTTGCGCGACGCAGGTGATCGCTGGATCGACGCCACCTTACTACCCCCGGTTTTGACCGAAACCTCGACCGAAATACGCGACCGCAACGGGGCACTCTTGCGCGCCTACCCGGTCGGTGATGGCATCTGGCGGCTGACGCCCGGCCATGTTGATCGCGGCTATGTCGACATGCTTGTCCGGTACGAGGACAAACGGTTCTGGTCGCATTCCGGCGTGGACCCGATTGCCCTTGTTCGTGCTTTTGGGCAAGCAATCCTGAACGGGCGTACTGTTTCAGGTGGCTCGACCCTGACCATGCAGGTCGCGCGGCTGCTGGAGGATGGATCGACCGGGCGTTGGAAAGGCAAACTACGCCAGATCAGAGTCGCATATGCGCTTGAGCGACGCCTGAGCAAAGACGAAATTCTGACGCTGTATCTCACCCATGCGCCCTATGGCGGAAACCTTGAAGGTATGCGCGCGGCCACGCGGTCATGGTTCGGGAAAGAGCCGCGCCGCCTTACGCCCGCGCAATCGGCCTTGCTTGTTGCCCTGCCTCAGTCACCCGAAGCACGGCGCCCAGACCGTCACGCAGATGCAGCGCGCAATGCGCGGGATCGCGTCCTGCAACGAGTGCAACGACAAGGTGTCCTGACCGAAGCGCAGGCATCGGCAGCGATGGCCGAACCGATTCCTGGAAAGATGCGCCCGTTTCCCCGTCTGGCCCCACATCTAACGGACCGGATAACAAAACTGACGCCGGAAGCATCAGTTCACGACCTGACATTGGATGCCGGATTACAGGCCCGTCTGGAACCTCTTGTCTCGCAAGCCGCGAGGTTGGCGGGTCCACGTGTTTCGGGTGCGCTGATCGTAGCCGACCACCAGAGCGGAGATATCCTCGCATCGGTCGGCTCTGCCGGTTACGAAGATGAACGGCAGGGTTTTGTCGATATGACGATGGCCTTGCGGTCGCCCGGCTCGACCCTCAAGCCGCTGGTCTATGGTCTGGCGTTCGATCAGGGGCTGGCGCATCCCGAAACCCTGATCAGCGATAGCCCGGTTATGTTCGGCCGCTACGCGCCGCGCAACTTCGACGGCGTTTTTCGCGGTGACGTCAGGGTTCGCGATGCGTTGCAGATGTCACTCAACATTCCAGTGGTAAGGCTGACGCACGAGCTTGGGCCAGCCCGCGTCATGGCTGCGATGAGCCGTGCCGGAGCCCGACCGCAACTGACCGGCGGACGCCCCGGGCTCGCCATCTCTTTGGGCGGAATAGGTATCAGCCTTCGGGATCTTGTGCAGCTTTATGCGGGCATTGCAGCCGGTGGAACAGGTCCGGTTCTGCGCCATGGCCTGCTTGAACCCAAAGCCGAAACCGCCCGAATTCTGTCAGATGTCGCTGCGTGGCAAGTTGGTGACATTCTATCGGGACTGGCCCCGCCGTCAGGCGCCCCTGTCGGTGTTCTGGCTTACAAGACGGGCACTTCCTATGGGCATCGCGATGCGTGGGCGATCGGATATGACGGGCGACATGTTATCGGCGTGTGGTTGGGCAGGGCCGACGGCACACCGGTCCCCGGGGCTTTTGGCGGCGATCTGGCCGCGCCGTTGCTGTTTCATGCTTTCGGTCACCTGAAGCCCGATTTTGACCCGCTTGGCGCACCACCTGCCGCCGCCCTGATCGTTGGTGCAGCAGAGCTGCCGCCACCACTTCAACGATTTCGCCCACGCAAAGCCGCGTTTGCCCCGGCTGACAATGCGCCGCAACTGGTATTTCCCCCGGACGGCGCCCGTCTGGACGCCAACGGCACGCCGCTTACGATCAAGCTGCGAGGCGGCACGGGGCCATTTGCAGTTCTGGCGGATGGCAGGCCGGTCACAACGGATCAGCGCCAGCGGGAATTCGACATTCCCAACCCGGGGCGGGGCTACGCGTCGCTTGTGATTGTCGATGCCCGCGGGCGATCCGACCGGGTCTCCATCCAGATTGATTAGGGAGGAAGCCATGCGGAGTTCGATATTCGTTTTGATGTCATGTCTGGCCGGCAGCGCGCTGGCCGACTGCGCGTCAGAAGCCGATATTCAGGGGTTTGTATCGGACTATCTGTCCAATACTCCGACATCCGCCCTGATCGCCGATGGCGACATGAACGACGCGCTGTGTACACAAGCCCTGATTATCCAAGCGTTAGAGCCGCATATGGGGCCGGTGATCGGTTACAAAGCTGGTCTGACAAGCAAACCGGCACAGGAAAGGTTTGGTGCAAGTGAACCGGTTCAAGGCGTGCTGTTTCGGGACATGATGCGCAAGGACGGAGCAGAAATCCCCTCGGATTGGGGTGCCCGACCTGTTTTCGAAGCCGACCTGATACTGGTGGTGGGTGACGCGGCAATCAATCAGGCAACCACGCCCGAAGAGGTGATGGCAAGTATCACGGCCATCAGGCCATTCATCGAGCTTCCCGATCTGATCCTGGCCGAGGATGAGCCGATAACGCCGGTAACGTTAACCGCAATCGGTGTCGCGCCAAAGCTGGGTGTCATTGGGCAGGAAATTCCGGTCACCGACCCGCCCGCGATGACCGCTGCACTAGCCGACATGCAGGTAACACTGCGTGCAGCCGATGGTGAGGTTCTGGCACAGGCACCGGGACGTGCGGTTCTGGGGCACCCGGCAAACGCAGTATTGTGGCTGTTGTCCAAGGGCGTCGAATTCAAACCCGGTGATCTCGTCTCGGTCGGGTCATTCGGGCCGCTGTTCCCGCCGGGCAAGGGCAAAGGCGGAGCGTCAGTTACCTATTCCGGTCTGCCCGGTGATCCGACTGTAACTGTCACCTTTGAGTGATCCACTTGTTTAGCGCCGCCCTTCTCGCAGCCACCCGGCCACAAGGAAACCACTGGCCAACAACAAGACCAGCCAGGGCGGCAGCAATCCGGCCTGGGTGATATCGCGCGTTTCATAAGCCCCGCGCGGTGTCAGACCGATCCAGCCGCGACCCGCAGCGGGCCTGCCTTCGCGCACGTTGCGTATCACCGGCACGCCGTCCTCCAGCCGGATCACGCCACCGCGCATTCCGGCCAGTACTGGTTTCAGAATGTCGCCGGTCGCAATCGTATTCTCGAACTCTTTCGGAGAGGCGGGTCCAAGACCGATCACCGCTTCGCGTTCGCTATCGCTCAGGCGATAAAGCCCAATTTCGGGGCCGTAGTATTGGGCTTCGAACCGACCGGGTGAAACCTCGGCAAGCTCAACTTCAGTTGTTTCGCCGTTTGGCCGGGTCACGGTAACGGCGCTGGCTTCGTCGCTCAGGGTCTGGCGGATGATCCGTATGGACTGACCGTTTGCCTCGGCCCACAGCGCCTCTTCCTCCAGTTCCGGTTCTTTCATCATCCAATGTGCCAGACGGCGCAAAAGCTCAAGCTGCGGCCCGCCGCCCTCGAAACCGCGGCTCCACAACCATGCGTGATCCGAGGCCAGCATCGCCACGCGCCCGTCACCCACCCGGTCCAGAACCAGCAAAGGTCGTTCATCCACTCCGGTCATCAACACCTCGCCCGAACGGTGGTTGACATCGATCTGGCGCAGCCACGCCCCCCACTCGTCCGGGTTGCCCAGATCAGCTGTAACGGGATGGCGCTGACCCAGTTCCGTTACCTCGGGGACAAATCGTTCTTCAATCACCCGCGCCGTCGGCTGCGCTGGCAAAATCGGCGCCAGTGGCGAGCGGAAGATACTGTCGGCAGTGGCAAAATCGGGTCCGGAATTGATCAGGACCGCACCGCCGTCATTGATGTAGTTCGTGACATTGTCCAGATAAATCGCCGGCAGAATGCCACGCCGCTTGTAGCGGTCGAAAATGATCAGATCAAAATCGTCGATCTTTTCCAGAAACAGCTCGCGCGTTGGAAAGGCGATCAGGGACAGTTCGTCCACCGGCACGCCGTCCTGTTTTTCGGGCGGGCGAAGAATGGTGAAATGCACCAGATCCACTGAACTGTCCGACTTCAGCAGATTCCGCCAGGTTCGACCGCCGGGATGCGGCTCGCCCGAGACAAGCAGAACCCGCAACCGGTCCCGCACGCCATTCATCTGTACCAATGCTGAATTGTTGCGGTCGGTCAGCTCGCCATCGGCAACCGGCACCGAGAACTGGATCACATTGCGACCGCCATGCGGCAGCGCGACCGGCAGCTCCACATCCTGTCCGATGGGTATGGTGAAGCGTTCCGGTTCACCGCCATCCACGGAAATCTCCAGCGGCGCGGTGACTGCGTTGGCCGGTGCGGCACCGCTGTCCTCGACCCGCAGGGTCAGGGTTACCGGCTCGTCGATGATTGCAAAGGCCGGTGCGTTGCGGACGATCAACCTGCGGTCCCAGTCTTCGGACCGCCCGGTGAGCAGCAGGTGCATCGGCGCGGGCAGGTTCGGGGCCAGATCGACGTCATGCACCAGCCCGTCGGATACGACAATGACACCGGCGACGCGCGCGCGCGGTTCTTCGGCAAGCGCTTCGGTCAGGACGGACATGATTCTGGTGCCTTCATCCCCTTCGTCATCACCAACTCTGATACGGCGCAATTCGGTGTTATCGCGTGCCTCGATGACACCGGCCAGCTCTTCGGCGGCTATCGCAGTCTGCGCCGCCCGATCCGACAAAGTCTGACTGGAACTTTCGTCTTCGATCATCAGCACGATGTCGGTCAGCGCCGCACGATCCTCGACCTGATAAACAGGTCCGGCCAGCGCAGCGATCACGACCACTGCCGCCAGACCGCGCAGCGCCCAACCGGACAGTCCGCGCCATAGTGCCAGCACAATCCCTGCAACAGCGATCGTCGCTACGATGAAAAGCAGCGGCCAAGCAACCAGCGGATCAAAGATGACGGTTCCGGTCATTGTCCCAACCTGTCCAGCAGGGCGGGCACGTGGACCTGATCGGATTTGTAATTCCCCGTCAGCACATGCATCACCAGATTGACTCCAAAGCGGTGGGCCAGCTCACGCTGCCGCTCACCGGCATAGCCGCGCCCGACTGGCAATAGCGACTGACCGTTCCTGTCCACGGCCCACGCCCCGGCCCAGTCGTTGCCGCCGATCACTACCGGCGTAACGCCGTCGTTCAGATTGCGAAACGGCATCCCTTCGATCTGTTCGGCGTCAAGTGGCGCCGCTTCGACCCAGACCTCGTTACCGGCGTGACGTCCCGGAAAGTCCTGCAACAGGTAAAAGGCGCGGGTCAGAACGTGGTCACTGGGGACAGGTTCCAGCGGTGGAATGTCCAGCGACGCGGCTAGAGACTGCAGCTTGCGACCATTCGGGCTGGCCACGCCATAGCTGGCAATATCTGCGTCCCGCGTATCAAACAGAATCATCCCGCCGGAACGCAGATAGGTGTTCAGCCTTGCATAGGCCTCATCGGACGGTTGCGGCTGATCCGGCGTCACGGGCCAGTAAAGCAGAGGAAAGAACGCAAGTTCATCCCGCTCAAGATCAATACCGACCGGATCCGCTGGCTCAACGGACGTGCGGTAGAACAGCGTGTCCGACAACCCCTTCAGCCCCGCCAAGGCCACGTCATCCACCTGACGGTTGCCGGTCAGAACGTGGGCCAGGACCAGTTCCTGCGTTGACCGGATTGCGAAATCAGCGTCCGCCGCATTCTGTGCCTGCGCATGCGGCGCCATCAATGCCGCGCCCAGCACCATTGCCGCCGCCCGCACGGCACCCAATCGTCCCGACAGGACAAGCGAAGCCAGAATGTCCACAAACAGCAATATCAGTGCAATGCTTAGTAAAATGCCTCCCACCGGAACCTCGCGGTTTGTTTCCTGCCCCTTCACCGGCACGTCAGACGGCCAGGATGCCGCTAGCAGAGCGTCCCGGCCCTGCATGACGTTGACGGCCAACTTCTGACCTTCGTTTTCGTAAATTCCGGGGCGCAGACCTGGGCCGATGTTACCCTCAACCAGTGTGGATCCGTCCACACCGGCCAGATTACCTGCGTCGGACAACCCACCAAACCCATCCATGATCTGAGAGGGCACCCAAACGGTTCCCTGCAACTGTGCCTTTTGCTGCTCTTTGGCAGCCGAAGCCACGGCAAGACGGTCCAACATTTCGACGAATAGCCCTGACAACGGCAGGCTCGACCATTCAGCATCCGCCGTAACGTGGAACAGAACAACCTGCCCCAACCCCAGAGACTTGCGCGTCACCAGCGGCGTTCCATCGCTGAGCGAGGCAATCGCCCGATCCGCAAGGTTGGGATCAGGTTGCGCCATGACCTGCGTACTGACCGTCACATCGTCGGGAATGTTCAGCCCAAAGAACGGAGAATGCTCGGGGAAGGGCGCCAGACCCTTTGCCTCACCCCAGCTCATAGCGCCGCCAACCGATCTGCCTCCGCCCCGCAGGCGGACGGGAAGTAGAATATTCTCTTCCGAACGGCCCAGATCACTTGCCGCCATGCGAGGACCTGCGAAACGCAGCAACAGACCGCCCTTTTCAACCCATTTGGCAAGCTCGGATTCCTCGAATTCGGACAGAATGACAACGTCAGCCAGCGCAATGACATCCGGGTTCGCGGGCAGAACCTCGGCCAGCGATCCGTCAACGAAATCTGCCGTGGGTACGGCAACCTGCTTCAGGTAGTGCAGGGGTGAGAGCAGCTCCAGCCCCTCGCGGTTGCGGCTGCTTCCGATCAAGGCGATTTCCCGGCGTCTGAGGCTGTCATCGGTCAGTGCAACCGCCCCGGCCGAGCGCTGGTTCTGTATCTCAAAGCGCGAAACCCGCGCGCGCAATTCGGATGGCAAAGCCAGCGCCACCTGAGACGTCGCCTCACCTGCAGCGAACTCAGCCTCGGCAAAGTCCAGCGTCCGCATGGTACCGGCAGGGTCCGGCCCCAGCGCAAGCAGAGTGAGAGTATCGGCAGATTCGGCCCCGGAACGCAAAACGGTCAGTTGCACGGCCCCGTCCTCGAACCCGGCGGGCAATAGCGCGACCACCGGGTCGGGTGACTGAAACACCGTCACGTTTCCACGAGGCTGCAGTTCCGACAGAATTCTGTCCTGACCGGCATAGTCCAGCGCGTCACTGAACCAATGCGTATCGAACCCGCCCTCGATGCCTTTGATAATGTCCGCCGCCTGTGCGATCTGCGCCTCACCCGGTTGCCATGGTGCGGGAACCAGCCCCGGCAAACGGCTTCGCCAGGCTTCTGCGGACTGAAAAACCGCAGCCTCGGGTTCGCTTAACCGCAGGATCGCCACGGGGCGTTCGGCGCGTCCCGCCTCGGTCAGTTGCGCGTCAATCTGATTGATCGTCGAATACCAATCCGGCGCTCCGGCCCAGCTTGCATCAAGCACCAGCAAAAGCGGGCCGGAACCCACCTGATCCCGCGAAGGATTCAGTACCGGACCGGCAAGGCCGATGATGATCGCCGCAACCGCCAGCATCCGAAGCAGCAGCAGCCACCACGGGGTCCTGTCAGACACGCTCTCATCATCTTTTAGGCCCAAAAGCAGGGTGACAGCCGGGAACAGCCTGCGAATAGGCGCCGGAGGCACTGCGCGCAGAATCAGCCAGAGAACGGGCAAGGCGAGCAGCCCCAGCAAAATCCACGGGGCGGAAAACCCGATGCCCGCCAGCACCGTCATCGCGCGCCCCCATCTAGCGCGCGGTAAAGCCACAACAACGCCGCCTGCGCGCTTTCGCCTGTGTGGTGAAGCCCCAACTGCCAGCCAGTTGCGCGGCACAATTGCATCAGGGCATCTTTTCGGCTGGCCAGACGTTCCAGATAACGATCCTGCAAATCACCGGCCTTCAGCGTCTCATGCCGCAGCGAACCGCCGACGCTTTCGAAAATGGTTCGTCCTCTGTAGGGAAAGGTTTCCTCTTCGGGGTCGAGGACCTGCAGCAGAACCCCTTTGACACCCCTGTCAGCGGCTTTGGTCAACGCCAGCTCAACTTCCTGAATATCCCCCAGAAAATCCGAAACAAAAACGGCACGCGCATGGGGAATCATCGCGCGATGCTCGGGCGGGGAATAATCCGCACTTGCATCTTCGGACCAGGCTTCGGCAAGTCGGATGACCTGCGCATTGCCGCGCCGGGGTGGCAGAGTGGTTCCGGTTAGCCCAACCCGTTCGCCGCCACGAACCAACAAGATGGCTGTGGCAAGGCCCAGCAGGCGCGCTCGATCCGCCTTGGTCGGCAAGGTCTTTGCCGACGAAAACCGCATAGAGGCCCCCTGATCGACCCACAGCATTACGGATTGTGCGATCTGCCATTCGCGCTCACGCACATACTGCTGATCCCCACGCGCCGAGCGGCGATGGTCGATCATCCGCTTGCTGTCACCGATCTGTGCCGGGCGGTATTGCCAGAAATCATCGCCCAGCCCGGCACGGCGGCGGCCATGATCACCCAACAAGACCGTTCCGGCCAGATGTTCGGCCCGCGCCAAAAGGGGCGGCAGCCGTGACGCCTCGGCCTCGGATCTTTCGCGAAGGGTCAGCGCGGCATTCACGCCGCAGCCTCGTTCCGGACAAACCCGGCAGCAGTGGTTTCGATGAGGTCGGCCAGACTGTCGCCGCGTGCCCGGGCGGCGAAGTTCAGGGCCATCCTGTGGCTAAGTACCGGCCGTGCCATATCCAGAACATCCTCGGCATTCGGGGCCAGACGCCCCTGCAGCATCGCCCGTGCGCGCACCGTCATCATCAGCGCCTGCGCCGCGCGGGGTCCTGGACCCCATGCGACCGTTTCCGCAACACGCTCGGACACGCCGGCCTCTTCCGGGCGGAAGGCGCGCACCAGATCCAGAATGAGTTCAACCACCGATTCACCCACCGGCATCCGACGCAGCAGAACCTGAGCGGCCAGCAGTTCTTGTTTGGTGAAAATCTGATTGGCCTGTTCTTCCTCGACACCGGTCGTGGCGATCAGGATATCCCTCTCGGTCTGCCGGTCCGGGTAATCCACGTCAATCTGCACCAGAAAGCGGTCAAGCTGCGCCTCGGGCAGGGGATATGTTCCTTCCTGCTCGATCGGGTTCTGGGTGGCCAGAACGTGAAACGGCACCCCGAGCGAGCGATCCTCGCCCGCGACCGTAACCGTGCGTTCCTGCATCGCCTGCAGCAATGCCGACTGCGTTCGCGGGCTGGCGCGGTTGATTTCATCCGCCATCAGTAGCTCACAAAAGATCGGGCCGGGGATAAAGCGGAAATGACGGCTGCCATCCTCAGCCGTATCCAGAACCTCGGACCCCAGAATATCGGCAGGCATCAGGTCAGGCGTGAACTGGATGCGATTGCCGTGAAGCCCCATTACCGTCGACAGCGTTTCGACCAGCCGAGTCTTGCCAAGACCGGGTAATCCGATCAACAGGGCGTGCCCGCCACACAGCAGCGCGGTCAGGGTCAGATCAACGACCCGCTCCTGCCCGATAAACCTGCTGGTAATCGAAGTTTTGGCCTGTTGCAGCTTTTCTTCCAGCGCTTCGATCTCGGCAACGAGGTCGGCGGGTTCGGTCATGACTTTCCCTTCCGTGCACATGTATGATTGAAGTGTATCGCGTTGAGAGGAAATGGCAAAAGCAATGAGCGGACAAAATCCTGTGACACCATCGCCCGACGGTCTTGTGACCTCGGTAAAAGCCGCCAAATCCAAGGGTTTGCCGCCCGTTCACCTGTGGAATCCTCCGTTTTGTGGCGATCTGGACATGCGGATCGCCAAAGATGGCACTTGGTACTATATGGGGTCGCCCATCAACCGGTTCGAACTGGTTCGGCTGTTTTCATCCATTCTTAAGAAAGAAAACGGCAAGTACTTTCTTGTTACGCCGGTTGAAAAGGTGGGAATCACTGTCGAAGACGCGCCCTTTGTCGCCGTCGATTTCGACATTTCCAGCGAGGGTCCGGCTCAAATCATTACTTTCACAACACATGTCGGTGACACGGCCATTGCAGGGCCGGAACACCCCATTCGAATTGTCATCGATACCGAAACAGCAGAGCCGTCTCCCTACGTATTGATCCGCAGTGACCTGGAAGCGCGCATCGACAGAAAGAGTTTCTATCGTCTGGTGGAAATCGGCACACATCACGAAGGCTGGTTTGGTGTCTGGTCGTCAGAACGATTTTTCCCGTTCATGCCATCGGATGAACTCGACGCTATCTAGGCGGTTTGCTCAGGCCTTCTGTCCTGCGCCAGCACAACACCCAGGGCGACAATTCCCGCGCCCAGCGCGCGGGTCCAGCTCCACTCATCCCCCAGCATGACCATGATCACCATCACATAGAATGGCGCGATGTTCATATGAAAGGATGCGACCGCCACGCCGAGTTTCCCGATGGATGAGATGAACAGCATCTGACTGAGGCCCACAGCAACCAGAGCATAGATCGCCAGCATCCCTGCCTGATGTAGGTCAAAGGACTTGGCCGGGCGAATGGTCATTCCTATTTTCCCCGCACCAAACAGCAACAGCCCTGCAACCACCAAACCACCAAGCATCGTGATCGTCGTCCGGCCCATCTGGCTGAGGTCGGGGAAGTCCCGGGCTGTAGCGAGGCTGGACCAGCAAAAGCAGCAGGTCGACAATACTGCGCAAACCGCCCCCAGACCCAGCTGGGCAGGGGCAATGGCGCTGGTCGCGATCAAACCGCCAACGACCGAAGCCAGCAATCCAAAGGCAAAATTCCGTGTCATCCGGCGGGTACCCGACACCTGCTCAAGAATGGTTGCTATCAGTGGCGCGCATGAGAGTATGATCGCCACGGTAACCGGGTCGGTCAGTTTCTGCGCCAGCAGCAGCAGAACGGTGCCTACACCCATTCCGACGCCACCAACCAGAACCGCGTGCCGCCACCGGGCGTTCAGTATGCGAGCCGGGCCATCAATCAGGAACCAGATCGGAAACATGACACAAGCAGCCAGGGCAAGTCGGGCCACGTTCAGCGCCAGGGGCGGCCAGCTTTGCAATAGAACTTCGACCGCCGGAAACCCCACGGCCCAAGTCAGCATCGAAGCAACCGCCAACGCGTTGCCGGATCTGACAGCGGGCCGCCCGTAAGACGCAGAAATAGCGCCCCCGCCGACGGGTTCCGGGCTCATGGCCATAGGTGCTTTTCCTCAAGTAGTTGCAGCGACACGGAAATGATTCGCCACATGTTGCCAGCGTCGCGTGTTTCAGGGTGTTGATCTGGCCGGTTTTCGACAACCTGTCGTTTTCAGTCCCTTTCGCAGCAATCCCCGGCTGTTTATTGTCCACGCAGCCACAGAAAGTTCGCAGATGCCCCGCTTTGCCGCCAATATTTCCCTGCTGTTTCAGGAGTTGCCATATCAGGACCGATTTCAGGCGTCGGCAGATGCGGGTTTTGAAGCGGTAGAGATTCTGTTTCCCTATGACGTTGTTGCCAAGGAAACGCACCGCGCCCTGATAGCCAGCGGGCTGGATCTGGTACTGATCAACGCGCCGCCTCCGAACTATGCAGGTGGCACACCAGGCTATGCGGCGGTTCCGGGTGGCGAGGAGCGGTTTCAATCCGATATCCGGCGGGTGTTGCGCTATGCCAAGGTTCTGCGCCCGGATTTGATTCACCTGATGTCAGGTTATCAAACCGGGCAGGATGCGCGGGACACTTTTGTGCAAAACCTGCAATGGGCTGCGGATACGGCTCCGCAGCAACGGTTCACCATCGAACCGCTCAACCCGATATCTCAGCCCGACTACTTCCTGAACGATTATGAACTGGCGGCAGAGGTTCTGGATCAGGTGAATCGCCCGAATGTCGGCCTGCAATACGACAGTTTTCATGCCCGGATGATCCACGGAGACGCCCATGCCATCTGGGAACGCTTTTGCGCCCGGGTCTTTCATGTCCAGATTGGTTCAGCACCTCACCGATCCGAACCCGGACAGGACCCGACAGACTTTCCCGCCCTCTTTGAAGCCATCGACGCCAGCGGCTACTCCGGATGGATCAGCGCGGAATACTCCCCATCGACACCCCAAACAGCCGAGTCGCTGGAATGGATGCGATGGTGACCGATTGGCACTGGATTTCACATCTTGAATATTGCATATGACGCCTAACACGCTAAGGAAGACCTGAATGATCCCCGCCCGCTTTGCTCCTGCCCTGTTCGGATTCATCATGTCCGGGATGATGTCCTGCATTGTGACCGGTATCGCAACGCTCAAGGCCATCGGGTTCGGGCCAAGCACACTTGGCGACTGGATGGCGTCGTGGGCGTTCTGCTGGCCCATCGCCTTTACCGTCATCCTTATCGCAAGCCCGGTGGTCCGCCGTCTGGTTGCGCGACTGGTCAGGCCCGAGGCCTGACCCGCCGCAAAGAGGGCCCACCGGGCCTGATGAGCGGCGCGCCCGTCAATGGGCCTCGGCCCAGTTGGCACCCCGCCCTGCATCGACAACAAGCTTCACATCCAGTTTTACAGCCGGATCAGCAGCGCCTTCCATGACATCCCGCGCAATTTCTATGGTCTGATCCACAGCCTCTTCGGCAACCTCAAACAACAGTTCGTCATGCACCTGCAGCAGCATCTTGGCAGGCTGACCGTTGATCGCATCCGGCATTCGTACCATTGCGCGCCGGATCACATCCGCCGCAGTGCCCTGAATCGGCGCGTTGATTGCGGCCCTGCGCGCAAACCCGGCATGGGGCCCCTTGGCATTGATCTCTGGCGTGTGGATTTTCCGCCCGAACAGGGTCTGCACATAACCGTGCTCTTTCGCAAAGGCGATGGTGTCGTCCATGTAACGCCGAATACCCGGGAACCGTTCGAAATAGCGGTCGATGAACCCCTGCGCCTCGGCCCGCGGAATACGCAGGTTGCGTGCCAGACCAAAACCCGAGATTCCGTAGATCACACCAAAATTGATCGCCTTGGCCTGACGGCGAATATCCGGCGTCATTTCGTCCAGCGGCACATCAAACATCTCGGACGCGGTCATCGCGTGAATGTCCAACCCATCGGAAAACGCCTGTTTCAGGGCTGGAATATCGGCGATATGGGCCAGGATTCGCAGCTCGATCTGGCTGTAATCGAGGCTGAGCATCACATTACCCGGCTCGGCAATAAACGCCTCGCGAATGCGCCGTCCTTCTTCGGTGCGCACCGGAATATTTTGCAGGTTCGGGTCGGTCGAGGCCAGACGCCCCGTGTTGGCGCCGGTGATCGAATAAGACGTATGCACCCGGCCCGTATCCGGATTGATATGCGTCTGAAGCGCATCCGTATAAGTCGATTTCAGCTTGGACAACTGCCGCCAGTCCAGCACCCGACGTGGCAGTTCATGCTCGGTCGCCAGGTCCTCAAGAATATCCGCCCCTGTCGAATACTTGCCGGTCTTGCCCTTCTTGCCGCCTTCCAGACCCATCTTGTCGAATAGGATTTCACCCAGCTGCGCGGGCGAGCCAACATTGAAGTTCTCACCGGCCAGTTCGTGAATATCAGCCTCTAACCCGGCCATTTTTTGCGCGAATGCGTTGGACATACGGCTTAGCACATCGCGGTCAACCTTGATGCCGTGCATCTCCATCTCGGCCAGCACCGGTACCAGCGGACGTTCGAGCGTCTCATAAACAGTCGTCACCTGAACCTGATGCAGCTGCGGTTTGAACAGCTTCCACAGCCGTAGGGTGATATCCGCGTCCTCGGCGGCATAGGCCGTCGCCTCATCAATCGGCACTTTATCAAAGGTGATCGCAGATTTGCCGGATCCCAGCAGCGGTTTGATCGGGATAGGTGTATGGCTCAGATAGCGCTCGGACAGGGTATCCATGCCATGCCCGTGCTCACCCCCGTGCATCGCATAAGACATCAGCATCGTGTCGTCGATGGGCGCGACATTCACCCCGTACCGCGCAAAGATCTTGGCATCGTACTTCATGTTCTGCCCGATCTTCAGGATCGACGGGTCTTCGAACATTGGTTTCAGCAGTGCCAAAGCCTCATCCAGAGGCATCTGCCCCTCGGCCAGCGCATCCGAACCGAACAGGTCCTCAGTTGCACTCTGACGATGAATCAGCGGTATATAGCAGGCCTCACCCGGCTCGACACATAGTGAAATACCCACCAACTCGGCGATCATTTCGTTCAAACCGGTGGTTTCAGTGTCCACTGCGACCCAGCCACGCTCATAAGCCTGATCGATCCATTTCTGCAGCGCTGCCGCATCCCGCACGCATTCATATTTGGACGCGTCGAACGGGATCGCATCAGCCTCGGGTTCGACAACAGCGGCGGGCGCTTCTGGGATCACCGGTGACTCAACGCCGAGCTTGTCAGCCATCCGCTTGGTCAGGGTGCGGAACTCCATCTCGGCCAGAAAACTCATCAAGGTGTCTGGCTCGGGGTCTTTCACCTCAAGATCGTCCAGTGTGAAGTCCAGCGGCGTTTGCTCATCCAATTGCACAAGCTTTTTCGACAGCTCGATCTGGTCACGCTTTTCGATCAGGGTCTGGCGGCGTTTGGGCTGTTTGATTTCCTCAGCCCGGTCCAGCAGGGTTTCCAGATCGCCATATTCGTTGATCAGCAAGGCCGCCGTCTTGATCCCGATCCCCGGCGCACCCGGCACGTTATCGACGCTGTCCCCGGCCAGCGCCTGCACGTCGACAACACGTTCCGGACCCACACCGAACTTTTCGAACACGCCATCCCGGTCGATACGCTTGTTCTTCATCGCGTCCAGCATTTCCACGCCGTCACCGACCAACTGCATCAGGTCCTTGTCAGAGCTGACGATGGTCACACGGCCGCCTGCATCCCGCGCCTGAACCGCCAACGTTGCGATGATGTCATCGGCCTCATACCCTTCCAGCTCTTTGCAGGCGATGTTAAAGGCTTTGGTCGCCTCGCGGGTCAGCGGCATCTGCGGGCGCAAGTCTTCAGGCATCGCCTCGCGATTGGCTTTGTACTGATCGTAAAGATCGTTGCGGAACGTGTGCGAACCCTTGTCAAAGATCACCGCCACATGCGTCGGCGCGTCCGGCCCGGCGTTGTCCTCGACATATTTCTGCAGCATGTTGCAAAAGCCAGACACGGCCCCGATCGGCAACCCGTCCGACTTTCGCGTCAAAGGCGGCAAGGCGTGATAAGCGCGAAAGATAAAGGCCGAACCGTCGATCAGATGCAGATGGCATCCTTTTCCGAAATTCTGCGACATGAAAACCTCACTCCGTTTGCGCCTGCACAGTTGTGCCATGACGCGCCCGCGCCTGCCAGCCGCCATTTATAAGCAGCCGGTTTCTTCTTCTCGTTCAAAATACGGAAATTCCGACGGCACCTGGCTTGCGGGGCCTTCCGGCAACTATGCTAGACGTCCGCCTGGCGTCCCGCCAGAACGTATTTGCAGTCACAATACGGACACTCGACCCAGCCTTCGTCCTCGGGGATCTGCAACCAGACACGCGGATGACCCAGTGCACCTTCTCCGCCGTCACAGGCAATGCGGCTGTTTTCGACGATCCTGGTTTCCGGCGCTTCGATAGTCATCGCTGGCGATCCTTCCTGAGTTGTCGGCCCGGCGGGCGTGTATTAGATGCGTTTATGAGCGATGAGCAAACCGGGGGCAAGGGCAACAAATGACCGATGCGGCGATCAGGATCAATGGGCTGAACAAGACCTATCGCGGTAGCAAGGGTCAACCTGAAAAACACGCGCTCAAAGGGATCGATCTGACCGTGCCGCGCGGGTCTGTTTTTGGACTATTGGGGCCGAACGGCGCAGGTAAATCGACACTCATCAACATTCTGGCGGGGCTGGTTGTCAAAACATCGGGCAATGTGGCGATCTGGGGATTTGATCAGGATCGGAACCCACGCCGGTCGCGGGCCGCTATTGGTGTGATGCCGCAGGAGCTGAACCTTGATCCGTTCTTCACACCCCGCGGCGCGTTGGAGGTTCAGGCCGGGCTGTACGGCGTTCCGAAATCCGCGCGGCGCAGTGATGAAATACTTGAACTGGTGGGTCTCAGCGACAAGGCCGATGCCTATGCCCGCACCCTGTCCGGTGGAATGCGACGGCGGTTGCTGCTGGCCAAGGCGCTGGTACATCATCCGAAAGTTCTGGTTCTGGACGAACCCACCGCTGGCGTCGATATCGAACTGCGCCAGATGCTCTGGACTAACGTCCGCAAGCTGAACGAGCAGGGCATGACCATCATCCTGACCACCCACTATCTGGAAGAAGCGCAGGAGATGTGCGACGAAATCGCCATCATCAATCAGGGTGAAAAGATCGCCCAGGACAGCACCGCCAACCTGCTGAGCCGCATGGATAGCCGGACCATGGTAATAATCCCAGACAGCCCCGTCTCGGACCTGCCCGTGGCTGAGGGTGTCGAGGCCACGCTGAACGAAGATGACAATCTGATCCTGCGGTATCGTAGCGCGCAGACCAGCGCCGAGCAGGTTCTGGAATCCGTCCGTCAGGCGGGCATCCGCATCCGCGATGTCCGCACCGAAGAAGCGGATCTGGAGGACATTTTTCTGGCCCTTACCTCGACACAGGCGGACACCCCGGCAGACGATCAGGATCAGCCGCGCCGGGGCATGCACAGGGTCAGGCTTTAGGCCCGGTCTATTCTCGCCTGATAGCAATTGTTCCGGGATGAACGGACGTGAATATAGCTCACGTCAGCACGAGCAAAGATGTCGCTGACCTTTGCTTCAATCCGATCGATGGGCGTGATCGCACCAGTGCCGTAGACGATCCGATCATCCGGTCCGTATCCCTTGATCAGATAATCCGGGGATGAGGTCAGAATCTCGGGCAATGCTTCGCCCTCATACCGCTCACACGGCGCGGCGCACAGAAAGATCGGACCGGTTTCGGCGTACGGATGTGTCTCTAAAAAGGGCCGATGCGCCAATATCAGCATCTCGTCGCCCTCGGGAATGTTCTGCAGACAATGGCGGCAAGGGTTGCCCGCCCCTTTTGAGACAGCACGTTCCGGCGTAGCGCCATAGGCATCCGGGCCACCGGCCTGAAGGGCGCGCACATCTTCGGTGGATAAGGCAGTGATCTTGAACATCTCGGGTCTCCTGTTTTGCCCTGAACATGCCCGCCACCCCACATTCAGGCGACCCGATTCATGCGCAATGGCGTAAAGGACTCGAAAAAGAACAAAACGTGAATATAATATGGAATCGCCATGTATGCCGAACTGTCGATCACGTCGAATTTCACCTTCCTCACCGGGGCTTCGCACCCCGAGGAATATATGGAGCGTGCCGTTACCCTGGGCCTCCCCGCTATTGCGATTGCCGATGACAACTCGGTCGCCGGAATCGTCCGCGCCCATACCCAAGGGCGCGAGATTGCCCGCAAGGTCCGCGAGCGGCTGGAGTGGGAGGCGCAGAATACCACCATCGGCCCACCCTGCCCCGATCACATCCCGAAACCACCCTCGTACCCGGTCCACGCGGTGCCCCGCCTGATCCCGGCAGCGCGGCTGATTTTCACCGACGCGCCCACCGTCACCGCCCTGCCCCTGAACCGGCAGGGCTGGGCCAACCTGTGCCGCATCCTGTCCACGGGCCGCCTGCGCGCCGAGAAAGGCGATTGCATCCTGCACCTGACGGACCTTCTGGAGTTTTCCGACGGTCTCCACCTGCTGCTCTGGCCACAGGCGGCCCGGTCTCCGGGCGGCGCGGTCGCATGGCGGACACAGGCGCAACAACTGACGCGCCGCTTTGCCGGGCGGATGCATCTGTTGATGCACCCCCGGTATGATGGCGCCGATACCACATATTTCCCTTTGTTAGAGACTGAATCAAAACAACTGAACATCCCCACCCTCGCCAGCGCGACGCCGCTGATGCATCACGGCGCCCGCCGCAAGCTGGGTGATGTGCTGACCGCCATCCGCCTGCGCCGCAAGGTGGATGAACTGGGCCGCGAGGCGCTGGCCAATGGTGAACAGCGCCTGCGGTCCGAGGGTGAGATGCTGCGCATCTTCAAAGGTCACGAAGGTGCCGTTGCCCGCGCCCATGCGCTCAGCGAGGAACTCACCTTCTCGCTTGATGAGCTGCGCTATGAATATCCCAGCGAGGGCAGCGAACAGGAAACCCCGACCCAGCGCCTGCAGCGTCTGGCCCATGAAGGGTTGAAATGGCGCTATCCGGCGGGCGCATCGGAGAAGGCAAAAAAGATGCTGGCGCATGAACTCGCCCTGATCGGCAAGCTGAAATATGAACCCTATTTTCTGACCGTCCGTGACATCGTCCATTTCGCCCGCTCGCGCGGTATCCTGTGTCAGGGGCGCGGGTCGGCAGCCAATTCGGTGGTCTGCTTCTGCCTCGGCATCACCGAAGTCAGCCCCGAGATGGGCACCATGGTCTTCGAACGCTTTGTCTCCGAGGCGCGCGATGAGCCACCCGATATCGATGTCGACTTCGAACATGAACGCCGCGAAGAGGTAATCCAGCACATCTACGACCGCTATGGGCGGGAACGCGCGGGCCTCTGCGCGACGGTCGTGCATTACCGCGGCAAGCGTGCCATCCGCGAGGTCGGCCGCGCCATGGGCCTGACCGAAGACACCATCTCGGCGCTGTCCTCCCAACTCTGGGGCTTTTTCTCGGCTGCCGGGCTTGAGGCCGAACGGATGCGCGAAATTGGCCTCGATCCCGAAGATCGCCGCCTGAAACAGACTCTGACACTGGTCTATGAGATCGATGGCTTCCCCCGCCACCTGTCTCAGCATGTGGGCGGTTTCATCATCACCGAAGGGCGGTTGGACGAGCTGGTTCCCATCGAAAACGCCACCATGGAGGGTCGCACAGTCATTTGCTGGGACAAGGACGACATCGACTCGCTTGGCATCCTCAAGGTCGATGTCCTCAGCCTCGGGATGCTGACCTGTATCCGCAAGGCGTTCGATCTGATCGGCCAGCACCACCAGACCCAATATACGCTAGCCACCCTGCCGCCCGAGGACCCGCAGGTTTATGACATGCTGTGCAAGGCCGACAGTATTGGCGTGTTTCAGGTGGAATCGCGTGCGCAGATGAATTTCCTGCCCCGCATGAGGCCGCGCAAATTCTACGATCTGGTGATTGAGGTCGCCATCATCCGCCCCGGCCCCATTCAGGGAGACATGGTGCACCCTTATATCCGGCGACGGAATGGCGAAGAACCGGTTGTTTTCCCGTCCGACGCCTTAGGCGAGGTGCTGGGCAAAACCATGGGTGTGCCGCTGTTCCAGGAACAGGCGATGCAGATCGCCATTGTCGGCGCGGGCTTTACCGCCGAACAGGCCGATCGGCTGCGCCGCTCGTTGGCGACCTTCAAAAAGCACGGCAATGTCAGCGAGTTCCGCGCCCTGTTCCTACGCGGCATGAAGCGCAACGGCTATGACAACGATTTTGCCGAACGCTGTTTTTCGCAGATCGAAGGCTTCGGGTCTTATGGTTTCCCCGAAAGTCACGCCGCCAGCTTTGCGCTGCTGGTCTATGCCTCGGCCTGGATCAAATGCCACCATCCGGGCATCTTCGCCTGCGCGCTGCTGAATTCACAGCCGATGGGGTTCTATGCCCCGGCCCAGATCGTGCGCGATGCGCGCGAGCACGGGGTGCAAATCCGTCCGGTCTGCATCAACGCCAGCTATTGGGACAACGTGATGGAGCCTGACGGGCGCGGCGGTCTGGCCCTGCGTCTGGGATTCCGGCAGATCAAGGGCCTGCGCGAAGAGGATGCCGAGTGGCTGACCGCCGCACGGGGCAATGGGTATATGCAGGTCGACGATATCTGGCGCCGCGCCGGTCTTGGTCCGGCAGTGATTGAGCGTTTGGCCGAGGCGGATGCCTTTGCCACCTGCGGCCTGACCCGGCGCGAGGCATTGTGGCAGGCCAAGGCGATTGCCACAGCCAAGCCCCTGCCACTTTTTGCGCAGGATCTGGAAGGCGAAGCGCTGGACGAGCCTGCGGCCTACCTGCCGCAGATGTCTCTGGGCGAGCAGGTGGTCGAGGATTATGTTGCCACGCGCCTCAGCCTCAAGGCGCATCCGGTGGCATTGCTCAGGCATCTGCTGACGCCGGATGCCGCATAACCGGCAGCTTGAGCTTCAGGTCGCGATAAGCCCGAATACCAAACCGATTCCAGACGTTCTGGCAATTTTGGCAAGTGGTTGCGCTAAAGGCGGTTCACCCCCGGGCGGGCAAGGGGTAGAAGTCTGCTCAGAGCAGTTTCCGGAGTAAGAATATGACCGCCCCCAAGCCCGTTGTCCTGTGCATTCTCGATGGCTGGGGATTGTCGGATGCGACCAAAGCCAATGCACCATTATTGGCAAATACACCGACCTTTGACGCCATCATGGCAAACGGCCCACATGCACGGCTGATCACGCATGGGCCGGATGTGGGCCTGCCGACCGGGCAAATGGGAAATTCCGAGGTCGGCCACACCAATATCGGCGCGGGTCGCGTGGTTGCGATGGATCTGGGTCAAATCGATCTGGCGATCGAGGACGGATCGTTTTTCGACAACAACATGCTTGTGGACTTTATCGACAGGGTCAAAGCATCGGGCGGCACCGCTCATCTGATGGGGCTGGTCTCAGACGGGGGTGTACACGGCCATATCGATCACATCGTCGCTGCAGCAAGGGCCATCACGCAGGCCGGAATACCCGTTGCGCTACATGCAATCACAGACGGGCGGGACGTGGCGCCGAAATCTGCCTACAGCTATTTTGCTGAACTTGAGGAACGCCTGCCGGAAGGTGCCCGCGTCGTTTCCGTCATTGGACGGTACTTCGCCATGGATCGGGACAACCGATGGGAACGTGTGGGCGAAGCCTATGACGCGATGGTCAAGGGTGAGGGCCGCAAGGTCAGCACAGCGCACTCGGCCGTGGACCACGCCTACAACCAGTCGGAAACCGATGAATTCATCGCCCCGACCGTTCTGGCCGGCTACGATGGTATGAAGGACGGTGACGGCCTGTTCTGCCTGAACTTTCGCGCTGACCGCGCCCGCGAGATTCTGCGTGCCATTGGGGAGCCGGATTTTTCGGAATTTGACACCGGTCCGCGCCCAAAGCTGGCAGCGCTGCTTGGGATGGTGGAATATTCAGCCGGGCACAATGCCTATATGACAACCGTCTTTCCAAAGCGCGAGATCGTCAACACGCTGGGTGCCTGGGTCGCGAAACAGGGTCGACGCCAGTTCCGGCTTGCCGAGACCGAAAAATACCCGCACGTGACGTTCTTTCTGAACGGCGGCAAGGAAGAGCCCGAGGAAGGCGAAGACCGGTATATGCCGAAATCGCCCAAGGTGGCGACCTATGACCTGCAACCGGAAATGTCGGCGGCGCAGGTGACCGAGAAATTCGTCGAAGCGATCGAGGCCGGATATGACCTGATCGTAACCAACTATGCCAATCCCGATATGGTTGGACATACGGGTGATCTGAATGCGGCGATCAAGGCCTGTGAAACCGTTGATCAGGGTCTTACACAGGTGGTTTCTGCATTGAAGGCAGCGGGCGGGGCCATGATCGTCACCGCCGATCACGGCAATTGCGAGATGATGATCGACCCCGAAACCGGTGGTCCGCACACCGCGCATACGCTGAATCCGGTACCGGTCGCATTGGTTGGCGGCCCCGAAGGTGCAAGCCTGCGGGATGGGCGGTTGTCCGATCTGGCGCCTACCATTCTGGACCTCATGGACCTGCCTCAGCCACCGGAAATGACCGGTCAGAGCCTGTTGGGATGAAGCTGCGCGCGACTTTTGCTGCAGTGCTTTTGTGGTTGGCGCCTGCCGCCGCCAAGGCCGATGTCACGCAGGCCGCACTGGATGCGGCGCAAATGCTCGAGGAGGCCTCGGTTTCCCTGACCGAGGCCGAAGGCGCCCGGGACCGGGTGCGCGCGCTGACTGCAACCGTTCAGGCCTATGAGGCCGGA
The DNA here is from genome assembly GCF_056537885.1 of Ruegeria sp. BJ6. Lineage (NCBI taxonomy): Bacteria > Pseudomonadati > Pseudomonadota > Alphaproteobacteria > Rhodobacterales > Roseobacteraceae > Ruegeria > Ruegeria sp. BJ6. Next base: position 64,246 of record NZ_JBQFSG010000003.1, on the reverse strand, counting down.
TTGGCCGCGATGCGCGAAGGGTTGCGCAAGGCGGCAACGCGCGAGGCTGAGCTGACTGCGGAATTGAGGGCCCGGGAAACAGACATCTCGCAGTTGCTGGGCGTTCTGCAAACCATCGAAACCACCGCGCCGCCGGTTCTGATGCTGCATCCGTCAGGCCCACTGGGCGCGGCGCGTACCGGCATGATGCTGGCCGAGGTCACGCCGGGTCTCAATGCGCGAACGCAGGCGCTTGCCGATGATCTGCAAGAGGTCCAGACGCTGCGACAGCTTCAGCAAAGTGCGGCGAATACACTGACCGAGGGGCTGACTGGCGTACAGACGGCACGATCAGAACTGAGCAAGGCCATCGCCGACCGGACGGATTTGCCGCAACGGTTTGTGGAAGACCCGGTTCGCACGGCTATTCTGATCTCGTCCACCGAAACTCTGGACGGCTTTGCCAGCGGTCTGTCCGAAATTTCCGGCACTGATATCGCCGAAACCAACGCCGATATCTCCAGTCTAAAAGGGCAGATCGACCTGCCTGTTCAGGGCGTTCTGCTGCATCGTTTTGGCGGCACCGATGCGGCCGGCGTGACCCGCCCTGGGCTGGTGCTGGGTGTTCGGCCCCGTGCGCTGGTGGTATCGCCAACCGCCGCCACCATACGCTATCGCGGTCCGCTGCTGGATCTTGGCAATGTCGTCATTCTTGAACCACAGCCCGATCTGCTGTTCATTTTTTCCGGGCTGAGCGAGGTCTTTGGCGAGCCGGGACAGGTTATCCCAAAAGGCAGCCCTGTGGGCCTGATGGCGGGTGAGACTCCGGAAATCGGCGCAATTCTGTCAACAAGCGGTGATGGCACTGGAACAAACCGGTCAGAAACGCTCTATATAGAGGTGAGAGAGGGCAACAGCCCTGCGGACCCGGAAACTTGGTTCCGAACGGACAAGGATGGATAGACGAGCATGAAGAAATTTGTGATGGCCGGTCTGGCCGGAACCGTGGCGGGCATAATCGCCACCACTCAGATTGCCGGTCCTTTGCTGGCGCAAGAAGCGGAAAGCAAGGCTACCGTGTATGAGCAGCTGGATCTGTTCGGCGACATCTTCGAACGCATCCGCGCGCAATACGTGGAAGAGGTCGAGTCGGATGAACTGATCGAAGCTGCGATTGACGGCATGCTGACATCACTTGATCCGCACTCAAGCTATCTGTCGCCGGATGACGCGGAACAGATGCGTGTGCAGACACGCGGCGAGTTCGGCGGGCTGGGCATAGAGGTCACTCAGGAAGACGGCTTTGTAAAGGTCGTCTCACCCATTGACGACACACCCGCAGACGAGGCGGGTATCGAAGCCGGAGATTTCATTACCCACGTGGATGGCGAGAGCATTCTGGGTCTCACACTAGACAAGGCGGTTGACCTGATGCGCGGGCCGGTTGGGTCGGAAATCATCATCACCGTGGTTCGTGAAGGCGAACAGGACCCGTTCGACGTAACTATCATCCGTGACACGATCAAACTGACGGCCGTCCGGGCGCGTACGGAAGGCACCAGCGTGGTACTGCGCGTGACCACCTTCAACGATCAGACCTATCCGAACCTCAAGGAGGGTCTGGAAAAGCAGATCGAAGAGGCCGGTGGCATCGACAAGGTAAACGGCGTCGTTCTTGACCTGCGCAACAATCCGGGCGGTTTGCTGACTCAGGCGATCAAGGTCTCCGACGCGTTTCTTGATGAGGGCGAGATCGTGTCGACCCGTGGCCGCAACCCCGAAGACGGCGAGCGGTTCAATGCAACCGATGGTGATCTGGCCAACGGCAAACCAATTGTCGTTTTGATCAATGGCGGGTCTGCCTCGGCTTCGGAAATTGTTGCAGGTGCGTTGCAGGACCATCACCGGGCCATCGTTGTCGGCACCAAAAGCTTTGGCAAAGGGTCCGTTCAGACGGTTATGCCCCTGCGCGGAGACGGTGCCATGCGTCTGACCACGTCGCGGTATTACACGCCGTCGGGACGCTCGATTCAGGCGCTTGGCGTCAGCCCCGACATCGTTGTCGAACAGCCGCGCCGTCAGCCTGAAACCGAGGAAGAGGAAGAAGCAAACGCCCGCAGCCGTTCCGAGGCGGACCTGCGTGGCCGTCTGAACAACGACAGCCTGAGCGAAGATGAAATTCGGCAGATTGAGGAAGATCGCGCCAAAGCCGAAGCCACTGCAGAACTGCGTGAGCAGGATTATCAGTTGGCCTATGCGATTGATATCCTCAAGGGATTGTCGGCCTTCAACCCCGCGGCCCCGGCCCGCTCGCAATAAAATGAAGTGGGGCCGTCTATCTGGCGGCCCCTTCTACGCCTCGACTTTGTGAAGCTTTTCTTCGTCAAGCATCAACGCAAAGATCACTCCGATTCCAACTGAAATCGTCGCAAACACAAAGGCCATATTCATGCCGCTGTCGAAGGCGGCGTTGATGGCGCTGCGGATTTTTTCGGTTTCCTGCGGTCCAAGCTTCTCCAGAACCGCCTGCGCCGATTTTGTCGCCAGAGTTCCACCATTGATCGCCCGTTGTTCGGCATCAGAGAGATTGATGTTTTCGGCAGCAAGTTCATCGCGCAGGCTTATCAGGCTGACCATATACATGATTGCCGTTGCCACAGCGACCGCGATCGCGCCGTAGACAAGGTGAACCATAAAGCTCAGCCCGCCCACCAGCCCGGCGCGTTCAGGCTTGACCGCGCAGACCGCGGCGGTTCCCGAAGGCCCGACTGTCAGCGTTGCGCCAAGCCCGATCAAAGCCATGCCGGGCAGTATCTGGAAATACCCCAGCGAACTGGGCATCAGAACCACGCTCAGAGAACCGACGGTCGCTATGATATACCCCCAGAACAACAACCGTTTTGGACCGAAGTCGTTGTAAAGCGTGCCGGAAAGAATGGATCCGACCGCCAGCAGCAAGGTCAGGGGCGCCAGCCCAAGGGCCGACTCAAAGGTCGACCAACCCAACGATTTCTGCATGTATTGCGGGAAATACAATAGCGCGATGTAGGCAGCCGGCACGTTCACGGCATTCAGCGCCAGTGTGATCCTGAACTCACGATTCTGCATCATCTGCGGCAGTATCAGCGGTTCGGCCACACGTTTCTCGACCTTTGGAAACAGGACAAACAACGCCGCGCTAACGCCGAACAGCGCCATCAGTGGCAGCGACGTCCAACCCCAGTCAGCACCGACATCCAACCCGTATAGCAGGCACAGAACTGCCAGCGACAGAACAGCCATACCCGCAAAGTCGATATGTTCGCCTTGTTTGTGGTCCTTTTCTCGCGCCATCAGCAGCCGCACGGTCACCATCGACACGACCGAGAAAATGACGTTTGCCACAAAAAACAGCCGCCAGTCGCCAAGATTGACGACCGCGCCGCTGATCATCGGGCCAAAGACATTGCCGCTGGTGACACCGGCCAGGATCAACCCCATCACCAATGCGCGGTGTTCCGGCTTTGCCACTTTGGTGGCTCCGAAAGCCAGAGTACAGGGCCAGACGCACCCTGCCCCGATACCTTGCAGGGCACGCGCGGCAATCAGAACGTTCAGACTGGGCGAAACAAGACAGATCACCGAGGCTGTCAGAAAGATCAAAAGCCCGATCATCAGAACCCTGCGGTGGCCGTACATGTCGCCAAGCCGCCCGCCCGCGACCATCGTCATCGCAAAGAACAGCGCATAGATGTTCAGGACCCACTGAGTACTGGTGATGTCCGCATCGAACGCATTTTCGATGGCAGGTATCAGCAGCAAGGCACCCGTGAAATCGATCCCGATCCCAAAAGCGGTCACCATCAAGGCGATGACCTTGGTGATGCTACTGCGGTCCATTTGGTCACTCTTGAATATAGGTTTGTTCTATTGGTGCCTTATCGAGCGCAAAAAAGATAGGAAAATCAGGAACGTTTCGCGGAAATGCAATCAGTTGCCGCGTGACTAGTCGTCGCTTTCCCGGCAATGCCGCCGGAATGCACGTTTCAGCATGTCCAGTTCAGCGCGCAGCAATTCAACCTCGGCCCTCAGATCATGTTCCACCACAGAACCCGCGATCAGAGTGAAATCGCCAAGTTTGACGTCTGCGCCCTGATCATGGATGACAACCGTATGTACCCCGTCAGCCACGGCGGCAAGCGGAACGGGAATGCGCAGCAACCATCCATTTTCCAGTTCCGAAAGCTCGATGCCTTCCACATCCTGATCCAGATAGCACACCCTGAGATCCGGCTTGTCCTGCCCGCTCAGGTGGCCTTCCCATATTCCGTTTTCAAAACGAACAGCGCTCAGATTTGGTTGTGTCATTCCAGAAAACCCTACAATTCGGCCCGAAAGTGGCGGCACAAGGTCAAATCGCGAACAACCAGCCGGTTCATTTCGGGTGACTGGAATATCAGGTCCAGCCAGACCTTGCTGATCCGGTTTTCGTTCAGATTTGCGTAAGCCAGATCAAACTCGATCGACACCTCCGGAGAGTCTGTCGAAAAGTGGTGTCCGATCTGTTCCGTATTTGGGCCATGCTGAATATTCAGTCGAGCAATGACCTCAACCGGGCGCTCAGCTTCGATCGATGCATCCAGCCGCATCAGATGCGACTTTGTCATACCAGATGTCGATTCCGGCGGAAGTTCGGCAGACAGGGACAGAAAAGAACCGTCAAAGCCGAACACCTCGAGACTCAGACCAAAAGGGGCAAGATCGCCCGCCTGCCGGTTGCGTATCTGGCGAAAGGTGATCTCGGAGGTGGCGCAATCGTGAAACAGCTTCACCTGATCGTCCAGAGGCGTCTTTCGAGACACAGCGGATTGCCCGAACCGCTGCAAGGGCCCGCGCCAAAGGTCAGGCCGCCAGGACCAGTCCGTTCTTTGCGGCCGGAAAAAGCGGGTTGATCCGACGTCCGGGCAATTCAAACGCTCGTCGGCCGTCAGGATCAACTGGTCAAGCTGTTGACGCAGCCCGCGAGCCTGATCGCGCAATTTCCGCAAGTCCCGCCAATCAGCCGACTTCGCCGTCTGCGCGGCTTCGCGCCATCGCCGCTCGGTCGCGCGGTGAAAAAGCCGATCCAGATATTTACCCATGTGCCTTCCGCTGCGTTTCGCACCTCTTTAACGAATGAGGGTCTGCGAGATAAAGACAGGAACGGGAAAAAGCTTAAAAAAGTGCACAACACCTGCGCGAGTTGGTGAGCAGAAGATATACCGGCCGTTCTTGCAATCGTAGGGGGCAGTGCTTACCGTTTGGGTCCCGACGCAGTGGGTTCTTCCACATATTGCCGCAGACCACCCAAATTCACGATGAGGCCGGGCATGGAACCCACTCTTTTTTCCTTCATTTGGAAGCATTCAAAGAAACAGCAACTGGTTCTGCTGGTGCTGACCGTTCTGTCATTTCCGTTTCTGTACGTCTCGCTTGAATTGCCCAAACGGATCATCAACGACGCCATCGGTGCACCAAGTGATACCGTTACCCTGCTGGGGGTGACGGTAACGCAGGTTCAGTACCTGATGATCCTGTGTTTCGCCTTTCTGGCCACCGTGATCATCAGCGGCCTGATGAAAATGCGCATCAACACGATGAAGGGCGTTCTGTCCGAGCGGATGCTGCGCCGCCTGCGCTATACCCTGATCAGCCGGACGATGCGGTTTCCGAAATCCTATTTCGCAACCACCAGTCAGGGCGAATTGGTTTCGATGATCTCGTCCGAGGCCGAACCGATGGGTGGTTTGATGGGTGACGCCATTGCGCAACCCGTTTTCCAGCTTGGGCAAATGCTGACGATCGTCACGTTTCTGTTCATGCAAAGCGTCTGGTTCGGTCTGGCATCGGTTGCCCTGATCCCGCTGCAGGCCTGGTTGATCCCGAAATTGCAGCGCCAGATCAACCTGTTGAACAAGGACCGCATTCAGGAGGTCCGCAGGCTAAGCTCTGAAATCGGTGAAAGCGCCGCAGGTATCAGCGACCTGCGCGCCAATGGCGGCTGGCGCTACAGGCTGGCCCAATTCAGCGACCGGTTGGGGAAACTGTTCGAGATCCGGTTCCGGATCTACAACAAGAAATTCTTTATGAAGTTCCTCAACAACCTTATCACGCAGATGACCCCGTTCCTGTTCTATTCAGTCGGTGGATATCTGGCCATCAAGGGTCAGATCACGGTGGGAGCTCTGGTTGCCGCGCTTGGGGCCTATAAGGACCTGAGCAGCCCTTGGAAGGAATTGCTGTTCTATTACAATCAGGTACAGGACATGTCGCTGCGCTGGCAGATCGTCACCGAGCGATTTGCCCCCGATGACATGATCCCCGAAAACCTGTTCGAAGGTGAACCCGACAGCATTCCGCGCCTGACCGGTGATATCGAGTTGCGTAATGTGACCGTCAGGGACCCGGACGGCAACACGATCCTCGAAGACATCAACCTGAACATTCCCTTGGGTGCCAGAGTTGCGATTCAGTCGTCTCATGCTTTGGAACGATCCGCGATCGCGCAGCTTCTGACCCGGGAAATTCAGCCTGTGCGGGGTGATGTGATCGTGGCCGGGCACAATCTGAATGACCTGCATCAGGCGGTGATCGCGGCCCGCGTGGGCTATGCCTATTCCCGGCCATATCTGTTTGACGGCACGTTGGGGGACAACCTGCTGATGCCGTTGCGCACCCGCCCCCAGCATGAAGCGGACGCCATTCGCATGCCGACCCGTAAACAGATCGAGGCGGTAAGGGCCGGGAACACACCGGACTCTCTCGATGATAACTGGGTCGATCCCGGTCTTGCCGGTCTGAACGATAGCGAGCAGATTCGCGATTGGTGGTTTCAATTGGTCGAAGCCATGGGGATCGACGAATTCATGTTCCGCCGCACTTTGCGGTCCCGGGTCGATCCGCAATTGCACAAAGTGCTGGCCTCCGAGATTGTCAATCTGCGGGAAGAAGTGGCAGAACGCATCCGGGAAAAGGGTCTTGACGGTCTGGTGTTCCGCTTTGACCCCGAACAATTCAACCCGGCAGTACCCCTTGGCGGCAACCTTTTGTTTGCCTCGCCATCGCGGGATATTTCACCTGATGTTCTGGCGGGCGACCGCAGGTTTCTGGCCATGCTGCAAGGTCATGATCTGGCCGTTGAGGCCATGGAGATGGCACTGGGCGTACTCGAATCCCTGAAGCAGGCGTTTGGCCGCGATGGCACGGATCACCCGTTATTTTTGCGTCTGGGCATGTCCGAAGACATGTATCATCGCCTTCTCGACATCGCCGACCGCCGCACCAGCAAGGGCGACGACGCATTGACCGATCAGGAACGAGCGCTGCTGCTGACTGTTCCGTTCATGCTGACTGCCGAGCAGATCGGTCAAAGCTTTCCCGAGGAATACAAGGACAAGATCCTTGCCATCCGCAAAAGCCAGTCCGGGAATCTGCTGTCTTCTATGAAAGGACTATTCGTCCCGGTGACGCCGGATGCTTACGTCCCACGCCTGACTGTTCTGGAAAATGCGCTGTATGGCCGGGTCTCGATCATGGCCGGTGCGCGTATGGATGAAATCGAAGACGTGGTGGCGGACGTGCTGAGTAAGGCCGGTCTGCGCCGCCGTCTGGCCGCGATCATCTATGATCTTCCTACCGGTCTGGGTGGAAACAACCTGCCAACCGTATTCCAGGAACGCGCCGCCTTTTCCCGCGCGGGGATCAAGCGGCCCGACATTCTTATCCTCGACAAGGCGCTGGCCAGCCACGATTCAGAAAGCCGCCTGCGGACACGCCTGAAACTGCGGGAGTTGCTGCCCGAGTCGATCATGATCTTTATGGAGGACCACTTTGCCCACCCCGAAGCTTATGACCTGTTCGTCGAAGTCAAGGACGGGCGGATAGACGGAGTTTCACGTGCTGAACCCGATATACAGGAAGGCGCATCCGCAGATTTGAGCCGCAAACTCAAGATCATCTCCTCGACCGAGCTTTTTGCAAAGCTCGACGCCCGCAACCAGCGCCTGCTCGCGTTCTCGGCCCAGTGGTATGATGCGGCCGCAGGCCAAGTGATCTTTTCCCGCGGTCAATCGCCTGATGCGGCCTATCTGTGCATCGACGGCAAAGCCGACCTGTGCTGGACCGACGATCAGAAGAACACGCATTTGATCTCCACCGTGGAACCGGGGCGTCTGATCGGCGATCTGGCGATTATTGCCGACAAACCCAGACAACTAGACCTGATCGCCGACACCGGATGCTCTTTTCTGAGGATCGGTGCCGAAGAACTGCGCGCGGTCGTGGAAAGTGACGCCGGTGTCGCCATGCAGCTGCTTGAGACGGTTGCCGGCTATCTGACCAATCTGGCAGGCACCATGCAGGAGGCGAACTTCAACCCTGCAAACCTCCCCGATGCAAACGAACCTCAGGGCCGGGCTGGATAAAGCCATGGAGTCTGACAGAGCATCAGCCTATTCAGCTCATCACCAATTTGTGGCACCGGCACGCGCTCACCCGGAAATCTGGCGTCTGCTTGTCGGTCTGGGGATTGTGGGTCTCGTGGCGACTGGCCTGAACTCGTCTTTGCTGGCGGCCCTTGCCACTTTGGGACCAGCCTCACTGATGCAGGACCTGACAGAGGCCTCTAGCCCATTAGCCATGCTGGTTCTGCTGTCCAGTTTCGCCTCGGTCACTCTGGGCGTCGGCCTTGCGGCAAAAATCATGCAGCACCGCCCTTTTCGCTCAGTCATCGGAAAACCCGGTCTGGCCTTTGCCCAGTTTCGCCGCGTTCTGGGGACATTGCTGATTTTAGGCGCGGTGATTGCTGCCCTTCCGCCCTATGACATGGGAAAACCGCTAATCCCCAACCTGTCATTCGCCGTCTGGTTGTCGATCCTGCCTATGTCCCTGTTGGCCGTGCTGATTCAGACGAGTGCCGAAGAGGTTCTGTTTCGCGGCTACCTGCAACAATCCCTTGCCGCCCGGTTCCGTTCCCCATGGATATGGATGGTTCTGCCATCGGCTCTGTTTGCGGCCGGACATTATTCACCGGCAGAAGCAGGAGAAAACGCGTTATTGGTCGCTCTGTGGTCAGGGGTGTTCAGTCTGTTCGCCGCCGATCTGACTGCACGGTCGGGGACACTTGGACCCGCCATCGCCCTGCATTTTTTCAACAATGTTGTTGCACTGCTTTTTGTTGCTTTGCCCGGAACCCTAAGCGGGCTGGCCCTGTTCCTGCTGCCCTACGAAATGTCCGACACCGGCGAATTGCGCAACTGGCTGTTCGTGGATATCGCCGTCATGTTCGTGGGATGGCTTGCGGCGCGCCTTGCGCTTCGGCGCTGATTGCATTTCCCGTCGTTGCGCCTTATTTGACACCAACGTCGCATCAGCAAGGTTCCGCCATGAACTGGATCACCAACTACGTCCGCCCCCGGATCAACTCGATCTTCTCGCGCCGGGAAGTGCCTGAAAACCTATGGCAGAAATGCGACGAGTGCGGCACCATGCTGTTTCACCGCGAATTGGCCGAAAACCTGAATGTCTGCACCCAGTGCGACCACCACATGGCCATCACGCCGCGCGACCGGTTCGCGGGCCTGTTCGACGGCGGTATCTTTACCGAGGTTGAAGTACCCGCGCCTACCGCCGATCCTCTGCAATTCCGCGATCAGAAAAAATACCCTGACCGCATGAAAGCGGCGCAGAAAAAGACCGGCGAAAAAGAGGCGATGCTGGTAGCAACCGGTGAGATCGGCCGGACCCCGATCGTTGCTGCCGCGCAGGATTTTTCGTTCATGGGCGGTTCCATGGGCATGTATGTCGGCAACGCGATCATCGCGGCTGCACAAGAGGCCGTGAAACTCAAGCGTCCCCTGATCCTGTTTTCCGCTGCTGGCGGCGCACGGATGCAAGAAGGCATCCTCAGCCTCATGCAAATGCCGCGAACCACGGTGGCCGTGGAAATGTTGAAAGAGGCGAAACTGCCCTATATCGTCGTGCTGACCCATCCCACGACGGGTGGCGTAACGGCATCATATGCGATGCTGGGCGACGTGCATATTTCGGAACCGAACGCCCTGATCTGTTTCGCCGGCCCCCGCGTGATCGAGCAGACCATTCGCGAGAAACTGCCCGAGGGCTTTCAGCGCGCCGAATATCTGCTGGACCACGGCATGCTGGACCGCGTGACCAAGCGGACGGAAATGCGGGATGAACTGATCACCATCACTCGTATGCTGATGGGCCTGCCCCCCGCGGTCAAAGGCGACCTCCCCGCGCCCGCCGCGGAAGAACCCGCCACCGAAGAGACACCCGCCGAGGACAAAGGCGAACAATGACCGGCCAGAGATCGGACCTCATCCTTGAAAGGATGATGGCGCTGCACCCCAAGATCATCGACCTGACCTTGGATCGTGTCTGGCGTTTGCTGGGCGCATTGGGCAACCCGCAGGATAACCTGCCACCAGTCATCCATATTGCGGGCACCAACGGCAAGGGTTCGACCCAGGCCATGATCCGCGCGGGCCTCGAGGGTGGCGGGCTTGGCGTCCACGCCTACACGTCACCGCATCTGGCACGGTTTCACGAGCGTATTCGACTGGCTGGTGAGCTGATCTCTGAGCCTGAGCTCACCAAAGTGCTGGACGAATGCTATGCCGCCAACGGCGGTGAGAACATTACCTATTTCGAAATCACCACATGCGCCGCTCTTTTAGCTTTTGCGCGCACTCAGGCAGATTACACCCTGCTCGAGGTTGGGCTTGGCGGTCGACTGGACGCGACAAACGTGATCAACAACCCGGCACTCACGGTAATCACCCCAATCTCGATCGATCACGAACAGTTTCTGGGCAACACATTGCCCAAGATCGCGGCAGAGAAAGCCGGGATCATCAAACGCGGCGTGCCCTGCATCGTCGGACCGCAACCGGACGAGGCATTGGAGGTTATCGAAGCCACCGCCGCGCGCCTCGGCGCCCCTTTGATCGCTTATGGCCAGCACTGGCACGTTCACGAAGAAAACGGCCGCCTGATCTATCAGGACGAAACCGGCCTGTGCGACTTGCCCTTGCCAAATCTGTTGGGCGCGCACCAGATTCAAAATGCCGGTGCTGCGCTGGCCGTTCTTCGCCACCTGCAACTCGGCGACGCGGCCTATGAAGCAGCGGTAACCAATGCTCATTGGCCTGCCCGCATGCAGCGCCTGAAAACCGGGCCACTGGTTGAGGCGGCACCTCAGTCCGAACTCTGGCTGGATGGCGGCCACAACGCCGCAGCCGGGCAAGCTTTGGCCGACGTCCTGTCCAAACTACCCCAAAGACCAACCCATCTCATCTGCGGCATGCTCAACACCAAGGACGTCACAGGATACATGGCCCCGTTGGCAGGGCACGCCCAAAGCCTGACGGCCGTCTCGATTCCGGGTGAGGCCAACACGCTCAGCGCCGAAGACACCGCAGCCGCAGCCGCTCAGGTGAATTTACCAGCAGCAACCGCCGCTTCCGTTCAGGATGCGCTTACGAAAATCACTGAAAATGACCCGCAGGCCCGCGTATTGATCTGCGGCTCACTCTATCTGGCCGGCAACATCCTGCGCGAAAACGGCTGATCTTTCCTATTGCCGGAAATATCCTGGGGTGAATTGGTCGCAGGCCAAAAGGGGCAACGCCCCTCACTGCCCCCAGTCAAGGGCCTGCATCTCTCGCAGGCGCGATGCGGTACGTTCAAATTCAAACGTCCCCTCACCCTCGACATACAGCATCTCGGGCTCTGCGGCGGCGGAACAAATCAACCTAACCTTCGCCTCGTAAAGCGCGTCGATCAGCGTCACGAACCGCTTGGCCTCGTTGAAGTTGTTGCGGGATAGGCGCGGGATGTCCTCAAGCACCAGAACCTTCACCTCATCGGCAATGGCCAGATAGTCTCCGGGGCCCAGCATCCGGCCGCACAGGTCATAAAACGATGCACGCGCCACGCCGTTGCGGAATGCGGGCAGCACCACCTCGCGCCCTTTGACATGCAGGCTCAGCGGCTCGGCCGGACCACCTGACAGATCGGTCCAGACCGCACGAATCTTCGCGCGGGCTTCAGGACCAATCGGCGTGAAATAGACTGGCGATCCCTCAAGCCGATTCTGACGATAATCAGTGGGGGAGGTCAGCTCCCACACAACCAGCTGCTCTTTGATGTGATGGATGAAAGGCAGGAACAACTGACGATTCAGCCCGTCCTTGTACAGATCGTCAGGATGCCGGTTCGAGGTTGTCACCACAACCACACCGCCATCGTGCAACATGTCGAACAGACGCCCCACGATCATCGCGTCCGTGATGTCGGTAATCTGCATCTCATCAAACGCCAACACCCGGACCGATTTAATTACCTCTGCCGCGACCGGGGCCAATGCATCCTTTACACCAGCCTCGCGGGCCTTGTGCATGCCAGAGTGAACTTCCTGCATGAAGGCGTGAAAATGCACCCGCCGCGCCGGAACATCGACCAGCGTTTCGACGAACATGTCCATCAGCATGGATTTGCCACGCCCGACACCGCCCCACAGGTACAGCCCCTTCGGCGGCGGAGGCGCCTTGCGGAAAAACCCGCGTTTGACCGGTTCGGCCAATTTGGCCCGGATACGCTCGAATTCGGGCAATACCGCATTCTGGGCATCATCCCGGGTCAGAGTGCCTTCTGCGATGCGCGCTTCGTAAAGCGATAGAAGATCCGTCATACCCGAGCCATACCGCCCGTATTGCGCATTGAAAAGCAGGCATTTTTTTCTCGCATCAAATTTGCTTATCCAACCGCACAAAACTCCTGAATTGACCGCCTGCAAAATCCCGCTAACGTCCGGGTCGTATATGTACCGGAGACCCAAATGCCGCAATCAGCCCGTTTGCTGAACCCTGTTCTGATCGTTGGCTGTATCATCATCACGGTCAGCTTTGCCGTGCGCGCCTCGTTTGGCGTGTTTCAGATACCGATTGCGGATGAATTCGGCTGGCTGCGCACAGATTTCTCGCTGGCCATCGCAATTCAGAATCTGGCTTGGGGAATTGGTCAGCCCATATTCGGCGCAATCGCCGAAAAGGTTGGCGACCGGCGCGCGATAATCATCGGAGCGCTGACTTACGCAGCCGGGATGGTGTTATCCGCCTGGTCAGTCACACCTTTCGAACACCAGATGTACGCCTGGCTGGTGGGTTTTGGTATTGCGGGCACCGGCTTTGGTGTGGTTCTGGCTGTCGTCGGACGTGCATCTTCGGACAAAAACCGGTCTATGTCTTTGGCCGTTGTCACCGCAGCGGGCAGCTTTGGTCAGGTGGTCGGCGCCCCCACGGCTGAGTGGCTGATGACGTTTTTGCCGTGGCAGCAAGTCTTCATCCTGTTTGCTGCGGCGATTCTGGCGATCATACTGACTTTGCCTTTCATGCCCGCTCCCATACCAGCAGACCGCACTGAAGTTGAAGAAAGCATGAGCCGGATACTGGGAAAAGCACTCCGCGATCCGTCTTATACCTTGATATTTCTCGGTTTCTTCAGCTGCGGTTATCAGCTTGGCTTCATCACCGCGCATTTCCCGGCCTTCGTAACCGAGATGTGCGGGCCCGTTCAGCCCGGAGGCGTTCTGCATTCCATGGGCATCACGACCACCTCGGCGCTGGGCGCTATTGCGATATCGCTCATTGGTCTGGCCAATATCGGCGGCACGTTGCTGGCTGGCTGGGCCGGAAATCACTTTCCCAAGAAATACCTGCTTGCAACGATCTATGCGGCGCGCACGATTGCCGCCGCCGCATTCATCATGCTGCCAATCACTCCGATGTCGGTCATCGTGTTCTCGATCGCGATGGGATCGCTCTGGCTTGCCACCGTACCTCTGACCTCGGGCCTTGTCGCGCATCTCTATGGATTGCGTTACATGGGTACGCTTTATGGCATCATCTTCCTCAGCCACCAGATCGGCAGTTTTCTTGGCGTCTGGCTGGGTGGCCGGATGTACGACATCTATGGCGACTACACGATGGTCTGGTGGATCGGCATTGGCATCGGCGCATTCAGCGCAATCGTACATCTGCCGATCCGTGAGAACCGGGACCTGGCACCTGCCACTGCCTGATCAATCAGTGTATTTGTCCAGAATATAGCGGCTGGTCATCAGATCCAGATGTGCCCCGCCGCCATTCTTGAACAGGGTGATGGTGGACGCATCCGGGACAAAGGCGTCCAGTTCGTAAAAATCACCCCTCACGTCAGAGTGGGCAATCACCCCCTCGGCCAGAGGTGTCTTGAGTTCGCCGATATGATCAACGGTCGTATCAATGCTATCAACATAGATGCGCGAGCGTCTCAGCGCTTCGTCATCCGCCTCTCGCATGTCGGGCCGGTATGCACCAATCAGGTTCAGGTGTTGTCCGGGCCGCAACCATTCGCCTTTGATCACAGGTTCGGTAGACATGGTCGCAGTCACGACGATATCCGCATTATGGACGGCGTCCGGCAGGTTTGGCGCAACGCCCACACCCTTGAGCTTTGACGCCAGTTCCTCGGCTTTCGCCAATGTCCGGTTCCACAAACGCAGCTTCGCGCGTGGAAATCCCGCGGCAAACGCCTCGCACAGGGATTGGCCAACCGCTCCCGCTCCGACTATCAGAATGTTCCGGCTATCCGGGTTGGCCAGCCGCAACGCGCCCAGCAGGCTGTCGCCTGCCGTTTTCCACTTTGTGACCAAATGAAAATCGACAAGTGCAGCAAGCGTTCCGAACGTGTCATCGTAAAGACAAACAGCCCCATTGATCATCGGCGCGTTGCGCTGCGGATTTTCGGGAAAGATGGTGGCCGTCTTGACAGCCATTCCCAACCCGTCGATCCACGCGGCGCGCGACAACACGGTATCCTGATCACGATACAGAAATGTGTCACCGATCTGGGCTTTGGGCAGTTTGTGCCCGTCTGCCAGCGCTTGCGCCAGTTCCAGCCAGTCCAGTTTGGCCTCGCCCTCGTCAAAGGAGATTTGCGTAATCGTCATCCCGCTTCACTTTCGGTCAACAGACCTTCGGCAACCAATCGGTCCGCCCAGCCCTGCGGGCCTTTGAAATGATGCGTTTGCCAGCCGCGCGCCCGGGCTGTTTCGATATTGTCCATTCGATCATCAGCGAACAACAGGGCCTCAGGTGACAGGCCGCAATCCGCCTCAACCATTTCATAGATCGGCACATGAGGTTTCACGGTTTTCATCCGGCCTGACACGTATTGACGGTCGAACTCGTTCAGAAAAGGATAAACCGTTGTGGCATATTCAAAGTTCTGAACCCCGAAATTCGTCAGGGCAAAAACCGGCACACCTTTGACACGCAACGCGCGCAGCAAACGTACCGAATGTGGAATTTCGGGCGAGGCCAGCTCGATCCAATTGTCATGCCACATCCGAATCTCGTCGCGCCAATCGGGGTATTTTTCAGCCCAGTCATAGATCGTTTCGGTGAAATGATGCCCCTGATCGACCAGATCGTTCATACCGTGCAGGTCAACCTCGGCGAACATGGCGCGGCGGCTATCCTCGCCGATCACCCGGTCGTAATACCTTTCCGGCTGCCATTCGATCAGAACATTGCCAATATCGAAAACAACGGCTTCAACGGGCATTCGCTTATCCTGTTCTGAATCAATTCCTGTCGCCTGTGACTGAACCAAGCTGCGCGCCAATGATCAAGGCGGAACCGGAGGGGGTGCATCTGCGATACGGCCCCGACGGGCGGGAATCTTCAGCCCCGCATCGCCGCGCGCAGTTCCCGCTCTAGCGCATCCAGAAAGCGCGAACGGTCCGCCTTTCCAAACGGTTTGCCGCCACCGCCTGCACCCAGTGGGTTGGCGGCCCGCAGATCAGCCATCAGATCCCGCATGGCCAGTTGTTGACCGATATTTGCGGCCGAAAATGCCTCGCCGTTGGGCCGCAGGACACGCGCTCCGGCTTCGATGCACTTTGCAGCCAGAGGAATGTCAGACGTTACAACCACATCCCCCGCGCCACAGCGATCGGCGATCCATTTGTCCGCCTCATCGGCCCCCTCGGCCACGATCACCACCTGCACCAGCGGGTTGGCAGAGGGGCGCAACCCGCCGTTGGACACCAGCACCATGGGCAGTCGATGCCGGGTAGCCACCCGTTCGGCCTCGGCCTTTACCGGGCAGGCATCGGCATCGATATAAAGCGTGCTCACGCCTTTTTGGCCTGCTTGACAGCAGGCTTGGCCCCATCCTGCGCGGCAGAGTCTTCAACCTTCTTGCGTACCTTGAACTCATCCGGGATCGGCATCCGGTTGAAGGCGTCCAGCCCCGCAATCTTGTACGCCTCGGCCAGCGTCGGATAGTTGAAGGTGTTCTGGACAAAGTAATCCACAGTTCCCTTCAGGTTCAGGACGGCCTGCGCAATATGGATCAATTCCGTCGCGCCCTCGCCGACGATCTGCACGCCCAGTACCCTGCGGGTTTTAAGCGAAAACAGCATCTTCAGCATGCCGTGTTCCAGCCCCATGATATGCCCGCGCGAGGTTTCGCGGAATCGCGCCACGCCAACCTCATAGGGAATGCCCCGCTCCTGCAACTCTTCCTCGGACATGCCGCAGGTCGACATTTCGGGGACCGAGTAGATGCCATACGGATACCAAGGGCTTTCCGGAAGCGTCGGCGTTTCCAGCGCGTGACAGGCCGCTACCCGCCCCTGCTGCAACGAGGTCGACGCCAGCGAAGGATGCCCGATCACGTCACCGGTCGCATAGATATGCGGCACCGCGGTCTGATAGGTCTTGCGATCCACGTTGATCCGGTTGCGATGATCGGTTTCCACCCCGACCGCATCCAGATTCAAAGCCGAGGTTGCCCCCATGCGTCCGGCTGCAAACAACAGCATTTCGGCACGAACATGACGGCCATTGTCCAGCGTCACCTCGACATGGGTGCCCGCATCCTCGATCTTTTCCACGGCCGATCCCAGACGCAGATCGACCCCATTTTCGCGGACCTGATGCGTGAATTCCTGAATCAGGGTCCGGTCGATGAAATCCAGAAAGGTCTCGCGCGGCTCAATCAGGGTCACCCGAACGTCAAGCGCCGAGAACATGGTGGCGTATTCCACGCCAATCACGCCTGCACCGATCACGCACAGGGAGCGCGGAATTTCGGCCATCTCCAGAAAGTCGTCGCCATCCACGATGGAGGTGCCATTGAAGGGCACATAGTCCGGCCGGTAGGTTTTGGTGCCCGTGGCGATCAGAAACTTGGCAGCCGTCAGCCGCGTCTTGTCCCCTGCGTCGGTTGCCACCTCGACCTCATGCGGTCCAACGAATTTCGCAAGACCGCTCAGCGTTTCCACGTGGTTCCGATTGAACTGATGCTCCAGCACATCGACCTCGTGATCAAGCGTCATGTGAAGCCGCGCCTTCAAATCCTCGGCCCGGATCTGATCCTTCACTCGGTAGGAACGCCCATAAAAGCTGCGTTCGCGCCAACCCGAAAGGTTCAGCACGGTTTCACGCAACGTCTTGGACGGAATTGTGCCGGTATGGACGGAAACACCGCCCAACCGGTCCTTGCGGTCAATCACCAGCACCCGGCGTTGCAACTTGCCCGCCTGAATAGCGGCCGAGCGTCCGGAAGGGCCCGAACCGATGATGATCAGGTCATAGTCGTATTTACCCATGCCTCAATCTCCGTACAGGGCTTCGGCGTGGAAAGTAACGTGATCTTCCATGAAGCTGGAGACGAAGAAATACGAGTGGTCATAACCCGGCTGCAACCGGTTGGTCGCTTGCTGGCGGCTTTCAGCAATGGCCTGAGCCAGCGCTTCGGGTCGCAGCAGGTCGATGAACTGATCGTTTGTGCCGGTGTCGATCAGGATAGGGCCGTCAAAACCCTTTTCCTTCATCATCAATGTTGCGTCATGCTTCGCCCAGGCGCCCTCATCATCCCCCAGATAGGCGCTCAGCTGTTTGCGGCCCCAATCACTGCCCGAAGGGTTCGAGATCGGCGCAAAGGCTGAAACCGACCGGAACCGGCCCGGCAGGTTCATCGCAAGCGTCAACGCCCCATGACCGCCCATGGAATGGCCGGTGATGGCCTGCCGTTCTCCGTCGATTGCGAAATTTTCGGTCAGAAGGGCAGGCAGTTCCTCGGCTACGTAGTCCCACATGTTGAAATGCGGGGCCCAGGGTTTTTGCGTTGCATTCACATAGAACCCTGCGCCCTGCCCCAGATCATAATCATCGTGATCTGCCACACCTTCACCGCGCGGGGACGTATCAGGAAAGACCAGCGCAATGCCCTGTTCCGCGGCCCAGCCCTGCGCCCCTGCTTTGGTCATCGCGTTTTCATGGGTACAGGTCAGGCCGGACAGATACCAAAGAACCGGAACCGGCCCATCCTTCGCCTCGGCGGGCAGGAAAAGACCAAAGGTCATATCGCACTGACACGCGGAAGACGCGTGGCGATACACGCCCTGCACACCGCCAAAACATGCATTTTCCGAAAGGGTTTCCATCTGGCATTTTCCTTGCGTTGAGTCTGTGCAATGGCTAACGGCACAGGGCTCTGGCGTAAAGTGCATGGGCCTCTGGCAGGCCTATTTTTCTGAAAGTCGAAGGTCAGAGCGCCGCAACCCAGGCGATGATCAGTGGCACTGTCACGATGCTGGCCACGGTCGACAGCAGGATTGCCGCCGAGACCCGGTGTGGCGCAACGCCATAATGGGCCGCCAGCATATAGACGTTCCCGGCAACCGGCAGTGCAGCCGCAGCAATAGCCACAGAGGCCGGAAACGCATCGACAGGAATCAGCCAGATCAGGGCGACCGCAACGAAAACCGGATGAACCACCAGTTTGCAAAAGCTGAGCCAAGCCGCGATCTGTACCCGTTCGGCTGACTTGCTGGCCAGCGATGCGCCAATTGCAAACAACGCGCCGGGTGTTGCCGCACCGCCCAGAATAGTCAGAAAATCATTGAGAGGTGCCGGTACAGGAAATTGCAACGCTGACCAGGCAAGACCGGCTGAAATAGACACTATCATTGGGTTTTTGATCAACCCAACCCCGATCAGCCGGAGTGTGCCAGACGTCAGTTTACCATCCCTGCCACCGTTGATCAGGATAACGATGAGGGACGAGAAAACCACAAGATCAACCGCCAGAATCAGCATGACCGGGCCGATGGCGGCCTCGGTGAACAGCAGGGCAAGCATCGGCAGACCCAGAAAACCGACATTGCCGATTGCCGCGCATTGCGCCTCGACCGCTGCAGTTGGGATATCCAGCCTGCGTACATAGGCAACCATCGTCGCCAGAACATAGACGCAGGTTGTGCCGATCAGATAGCCGATGACCAGACGCCCGTTGAAAATTTCGGCAAACGGCAATGTTGCCGCGAACCGGAACAGCATTGCCGAAAGGGCAAAGTAAAACACGAATTTCGTGAGATAGGCGGTCGCTTCTTCAGAAAAAAATCGGCTGCGCCCCGCCCAGTAACCCAGGCCGATAATCACAAAGAACGGCAATGTGCGCAGAAAGATTTCGACCATGGTGGGATTGGTAAAGCAATTTCACCACATCACAAGGGCAACACGCTATCCACTGCCAATCAGAATGCCCGCTGCAAGTACAAGCGACCCGCCCAGAACCACCTGAAACGCCGAGCGGAAAAAGGGCGTATCCATGAATCTGTTCTGAATCCAGGCGATGGCCCACAATTCGCAAAACACCACAAGGAAAGCGATGATTGTGGCAGTCCAGAATTCCGGGATCAGATAGGGCAAAGCATGCCCCAGCCCGCCAACAGCAGTCATGACGCCCGAAGCCAGCCCCCGTTTGATTGGCGAACCCCGGCCTGAAAGCTCTCCGTCATCCGATGCAGCCTCGGTAAAGCCCATCGAAATCCCCGCCCCGACCGAGGCGGCCAGCCCGACCAGAAAAGTTGTCCAGGTATCCTGTGTCGCAAAGGCCGTGGCAAATATAGGCGCCAGCGTCGACACAGACCCGTCCATCAGCCCTGCCAAACCCGGCTGCACCCATGTCAGGATGAATTGCCGGTGTGATGCCGCATCCTCGGATTCGCGGCTGTCTCCATCCAGAAAGGTATCTTCCAATTTCTGGGCTTTAGCCTCATGACCGGCTTCCGCTACGGCCAGATCCCCCAGCAACTTGCGCGTTGCAGCGTCGGACGTACGGGCGGCAGCGGTCAGATAAAACCGTTCGGCATCGCGTTCCATCATCGTCGCTTCTTCGCGAATGCGTTCGATACCCAGATTTTCGACCAGCCAGATGGGTCGCCGCGCGTAATACCCGGCTACATGTTCCCGCCGGATCAGGGGTATTACCGATCCGAACCGCTGTTCATGCAAGGTAATCAACCGCGCACGATGCTGATCCTCTTCCGCAGCCATGCCATCAAAAACTCTGGAAGTTGAGGGATACTCTTCCCTCAGCTTTTCGGCATATGAGCGATAGATACGCGCGTCATCCTCTTCGGACGAAATAGCCAGAGCGATAACTTCCTGATCCGTCAGGTCGCGAAAATGTTTGCGTTGGGTGAAGAACCGCATGCCTGCCCTCTTTTTAGAATAGTTCTAAAATACTGATTGATACAAATCATGCAACCGGTGCCGATAATCGTTGAAACTGAACTGAACGGTTTATAAATTTGAAGAACCGAATTCTTCAGGAGATGTCATGCCCCAGGCCGCCACTATCCTTCGCACAGGGCGCAAATTCGATCAGGTTTTGCGTGGCGCGCGCGAGGTGTTCATGGCCGACGGGTTCGAAGGCGCAAGTGTGGACGACATCGCCCGCGCAGCAGGAGTGTCCAAGGCGACACTCTACAGCTATTTTCCTGACAAGCGCCTGCTGTTCATGGAGGTGGCTCAGACGGAATGCCAGCGCATGTCTGAACGCATTCTGTCCATGGTCGACGACTGCAAACCAGTGCGCGAGGTGCTGACCATCGCAGCCGCGCAACTGGTCGGATTTCTGGTATCGGACTTTGCGCAACAAGTGTTCCGCATCTGCGTGGCCGAGCGCGACCGTTTTCCTGAACTTGGCCGCGCTTTCTATGCGGCGGGGCCGGAAAACGGCCAGCGCCAGTTGTGCGAGTATCTTGAGAAAGCCGTTGAGGCAGGTGATCTTGTGATCGAAGACATCCCGATGGCGGCGGAACAGTTTTCGGAACTTTGCAAGGTTCGTTTGTGGACGCGGGCGGTATTCGGAATTCAAACCACTTTTTCGCAGGCCGAAGTGGATGAGGTCGCAATACAGGCCGTGGATACATTTTTGGCGCGCTACGGGCGCTGAACAAACGGCAAAATCCAATGAAATAGGGCCGCAGATTGCGGCCCTTCAATTCAATATCAGTAGAGCACCACACTGCGGATGCTTTCGCCCGCATGCATCAGGTCAAAGCCCTTGTTGATGTCATCCAACCCCATGGTGTGGGTGATCATCGGGTCGATCTCGATCTTTCCTTCCATATACCAGTCGACGATCTTGGGCACATCCGTCCGGCCCCGCGCCCCGCCGAAAGCCGTGCCGCGCCACGAGCGGCCGGTAACCAGTTGGAACGGGCGGGTCGAGATTTCGGCACCTGCAGGCGCGACACCGATGATGATCGATTCACCCCAGCCTTTGTGTGCCGATTCAAGCGCTGCGCGCATCACGCCCACATTGCCGGTGGCGTCAAAGGTATAGTCCGCGCCACCTTTGGTCAGGTTAACCAGATAAGGAACCAGATCGCCCTCTACATCACTCGGGTTGACGAAATCGGTCATGCCGAACTTGGTCGCCATCTCGACCTTTGACGGATTGAGGTCGACACCGACGATCTGATCGGCCCCGGCCAGACGCAGGCCTTGGATCACGTTCAGACCAATTCCGCCCAGACCGAACACGATGGCGCGGCTGCCGATTTCAACCTTGGCCGTGTTGATCACCGCGCCGATGCCGGTGGTGACGCCACAGCCGATATAGCAGATCTTGTCGAAGGGTGCGTCCTCACGCACCTTGGCCAGTGCAATCTCTGGCAGGACAGTGTGATTGGCGAAGGTCGAGCAGCCCATGTAATGCAGGATCGGATCGCCATCCAGCGTCGAAAAGCGCGAGGTGCCATCAGGCATCAGACCCTGCCCCTGCGTTTCACGGATCGCCTGACACAGGTTGGTCTTGGGATGCAGACAGTATTCGCATTCCCGGCATTCTGGTGTGTAAAGCGGGATGACGTGATCACCCGGCTTCAGACTGGTGACGCCCGGTCCGACCTCGACCACCACGCCTGCGCCTTCGTGGCCCAGAATGGCCGGGAACAACCCCTCGGGGTCGGCACCGGACAGGGTGAATTCGTCTGTGTGACAAATGCCGGTGGCTTTGATTTCCACCAGAACCTCACCCGCCTTGGGGCCTTCGAGGTTCACATCCATCACTTCCAAAGGTTTGCCCGCCTGAACTGCGACGGCTGCACGGGTACGCATGGTGCTAATCTCCCTGTCAATTTTGCCCCGACCCTGCGTCAATTACAGGGTGTTTTCAACTGCGCTTTCGTGACAGGTTGGCTAAATATTTGATATTACATATCCGACATAAGCGATTGAAGGAGCGCCAATGTACCGTTTTGTCCCGATTCTGATCATGTTGGCGGCGTGTGCTGAATCAGAGATTCCAATCGAAAGCGCATCCACACCCGAGGCGGCGCCGGTCGATCTGGCCTTCTGCAAGGGAGAGGCGTTCGCCGACTCGATCGGCCAGCCAGTGTCATCGATTCAGGCGAGCCTGCCGGAAAAGGCACGCGTGCTTGGACCGAACGACATTGCCACGCAGGATTATCGGGTTGACCGCCTGAATGTCTTTGTGAACGACGCGGGTGTTATCCAGCGCGTGACCTGCGGTTAAAAACAGCAATCACCCTCGACTCAAGCGTAGATTCCCGGATAAGAACAAAATGAGAACATTTTGTTGACTGTCCGATGCCGAAACGCCGAATACTCTCGTTGTGGTTTCCTCGCCTTGGGGCGGAAAGGCTGATACGCGCCGCCCGTGGCCTGCACGCTGGTCCGCTTGCCGTGGTGGCCGAGCGCGCCAACATGCAGGTCATCACCTCGCTGAATGCGCAAGGGCAGGCCGCTGGTTTGCGCACGGGGCAGCCGGTGCGCGACGCCCATGCCATGTGCGCAACCCTTGTTACACGCCCCCGCAACGCCCCGGCTGAGACTGCGTTTCTGACAGCTCTCAGGCGGTGGGCTGGTAAGTTCAGCCCCTGGGTGGCTGAAGAAGCCCCCGACGGGCTGGTCATTGACCTGTCAGGCTGTGCGCATCTGTTTGGTGGCGAAGAAACTCTATTGTCCACAGTCGAAACCGATTGCGCCGATATGGGCCTGAGCGTGCAAATGGGCATCGCTGATACGCTGGGCGCGGCCTGGGCGCTGGCGCGCTATGCTGGACAGGAAGCTGCATCGGATCGTACCGGCGACGCCATCAGCCAGGAGGCCCGCGCCACCCGTGCCCGTGCGGGCAAGCGGCGGCACTGGACCAAAGGCGGCGCGGCGCCTCAAGTGGCAGCATCAGGTGGCGGGGCCCGGATTGCGGCACCGGGTCAGGCCTATGGCGCACTCAGCCCCTTGCCGATCGCGGCGCTGCGGCTGGACGATCAGACCATCGCGCAACTGAACCGGCTGGGCCTGCGTCGGATCGGTGATCTGCTGGGCCAGCCCCGCGCCAGCCTGGCCCGGCGATTCGGACGGGGTCTGGTGCTGCGGCTGGATCAGGCCATGGGCAGCGCGCCCGAACCGGTCTCGCCTGCCCGCCGCCCACTTCACTTTGCAGTGCGGATGACCCTGCCCAACCCAATTGGCCTGCAAGAGGATGTGATGGCCGCCATCGACCGGGTTCTGCCCACGCTCTGCACCCGGCTGGAAGAAAAGGGGCGCGGGGCGCGAACCCTGCGGCTGGAGGCGCACCGCGCTGACCAGGCTACCGAGGTGATCGAGGTCGGGATGGCCAGTCCAACCTTTGACAAACATCGCATTCGCCCTTTGTTAGAGATGAAAATTGACAAGATCGATGCAGGCTATGGCATCGACATGCTGCGGCTTGAGGCAGTGCAGACCGAGCCTGTCTACGCCCGCACGCTGTCTGGTCATGCCGAGGCCCGTCAAGCGGTGCGCAACCGCCTGGAGGGTCATACCGCTGTTGATGACCTGATCGGCAAACTGGGCACGCGGGTCGGGCTGGAGACGATCACCCGCTGTCATCCGGCCTCATCCCACATCCCCGAAAAGACGGCACAAACGCTGGCCGCAGCTTGGTCGAAACCGGCGTGCAACTGGCCCGCCCCCGTCCGCCCCCGTCCTTTGCTGATGTGGCAGCCCGAACCCGTGATGGCCCCCGGTATTCCGGATATTCCGACAGCATTTCGCTGGCGCGGTCGCGACTGGCAACTGGCGCAGGCAACCGGCCCGGAACGGATTGCGCCGGAATGGTGGCTGGACGATCCCAATTGGCGCAGTGGCGTGCGTGATTACTGGACCGTTGTCACCGAACAGGGCGACCGGCTATGGCTGTTCTATGGCCATGGTGGAACGATGTCCGCAGGCTGGTTCTGCCAGGGGCGTTTCGCGTGAAAACCAGACAAATCTGTGGTAGGGACGACTCGGTACCGCGTGTTCCCGGAACCTCAATTGCGGGTGACAAAAATGCTGAAGGCTTGATTTGGCGCGAAAATCCGGCAAGGCTGGGAACATGAACATGCAGCCTCCCAGCCCGTTTCCAGCGGGTGCGGCCCCGACGCAGGTCGCCTTCGACCGACGCGAATTGTCTTTGATCCTCTCTGTTTACGGCCGAATGGTGGCTGCGGGAGAGTGGCGCGATTATGGAATATCGAGCCTGCGCGAAACGGCCGTGTTTTCGATTTTCCGACGAACCGCAGAGCATCCCATTTACCGCGTGGAAAAGCATCCGCGCCTGCGATTGCGGCAGGGCATGTATTCGGTCGTCGGGATGGACGGGCGTATTTTGAAACGTGGCCACGACCTGCGCGCTGTCCTGCGGGTGTTGGAACGCAAGCTGATCCGATCGGTTGACCCGGATTAGAGCCTTTTGTGGGCTGTAACAGGCCCGTCACCCTGCGCCTCGATCCGGCTGATCGCCTCTTTCAATGGTTCAAAGCGGACGGCCATATGATGGGCATTGGCGTGCAAAAGCGTGTCTTCATCCACAACCCAGGCCACATGCCCCTTCCAGAACATAAGATCCCCGCGTTCGGGGTGGGCTCCATCCGGCAAATTCCTGCCCAGCGCCTGTTCCTGATCGCCACTGTCGCCGGGGCACGAGACACCGCAAGCCAGCAAAGCGGCCTGCACCAAACCCGAACAATCCAGCCCGAACCGGCTGTTTCCGCCCCACAGGTAAGGCGTTCCCAGAAACAGCTCCGCAACTGCAACAGGGTCGGATGAAGTGCTGGTTATGAGTTGGACATGGGCTTTAGGAACAAACCCCACGTCTGCCTCCACAAAATTCTTACTTTCGGAAACCACACGAAGCTTGCTGCCAAAACTCAGCGACATGCAGTCGGGGCTTTTCATATTGGGCTCGGAATACACATGCGTCGCAGGCGCGCTGACCCAATGAGTCGGCTCAGCAATCGGGCCCAGCGCCTCTGAGCGCAACCAACCGGAATACCCGTCTTTTTCCGAAATAATGCGGTTCCACCCTTCGGCCGTGTCTTCAACCGTCACCAAATCGCCAAACAGCAGCTGCCTGTCGCGCCGCCCATCCGGATCGCGCAGCAAATCAACAACCGGCAGAACCACATTGTACCTGGTCATAGCTTGAGCACCTCGGGCAATGCTTTCAGCAGGGCCCGCGGTCCCTGACCCAGCCCGCCCTTGCTGCGCCCCGGCTCTTTGGCGCGTTGCCACGAGTAGATGTCGAAATGGACATAGGCGCTGTCAGTGACGAACCGGCGCAGGAACAAAGCCGCCGTGATCGACCCGGCAAACCCGCCCGACGGGGCGTTGTCGAGATCGGCAATTCCCGGTTCGATCAATGCCTCATACGGCTCATGAAACGGCATCCGCCATGCAGGGTCGGCCACGATCTTTGCGGCTTTCCCCAGCGATGCCGCCACATCTTCATCGTCGGTATAGAACGGTGCCAGATCGGCCCCAACGGCAACCCGCGCCGCGCCGGTCAGCGTTGCCATCGAGATGATCAGGTCGGGGTTGTCTTCATCCGCCAACGTCAGGGCATCTGCCAGAACCAGCCTGCCTTCGGCATCCGTATTGTTGATCTCGACGGTCAAACCCTTGCGCGAGGTCAGGATATCGCCGGGCCTGAAGGCATTTCCAGCCACCGAATTCTCGACCGCAGGGATCAGAACGCGCAACCGTAGCGGTAAATTCAGCGCCATGATCATCTGCGCCAGACCCAGCACATTCGCAGCCCCACCCATATCCTTTTTCATCAATGCCATTGCAGAGGCCGGTTTCAGGTCCAGACCGCCGGTGTCAAAGCAGACGCCCTTGCCAACCAAAGTCAGTTTTGGTCCAGCCTCCCCCCAGTTCAACTCGATCAGCCGGGGCGATTGATCCGCCGCTCGACCAACTGCATGAATCATTGGAAGGTTTCGATCGTTCAACGCTTCGCCGGTAATGGTCTCACACGACGCTCCGAACTCCTGCGCCATGGCTTCGACCGCTGATTGCAAGGCGTTCGGGCCCATATCGGCCGCCGGGGTGTTGACCAGATCGCGGATCAGGACCTCGGCATTGGCCATGACTTCGACACGAGTTGCATCGACGCCATCCGGGGGAATCAGTTCCGCCCCCGCAGACGATTGTGCCTTGTAGCGGTCAAAGGCATAACCGGTCATCAGCCAGCCGAAACATTCGACCTCCAATGCATCCGCCGCGACCCCTGAGGCAATGCGATACACGCCCTTGGGCAAGGCCTCTGCCGCCGCAGCCAGCGGAAAACGTTTGCGCGCAGGACTGCCTTTGCTGCCATACCCTGCCACCGCAAAACCGGGCGCCCCGTTGGCTTGGGGTATCAGAAGGGCCTGCCCGATCGCTCCGGTGAACCCGTTTGCATTGATCCACGAACTGACGACCTCGGACTGGCCGGCAAGCCAGTCTTCCAGATCGGACTGTGCGATAACATGCAGGTCGATGGCCTGGTCGGTCGGCTTGGCAAAGGTCAGAGGCATGGGCATCTCGTCCGTGTTGTTGCGCGCCCAGACTAGCCACCCCCGATCCACCCGCAACCCCCGTCAGACGGAAAGATCCTGTTGGTCCCACACCGCCATCAGCGATCGCTCGCCAACCCGGATCAGCCTGAACAGCGTCGCGCCCGCTGCAACCGCATCGCCGGAATCGACCGTATCGGTCACGTCGCCGGCCACCCGCGCCAAAGCGGTCATGCCGACCTGATCGGCCATTGCAACCAGTGACCGGGCGCTTTTGCGCAGGCCAAGCCAGTCGCGCCGCCGCCACAGTTGTTCGCAGTTCGACAGACGCGCCGCCATCTCCTCGACCGCGCGGCACAGGACATCTTCGGCACTGTCCTCTCCGAGTTGCCGGTACAGTCCGGCCAGACGATCCGTGTCCAGACGCACGGATTCGCATTGTTGAAGCGTAACTATTTTCTCCACCACATTTACCCCAGTATTTCCCGCCCCCACGGCGTATCCGTATCCTTTGGCCACAATCCTTTGCAAAAGGTTGCGCTTCTCATCGATAATCTCTCGAAATTTGTTTGAATTCGGACTAAATCAGCCGTCAGCATGAAATCGCGGGGACAGAATTATGGATGCTGCCAAACCTTTGCCGAACTACCTGGTACAGCGTTATCACGGTTGGAAGGCCACAACCTATTCCGAGAACCGGGCCTGGTACAGACGGCTTGCAACCGAGGGCCAGCGTCCGCGCGCCATGGTAATATCCTGTTGCGACAGCCGTGTTCACGTCACCTCGATCTTCGGAGCTGATCAGGGCGAGTTTTTCATTCACCGCAACATCGCAAACCTTGTGCCACCCTATGCACCTGACGGCGATCACCACGGCACCAGTGCCGCCATCGAATATGCGGTCACCGCATTGAAGGTTGCCCATCTGATCGTGCTTGGTCATTCGCAATGCGGTGGCGTTCAGGGCTGCATTGACATGTGCAAGGGCCAGGCCCCGCAACTGGAGGCCAAAGAAAGCTTTGTCGGGCGCTGGATGGATATCCTCAAACCGAAATACGAGCTGGTCGCCGATGTCGAGGACAGCACCGAGCAGGCACGTCAGTTTGAAAGACAAGCCGTTGTGGCATCGCTTGAAAACCTGATGACCTTCCCTTTCGTTTCATCGGCGGTTCAGGACGGAACGCTGAGTGTGCATGGTCTGTGGACCGACATCGGCGAAGGCGATCTGCAATGTTATGATCCGCAGGAAAAGAAATTCGTTTTGGTCTGATCCGACCGGCACGAAAAGCCAGCGACTTAAAAAGGCGTGCAACGGTACCTGTTGCGCGCCTTTTTTTGATATTCTGGGCCTGCATAGTTTGTTTGGAGCCCAAAATGAGATTGATCAAACGCATTGTGTACTCATTGATCCTGACCGTTCTGGTAATGATTGCCATCTCTTTCGTGTTGCCCGGCACAGCCCGGGTTTCGCGCAGCATCACGATAGATGCGCCGTCGGACGCGATTTTTCCTTATGTGAATTCCATGCAACTGACTGAACAATGGTCCCCCTGGCTGGCGCGTGATCCGGAAACCAGACTTGCTTATTCCGGCCCCGACGCTGGCGTGGGCAACAAGCTGGCATGGACCTCGGACCATCCTCAGGTCGGGTCGGGCACACAGGAAATCATCGAAAGCATCGAGGGGCAGCTTGTCAGAACCGCGCTTGATTTTGGTTCGATGGGTAAGGCTACGGCGTCATTCACGCTACAACCCGAAGGGGCAGAAACGCAGGTCACTTGGGGGTTCGAATCCGATCTGGGCCTAAATCCGATGGCACGCTGGATGGGCTTGATGATGGATAAATGGGTCGGTGCGGACTATGATGCCGGACTTGCCAACCTGAAAGCGGTTGTTGAAAACGCCAACTGAACCATATCACTGCCTGAACCGATGCCGTGTTTCCCAAGGCGTTTTCTTGTTTACGGCAGCCGGATCCGGGCCAGAATGCCCAGGTGATCCGACCCCATGAATGGTCGCAGCACGGCCGTTCCGGTTGTACCCTTGGGAACCAGCAAGTTGTCTATGGGCATGGGTATCGCCCAACTACCCAGATTATAGGTATTCAGCGCGGTGCCGAAATTCTGGTTATCTGCGGCCTGCCTGATCCGTTGCACGCTGCCACCCCAGGGGGCCATGTTGAAATCCCCTGCAATCAACACCGGCCCATCCAGATTCTCAACATGTTCCGCGACTATCTTGCTTTGCTCGAATTGATCATAGGGAAAGGGCCAGCTCAGATGTACCGATACCACCCAGACCGGTTGCCCGCCCGGTGTCACCACCTGAATTCCGGCAAGCCCTTTACCCGGCAAGCAAAATTCTGAACCTTCAACAATCGGTAACGCCGTCAGGACCGCGACATTCTGTTCGGGCCGGAATTCGCATTTTATTGAATGTGGATACCGGTCGAACAGGTTGCTCATGAATTTCTGGTTGTGGGACGAAACCTCCTGCAAGGTCACAATTTCAGCATTGGACGCAAGGATATCATCCGCCAGCGAATACCGCGGCCAGGCTTTGGACAACAGGTTCTTTTGATACAGCGTCAGGCACTCGTCATCACAATCAGGCCCTGAGGGAATGAACCCGGACGCGATCGAGCCAATGGCGGTAATCGCCAGGGCCAGTGAAATCACCGCAAATCCTTTTGCCCTCACGAACAGCAGCATGGCGGCAAACGCAACCAACAGTACACCCGCCTGCGGTCGCATCAGGGCAATTGAATCACCCGCCGCAAAAAAACGACCGGTAAAACCGAAGATTACCAGTCCCATCAGGACCAGCGCGCCGCTCAATACCAGAGCGCGGAAAATTCTGTTTCCTGCAAGACCACCCACGTCTCGCCCCATATAC
This sequence comes from Ruegeria sp. BJ6, assembly GCF_056537885.1. NCBI lineage: Bacteria > Pseudomonadati > Pseudomonadota > Alphaproteobacteria > Rhodobacterales > Roseobacteraceae > Ruegeria > Ruegeria sp. BJ6. Next base: position 34,164 of record NZ_JBQFSG010000003.1, on the reverse strand, counting down.
TCTGCCTGAGTCCGATATTGGTGTGTTTGAAGCAGCACGTCCAGCAAACAAAACACACCATGCAGATCACGAAATCCCGCCCGGTGCACGCGCCATATAAGTGGGGGCAGGCTTGTCATCTAGGGCAAAGAAAAGGCCGCTTCGACTGAAGCGGCCCTGACCCAATTTCCGGTGTTTGCCGATCAGCCCTTTTTCAGAACCTCACGGCCCAGAAGCTCGGCGATCTGTACCGCGTTCAGCGCCGCACCCTTGCGCAGGTTGTCCGAAACGCACCAAAGGTTCAGGCCGTTCTCGACGGTCGAATCCTGACGGATGCGGCTGATGAAGGTCGCGAAATCGCCGACGCATTCGACGGGCGAGACGTAGCCACCGGCCTCACGCTTGTCGATCACCATGATGCCGGGGGCCTCGCGCAGGATGTCGCGGGCCTCGTCTTCGTCGAGGAATTCTTCGAATTCGATATTCACGGCCTCGGAATGGCCGACGAAGACCGGTACGCGAACGCAGGTGGCCGTGACCTTGATCGACGGGTCGACGATCTTTTTGGTCTCGACAACCATCTTCCACTCTTCCTTGGTCGAACCATCTTCCATGAAGACGTCGATCTGCGGAATGACGTTAAAGGCGATCTGCTTTTGGAACTTCTTCGGCTCAACCTCGTTGATCGGGTTGTAGACGGCTTTGGTCTGGTCCCACAGCTCGTCCATGCCTTCCTTGCCCGCTCCGGATACCGACTGGTAGGTCGAAACGACAACCCGCTTGATCTTGGCACGATCATGCAGCGGCTTCAGCGCCACAACCATCTGCGCGGTCGAGCAGTTGGGGTTCGCAATGATATTCTTTTTGGAATAGTCGTGAATTGCCTGCGGATTGCACTCGGGCACGATCAGCGGAATATCCGGATCATAACGATACAGCGACGAGTTATCGATCACCACACAGCCCGCAGCAGCAGCCTTGGGCGCATAGTCTTTGGTTGCGGCAGAGCCCACGGCGAACAACGCGATATCCCAGCCGGTAAAGTCAAAGGTGGCCAGATCCTGGGTCGTCAGTGTCTTGTCGCCAAAGCTGACCTCGGTGCCCAGCGACCGACGGCTTGCCAGCACGGCAAGTTCATCGACGGGGAACTGGCGTTCAGCCAGAATGTTCAGCATTTCGCGGCCCACGTTACCCGTGGCGCCGACGACAACGACGCGATAGCCCATTTTTAGTCTCCTGAATAAAGGACGCGCGTTCATAGCCGCGTTGCAGAAAAGAAAAAAGGGCTTTCGGCGGTGAATTCAGCGAATGACGCCGAATTGAGGGGGATCAGCCGTTCAGAAGGCGCTCATACAGCGCAACTAGCGTCTTTGCCTCGCCATTGATGTCGAAATTCTGCTCGACGTGCGTGCGGGCTGCGACGCCCGAACGGGACAGGGAATCACGATCCTGCAACATCTCAGCCGCCGCATCTGCAAGTGCCGGGATATCACCCGGTTCGACAACACGGCCAAGGGATGGGTCCGTGACGATCTCGGAAAACGCGCCGACATCGGTGGCGACAACCGGAACGCCACATGCCATCGCTTCCAGCGGGGTAAGGCCGAACCCCTCCCAGCGCTGCGGGGCGATGAACAGGTCCAGCACCTGATACCACTCGGCGATCTGATCGACGGTCACCTCGGGCATGAACAGGATTCGATCGGACAGACCGGCCTTTGCGACCTTTTCCTTCAGCTCACCAAGAAAGCCGGTGTGTTTCTCGGTGGCCCGGCCCATGACGATGCCCGAAACATCCTCGAACCGCCCGCAAAGGTCGATCATCGCATCGACGAAGGCATCAGTGCCTTTCTGGTGCCGGATACGGCCATAACACCCCAGCAACAGCCCATCCGGCAGGCCAAGCTGTGCCCGCAGTGCAGCCTTGTCCTTGGGCGGAACAAAATCCTGCAGGTTGATCCCGTGCATGATCACCTGCGCGTCACGTTCAAGATACCCAGCGGTCTTGCGCGAAGTTGCGACTACCGCGTCCATCCTGTCGATCAGCCATTTGGTGTAACCGGTATGGGCGCGCTGAGAAGCACTGGTGAACAGCAGTTTCAGCTTCAGTCGAAACAACCCGCGCAGGATCAGGCCCAACAGCATTTCGGTGTTCCGCCGCGCGTGCCAGACGCGCAGTGTACGGCGCGACAGAAACGGCAAACGCCCCAACGGAATATGCGGAATGTTGGCGGGCAGACCCGGTCCCGTTGCGGCAATATCGATCCATTGCACCTGCAACGGCACCAACCGCGCGATGGTTGCAGTCACGCCCGACAGTCTGCGTTTCAGATTTGGAGCAATGACGACTGGGTCTTTCACATGGGTCTCCCGAAGGGCGTTGCGTCAGTCCATGCTGTCCCGACTGAACAGATAAATCACGCAACCAATGGCAACGGTGATGGCAAAAAAGCCGAATATCGCTGTGTAGGGCGCGGTTGGTCCCATGTCCACCGTTGCCGCATGAATGCGGCCGGTGGCGAACTGTGCCAGTCCAACGCCGCCCACGCCAAAGAGGTTCAGCAGTGTCACTCCGCGGCCAACCAGATGCGGCGGAATAAAGGCGCGCCCATGCGCCATGATCACCGGGAACGCCGCACCTGAGAAACCGATCAGTGCCATCAGCATAACCGACAACCAGACCGCATCATCGATCCACAGACACAGCAGGAACAGGGACAGGCAGCTCAGAACATTACCGCCGAAAATCACCCATTTCCGAGTCCCGAGCAGGCGGTCGAGCGGGCCATAGGCAAAGGTACCGGCAATCATCGCGGCCCCCATGATCAGCGTCGCCTGACCGATCTGAGTGGTGCTCAGCCCAAAAATATCCAGCAGATAAGGCCCTGCCCACAATCCGCGCAATGCGCCGGATGGTGCATAGGCCACCAGCATCAGCGGCAGGATCGTCCAAAGCGCGGGCTCTTTCAGCAGATCGATCAGCGATCCCTTGTGTTCGGTCTCGACCCGCTTGGGATCATGCACCGTGAACCAGATCCCGGCGGCCACCACCGCCGAAATCACCGCCAAACCCGCAAGGGTCGCGCGCCAGCCCATCAGTTCCACGGCCAGCGCCGTTGGATAAGATGCCACCAGATTTCCGACCGACCCCACACCCAGCATGACAGCGGCAAGCGTGGCGAATTTTGCCGGAGGGAACTCGCGCGCAAATATGAAATACGATGCCATCAGAACCGGCGAACATCCGATCCCGATCAAAGACATTGCAAGGGCCACGTGAAACGGTGTTGTGGCTACGGCAAACAAGGCCGCACCGCCGGCACCACCGATCATCAGCAAAACGGCCGAGGTGACCCGCGGCCCGATTCGGTCCAGCGCCCATCCCACCGGGATCTGCATGGCCGCAAAGATCAGGAACCACAGTCCCGAGGCAAAGGCCAGATCCTCGGGCGTCGCACCGATATCGCGTCCCAGATCAGCCGTCAGAACCGCCAGAAACGCGCGGAAGAACTGGCTTAGCACATAGGCAAGACACAACACCACCAATCCTGCCTGCATGTCCTGCCCCCTGCTTCGAACCTCTGCCAGGATGCTTGGCACGTCCCGGCGATGCACACAAGCACGTGTGGTTTGTTGCAAATACCGGTTCCGGGGTATCAACACGTTAATGTTGCAACCAAACGCATCAATGGGGGGACAATGGCGGATACGCAAAGCTCGTTCTACGAAGACCTGACCCTAATGCGTGATTTCGCCTCACTTGCGGAACCCGTGCAGTTTTCTCCGGTTCCGGATGATTGGTATGCGGGCATCACCGACATCGTGAACTCAACCGGCGAAATTGAGAATGGCCGCTACAAGACGGTAAACATGGTGGGTGCTGCAGTGATCTCTGCCATGATCAACGCATTGAACGGCAAGCGGTTTCCTTATGTTTTTGGTGGCGACGGGGCTTCCTTTGCCGTGCCCGGCGAAGATGCGGATGCTACACGCGCAGCGCTTGCCAAGCTGCGATGCTGGGCACGGGAAGAGTTCTCCATCGAATTGCGCGCCGCGCTGATCCCGGTGGCGGATATCAGAAACACTGGCCGCGACATTCGGGTTGCACGATATGCTGCGTCAGACGGCGTGGACTATGCCATGTTCAACGGCGGCGGTCTGGCCTGGGCGGAAACAAAAATGAAAGCGGGGGCCTATGAGGTACCTCCGGCCCTCCCCGGCGCACAACCAGACCTGACCGGCCTGTCCTGCCGCTGGTCCAACTGCCATGCGCAGAACGGGCACATTGTATCCCTGATCATTCAGCCAACACAAAAGGCAAGCGAACGCGATTTCGCCGATCTTGCCCAGCGCATCGTTGCGCTTTCGGACGGGCTGGAGCGGGGCGGTCATCCTGTGCCGCTCAATGGCCCTCCGATGAACTGGCCGCCCCCGGGGCTGAATCTGGATGCACACGTATCGCGCGCCGGACGAAACCTCGGATTGCAAAAAGTGTTCCTGCTGGGTCAAAACCTGCTGATCTGGCTGTTGTTCAAATCCGGCAGGGCCATGGGCAGCTTTGATCCAGAGCATTACCGGCAGATGGTCAGCAAAAACGCCGATTTCCGTAAATTCGATGACGGGCTACGAATGACCCTGGATTGCGATGACGCAACGCTGAACAGGATCACGACCATGCTGGAAGAAGCATGGGAGGGGCGCAAGATTCGCTATGGGATGCACGCTCAGACCGAGGCGATGATGACCTGCTTTGTGCCATCTGCAACGCAGGACGATCACGTTCATTTCGTTGATGGCGCATCCGGTGGCTATGCCCGGGCAGCCGCCACCATGAAGGGTTGAATTCCGTTACCTGTTCCCGCGCAATCGCCCGACAACACCTGTGGGAAAGAAATAAACCGACAGGATGAACAACACACCCAGCCAAAGCAGCCAACGATCCGCGCTGAGCAGTTGCGGCAACACCGGTAATCCTTCAACAAGCCCCGAAGCCGTCCCCATCAAGGCCTGCAGATAGTTCTGGGCGATCACAAATACCGTGGCCCCGATGATGGCCCCATACATCGTACCCATTCCACCGATCACCACCATCAAAAGGATATCGATCATGATCTCCATCGACAGAACCGTATCCGGCCCCACATATCGCAACCAGATGGCGTAAAGGCTGCCGGCCAGAGCCGCGACCGCAGCTGACAGGCATGTGGCGGCAACACGATATTGAACCACCCGATATCCGATCGATTCAGCACGAAAGTCGTTTTCCCTGATCGCCTGCAAGACCCGCCCAAATGGCGAATTCACGACCCGCAACATCAACAGGAACAGGACGAGACTGCCAAAGAAGATCAGGTAATAGGCCAGCAACTTGCCATTCAGTTTGACGCCGAACAGCTCACCACCAAATTTGAACGCAGGCCCCAATGCCCGTGGTGTTTTGAACGTCAGACCATCCTCTCCACCGGTCAGACCTGACAGCTGACTGACAAGAACCGCAACCGCTGATGCCACCGCAAGCGTGATCATCGCAAAAAAGATGGCCCTGACGCGCAGCGAAAACAGGCCGATAATCAGGGCCAGTATTGCCGCAACCACGGCCCCGGCCACCGAACCCAGCATCAGCGCATCAAACCCGCGACCCAAATGTGTCGAAGCCAATGCCACGCCGTAGGCCCCGATCCCGAAAAACATGGTATGCGCAAAGCTGACGATACCGCCGTAGCCAAGCAACAGGTCATAACTGGCCACCAGAACAACAAAGATACAGATACGTGCTGCCGTATCCACGGTCCGCACACCGGGAAACAGAAACGGCGCCAGCGCAAGACAGATCAGAATGACGCCGAGGATCAGGGCCAGAGGAACCGAGCGGGGCGTGTCGCCCGAAAGAACAGCTTTGATCATTTTGCTTTCACCACAGGGATCATGCCCATCGGGCGCCACATCAGGATCGCGACCATCAGTCCGATGTTCGAAATCAGGGCAACTTTAGGCTCTAAAAAGGCGACATAGTTCTGCATCAGGCCCACAAGCAGTGCGCCGATAAAGCACCCTTCGACACTGCCCAGCCCGCCAATGATCACCACGATGAAAATCAGGATCATGGCCTGATTGCCCATATGCGCCGTGATGACCTCCTGATAAAGGCCCCACATCACACCGCCCAGCCCGGCCAGCGCCGAACCGGCAATGAATACGCCGACAAAGACCAGCCGAAGGCGATAGCCCAGCGCCTCGACCATCTCGCCGTTTTCCACACCTGCGCGGACGATCAACCCGATCTTGGTCCGGCGCAGAACCCACCGCATGACGGCAAAGACAACCAGCCCGACCCCGACCGCGACCAGACGGTATTTCTCGATCGCAGCACCGGCAAACGTTACCGCACCTTTCAACGCCTCTGGCCGTGCGATGTAAATCTCCTCCGGTCCCCACAAGACGATAATCAGCTGCTCAACAACGATCAGACCACCCATCGTGACCAGAATCTGCTTGAGATGATGACCATAGACCGGCTCGACAATCACCTTTTCAAAGGCCCAGCCCATCGCGCCGGTTGCCGCCATGGCCCCGAACACCGCCACCATCAGCGCGGCGAGGTTCAACGCCAGCGATGGCGCGGAAGTCATCTGCCCCAGCACCAGCAACACCGAGACTCCGACAAACGCCCCGACCGAGACAAAGGCGCCGTGGCCGAAATTGATGACATCCATCAACCCGAACACCAGCGTCAGACCGGACGCCATGATAAAGATCATCATCCCCATCGCCAGCCCTGATACCGTCAGGGTCAACCAGGATGTGGAACTTGGGATCACCAGAAACCCAAGGATGATCAGCGCAGGAATCAGCAGGACAGGCATCCATGGCGTCAGCCGCTCCACCAGTGAGAGCCGGGCAATTGTAGGCGCGTGTTCAGGTGCCGCAGTCATGACAATTCCCGCCTCTTCCTCTTGCAATAAATATCCCCGCCGGAAGCTGAATATCTCCGGCGCCACCGTTCCGGTTCACCATCACGTCGCCTCCATGCTCAGGCCCATCAGCCGCTCTTGAAGGTCCGCGTCACCGGCAAGTTCCGCCATCTGGCCGGCCCACACCATGCGCCCGTCATCCATGACATTGGCGCTGTCGCCCAGCGCTTTTGCAACCGAGAAGTTCTGCTCGACCAGCAGGATTGAAGCGCCCTGCTCCTTCAGGTCCTTCAGGGCCCTCGCCATGGTCGAGATGATGGCCGGAGCCAGCCCCTTGGTCGGTTCATCAATCAGATACAGGCGGCGTTCCTCAATCATGGCCCGCGCGATGGACAGCATCTGTTTCTGTCCCCCGGACAGAGTCCCGGCCTCGGATTTCCAGAAAGTCCTGAGCGGTGGAAAAGCGGAAAAGACCCAATCCAACCGGTTCGGATCTATGGCACCGGAAACGGCGGCCAGAGTCATGTTTTCCTCGACCGTCAGGTCAGAGAAAATGCCCATGTCTTCAGGCACGAAACCAACGCCCGCCCGTGCGATTGCCGGGGTCGGCATCCGGGTAATATCCTCGCCATCAAACAGGATACGTCCCTGATGCGCGCGCCAGTGCCCCATGATTGTCCGCAAAGTGGTTGTCTTGCCGACGCCGTTACGCCCCAGCAGCATGGTCACCGCACCGCGGGGCACTTCCAGGTCGACCCCCTGCAGAATGTGATACTGCGCGATGTTGGTATAGACGCCTTCAAGCCTGAGAATTGGATCAGACATCTTCCAGCTCCCGCCCCATATAGGCTTCCTGCACCACATCCGACGCCATCACCTCGGCAGGTGGCCCGTCAGCTGCCAGAGCGCCATTGTGCAAAACGATGATCCGATCAGCCAGCGTCCGGATCACATCCATCTTGTGCTCGACCAGCAATATGGTGCGGTCGGTCAGCTCTTTCAGTTCCGCGATCAGATCCAGAACGACGGGCGCTTCGTCCACGCTCATCCCGGCGGTGGGCTCGTCGAACATGAAAACGCTTGGGTCCAGCGCAATCAGCAGCGCGACCTCCAGTTTCCGCTGATTACCATGGGACAGTTCGGATACGACCTGATCGCGGCTGTCCAGCAGACGCACCCGCTGCAGGATGGCATCGGCAGCATCCGTCAGCTCGGCGTGGCTGATGGCCATCGACAGCAGATTGAACCCCTGACCGGATCTGGCCTGAACCACCAGCCGAACGTTCTCAAGAACAGTCAGGTTCGGAAACAGATTGGTCAGTTGAAACGCGCGGCCAATTCCCGCCTTGGTCCGGCGCGATACCGACTGGCCCGAAATATCATTCCCACGCAGAAAGACCCGGCCGGCAGAGGCAGGGATTTGACCCGATATCAGGTTGAAATAGGTCGTCTTGCCTGCACCGTTCGGGCCAACGATAGCCGTCAGCTCTCCGGCATCAAACGAACAGGTCACCGTGTCCACCGCGACATGACCGCCGAAACGAACTGTCAGGTCCTCGGTTGCAAGAATAGGGGAGGGCATGGTTGTGGGCGTCTCTTTTCAAAGGACCGGCCCGAAACCCCGCAGGTTCCGGACCGGACAAGGTCACAGGGATTACTGGTTGCGAACAGGGATCGGAAGATCGTCGATCGTCAACTCACGGACAAGCTCGGGGATGGCCCACTCGACGTTGTCATCCACCTTGATCTTGAAGTGGTACATGGATTGCATCGCCTGATGGTCTTCGGGGCGGAACTTCATCTTGCCCTTGGGCGTTTCCCACTCCATGCCTTCCATGGCAGTGATCAGCTCCTCGGTATCGGCACCCCCTGCCTTCTTGATCGCTTCGACCACGGCAATGCCCGCCGCCATGCCACCCGCAGTGAAGAAGTCGGGTGGTGTGCCGAAACGCGCTTCGTGCTCTTTCACCAGCCAGTCGTTCACCGGATTATTCGGAATGTCATAGTAGTAATAGGTCGCGCCCTGCATGCCCGGAAAATCCTTGTAGCCTTTCATGGCCGCCAGAATGTTTCCGCCTGTCGCGATCTCGATACCAAAACGACTGGGGTCCATCGCGTTGATCTTGCCCATCGGGTTACCGCCACCGGCCCAGATGATGAACAGGCGCTTTTCGCCGTCCAGATCCTTCATCGCGTTGAAAATCCGTTCCGCTGCGGCCGTAAAGTCCGTGGTGTCGGTTGGCACATATTCTTCGTGCACAATACCCGACCCGGCCCCTTCCAGCGCCTCCTTAAAAGCAGCGATACCATCGCGACCAAAGGCATAGTCCTGCGCCAGCGTCGCGATATGGACACCTTCACCCGCCAAGGCAATCGCGTTGGCAACCGCATCCTGCGAGGAGTTGCGGCCCGTGCGGAATACATAGCGATTCCAGTTTTCGCCGGTAATGGAATCCGCTACCGCAGGTTCCACGATCAGCAGTTTTTCGTATTCTTCGGCAACCGGCAGCATCGCCAGTGCAACTCCGGAACTGACCGGGCCTACCGCCAGATCAACTTCGTCATCGCCATAGGCTTCTTCCAGCAATGCCTTGCCGTTCTCAGGCTTGAGCTGTGTGTCCTTTTCGATCACGACGATTTTCTCGCCGTTGACTTCCATGGTGCCGCCGGTGGCATATTCCAGCCCCAGCATCAGCCCGTCATGGGATTGTTTGGCATAAGCCTCGAACGGACCTGTCTTGCCATAGACATGGGCGATCTTGATGTCGGCCGTTGCGGCTGTTGCCAGCGCGAGTGCAGACACCATCCCTGCGCACAGAATGCGTTTCACGTTACTCCTCCCCGGTGGTGCGCCACGGTTTCGGCGCTGAAATATCTGAATGAGATGAAGCTAACGGCGAGGGGGGGTTTGGGTCAATTATGCGGAAATACGTATTCCCTATTTGGCCTGCCAATGCGCCGACAAAGATCGCGCATTTTTGGCCAGAACCATCACGTCGATACCAACCGCCAGAAACTGTGCACCCATATCCAGATAGGCCTGCGTCGCCTCTTCTGTCGTGCCCAGAATGCCCGGAGCTTTGCCGGCAGCCTTGATGCGGGAAATTGCATCGGCAACCACTGCGCGCACTTCAGGTGCGGCGCTGTTTCCCTGAAACCCCATATCCGTTGACAGATCCGCAGGGCCGATGAAAACGCCATCGACACCATCCACCTGCAAGATCTCGTCCAGGGCCGCAATGCCGGCGCGATTTTCCACCTGTACCAGCAGGCAGATCTGTTGATCTGCTGTCTGAATGTATTCGCCCGCCGTTCCGAACATGGTTGCACGTGCGGCGGTTGCGCCTACCCCGCGTACCCCGTGTGGCGGGTACCGGCACGCCCGCACCAGCTCGCGCGTTTGTTCCGCGCTTTCTACGATCGGCACCAGTATCGTCTGCGCACCCGCATCCAGCACCATCTTGATCATCCAGGTTTCGCCAACAGGCACACGCACAACCGGATGCGAGGGGCTGTTCGCGAGGGCCATCAACTGATCGCGGATCGACCGAATGTCGTTTGGCGCGTGCTCTCCGTCGATCACCAGCCAGTCGAAACCGGTTGTGCCCATGATCTCTGCAACGCTTGCCTCGGCAAAGCTCATCCAGCAACCAATCAGCCTTTCACCCTTTATCAGAGCCTGTTTGAACCTGTTTACCGGAGCTGGCATTGCATAATCCCTTCAGGCAAAATTGATTTGAACCGAGCCGAACGGCCCGAAATTGGCGTGAAACACAGATCCGGCCGGGGCTTCGATCGGGCGGATGAACGAGCCCGACAAAACGATATCCCCGGCTTCGATGGCAAGTCCATACCCGGCCATGCGCCGGGCCAGCCACAGAACCGAGGTAGCAGGATCGTTCAGAACCCCGGCTCCAAGGCCTGTTTCCTCGACCGTTCCGTTTCGCGTCACCAACGCACCGACCCAACGCAGATCATGGGCGTCGACACGATGGCGTTCGTGCCCCAGAACAACCCCTGCATTCGCGGCGTTGTCGCTGATGGTGTCCGTCACGACCCGCGCCTGTCCCGATTCGGGATCGGCGCGCAGGATGCGCGTGTCGAGGATTTCCAGCGACGGACAAACATAGTCAGTCGCGGCAAGCACATCGTCGCGCGAGCAATCCGCTCCGGCAAGCGGCGCTTTCATGACAAACGCAATCTCGGCCTCGATACGAGGCTGGATGAACCGCCCGGCGGGAACAGTTCCCCCGGTATCGAAAGCCATATCGTCCAGCAAAACGCCGCTGTCCGGCGTATCGATGCCCAGCGCGTCCTGCATGGCACGGCTGGTCAGGCCGATTTTCCAGCCGATCCGCCGCCGTCCCGTTGCCAGCTTTCGGTCAACCAGACGCTTCTGAACGGCATACGCGTCGTCCAGCGTCATGCCAGGATAGCGGAGGCTCAACAGGCCGCATTGCTTCCCGCTCACCTCAGCCTCAAACAAGGTCTCGGCGGCTTCCTTATGCTGATCCGGTGTCATTCGTCTGCCACCGTGTTAACCAGCTTGCCGATGCCTTCGGCCTCAACCTCGATGACGTCTCCGGGTTTCAGAAAGCGGGGCGGATCAAAGCGGGCCCCCGCACCTGTGGGGGTACCGGTAATGATGATGTCACCAGGCACCAGCGTCGTGAATGTCGAGATATATTCGATCTGACGCCGGATCGGGAACAGCATCCGGCTGGTCCGGTCGTTCTGGCGCAACTCGCCATTCACCTTCGTGGTCAGACGAATATCGTCCAGCTGCGCAGATGCTGAAAAAGGCACTAACCAAGGGCCAATTGCCCCGGAACTGTCCCAGTTCTTGCCTTGCGTGACATTGAACTTCGCATGCCGCACCCAGTCACGCAGCGTACCTTCGTTGCACAGTGACACCGCCGCGATATGCTCATACGCCTTTTCCTGCGGAATGCGCCGACCTCCCTTGCCGATGATCACGGCAATCTCGCCCTCATAGTCCAGCTGTGGTGTTTCCGGCGGGCGGATCAATGGCCGCTCTGCCCCGGTGAACGATCTGGGGAACCGGATGAACAGCGACATGTTCGGCGGCGCGTCCTTGCCATCCTTGTATTCTGCATTGCGGTCCGGGAAATTCACGCCAACGCAGATGATCTTTTCCGGCGCGGGGATCGGAATTTCATAGGTGAAGCTGCCGTTGGGATGGGTGACGTCCCTACCCTTGGCGGCCATCGCCAGATCGTGCAGCCCGCCAGCCCCGATCACCTCGCGCAGAGTCGGCCAGTCCGGGAATTCCGGCGACAGCGCGATCATCCCGCCTTCAGTCGCGACACCATAGAATGTCTCACCATTAGAACTGAATGTAGCAAACCGCATCACGCAAGCCCTCGTGCAATTTCAGTGATGACGTCATAAGCCATCATCACATCCTTTTCCGTCGTCTCGAACTGACCGGCCTGAAAACGGATCGCCAGATCACCATCCACGCGGGTCTGCGTCAGGTAGATGCGCCCGTCGTCATTGATGGCATTCACCAAACGCAGGTTCAAATCATCCAGATCGGCATTCGAATCCGGAACGAACCGGAAGGTCCAAAGCGACCACATCGGCTGAGTCACAATCTGAAAATCCGGTTCCGCAGCCAGCTTGTCATGCAAAGCCTGTGACCATTTTACATGTTTGCGCACCCGTTCGCGCAAACCCTCCAACCCGTAGGCACGGATCAGAAACCACAGCTTGAGTGCGCGGAACCGTCGGCCAAGCGGCACCGACCATTCGGAATAATTTATGATGCCGTCCTTGCCATGGGTCTTGAGGAATTCGGGGCTGATGGCAAGCGTTTGGGTCAGATCCTCGGGCGAACGGACAAAATGCACCGAGCCATCGAATTGTCCGCCGATCCACTTATACGGGTTGAACACAATGGAATCGGCCCGTTCGACACCGGCCCAGAGAGCGCGAAACTCGGGGCAGATCATCGCGTTTCCGGCCCATGCGGCATCAACGTGAAGATAAAGACCTTCTTCACGCGCGACGTCCGCGACATCCGAGATGTTGTCTGTTGCACCAACACCCGTCCCACCGACACAGGCAACAATTCCTGCAGGGGTTAACCCCGCTTCACGATCAGCCCGAATGGCTTCCCGCAGTTTTTCAACCTGCATGCCGCGATTTGGGCCCTCTATGGGAATGCGAACAAGGTTGTCTTCACCGATACCCGCGATCCAGATTGCCCGGTCGATCGAGGTATGAACTTCGCCAGAGGCATAGACCCGAACCGGTGACTGACCTGCAAGGCCCCTTGTATTGCCCTGCCAGTTCAGGGCCCGCTCGCGCATGGTCAGAACGGCGGCAAGGGTCGCCCCGCTTGCGCTGTCCTGAATGACACCATGAAACCCGTCCGGCAAACCCAAACCCTGACGCAACCAGTCCAGCACGCGGGTTTCCATTTCTGTGGCCGCCGGAGAAGTCTGCCACAGCATGCACTGTGGCGAAACGGTGGCGATCAGGTAGTCAGCCAGCACAGACGGCGGCGTCGCGTTGCTTGGGAAATAGGCAAAGAACCGGGGGTGCTGCCAATGAGTAATCCCCGGCATCACGATGTCTTCGAAATCCTTGAAGATTTCCTCCATCGCCTCGGATGTCTCTGGCGGGCTGACCGGAAGCGCATTCAGAATATCTCCGGGCTCGGAACGCGCCCGTACCGGCTTATCACCGACGGTCAGGTGATAGTCCTGCGACCAGTCGGCTATCTTTTTGCCCCAACCAGCAAATTCGTTCCATTTCATTCCTGACCCCTTATGGCGCGATGATGGGTTGCGCGTTCAGTGCGCTCTGAACCGTTTTGGCCCCTTCGAAAGTCGAGCCCTCTTCGAACCAGCTGCGCGGTGCGGGGGCGCCCCACAAAGTCTGACGCTGCGGATCGGTCAGCGACCATTTGATCGGCTCAAGATCGGGATCGACGGTTTGATAGTCCGAGCAGTAGATTTCGATCCGATGCCCGTCAGGATCACGCACATACAGGAAAAATGCGTTGGAAATGCCATGGCGACCCGGTCCTCGTTCGATATTGTCCACGTAGCCAGTGGTGGACATCAGATCGAGAAGGTCAATGATGTTCAGCGGGTTCGGTACCCAAAACGCGGTGTGATGCAGACGAGGGCCAAGTCCATTGGTAAAGGCCACATCATGTACCCCACCCTTGCGGTGCATCCAGGCGGCCCAGACCTTACCGCTTTCGTCGTCTTCGGTGAACTCGGTAACGCGGAATCCCATGTGATTGTAGAACGCGACCGAGGCATCCACATCTGCCGAGAACATATTGAAATGATCGATCCGCAGTGGTTTTACCCCATTATAGAGCCTGTATTTCTGGTGGATCGGCTCAAGTCGATCCATTTTGACGTAGAACTCCAACGGAATGCCCCACGGATCACGGGTACGCAGTGTGCGGCCCATATGCGGGCGCTCGACCCAGTCCACAGGCAGACCACGAGCCGAAAAGAACTCTGCCGCCTTGTCCAGATCGGGCTCGTCAAACAGCTTGAAACCAAGCACTCCGACCTCGGCCAGATCAGCCTGTACCAGAACAATGCAATGATGCCCGCGTTCCTCCATGGCTCGCAGATAGATGTGGGTATCATCTTCGTGCGTGACCTGAAGGCCCAGAGTGTCCACGTAAAACGCGCGCGACGCGGCCAAATCGGTGACGCGGTATTCAACGTGGCTCAGCCGGACGATGTTGAACGACGGATAGAGGTTTGGTGCGGGTACAGGCATGTTTGTCCTCCTTACTGAACCGGAAAGATCACGTTGGTCTGCCCGGTACCGGAACTGGGGAAATATTCGGTAATGACTTCGCAGGGCGCGGTGTAACTGTCCCAACCCAGCGCACCGTAAAGCATGGCGGTGTCGTGCATTGACCCCTCTCCACAACAATATTCGGCATATTCTCCGAGCATCTTCAAGAACGTCGCGTGATCACCCCTTTGCCACATATCCAGAACGTGCAGATCGACCTGACGATTGAATTCCGAGCTGATGGTGAAGGTGCCGTTGTTGGCCGCATAGTCCTTGTTGGCCCAGATTTTGTGGCTGAGCGAACCTGATGCGACCAGAAGAACCTTATTGTCGCTCGCCTCAATCGCGGCCCGGATCGCCTCGCCAACAATGCGGCTTTCATCGTGACCGTGAACGGTGCACCAGGCAGCAACGGAAACCACCTTGAAATCCCCCTCGCGACTCATGAAGCGCATCGGAACCAGCGTACCGTATTCCAGCTCCAGCGAGTCGAGCTGATGCGACAAGGTATAGACGCCCATGTCGCTGGCTTTTTCCGCAATCGCATCGCCCAGCGCCGCGTCGCCTTCGTATTCGTAGGGCAGGTTCTGGATGAATTGCGGGAATTCATTTGAAGTGAACAGCCCCTTGAACCGATGGTTGGCGTTGATGTGATAGCCCGCGTTGATCACCCAGTGGGTATCGCAGATCACAATCGTATCCGCGCCCAGCGCCTTGGCGCGTCGCGCGATTTCCCGGTGCCCGTCGATAGCCGGTTTACGGGCACCTTCCAGGCGTCCGGGCCGTTCCGACATCAGCATGGTCGGAACGTGCGTGCATTTAGCTGCCAGAACGATTTCGCCCATTTTCTCCTCCTCAAAACAGGATGCGCGTTTCTATGCGGGTTCAGGCGCCAAGGCGCGGAATGGCGTGCTGGCCGGTGGCAAAACCGACGTGTTTTTGCTCCATGTAGAACTCAAACGACCAGTCCCCGCCATCACGTCCGATGCCGCTGGCTTTGACACCGCCAAACGGGGTAGGCAGATGGCGGACGTTTTCGCTGTTGACCCAGATCATCCCCGCTTCAAGAGCGTTGGTAAAGCGCAGCGCACGGGTCAGATCATTGGTCCAGACATATCCTGTCAGGCCATATTGAGTGTCATTTGCCAGTGTTAGAGCCTGACTTTCGTCCGTGAACCGGATCGCGGTCAGGACCGGACCAAAGATTTCCTCCTGCGCAATCGTCATGTCATTGGTTGCATCGGTAAACAGCGTGGGGCGCACGAACCACCCCTTGTCACCAACCCTTTCACCGCCCGCTGCGATGGTTGCGCCATCTTTTCTCGCGATATCGAAATAGGACGTAACCTTACTGAAATGCTCCTGATGGATCAGCGGGCCGATCTCGGTCGCCGGATCCAACGGATGGCCAACGCGAATATTATTCACACGCTCCGTCAGTTTGGCCAGAAACTCATCCGCTACACTGTCCTGAATGAGCAGCCGGGAAGACGAGGTGCAGCGTTCGCCATTCAGCGAGTAGATCATGAATATCGCCGCATCAAGCGCACGGTCCAGATCGGCGTCGTCAAACACGATGACCGGGTTCTTGCCGCCAAGCTCGAAATGCACCCGCTTAAGCGTTTCGGCCCCCTGTCTCATGATCATTGAACCGGTTTTGCTTTCGCCGACAAAAGCGATGGCCTTGATATCTGGATGTTCGGTCAGGCGTTTGCCTGCATCTTCACCAAATCCGTTTACAAGGTTCCAGACCCCAGCGGGAAGGCCGGCCTCATGCGCGATTTCAGCCAGTATTCTGGCGGTCAGCGGCGAAAACTCTGCCGGTTTGTGCACCACCGTGCATCCTGCTGCCAGGGCAGGCGCAATTTTCCAGGTGCTGAGCATAAACGGCGTGTTCCATGGCGTAATGACACCCACCGGTCCGATCGGAACCCGCGTCGTGACATTCATCAATGTCGGAGATTGCAGGTTCTGCCCGTCCCGGGCCGCCGGAGCACGGTCAGCGAAGAACCGGAAATTTTCAGCCCCACGCAGGGCAGCCTTGGACATGAACCGCAGGGCCTGACCTGTATCCCAGCACTCGCAAAATGCGATCTCTTCTGCACGCTCGACAATCAGATCGGCGATGCGATGCAAAATCTTCTTGCGTTCAAGCGCTGGCATGTCGCGCCACGCGGGAAAGGCCGCCTTAGCCGCAGCCGCAGCCGCGTCAATATCTTCGGCCCCGCTTCGCGCCACAGGACAGATCAGGCTTTCGTCCACCGGAGAATGTGTTTCGAATGTCTCGCCGGACAACGCCGGAACCGTTTCACCGCCGATCAGGTTCAGGATTCCATCTCCGCGAAAGCGATCGAGATGCGTTTCCAGTTTCGTGATGTTTGCTTGCAGGTCAGTCATCTCAGTCAACCTTTTTCAGATGGTCCCGGATCGTGCCGGTTTTTGGGGACAGGTCCGGATCGATGTCCCGCATCTCGAGGGACAGGGCGATCGGGAATTGTTGAAGCGCCGGTTCAAGAAAGGCTTGTGCCGCATCAAAGATCTTTTGTGTTGCAGCCTTACGCGTTTGCAAATCACGTCCGCCGCGCAACCGGACAGAAATGTCGATATAGCCGTGCGAAGGATTACCGTCGGCAATGGAAACATGATCGGCGCGGATGGCCCTGACCCTGATACCAGCCATGGGCAATACGTCCGTTGCTATCGCCGCTTCGCGCAAAGCGCTGCAAAATCCGGCCATATCAACCCGGTCTTCCATATTGGCTGAATAGTCCACGGTGATATGCGGCATGCGTCTCCTCCTTTTGTTAACATGTGAAGTATTTTTCTGATTCTGTCAAGCGCGCTGGCAATCACCGGTTGCGGCTCGGCGGGAATTCGGCAAGGATTCCGCATGACCAATGACTTGCCACTGACATCCAGATCCCTGCCAATCGCGTTACTGCGTGCACGGGAAAGCGTGATGGGCCCGATCCGAACGATGCTTGCAGATGTGGGTATCACCGAACAGCAGTGGCGCGTTTTGCGCGTCCTGCAGGAAGAAGGGGCGCAGGATCCCACAAGGATCGCCGACCGTGCCTGCCTGCTGCTGCCCAGCCTGACGCGGATACTGCAAAAGCTAGAAGAAAAGGCTCTGATTCAACGTAAATCGGACCCGAACGACCGTCGCAGACAAATCGTCGAGATCACCGAATCCGGAAATCAGATCATTCAGGTCAATTTGACGACAAGCATTCAGGCGTCCGAGCGTATTCGCGCGCATCTGGGACCGAAAGGCTATGAAACGTTGCTGGACCTGCTGAATGAGCTGAACGAGATGGACAGCTGATCCGCCGCGAATGCGACAAGCCCGTGTAAGTCACTAGGAACGGCAGATATGAACGACGCTCTCTTTTCACTCCCCCAAGCGCCCCAAATTCCGGTAAACGGAGAAACCGGGGCATATCCAGTGGGGCGAATTTTTTGCGTCGGACGGAACTATGCGGCCCACGCAGCCGAGATGGGAAACGAGGTCGATCGCGAGGCGCCTTTCTATTTCACCAAATCCGCACCAAATGCGATCTTGTCGGGTGCGGTGGTTCCGTATCCACCTGGAACCGACAACTACCATCACGAGATGGAGCTGGTGCTGGCCATCGGTGAACCTGTCTTTCGCGTCAGCAGGGAAAATGCGTGGGACGCAGTGTATGCCTATGGCTGCGCACTGGACATGACCCGGCGGGATTTGCAGATAAGTGAGCGCAACAAGAAACGCCCGTGGGATCTGGGCAAGGATGTCGAAAGCGCCGCCGTTTTTGCGCCCCTGACCAAAGCGAGCGATTGGCAACCCTCTGACGGCAGACGCATCCACCTTGAAGTGAATGACACAACTCGACAGGACGCGCATCTTTCTGAGATGATCTGGAAGATCGACGAAATCATCAGCCATCTTTCAGGATTCTATCACTTACGACCGGGCGACCTGATCATGACCGGCACTCCAGCGGGGGTTGGTCCGGTTGTAGCGGGCGATGTGATTACTGGTGGAATCGACGGCCTTGCTCCCATCGGCTTGACGCTGACTGAGGCCGAATAGTCACCCTCCCCGACTGACTCGAACGGCATTTGTTCGAACATAAACAAAGACGAAGCTTGCCTGTTGGCCCGTTTCAGTTGCAGTCTTGGAACCAAGAGGGAGACGTCACGCAACTGCAATCCGGCTTTGACGCCAATCCGGGAAATCGGACTGCGCCAACAAGGTCGAAAAAAAATGATGGCAATATTTTGCATATTTTTCGAAAATTTGCATTATATCGCCAGACAAGAGGGGTCAAAGGGAGGATCAAATGACCAATCGGAGAACGCTTCTGAGCATGATCGGGGGTGCCGCCGTTGCCGCGCTGGCCACCGGTTTCAGCGCAGGAACAGCAATGGCACAGGAGGTCACGCTGAAACTGCACCAGTTTTTACCAGCGCAGGCCAACGTGCCGAAACTGGTACTGGATGTCTGGGCAGACAACGTGGAAAAGGACTCGGACGGCCGCATCAAGGTTGAACGGTACCCGTCCATGCAGCTGGGCGGAAAACCCCCGGAACTGATGGATCAGGCGATCGACGGCGTGGCGGATGTTGTCTGGACGGTCGTTGGATACACGCCAGGTCGGTTCCCCAGTACCGAAGTATTCGAACTGCCCTTCATGATGACGAATGCCCGGGCGGTTTCCCACGCGTACTGGGAAATGTTCGAAAAACACATGAAGGATGACGAATTCAAGGACGTCCACATTCTCGGGACCTGGGTGCATGGTCCCGGCATGATCCACACCGCCGACCCGGTCGAAAGCCCGGATGATTTGCAGGGGATGAAGATTCGCGGCGGGTCGCGCTCGGTCAACTCGCTGCTGACCAAGCTGGGGGCGACGCCGGTTGGTATGCCGGTACCCGCCGTTCCCGAGGGCCTGTCGAAAGGGGTGATCGACGGGACCACGATTCCATGGGAAGTCACAACCGCCCTCAAGGTGCCGGAACTGGTTGAAAACCACACCGAATTCGATGGCCGTGCGCTGTATACCCTGACCTTCGTGCTGGCAATGAACAAGGACAAGTACGACAGCCTGCCGGACGACCTGAAGAAGGTGGTCGACGACAACTCGGGTCTGGAGTTTTCGGTGTTCGCCGGAGGAACGCAGGCAGACGCGGACGGTCCGGCACGCGTTGTGGCCGAGGATCTGGGCAATAACATCATCACCATCGATGAGGCCAGCGTCGCAGAATGGCGTGAACTGGCCCAGCCGATCTATGATGAGTGGATAGCCGACATGGATTCAAAGGGCAAAGACGGTCAGGCCCTGCTGGAAGAGGCGCAGATGCTGATCGAAAAGTACACGCCGGAATATTCGAACTGATCCGGTAACTGACTGCAGGCCGCAGCGCAAAGGTGCTGCGGCCGAACCTTCCGAAGAACAGGCCAAGAGTTTATGCACAAAGTAATGATGGGGCTGGCCAGAACATTGGCCATCATTGGCGGGATTGTCCTGAGCGCGCTTATCTTGCTGACCTGCATATCCATCTCGGGCCGCTTGCTGAACGGGTTCTTTCACGGAGAGTTCATGCAATCCCTTGCCCCGGGCTTTGCCGACTGGGCGATCGGCATCGGCATCGGGCCTGTGAACGGTGATTTTGAACTGGTCGAGGCCGGAGTGGCCTTTGCCATATTCTGCTTCCTGCCACTGTGCCAGATCACTGCCGGTCACGCGTCGGTCGACATTCTGGCCAACACCTTTTCCAAGGGCGTCAACCGGTTCCTTCGGATGGTGACCGAGATTGTCTTTGCAGGTGTTCTGATCCTGATCACGTGGAAGCTGGGGGACGGCATGGTCAGCAAGAAAGCCTATGGCGAGACGACCTTTTTGCTGCAATTCCCGATCTGGTGGGCCTACGCGCTCAGCTTTACCGCCTCGTTGGCGGCGGCGATTGTAGGCGTCTACATGGCCTGCGTTCGTACCTATGAATTTGCAACTGGCCGCATCCTGATCTGGGACGGCGTGGAGGCATCCCATTGACCGCCCTCGAGATCGGTATCGCGTCCTTTCCCGCATTGATGGCGCTGATTTTCCTGCGCGTTCCCATTGGACTGGCCATGTTCCTTGTGGGTCTCGTCGGGCTTGTGTTGGTCACTGATGGCACGCAGGTTGCCTTTGCCCGCCTCAAGAACGAAACCTACACGACCTTTTCCAGCTATTCGCTGACCATCGTGCCGATGTTCCTGCTGATGGGACAGTTTGCGACGCTTGGCGGGATGTCGAATGCCCTGTTCAAAGCCGCCGAGGGCTGGCTGGGTCACAGGCGCGGCGGCGTCGCCATGGCCTCAATCGGGGCTTGCGCAGGATTTGGGGCCATTTGCGGATCCTCTCTGGCCACGGCGGCCACGATGGGGCGCGTCGCTCTGCCGGAACTGCGCCAATACGGTTATGCCGGTGGGTTTTCCACGGCAACACTGGCTGCGGGTGGCACGCTGGGTATCCTCATTCCGCCCTCTGTCGTGCTGGTGATCTATGCGATCCTGACCGAACAGAACATTGCCAAGCTGTTCCTTGCCGCATTCATCCCCGGAATTCTGGCCGCCATCGGCTACGTCATCGCGATATCAGTCTATGTGCGCCTTTATCCCGAAAGCGCCGGCACCCGTCCGCCGGTGCCCTATTCCGAGCGGTTTGCCGCCCTGCTGAACGTCTGGCCGGTGCTGGTCGTCTTCGGACTGGTTGTAGGCGGCATCTATCTGGGGTGGTTCACCCCCACCGAAGGGGCGGCAGTGGGTGCATTCGGCACCGCTGTCATAGCCTTTTTTAATGGCGGCCTGACACGGGAAACGCTGACAGACAGCTTTCTTGTCACCGCACGTTCGACCGCGATGATCTTTTTCATCATCCTTGGCGCGGCCTTCTATAACGGTTTTCTGGCCCTCACGCAGGTGCCGCAGGAACTGTCGAACTATGTGGTCAGCCAGGGCTTTTCCCCTTGGATGGTACTGGCACTGATCCTGTGTTTCTATCTTGTGTTCGGGTGTCTTATGGACAGCCTGTCCATGATCCTTCTGACAGTTCCGATTTTCTTTCCGGTCATATCAGCAATGGATTTCAACCTGATCTCGCTGCCCGCCATGCAGGCAGATGCCGCGATGGAGGTGCTGCGTTCAGGTACCCCCGAAGGCATGGGCGCTGGGATGCTCGCATCGATTCAAGAGGCCATCGCAACCGGTACGGAACTGACCCGCGATCAGATGAAGGAACTGGGTATCCGCGTCACTCGTGGCATGGCGAACCGGATCGAGGCCGAACATGTCGCCATCTGGTTTGGTATTCTGGTTCTGATCGTGGTCGAGGTCGGATTGATCACGCCACCGGTCGGCATGAACCTGTTCATCATCAACGCCATGGATCGCACCACGCGCATGGTGGATACCTACAAGGCCGTTCTGTTCTTTGTAGCGTCAGATATCATTCGGGTCATCATCCTTGTCGCATTTCCGGCCATTACCTTGTTTTTGCTGCCGGGATAGCCGATAGGTGCATTAAGATGCACAAAAACCCTTTTGTGATCGGCACTATCTTGCATAAATGCGTTTGGAATGCATTATTGCGCGCCAGGGGAGGGGCGCGCGCGGGCTGGAGAGGAGGGCCACCCGCGCGTAGCACCTCCACCCAAACCGGGAGAGATGACCATGAACGGCAATGCGGCTCTGTACTTCGTGGATCGGCACGTGGACGAAGGCAGGTCGCACAAGACGGCCTTTCGGGAAATCGCTGGGCATAAGCGCACCCTGACCTATGGAGATCTGTCCGATACGTCGGGCCAGGTTGCCGGAGCGCTGAACCGAGGAGGCATCGCCAGGGAATCGCGGGCCGCGATGCTGGTTCTGGATCAGATCGAATTCCCGCAGATATTCTGGGGCTGCCTGAAGGCAGGCGTCGTGCCGGTCCCGCTGAACACACTGCTGGCCCCGCCCGTCTACGAAACCATCCTGCACGACAGTCGCGCGACCTGCCTGTTCGTCTCGCAAGAGCTTTGGCCGGTCATCGGCTCAGTTGCGCTGTCCTCGCCATATCTGGAACGTATTGTGGTGATTGGAGCAGCTCCGGACGGGACCATAAGTTTCGATGCATTCATGGAAAATGCCATGCCGGTAAAGGCGGTTGACGCATCAGATGACGACACCGCGTTCTGGCTCTACTCCTCGGGTTCGACCGGGCAGCCAAAAGGCGTTCGCCATGTCCATGCCAGCCTTAGGGCAACGGCAGATACCTATGGGGCGCAAGTTCTGCAGATCAAACCGGATGATATTCTGTTTTCTGCGGCCAAGCTGTTCTTTGCTTATGGTCTGGGCAATGCCATGACCTTTCCGATGTCCGTGGGGGCCGAGACCCTGCTTTTTAATGGCCGCCCTACACCAGAAGGCATGATCGAGATCATCGCAGCCGAACAGCCCACGGTATTTTGCGGCGTCCCCACACTCTACGCCGGGATGGTTGCACAACTTGAAGCCGCAGATGTGCCGGATGTCACCCTGCGCCGCTGCATTTCTGCAGGCGAAGCCCTGCCCGAAGAAATCGGCCGCAGCTGGGCACGGTTGTGGAACACCGACATACTGGATGGCGTGGGATCCACCGAAATGCTGCACATATTTTTATCCAATGCACCGGATGACGTGGCTTATGGCACATCAGGGCGTCCGGTTCCGGGGTACGAAACCCGCCTTGTCGACGAAACCGGCAGCGACGTGGGCGTTGGCGAATTGGGTGAACTGCTGGTGCGGGGCGCATCTGCCGCGGACGGGTACTGGAACAAGCGCAACAAAAGCCGCACGACATTCGAAGGTGAATGGACCAGAACCGGCGACAAATACGAAATGACCGAAGACGGGCGCTATGTCTATTGCGGGCGAACCGACGACATGTTCAAAACATCAGGTATCTGGGTGTCGCCGTTCGAGGTCGAACAGGCACTGGTGGCGCACCCGGCGGTGTTAGAGGCGGCGGTTGTTGCGGCAAAGGATGGAAACGGATTGGAAAAGCCCAAAGCCTTCATTGTCCTGAAAGACGGCGAAGGCGGTGACCTTGCCAACGAACTGCAGGACTTTGTGAAAGACAAGGTCGGCAAGTGGAAATACCCAAGGTGGATCGAATTTGTCGAAGATCTGCCCAAAACCGCGACAGGCAAGATTCAGCGTTTCAAATTGCGGGATGACGTTTCATGATCGAATGGACCCGGTCCCCGGCAAAGCCCCTGAATGTCGGGGGTATTCGACTGGAATACGCGTGCTATGGCCCTGCGCCGTCAGACGCCCCAACGATCGTGTTGTTGCACGAGGGTTTGGGCAGCGTGGCCCTGTGGCGGGATTTTCCGCAGGAACTTGCGGACAAAACCGGGCTGGGCGTTCTGGCCTATTCCCGTCAGGGATATGGTCAATCCGATCCGGCGGACTTGCCGCGCCCCATGGATTTCATGACTCGTGAAGCAACCGACGTGCTGCCGCATATTCTGGATCAATCGGGTGTGAAACACTGCATCCTGTTCGGGCATTCCGATGGCGCCACCATTGCCGCGATCTATGCCGGAAGCGTCGAAGACCACCGTGTGCGCGGGCTGATCCTGGAGGCGCCGCATTTCTTTACCGAAGAAATCGGAATGGCTGAAATTGCCAGGGCGCGGGGCTCTTATGAGAATTCTGGTCTGAAAAGCAGGCTGGCAAAATACCACGAGGACCCCGATGGCGCGTTTTTTGGCTGGAGCGACGCCTGGCTGAATCCGGCGTTCCGGACGTGGAACGTTGCCGAGGTGATCGACTATATTCGCGTGCCCATTCTGGCCATTCAGGGGCGCAACGACCAATACGGGACGCTGGACCAGATCGCCGAGATCGAAACGCGCGCCTATTGCCCTGTCGATACCGCCATATTGGAGTGCCGACATGAACCGCATGTCGAGGCGCGCGCGGCGACGCTGGAGGCTGTTGCGGAATATTGCGCCCGGTTGCAGCGGATCGAAACGGCCAACGTCACCCCGGCCTGAACTGTGCGCCTTGTTTTACCCGATCATGCATATGTCCCGGGTCAGACCGCGCGGCATCCGGACGGGCTGTTTTCCGCGCTTGTACACTCGGTCAGGCCCGAAATGTCCGTAGCTCAGATCAGGGCATCCGACGCATGGCAGGGCGGGTGGGTTTTGTTTGATCAGGGCTTCTTTTGGGAAGCGCATGAGGTCTGGGAACCCGTTTGGATGTGCCTGCCGCGACACTCGGATGAGCGCACCATGGTGCAGGCCTGCATCCAGCTTGCGAACGCGCATCTCAAGAAGATCATGGGACGTCCCAATGCCGTCCTGCGGCTTTGCGAGATGGTGGAGCGGCAGATCGGGAGCTTCAACAACTCTGCCCCTGTGTTCGGAGTTGACGTTTCAGAGCTGAATCGACGCGTTCAGTACCTGCATTCACACCCAATTTAAGCAAGATATTGCAAAATACCACGAGCGCGCTGCAAAAATTTGCGTGTTAAATGCATTATTTTGCCAATATCACCTTGCCGCTGGAGTATCTGCAAACTACACTTCCCGGATGTCACATTGAGGTACCCGTCATGCCCCAGCGCATCGACTTTCAGACTGATCCATCGAAGTACCGCCATTGGCGCGTCGAATACGATGGCGATATTGCCAATCTGTTCATGGACGTGGACGAGAAAGGTGGGCTGCGCCCCGGGTATGATCTGAAGCTGAATTCATATGATCTGGGCGTGGATATCGAACTGTCCGATATCGTGCAGCGGATGCGATTTGAACATCCCGAGGTCAGGGTTGTCGTGATGCAATCCGGGAAGGATCGCGTGTTCTGCGCGGGTGCCAACATACGGATGCTGGGCGGCGCCAGCCACGCGCACAAGGTGAATTTCTGCAAGTTCACCAATGAAACGCGAAACACTTATGAGGCCGCAGAAGAAGATTCGGGGCAGAAATACGTCGCGGCCATCAAGGGCTCCTGCGCTGGTGGCGGGTATGAACTGGCGCTGGCGTGCAATCACATCATGCTGACCAATGACAGTTCATCCTCGGTGGCCTTGCCAGAGGTACCTTTGCTTGCGGTATTGCCAGGAACCGGCGGGCTGACTCGTGTAACGGACAAACGCAAGGTCAGGCGTGATCTGGCGGATGTGTTTTGTTCCCTCGAAGAAGGGGTGCGCGGTCAGCGGGCCGTCGATTGGAATCTTGTTGATGAAATCGCCCCGAATTCCAGATTTGATGAGGTTGTGCAGGAGCGCGCGCGTGAATTCGCAAGTGCCGCGGATAAGCCAAGCAATCCGAAAGGCATCGTGTTAGAGCCACTTTCCCGAACTTTCGGCGATGATGGTTCAATCACCTATTCCAGCGTCGAGGTAGCACTTGACCAAACTGCCGGCACTGCAACGATAACGATCAGGGGTCCGGAACAGGATGCGCCGTCCGATACCGATGAGCTGTGCAAGCAGGGCGCAGAAACCTGGAGCCTCAGGACCGCGCGAGAGCTTGATGACGCCATTTTGCATCTACGCCTGAATGAGCGGAAGGTTGGCCTGATCGTCTTTCAGACCCAGGGCGACCCCGCGCATGTTCTGGCGCACGAAAAGTTCCTGCTCGACAATCGCGACAACTGGCTGGCCAACGAAATTCTGCTCTATTGGAAGCGCGTGCTGAAACGGGTCGACATGACCTCGCGCAGCCTAGTGGCGTTGGTGGAACACGGGTCCTGTTACGCCGGGATGCTGGCTGAACTGCTGTGGGCCGTGGACCGGTCTTATATGATGCTGGACGAGTTCGAGGGCGACAATCGACCGCTGGCAGCAATCACGTTGAGCGAGGGCAATTTCGGCACCTATCCCATGGGCAACGATCTGACCCGGTTGGCCACACGGTTCTGGGGTGATCCCGACAGCGCAGAGGCGCTGAAGGAACACATAGCCGAGGCGTTGGATGCCGAAGCCGCAGAAAAGCTGGGTCTGGTGACCTATGCCTTTGACGATATCGACTGGGAAGACGAGGTGCGCATCTTTTTGGAGGAACGCGCCAGCTTTTCCCCCGACGCAATGACGGGGATGGAGGCCAACCTGCGCTTTGCGGGACCAGAAACGATGGAAACACGGATATTCGGTCGGCTGACGGCTTGGCAGAACTGGATTTTCCAGCGACCCAACGCGGTTGGGCCGGATGGTGCGTTGCAACGCTATGGCAGCGGATTGCGCGGTGAATATGACATGGAACGTGTGTAAGGCCGGCGGAGGAGAGATATGCTCGACCTGATCAACGTAAGTTACGACACCCAGATACCCAATAATGTGGGTCTAAGTCAGGATAAAAAGGTGCTGAAGGCGCTGGAGAAGTGGCACCCCGGTTATATCAACTGGTGGAACGATCTGATCCCGCAGAACTTTCAGGACTCGCTTGTGTACCTGCGCACCGCCGTCAGTGTGGACCCTAAAGGCTGGGCCAAGTTCGATTATGTGAAAATGCCGGAATACCGCTGGGGCGTTTTGCTGGCTCCACAGGTTGAGGAACGGATAATTCCCTGTGGCGAACACAAGGGGGAACCAGCATGGCAGGAGGTTCCGGGCGAGTACCGCAACATGCTAAAGCGCCTGATCGTCATTCAGGGAGATACGGAACCTGCCTCGGTCGAACAACAGCGCCTGTTGGCCCTGACCGCGCCCTCGCTTTACGATATGCGCAATCTGTTTCAGGTGAACGTCGAAGAGGGGCGGCACCTTTGGGCGATGGTCTATCTGCTGCACAAGTATTTCGGCCGCGATGGCCGGGAAGAGGCGGATGATCTGCTGCGCCGCCAGTCAGGCTCGGAAGAAGCGCCCCGTATGCTGGGTGCGTTCAACGAGGAAACGCCGGATTGGCTGTCCTTTTTCATGTTCACCTATTTCACCGACCGGGACGGCAAAATGCAGCTGGAATCGCTGGCGCAGTCCGGCTTTGACCCGCTCAGCCGGACCTGCCGTTTCATGCTGACCGAAGAGGCACACCACATGTTCGTGGGTGAAACCGGTGTTGGCCGCACGATTCAGCGCACCTGCGAAGTCATGAAGGAAAACGGGATCGACGACCCTTATGATGTCGGCCGAATTCGCGATCTTGGCGTCATTGATCTGCCGACGATCCAGAAAAAGCTGAATCTGCACTATACCCTGTCGCTGGACCTGTTCGGGCAGGAGGTGTCGACCAACGCCGCCAATGCGTTCAACGCAGGCATCAAGGGCCGGTACATGGAAAGCCGCCTGAAGGATGACCACAAGTTGCAGAACGACACATACACGGTCTGGGATCTTGAGGACGGAAAAGCTGTGGCAAAACAGGTCCCCGCCCTGACCGCGATTAATATGCGTTTGCGGGACGACTATACCAAGGACGCCGCCGGTGGCGTCGGCCGCTGGAACAAGATTATCGAAAAACTGGGGGTCGAGTTTGAATTGGCGCTTCCGCACGAGGCGTTCAACCGCAAGATCGGCGTCTTTGCGGATCAGAGGTTCAACCCGGAAGGCAAACTTGTCAGTGCTGAGGAATACGAACGTGGCCTGCAGGACTGGCTGCCGTCCGGCGCTGACGGCGATTTCATCCAGTCCCTGATGAAGCCCTGTTACGAGCCCGGCGAATATGCCAGCTGGATTGCCCCACCCAAAGTGGGCATCGACAACAAGCCAGGCGATTTCGAATACGTCAAACTGCACATGGCCTAGCGCCCGAATCCAAGCCGGATGCCGCAAATGGAAACAATTTGTGACGAAAACAGCATTGACGGACTCAGCATTTGTCCTGTTCGCTGGAACCGGCTTGTTCACAAGGGGAGACCCCCAATGCAGATCAACCGCTCCAAGGCCGAGACGCCGCAGCTCAAAGCCCTCGCCGGTCAGATATCCGCGCTGCAGGGGCCCTGTGTCGGCTGTTCCGACTGCGTCGGTCTGTGCGAAGCACTGATCGAAACGTTGGTTTTGCCTGACGTGATCCTGTCCAAAAACCGCGAGAGTTCATGAACCAGCCGCTCAAGCAGCACCTGATCGACCCTGAAATCTGCATTCGTTGCTACACATGCGAGATGACCTGCCCCGAGGAGGCCATCGAACATGACGACATGAACGTCGTCGTGGACGCGTCCAAATGCAACGGCTGTATGGATTGCATCCCTGTCTGTCCCACCGGCTCAATCGACAACTGGCGTGTGGTCGCCACACCGTATTCGCTGGAAGATCAGTATGACTGGATGGAACTGCCTGAACAGCAAGAGGTTTCGGGTGAAAGCGAAATAGAAGCGCTGGACGAGGCGATCGAGGCCTTGCTGGAAGAGGCTCACAAAGGCGCAGGCGGCAAGGCCCGGGCGCCGGCAACGGCTTCGAAACCTTCAATCAGCATGTATGGGTTGGCCAAACCGGCGCTGGCGAAAGTCACCGGCAATTTCCGCCTGACGGCAGAAGACAGCGACAGCGATGTCCGGCACATCATTCTGGATTTCGGGTCACTGCCCTTTCCGGTGCTCGAGGGGCAAAGCATCGGGATTATCCCGCCGGGCACCGACGAAAACGGCAATGCCCGCCTGCCCCGGCTTTATTCGGTTTCCAGCCCCCGAGACGGAGAGCGGCCGAATTTCAACAACTTGTCGCTGACGGTCAAGCGCGAGGAGCTGGGGGTTTGCTCCAACTACGTTTGCGATCTCCGGCCCGGCGATTCTGTTCAGGTCACCGGTCCCTTTGGGGCAACCTTCTTGCTGCCATCAGACCCTAATGCGCAACTTTTGATGATCTGCACCGGTACCGGCTCGGCGCCGTTTCGCGCCTTTACCATGCGGCGCCAGCGCGAAAATCCATCTCTTAACGGTTCGTTGACCCTAGTGTTCGGTGCACGCCGTCCGCAGGAACTGCCGTATTTCGGACCGCTTAAAAAAGTGCCCGATGCATTTCTGACCAAGCATTTTGCGTATTCCCGTCAGGACGGACAGCCAAAACACTATGTCCAGGACAAGCTGCGCGAACAGGCCGACAGGGTTGGGAAACTGTTGGCCGATCCGAATTCCTACATCTACGTCTGTGGCCTGAAGGCCATGGAGCAGGGCGTTGAAGAAGCCTTGGGTGATATTGCGCGTGGGGTAGGTCTGGATTGGGGCGACCTGCGCAATACCATGCGTGAAAGCGGTCGCTATCACGTCGAAACATATTGAGATTACAGGACCGTTCGGCAATTGGGATTGCCCCTCCGGTCCGCCCGTCGTAATTTGTGCATTATTTCACATAAACGGCACGGCGGAATGAGCGAAACCAGAGGATTCAGAGACAACGACACGGCACAGGACGGCTCTGACCCGGCCGAAGCTTCGGTAAGCGAACTCATTTCCCGTGTGGGCGAGAGGGTGAGGAAAGCCCGTCAGATGCGGGCCATCCCGCGTCGTGTCCTTTCTGAAATCTCCGGTGTGTCCCCCCGGTATCTGGCTCAGCTTGAGGCGGGCGAAGGCAATATTTCAATCGGCCTGCTGCAGCGCGTCGCCACGGCGCTGGATCACCGCATCGAATGGCTGATCAGCGAGGATGACCCCTGGAGTTCCGACGCGTTGCGTGTTGCCGATCTCTATCGAAACGCCAGTGAAGACGTGAAGAAGATGGTGCTGCATGCACTCAGCCCGGAACCCGAAGAGGTCCTGCGCGCCAACAGAATATGCCTTGTCGGACTGAGAGGGGCGGGAAAGTCCACTCTGGGTGCGCTGCTTGGTGCCCGATACGATCTGCCCTTCGTGGAATTGAACGCCCTGATCGAAGAACAGGCCGGGATGCCGGTGGCCGAGGTCATGGCGCTTTATGGTCAGGAGGGGTACCGGAAACTGGAATCCCGAGCCCTAAACCGGGTCATCGAAACCCACGACAAGATGGTCCTTGCCGTGGCAGGCGGTATCGTGGCCGAGCCCGAAACCTACAACACGTTGCTGGGCAGGTTCCACACAATCTGGCTGCGTGCATCGCCGGTTGAACACATGGATCGGGTGCGGGCACAGGGTGATGAGCGCCCAATGGCCGGAAACCCCGAGGCGATGGAACAGCTGAAATCGATCCTGACAAGCCGCGAGGCACTGTACGGCCGTGCTCAGGCGCAACTGGACACATCCGGCCAAGGCGTGCAATCGTCGCTGGCCGAACTGAAAAAACTGGTCGACAGCCGGGGTTTTCTCGATTGATCGGCAAGAGCCTACTTTGAATCGCGAAGCCATCCATCTGCATAGACAACGCGGTCCATGCCTGAAAACCGGCGAACCCGCTCCAGTTCGGCGTCCAACCGTCGGGATCTGGCGGTTGACCATTTGACCCCTCGTTCCGGCCAAAGGGCCTTGACCCGCAATTCGCCACAGTTCCGATGCGCCTTCATGTCAATCCGGCCTATCAGCCTGTCGCCCTCCAGAAGGGGAAACACGTAATACCCGTACACCCGTTTGAGTTCCGGCACGAAAACCTCGATCCGGTAGTGAAAACCAAACAACCTAAGCGCCCGGTTTCTGTCGCGCAGCGCAGGATCAAAAGGGCTCAGAACCCGCATACGCCCCGGGGCTGCAGGCAGTTTCCCCACCTCCGCCAGTGTTTTCGGACGGGCAAAAGTCTTGCGAATACGGCCGTCGCAGCATTCAATCTCAATTTCCTCTATGACCCCGTCTTGCACGGCCCTCAGGCACCATTCCTTTGCCTCAGCCGAAGAAACCGTGTCCCAGAAAGCCGCTAGTTCGCCCGAGGTTGCAAAACCAAGCCGGTCCAGCGCTGCATTGCATAACCAGTCGACGGTGGCTTCGACATCACAGGGGGACAGACCGGGATGCAGGTGTGTGTCGATCACCCGTTCGGTCAGATCGTATCGCTTTTGAAACCCCTCGCGCCCGACAACCGTCAACGCGCCGGATCGCCAAAGATACTCCAGCGCGGTTTTGGACGGATGCCAGTCCCACCAACCGCCCGAACCCTTCTTTTCATCCTTTCCAACATCGGATGAACCAACCGGACCCTGATCACGAATATGCCGAAGAACCGTTTCGAACTGTTTTTCAAACCCGTCCCGCCGCCAGTTCTTATACCGAGACCTTAGCAATTCCGCATCGCGTTGAAACCGAAGATGCCAATGGGGGTAGAACTCCATCGGAATAACAGCCGCATCGTGCGTCCAGTGTTCGAACAGAGCGCGGTCGCGTTCATAAAGCCGCTTGAGATCCCGGCTGCGATACGTCGGACGTCGCGCAAACAGGATCATGTCATGGGCGCGAGCCACAGTGTTGATACTGTCAAGCTGAACGAACCCCAGCCGATGTATCAGGGTCAGCAGGTGTTCGCCCGTGGCAGGCCCCGCGGGTTGTTCCAACAATGCATGGCGGTCCAGAAAAAGAGCCCGCGCCGCGCGATTGCCCAACCGTTGCAGCGCCACTGTCTCAGCGCCGTTTCAGTGTGTCGCCAAAGCTGATCTTGGGGGTCAGGTTCAGATGAACCTCTGTTTCCGCGTCCGGATTTTCCAGCCGTTCGGAAATAATCCCGGCCGCCTTCCGCCCGATCTCCAGCCTGCAGGCGTCCATCGTGGCCAGTTTGCGCGGCAAACCCTGAAGAAGCTCTACATTATTAAACCCCGCCAACCCGATCTGGCCAGGCACATCAATACCCTGATCCAACAGATAAAGCAGCCCCCCCGCCCCGATCATATCGTTGGAATAATACAGAAAATCCAGATCCGGTGATCGCTCCAGCATGGCCTTTGTCATCTCGCGCCCTTTGGCCAGGGCCGATCCGCCGGAATAAAACTCGCGGTCTTCTATTTCGACGCCGTTTTTACCCAGAACTTCGGTGAACCCTTCAAACCGCTTCCGCGCCCTGTGGTCCAGCGGCATCTTGGTGCCCATAAAGCCGATATGGCGATACCCGGCCTTCAGGATTGCCTGCGCCATTTCGCGTCCGGCCCGACGGTGTGAAATGCCAACCATGGCATCCACGGGCTTTCCGTCGGTATCCATGATTTCAACGACAGGAATACCGGCCGAATCCAGCATCGCCCGAGCAGCATCCGTATGTTCCAACCCGGCGATAATGACGCCGGACGGACGCCACGACAGCATCTCATACAGAACCTTTTCCTCTTTCTCGGGCAGGTAGTCGGTGACACCTACAACCGGTTGCAGTTCCGTATCTTCCAGAACTTGATTGATACCGGTCAGAACTTCGGGGAAGACCATGTTCGACAGCGAGGGAATGATGACCGCGACAAGGTTCACCCGGTTTGATGCCAATGCACCCGCAATCTTGTTGGGTACATAGCCAAGCTCTTTGGCTGCCGCCAGAACGCGCTTGCGAGTGGCATCGGATACGTCCCCGCGATTGCGCAGAACCCGGCTCACTGTCATCTCTGACACTCCGGACGCTTCCGAGACATCACGAAGGGTGAGCGGGCGTTTTGTATCTGTGGTCACGAGGGTACCTGCATTGCTTGTTTTACCGGATGGTAGCGTGAACAGGGCAATCTTTACAACTGTTGCGCAAAGGCGATGACAAGCCTGAAAAAGGCGGGTACAGAGAGGTTCGCAGGCCCCGTGGCTCAACTGGATAGAGCAGCCCCCTCCTAAGGGGCAGGTTGCAGGTTCGAATCCTGCCGGGGTCGCGAAAACTACAAAATTATTCAAAGTATTACGGGATTCGGCGCGATCCGTTTACAGGATTTTGCCATAACTGTACCGGAACATGTAAATGAACACCGATTTTCGCCGTTTATTCGACGTCAGAAGCCAACGCCCGTCAAAGGAAACGGTAAAATCAACAGGCCCAATTTCTAGTTATAAAATCAACCCCTGCCGAGGAAATCTCGACAAGGGTCAAATTTGTATCCCAATCGAACCATTGTGTGCACTAGTCCCGCTGAACCTGAAGAGTTTCTTGCCCTTGTTGCCTTCGATGTAATCGGTGATTCTATTCAATGCGAGATCACAGTGGGGGAGCCACCCCATATGATAGATTTCTAATACTCACCTCAATCGGGTGCCTAGGCTACCTTTTTTCTACCCAGGAAATTACTTGCCCGGGATCTTCACGCCACAAGACAATCAAGTCCCGGATTGCAGCCTCTATTGAACAAGAAACGCTCAAATGCAGGTCGTGAACGCAGAACGGGTCATCAAGCGATCAAGGGCAGATATTTGCGTAGTATCCCATAGGGGCATCCCGGAATGAGAAAAACCGCCTTGCGACGGCTGGTTCGCTAAAGTTGGTTGCGGGAGCAGGATTTGAACCTGCGACCTTCAGGTTATGAGCCTGACGAGCTACCGGGCTGCTCCATCCCGCGACACTTTTTGAGACCTATGGCTTACGCTATTTGAGGTCTTGCGTTGGTCTAGTGGCTATTTGGCCAGTTGAGACCTGGTCGTGTTTTTTTCATCGTTAGAGAGATGAGGGGATTTTTCTAGGTTTGGCGGTGACCTACT